>NZ_CP119107.1:3000625-3600750 GCF_029094525.1 Pullulanibacillus sp. KACC 23026 | reverse complement strand
TATAAACCAAAAGACGGAGATCAACTCTTATTTGAGTATCATCCAGGTACGGGTACTTTAAACGATGAAGTGTCCGTCACTATACCGGATAAAACGTATGGAACCACGTCCACTTTTGTAAAAGTTCAGGCAGATGAAACCGTACAGACCGTTTTGAAAAATATGCAAGCTTTTTATAACGTCACTTTATCGGGTCAAGATCTCCAATCAATTGGTGATTTTAAGTCAGATTCGACGCACACGTGGAACATTGTAGACGATCATCAAGGAACCAAAACGACCGTATCTGACATTAGTCAGGCGAAAGTTCAAGGCGGCGACCAGTTGACCATCACTCTAAAGGAGTCCGATGTCGCAACGCCATCTCAACCCTCTCAAACAAACGTGACACAGATTACTAGCGCGCAATTATCCAACGCTATCAATCAAGCAAATTCCTATGTGTTAAAAAATGGGGTATCTGAATGGGAGGCAATCTCTCTTGCTAAATCCGGAAAGACGGTCCCAGCCAGTTATTTAAAACAAGTGACGCAAACCGTTCGGGATGCAAAAGGTTCTTTCCACTCTGTGACGGATACAGAGCGCTATACCCTTGGCATTCTTGCAGCAGGTGGAGATCCGACCAATGTAGGCGGCTATAACCTTGTGAAAAATATATATAATGGGGATCTAACAAAGCAAGGCTTAAATGGCGTGTTATTTGGTTTAATCGCCCTAAACAGCGCTGATTTTCCTGTTCCAAATCATGCAAAATGGACGAAAGTGAAGCTAGAAACTTATATTCTTAAAGCTCAGAATACGGATGGCGGCTGGGCTTGGGACGGCAGTAAGACGAGCGATCTAGATACAACGGGAATGGCTCTAACCGCACTGTCTCAATCCCATTCGGCAGAAACTAAAACAGCTATACAAAAAGCGGAAGTGTATATAGCTGATCAAATGAAGGCCGATAAGCTGGATAATAGCTCGACTGCTGCACAGCTTATCATTGGACTCGCCTCTAACGGTGTCGATCCGAACAGTGCGGATTATGTTTTGAAAGATGGTAAAACTTTGATGGCCTATCTTCTGTCTTATCAACAAAAAGATGGGGGATTCGACTGGCAAGCCAATGATGAAAGCTCTTTTTCCACTCAACAAGCTTTCTTAGCGCTTGCGGCAGATCATCAACTCTTACAACAGGGGTATCTCTATTCATTTAAATGGACACCTGTAAAAGCTTCAGATCCAGCGAAAGTTTCAAAATCCACTGTATCTCCGGCAAAGCAAACTGCCTCTCTTGAAAAGCCAGCGACTTCAGCTGACACAACAGGAGCCGCTTTACCTGAAACCGCAACTTTTTATTATAATTATTTAATTCTAGGATTCTTATTGATAGGTGTGGGTTTAAGTGCAAGATTTTGGTTGAAAAAGGGGATTCATTAACCGTGAAACTCACACGACTTATACCCATTCTGTTCATAGCTGCAGGTCTATTGATCTGTGGCTATGGAACTTTTCATATCTGGCACGGGCATAAACAAGAGAAAGTTACATTAAAAAAGGCAGAAGCCTTATCCACGATGCCAAAAGATTCTATATCGCTAAAAAATTTCAACCCATATAAAGGGGATACGATTGGGTTAATGGATCTTCCTAAACTAAAGGCCACGTTGCCAATTGTGGAAGGGACCAATGAAAATCAATTAGCTAAAGGTGTCGGACATTATTCGACATCATCATTTCCCGGGCAACATAATCAAATTGTCTTGTCAGGTCATCGAGATACGGTTTTTCGACATGTCGGTGACTTAGAAAAAGGGGATCAGATCATTCTCCATTTCCCTTTTGGAACCTTTACTTACACCGTGGATCATACAAAAATTGTAATGGCGGATGACAAGACGATCATCCATTCGACAAAGCCTAAAGAAGAATTAGTTCTGACCACTTGTTATCCATTTTATTACATCGGTAATGCGCCAAAACGGTATATTATTTACGCTTACCCAAGCAAGGCATAGGAGGACATCATGAAAGTAAGCTATCAAACCATCATCAAATTAGTCGTCCTGTCATTCCTGCTCTTGAGTCTAATCGCCTGTCAGAAAGACACGGTGACACCGATATCTGGGGCAAGCTCATCAGGGGAACCAAAGCAGACGATGCAGGCGGGCAAAGATCAAACCTCTGCCAAGGCAGTCGCAGGTCAGACCTCCACTAAGAAAGCCTCTGACAAAGCAACTAACCAATCAACAAGTTCAAGCGGAACTCCAGAGAAAAAGAAGACCGAAACGAGTAGCCAAGCACCTTTAAAAAAAGAAGCATCGAAGCCTTCTTCTAATGATAAAAAAGAAACCGTTACTCAATCATCGACCTCTCAAACAAGTTCGACTTCAACTAAAAGGGCTGTAAGCACTCCAGCCTCTTCATCGGTGTCAAAGCCAAAGACGACGGAATCAACGACCAAAAATAAGTCGACAGCGTCTAATGCAAGTAAAGAAGACACATCCGGATCGGAGAAATCACCGACTGACACTTCCCATTCACAACAGGTGACAATATCCATAATCGGGTATGAGAATCATGTTATTGTAGGACCAACAAAAGTTACGATTAATAATGGAGATACATTTCTAAGTGTCACTTTAAGACTATTAAAAACGAAAGGGATTCAATCAAGTGTCCGCGGAACAGGGGCATCTGCTTATGTAGAAGGTATTGATAATTTGTATGAGTTTGATCACGGTCCAAAGAGCGGCTGGGTAGCTAAGCTTAATCAGCAATCGTTAACGAAAAGTGCGGGAATAACAGCGATCAAGTCTGGAGATGTGCTTCAATGGGTCTATACAACAACAGAGGAATAGCGAATGAATAGGCCGTTTAAAACGTTTCACCCTTTTACTTGTCTAATCTACCTTGTGGGCGGCTTTATATTGGTAACGCTGTGTCAGCATCCGGACTTTTTAATTGTGGACGTGATCATCCTTGGGCTTTATATCGTCTATAATGATCGCGGTCGTTATTTTAAACAATGGGGATGGACAACACTTGTCTTTTTCCTCTTTTTTTTCTTAATGAACCCTTTATTTAATCATCGTGGTCAGCATATTTTGTTTTACTTAGGTAGTAATCCGATTATGCTTGAAGCGGTGATTAGAGGGATCATGATTGCCCTTACTCTTATGGCCCTTCTTTTTCTTACACCTATTTTTAATTTTTTGATCCCATCGGACCGCTTTCTGTTCTTATTTTCCAGATTTCTTCCCAGTTGGGCTTTACTAATTATGTTGACGCTCAGATTTATTCCGCTTTTTCGTCATAGGCTGGGAGAGATTGAAAGCGTACAGAGAGCAAGAGGACTTTCTGTTCATCACGGTTCTCTTATTGCACGTACTCAATCAGCTATGCGGTTAGTCCAGATCCTCGTTACGTGGTCACTAGAAGAGGCGATCCAAACAGCTGATTCCATGACGGCAAGGGGCTATGGCTTAACAAAACGGACTGTTTACAATCCGTTTCGGTTTCAAATTGAGGATGGTGTTGTTCTTATTATTGTAATTGTTTTGTTTATTCTTAATTTATATGGGGTATGGCTAGGTGATTCCATTTTAAGTCTTACGCCTGTTCTTGAAACGCTTCGCCTTCAAGGGAGAGAATGGTTTTATTTGGGAGTCAATGCTCTGTATTTTTCTATACCTCTCATTATCGATGGAAAGGAGGGGATTGTGTGGCGATCATTAAAACGAACCAGTTAACTTTTAGCTATCCGGAAACGAAGAAACCGGCTGTGGATCGCCTTAATCTTGAGATTAAACCAGGGGAATGGGTTGTGATTGGCGGTCCTTCTGGCAGCGGCAAATCGACACTTCTTAGACTTCTCAAGAAGGATATATCGCCGCATGGCTATTTGACGGGGGAAATTTATTATAAGGATACGCCTTTTATGAGTCTGTCGCCGATTGATCATGCTAAGACCTTTGGGTTTGTTTTTCAGGATCCTGAGAATCAGCTTGTCATGGAGCGCGTTCAAGAGGAACTTATATTTGGTCTTGAAAATATGGGGGTATCAACAGCTGAAATGCGGCGAAAAGTTGCTGAAATGGTGCATGCCTTGGGCCTTGAACCATTGCTTCCTAATAAAACCATTGAGCTTTCTGGTGGACAAAAGCAACTGTTGAATTTAGCTTCCGTCTTATTGCTTGAACCATCCGTTCTTTTATTAGATGAACCCACCGCTCAGCTCGATCCTGTAACCGCCAAAGAGTTCTTGCAGTTGGTCGAGCAAATGAACCGGGAATTTGGGTTAACGGTCGTTATGGTTGAGCATCGCTTAGAGGAGGTCCTCCCCCTCGCTGATCGTTTCGTTCTAATGAATGAGGGACGTATCCTTTATAATGGAGCCCCCAGAGCTGTTCTCGAAGAAATCAAAAAGGCATCCGATGATCGGTACATGACTTATTTGCCAAGTTTAGCAAGGCTTTATCTAACTTTTTCAAATGAACCGTCTGCGCTCTCACCTTTAACGGTTAAAGAGGGGCGGGAGTGGCTGTCACATTTAACGGTCGTTCAGAAAAAAAGGGAAGAGGTTCGGCCGGACGCCAAGGTTTCTCAAACGAATCAGCCTCTCATTCTCGAGACACGCCGCTTAGATTTTAAGTACTCACGTGATTCTGCACTTGTTCTAGATGATCTTGAACTTTCGGTCAAACAAGGGGATATCTTTGCAATTTTGGGTGCCAATGGTGCAGGGAAATCAACCCTCTTAAAGGTCTTGGCTGGATTGGCTCAGCCTCAAACGGGTTCCTTAATTTATAAAGGGAAGAAAGTAAAAGGGCATTCCAAGCCGCTTTTTGGCTATCTTCCACAAAATACAAAGTTATTTTTTATACATGATACGGTCATGAAGGAATTGCAGGCTATTGTCCAGCAACATGAAATTGAGAATGGACAGGAGCTCATTCACTTTTATTTAGAGAAATATGAGCTTCAGGCTGTTAAAGATAAACACCCTTATGACTTGAGCGGCGGTGAACAGCAACGTGTGGCTCTTATTGGTTCCCTTCTCTGGCAGCCAGAGATCCTCCTATTTGATGAGCCGACAAAAGGGATGGATCCATTTATGAAAGAGCAGCTCGGTGAGGAGTTTTGGCAGTTAAAAGAGGAGGGGAGAACGCTTGTTATTGTGACGCATGATATCGAATTTGCAGCAAAGTATGCGACAAACTGTGCCTTGCTCTTTCAAGGAAAACTAACAGCGGAAGGCCCGCCTGAATCCTTTTTTAAAGGAAACACCTTTTATACGACAGCCATTAATCGCCTAACGCGCAATCATGAGCGGCTTCCTGAGGTTGTCACAGTAGAGGAGGCTGAAAAGCGATGGATCGCGTGTCCCGGCTGTTAATGGTGGCTCTATTCTTGTTAGTTGGGATAGGTGCAGCAGGAATGATTTGGATGCCAGGTCACAGTCTCTTTTTAAGTTTAATGATCCTCATAGGAGCTTTTCTCCTCATGATGTTTCGTTTTGAAAGAAAAAAGCTAAAGGCACGTGAACTAGTCCTTTTATCTGTTCTCGCTGGGGTAGCGGCAGTTAGCCGGATTCCCTTTGCTTCCCTTCCAAGTGTTCAGCCAACCACATTTGTCATTATCGTTACTGGTCTGACTTTTGGTGGTGAAAGTGGTTTTGTGGTGGGATGTCTTGCCGCCCTCGTTTCCAACATGATGTTAGGACAGGGTCCATGGACGCCTTGGCAGATGTTCGCATGGGGCTCGATTGGTGGAGCAGCGGGGGTAATGGGACGGTGGAAATGGAGCGAGTGGATCTGGGTTCGTTGCCTTTTTGGTGCAATAGCGGGTTATCTGTTTGGCTGGGTAATGAATGTGTGGGAGGTATTAAGCCTTCATTTAGTATCGTTTTCTGAATGGTTCTCCCTTTATGCGGCGAGCTTTTATTTTGACTCCATTCATGCGATTTGTAATGTTGTCCTTCTTGCTCTTTTTAGTAAAAGCTGGATCAAGATTTTAACCCGGTTTAAAGTTAAATATGGATTACTGGATAAGACCAATAGTGGACGGTAATGTTATGCGGGCTTCTTTAAGAGCAAACCTGCATGAAGTTGGTTCAAAGGAGTAACTCATGATGACACGCAAGCAGGAGGTTTGATAGAATATATGTAGGGTTTTTTAAGGGACAGACCTCTGCTTAAAATCCTGATCAAAAAGAAGTGGATTTTTCGCAAATCTACACAGAATCTTGCTTGATGGCTAAAAAAGTAATGAGTTTTTGTTTTTATAACTGACTATTGCTTAAAATCTTGATCAAAAGAAGTGGATTTTTCGCAAATCTACACAGAATCTTGCTTGATGGCTAAAAAAGTAATGAGTTTTTGTTTTTATAACTGACTATTGCTTAAAATCTTGATCAAAAGAAGTGGATTTTTCGCAAATTGGCACAGAATCTTGCTTGATGGCTAAAAAAGTAATGAGTTTTTGTTTTTATAACTGACTTTGCTGACAAAATAACTGTTTGCTGAGGTCTGTCTCTACAAAGGTTGTTATACTTATAAAATGATATAAATATTTGTATTCAGGGGGTTAGAAGGAATGCCTGAATGGATTGGGATGACGCTGTTTTGGATCCTGTTATATGGGTATATCATTGTAGCCTCCGTGGATTTTGGCGCCGGTTTTTTTGCCAGCTATGAAACCCTTTATGGAGAGCGAAACGGGTTGGGAGAGATTATCCAGCAATTTCTTTCTCCTTTTTGGGAATCAATAAGTGTTGGTTTACTTGTGATCATGATGGCAATTGTTTATTCTTTTTCGGATGCAGCCCGACTTCTCGGACCTACTCTAATTATGCCATTCGTATTTGCCTTAATCTTGCTGATTTTAAAGGGATTATTCTTCTTATTAAGTAGGACACATCGAAAAGGTTTTCGCTTATGGACCCTTTTATATGGATTAATCGGTTTATGTTTACCTGCTGTACTCTCATCAGCATTAACGGTGAGTGAAGGTGGCTATTTAGATGATCAGAAAGGAAGGCTTATCTTCCATTGGTCTTTATTTTTGACCAACTTTTATGCCTGGTCAGTGGTGTTTCTTTCTATTGTTTCGGTTCTCTATATAAGTGCAATGTTTCTTGCTTTTTATGCGACAAAGGTGAAGGATGATCTTGCCCTTGAGAAACTAAGAGGATATGCTCTTTTTTGGAGCGGTCCTACCGTCTTAGCCAGTGCCCTTGTATTTGTAGCCTTGCAGCAGCAAAATCCTGAGCACTTTATGAAAAGCTTAGATGAAGCCTGGATGTTTATCCTCTCACTCGTTTGCTTGCTTGGTGCCGTCACACTGGTCTTTCGGAAGATTCGTTTGGGAGTCGCCTTTATATTGGCTGCCTTACAATATTTCTTTGCGTTCTTTGGGTATGGGATATCTCACTTGCCCTATATCATTTATCCTTATATAAAAGTAAAAGAACTTTCAAGCCTGCATGGGATTCGGGCTGATATTTATTTTGCTTTCATAATGGGGCTAGCTTTACTGTTTCCTTCTTTGATTCTTGTTTTTCGACTGGTCCGCTTCCGGCATGATTATGGAAAAAAGGACGACACGAAGCACAAAGAAAAAGCTTAGAAAGAGCAAATCACTTGGGACTTGTAAAGGATGGGGAGAATGAAAAAACAATTTGCTGTTATTGGATTAGGGCGCTTTGGAGGGGCGATTTGTCGCACATTGAGTGAACAAGGTGCCGAGGTGTTAGCTATTGATTCAGATGAAGATCGTGTTAATGAGTTTAGCACTATTGCGACACATGCGGTTATTGCCGATTCTACCGATGAGAACGTTCTTAAAAGCCTTGGATTGCGCAATTTTGACCATGTGATTGTGGCAATTGGTGATGATATACAAGCAAGTATCCTAACGACTCTTATTTTAAAAGAAATGGGAGTACCAAGAGTCACGGCTAAAGCGCAAAATGATTATCATGAGAAGGTGCTCAGAAAAATTGGGGCTGATCATGTCATCCACCCTGAACGTGATATGGGTGCCAGACTTGCACATAATATTACCTCGACAAATGTGTTAGATTATCTTGAACTGTCGGATGAACATAGTATCTTGGAAGTGGTGTCGGGTCAAAAAATGCATGGAAAGTCGCTCGTTGACCTTGATGTTCGGGCCAAATTTGGTGTCAATATCGTTGCGATTAAAAAGGGGTCTTCGATTAATGTGTCACCACGCGCCGATCAAATTGTAGAAGAAGGCGACATTTTAATTGTCATTGGTGCCGATGTCGACATTGACCGGTTTAAAAACCAGCTTTTAGAAGAGTAGATAAAAAGAGAGGGATGTCTTAAAGGACACGCTCTCTTTTTTTAGGGCTTGTAAATTCTGTCTTTATTGAAATCGCTTTCTAACTTAGCTATACTTATCTTATATTCGTTATTATTGTTTAATTTAAACTAGTTAAATAGTTGGAAGCGCAATCAATAGGCGGTAGCGTTTATTAATTTTTCAGGAGGCGGGTACATGGAAAAGCAAGTGGATTTTAAACCCGGTTTAGAAGGGGTTATTGCTTCTGAAACGGCCATTTCTTTTTTGGATGTTGAACAGGAAGAAATTGTCCTTCGCGGTTATGATCTTATTGAATTGGCAGAAAAGAAAACATACCTTGACATTGTCTATCTCTTGTTAAATCAAAAGCTTCCGACTCATGAAGAACGGCTTTATCTTGAAGAGCAGTTAAAAAAGGAATATGACATTCCGGAAGCGATTACAGAAATCTTTAAACGTCTTCCTAAGCAAACACACCCGATGGATGCGCTGCGCACGGGCTTGTCAGCCTTAGCTGGTTTTGATCCAAAACTGAACGACCGCTCAGAAGAAGCCAATCTCGAAAAGGCATTTCGGTTGCTCGCGAAGATACCAAATATCGTCGCCAACAGTTATCATGTGCTTCACGATGAAAAGACTTATGAACCAAAACAGGAACTCTCTTTCAGTGCCAATTTCTTGTATATGATTACTGGAAAAGTTCCGACTGAATTAGAGGAAACCATCTTTGATCAATCTCTAGCTGTTTATAGTGAACATGAAATGCCAAACTCCACTTTTACAGCACGTGTTATTGCTTCGACTCTTTCGGATATCTATGGCGCTTTGACAGGTGCCGTTGCCTCATTAAAAGGACATCTGCATGGCGGTGCTAATGAAGCGGTCATGTACATGTTGTTAGAAGCCAAGACAGAGGATGGATTCCAAAAGCTGCTGACTGAAAAATTGGCCAATAAAGAACGAATCATGGGTTTCGGTCATCGCGTTTATATGAAAAAAATGGATCCTCGTGCAATGTTGATGAAGAAGGCTTTAAAGAAGCTTTCTGCTGAGAAAAACCGAGAAGATCTATTTGCCATGTGTGAATTGGGTGAGAACTTGATGCGCGAGGAGAAGGGGCTTTATCCAAATTTGGATTATTATGCAGCACCTGTTTATTATTTATTAAATATCCCGATCGAGTTATATACACCTATTTTCTTTGCCTCGCGAACAGTAGGCCTTGGCGCCCATGTCATTGAACAGCATAGTCATAACCGTTTATTCCGGCCGCGCGTTAACTATACAGGTCCACGTAAGCTTCATCCATAAACTATTAATCTAGAAGGGATGCATTTAAACATGTCAACGACATCAACAAATGTTGAACGGCAGGCAACAGATACTTTGTTAGAAAAAATAGCTGATTATGCGGTTAATCATAAAATTACGAGTCAAGAAGCACTGGAAACGGCTAGGTACGTGTTGATGGATACATTGGGCTGTGGTTTCTTGGCCCTTCGTTATCCTGAATGTACCAAGCACTTAGGACCTATTGTACCAGGAACGGTTGTCCCAAATGGGGTTAGAGTACCTGGGACTTCCTTTGTGTTAGATCCGGTACAAGGGGCTTTTAATATTGGCTGTATGATTCGTTGGTTAGATTATAATGATACGTGGTTAGCGGCTGAGTGGGGACATCCCTCTGATAATTTAGGAGGAATCCTAGCGGCAGCGGATTATTTGAGCCGGAAGAAGATTTCAGAGGGTAAAAAGCCTCTCACTGTGAAGACTGTTTTAGAAGCGATGGTCAAGGCCCACGAAATTCAAGGCGTCTTGGCCTTGGAAAATAGCCTGAATCGTGTTGGACTGGATCATGTGCTCTTTGTTAAAGTTGCCTCAACAGCTGTTGTCACGGCCCTTTTAGGTGGTTCTAAGCAGGAAGTCATTAATGCGGTATCGAATGCTTGGATTGATAATTCTAGTCTCCGCACATACCGTCATGCGCCTAATACGGGTTCTCGCAAATCTTGGGCGGCGGGTGATGCGACAAGCAGGGCTGTCCGTCTTGCCCTGATGTCACTAAAAGGCGAGATGGGCTATCAAACCGCGTTGAGCGCACCAGGCTGGGGCTTTCAGGATGTTCTGTTTGGCGGAAAGGAATTAAGATTGGCTCGTCCATTTGCTTCCTATGTCATGGAAAATGTCTTGTTTAAAGTTTCGTTTCCGGCTGAGTTCCATGCCCAGACAGCTGCTGAGGCCGCCATCCAGCTGCATGAACAAGTAGAGGATCGCTTGGATGAAATTGATAAAGTCGTCATTACAACACATGAATCGGCCATTCGCATTATTGATAAAAAAGGTCCTTTGCATAATCCAGCAGACCGGGATCACTGTATCCAATATATCACCGCGATCGGATTAATTTTTGGTGACTTAACAGCTGATCATTATGAAGATGAGGTGGCTAGGGACCCGCGCATTGATGCGTTAAGAGAAAAAATGGAAACAGTGGAAAACAAGGCTTACAGTATGGATTACTTGGATCCAGACAAACGCTCCATTGCAAACGCCGTTCAGGTCTTTTTCAAAGATGGCTCAAAAACTGAGGAAATAGAGGTTGAGTATCCAATCGGACATCGACGGAGAAGAAATGAAGGAATTCCATTATTAATCGAGAAATTTGAAGAGAATCTGAAAACGCGTTTTCCTTCTAAGCAATCAGAACGCATACTCAGTCTTTTGCTAGATGAAACAGAGCTTAAGTCTACCACTGTTAATGAATTTATGGATCTTTTCGTGATCTAAAAAGGAGCGGTTAGCATGTCTTGGCTTGTCAATGAAGAGTTGGATCAGCAGGAGCTTGCTGCAAAGTTTATGAAATTAGTGAAACAGTCTGATATTCTAAAAATTCCAGGTGCTCATGATGCGATGGCAGCGCTCGTCGCCAAACAGGCTGGTTTTGGGGCCCTTTATCTGTCAGGCGCGGCTTATACTGCAAGCCGCGGTCTGCCTGATCTTGGCATGATTACATCAGAAGAAATGGCTGTTCGGGCACGCGATCTCATTCGTGCAACTAACCTTCCCGTTCTTGTGGATATTGACACAGGTTATGGCGGGGTATTAAATGTCGTCCGGACGGCTCGGGAAATGGTTGAGCATCGAGTGGCAGCCGTTCAAATTGAGGATCAAGACCTGCCGAAGAAATGCGGCCATCTGAACGGTAAGAAGCTTGTCAGTCCTCCGGATATGGTGCAAAAGATTGAAGCGATAAAGGAAGTTGCCCCATCCTTAGTTGTGGTCGCTCGGACAGATGCGAAGTCGGTTGAAGGGATCGAAGCGATGATTGAGCGCGCGAATCGGTATGTGGAAGCAGGCGCGGATGCTATCTTCCCAGAGGCCCTCACATCACAAGAGGACTTTCAACTGGCAAGTGAACGAATAAAAGCACCTCTTCTTGCTAACATGACTGAATTTGGAAAAACGCCTTATTATAGCGCAAGTGAATTTCAATCCTTTGGGTATAGCATGGTTATTTATCCCGTGACGTCCTTACGGGTGGCCGCAAAAGCCTATGAACGTGTCTTTCGGGCGATTGCCGAAGAAGGGACTCAGAAAGCATCTTTAGCTGACATGCAAACCCGTGAAGAATTATATAGCACGATTGAGTATTTTGCCTATGAGGATTTAGACAAGAAAATTAGTCGAACCATCTTACCTGAAATCGGAAAAGAATCATAAAAGAAAAGCAGAGCTTGATGATCAAGCTCTGCTTTTCCATTCGTATTTAAGCGTTTGTCGGATCGACTTCCATAATGATTGGCAGAATCATCGGACGACGCTTTGTCTTTTCGTATAAGAACGGAGCAAGTGTATCGGTAATCTCACTCTTAATTTCAGACCATTGAGAGGTCTTCTTGTCCATAACGGTTTTAATGTGCTCAGCAAGAAGGGCCTGTGCATCATTGATGAGATCCCCTGATTCACGCATATAGACAAAACCGCGTGAGATAAGGTCAGGTCCAGCGAGGACTTTGTGCTCTTTCATATTGAGACTGAGTACGACGATAACAAGTCCTTCTTCGGAAAGAATGCGGCGATCTCTGAGAACAATATTACCGATATCACCAATCCCGCTTCCATCTACATAAACGGAACCAGATGGAATTTTTCCAGCAATCTCAGCTGTCTGGTTATCGAGGGCGAGGACGTCCCCGTTATCCATGATAAAGGAATTTTCAAATGGAATTCCGCAATCATCAGCAAGCTCTGTATGCTTTTTTAACATCCTAAATTCACCATGAATAGGCATAAAGAACTTTGGTCTGATTAATCGCAGCATGAGTTTCTGCTCCTGCTGTCCGCCGTGACCCGAGGTATGAATATCACTCACTTTATTGTGAATAACCTCTGCGCCAGCCCGGTATAATTGGTTAATGGTTTTATTAACACTTACCGTATTACCAGGTATTGGGGAGGAGGAGAAGACAACGGTATCTCCTGGATTAATCTGGATTTGTCTATGAGTTCCATTGGCAATACGCGATAAGGCAGCCATTGGTTCCCCTTGGCTTCCCGTACAAAGAATGGTGACTTTGTCTTCAGGAAGACGATTGATCTTTTGTGAATCAACAAAGGTATCTTTTGGAGCTGTAATATAGCCAAGTTCTTGACCGATGGTAATAGCGGCTTCCATACTGCGGCCAAAAACGGCAATTTTGCGATCGGTTTTAACCGCTGCTTCCACCACTTGTTGAAGGCGGTGAATGTTAGACGCGAAGGTAGCAAAGATAATACGACCCGTTACCTTGCGAAAAATATCTGTGATGTTAGCCCCAACTTGTCTCTCGGACATGGTGAAGTTGGGTACTTCAGCGTTGGTGCTGTCCGATAATAAGCAGAGTACGCCTTCTGCTCCAATTTCAGCCATTCTTGTTATATTAGCTGGTTCGCCAACGGGGGTAAAATCGAATTTGAAATCCCCGGTATGAACGATGTTTCCAGGCGGTGTTTTAACAACAATCCCATAGGAATCTGGAATGCTGTGGGTCGTACGGAAGAAGGAAACCGATGTTTTGAGGAATTTAATAACATCGTCTTCTTGAATGACATTTAACTTAGCTGACCGTAACAGGCCGTGTTCCTCTAATTTGTTGCGAATAAGACCAATTGCGAGCTTTCCGCCATAGATCGGAACATTAATTTCTCTAAGCAGGTAAGGAATTCCGCCAATATGGTCTTCATGACCATGGGTGATAAAGAGACCTTTTATTTTTTCTTGATTTTTCACTAAATACGTATAATCGGGGATAACGTAATCAATGCCTAGCAGTTCATCTTCAGGAAATTTAATCCCTGCATCAATTAGAATGATTTCGTCCTGAAATTGAATGCCGTATGTGTTTTTACCAATTTCACCGAGCCCACCCAAGGCAAAAACGGCCGTTTGGTGGTTTTTAACAAACTTCATTAAAATTTCTCCACTTTAAAATCTTGGCTTTGCATTTCGTATTCCAAGAATTTTCCGTCCACAGCTTGAATAAATTCAATATTATAACCCCGATTTGCTAACTGCTTCCGAACCTCTCGTTCGCTTTCTGCTTCGACAAACATCGAATGTGTGTGCTCTCTTACAGGCACTTGTGCAATGGATTCTTGATACAAAACTTTGTAAATCATCTTTGTAAACCTCTCCTTATATATGTTGTTCTAACAATGGAGTAAAGGATCTTGGGTCGTCCATCTAATCTTAAGATCCTTAGTCTCTTTGTTAAGAACAACCTAAAAATCATTATTCCTCATTTAAATCATGTCCTATTGATGGCGTACAAAGGAACACGAAGATATATCTATTATATAGGATGTCTCTTGAAATTTCATGTTTTAGCCAGAAAAAGTTAAGATTAAGGATGGAAACAGCAAATAGTCGCCGCCCCAGCCCCTTTATAAGGGGGGAGGACGGTGCTAAACTTTAGCTTAAACTTGAGCCAATCGATTGTTGGTCAAAAGATCCTTCATTCGCCTAACCAACCGCTTTCTAACCCTTTTAATCATAAATACCCTCCTCGTGTTGAAGCTTTTGTGGGCGGGTGCTGATGGGACCGTTAGAGTCTCTAACGGTTAGGGTTAGTTTGTGCAATATATACATTTTAATGCTGATCTTGGACACAAAAGGACATTTAAGTGTTCGTTAGTTAGTCTTAACAAATGAGGACAAGCTTAGACACGTCTGTTAAACTCTTGTAAATTTCATTTATGTATAGTCTCTTGAGTGTTATAATCAATGAATTGAACAAACCAACATCTTCTGGGGAGGTACCTATGAAACCAAAGATTGTATTTTTCGATATAGATGGAACGTTGTTAAATCAGCATAAAAAACTCCCGGTCTCGGCGATGAAGGCCGTTGCCAAACTGCAAGAGGCTGGAATCTATACAGCGATTGCGACTGGGCGGGCTCCTTTTATGCATCAGCACATTCGACAGGAATTAGGCATTCAGTCTTACCTTAGCTATAATGGTCAATATGTTCGAGTAGGGGATAAGGAGATCTATAAGAACCCTTTTAAAATACAAGATATGGATCACTTATTGGAATTAGCGGAATCCCATCAACATCCATTAGCTTATTTAGGGAGCGAGCAAATGGGGGCTAACCAAAAAAATCACCCTTTTATCCTAACTAGTTTTGAATCCTTAAAACATCCAGCCCCAGCCTATCATCCCCATTTTTATAAGGAAAATGAGATTTATCAGGCCTTGCTCTTTTTCGAAAAAGAAGATGTTCCAACTTATTTGGACGATCATCATGTGTTCGATACGATTCAATGGCATGAACATTCAATGGATGTTATTCCAAAAGGCGGAAGCAAAGCGAAGGGGATTCATGCGATGTTGAGTTACCTTGGCATTGCTCCTGAAGAGGCTGTGGCTTTTGGAGATGGACTGAATGATATTGAGATGCTTAAGTTTGTCGGACATGGGATTGCAATGGGAAATGCTGTACAGGCGGCAAAAGAGGCAGCGCGTGATGTAACGAAACCGGTGGATCAAGACGGAATCGCATTCGGTTTGCAGAAGCTCGGTTTAATTCCAGCTAGCTGAGCGAGACGGCCAAATCATTAAAAAAATGGCGCTCACTTTTATGTGAACGCCTGTTTTTTTTTTTTTATTTTTTTGGAACGCCATCTGGAATTTTGAATGGATCCTCTTTATTGATTCGATCATAAAACATGATGCCATCGAGATGATCGATTTCATGCTGAACGGCAATGGCTGCCAAACCTTTCAATTTTACTGAAACTTCTTTCCCAGACAAATCATAGGCCTTTACTCGTATGCGGGCGTAACGCGGGACATAGCCTTCCACTTCACGATCGACTGACAAACAGCCTTCACCGCTTTCAAGATAGGTTTCCTCGACCGAATGGCTAATAATTTTTGGATTAAACCAAGCGTATTCGTGTACTTTGCCATCCTCTTCTATTAAATAAATAGCAATCATTCGTTTGTTTATAGCAATCTGTGGTGCAGCAAGACCTATCCCTGCCCGCAGTTTATATTTTTCAGCTAGTTCATCATCCTGGCTGTTCTTAAGAAATTCCATCATTTTTTGTAAGATTTCTTTTTCTTCCTCGCTCGGAGGGAGCGTGACTTCCTTAGAAACCTTGCGAAGGGCAGGATGGCCTTCGCGTACAATGTCCTCCATGGTTAACATATGTGGTACACTCCTTTATATAATAAACGAAGCCTGTTCTTAAATAGCAGCTTATTTTATTATAATATCATAGGGAGAGGTTCTAAGTGAACTAGGATGGAGAGCTGGTTTTTCATAGACCTGTTTGTAATCCGAGATCATCAAGTCAGGGGGGATGTGATTTTGATACATCGTATTAAAACATTTAGTTTATTTTTACCTTTAATAGGATTGCTTTTTATCGGGGGATGTTCAAAACAAGCAAGTCCTGCTGAACAGGCTTATACCGACATGGAGAAAGCCGCTCATGAAGAGAAAACATTTAATGACCAGCAAAAGCCGCTGATTCAGGAAGAACAAAAAGAACAAAACCTTTACAATGAAATAATGGCTCTTGATATGAAGCATTTTGATCAAATTAGTGCGAAAAGTGAAGAGGCTTTAAAGAGTATCAAGAAACGAAGAACTTTAATAATGAAGGAAAAGGAAAGTATTGACCAAGCAGAAAAGGTGTTCGAGAAAGCGGTCCCTCTTTTGAAAGAGGTTAAAACCGGCAAATCCGCCACTTATGCCAAAGCTTTAATAAACGATATGTCTAATAGGAAATCAGCATTTCAAACACTCTATAAAGACTACTCAGATTCATTGGATCAAGAAACAGCTCTCTTTAATCTGCTGAAAACAAAAAATCTTACCGTTGAGAAACTGCAAGCTCAGCTAGATAAAGTCAATAATTCTTACAAAAAAATTAACACAGATAAAGATAAATTTAATAACTCAACGAATCAATTTAATCAGGACAAGAAAAACTTTTATAAAAGCATGAATATTATGGGCAAGCATTCGGGGTAAACTACAGCCGTTACCCCCTTTTTTTATGCCTTTGAAACGCTCAAATAAAAGGGTAAGATAAGGGCTGTATGGGAGATACTAGACTTAAAAGCTATTTTTGGAAATGCCGGACAGGCATCACTTTTATTCCAAACAGATTATCAGGACACGATTAAATACTAAAACAGCGATAGTACAGTTTTAGTTTAAGAAGTATAACAGAAGTTATTCATTTTGAAAAAAAGCCCTAGTTATTGACGTTTTCAATTTAATTATTATAAAATTGATGTGGTGGAATTGTATTATTATTTTTCTTCATTTTGGTGAAACAGTTTTTCTGTTCTTAACCAAAGACCCTTTTTTTCTTTAAGGTCTCGCAGAAAGCTCTCATCAGAAATTATAGAGGTAAACTATAAACCCCTAATTTGAAAGGAAAGGTGAAGGGATTGCAAACGCATTACAAAGAGCAAGTCGACAATCTGTTCGAGACTTTGCAAATTCTAAATGAAAACGGAGAAGTTGTGAATGAAGCGGCTGTTCCTGATTTAACAGATGATCAATTAAAAGAGCTTATGCGCCGCATGGTCTTTACACGCATTTGGGATCAACGTGCGATTTCATTAAATCGCCAAGGACGTATTGGCTTCTATGCACCGGTTGCCGGACAAGAAGCTTCTATGCTTGCGAGTCACTTTGCTATGGAAAAAGACGATTGGTTATTGCCATCATACCGTGATATTCCTCAGCTGCTTTTCCATGGTATGTCTTTGAAAAACGCTTTCCTTTATTCAAGAGGTCATTTTCAAGGCGGTCAAATGCCTGATGGTGTTCATGCGCTTATGCCACAAATCATTATTGCTGCTCAATGTACTCAAAACGCTGGTATGGCTTTAGGTCTTAAAAAGCGTAATAAACAAAATGTTTCAGTTACTTACTTTGGAGACGGTGCCACTTCACAAGGTGATTTCTATGAAGGCATTAACTACGCCGGCGCTTATAATGTTCCTGCTGTCTTCATCTCTCAAAACAACCACTTTGCTATTTCGGTTCCTGTAGAAAAGCAAACAGCTGCATCAAAGCTTGCTCAGAAAGCGATTGCTGCAGGGATTCACGGAGTACAGGTTGATGGTATGGACCCGCTCGCTGTTTACGTGGCGACAAAAGAAGCGCGTGAACGCGGAATTAAAGGTGAAGGCCCAACATTAATTGAAACGCTTACTTATCGTTATGGCCCTCATACGATGGCAGGGGATGACCCAACCCGCTATCGTACGGACGAATTAGATAACGAATGGGAAAAGAAAGATCCGCTTATTCGTTTCCGCAAATACTTAGAAGGCAAAGGGCTTTGGTCACAAGAAGAAGAAGAAAAAGTAGTGGATCAAGCTAAAGAAGATATCAAAGCCGCTATGAAAGAAGCCGATAGCGCACCAAAACAAAAAGTGACGGATCTCATTCAAATTATGTTTGAGGAGCTGCCACATAACCTTCGTGAACAGTTAGAAGAATACCGTAAGAAGGAGTCGAAATAAGCCATGCCGCAAATGACGATGATTCAAGCCATTACAGATGCTATGCGCGTTGAATTAAAGCGCGATGAGAACGTCCTTGTATTCGGTGAGGACGTAGGTAAAAACGGTGGTGTATTCCGCGCCACTGAAGGTCTTCAAGACGAATTTGGGGAAGATCGCGTATTTGATACGCCTCTTGCTGAATCCGGAATTGGCGGTCTTGCACTCGGACTTGCCATGCAAGATTTTCGTCCTGTTATGGAAATCCAGTTCTTTGGTTTCGTATTTGAAGCCATGGACAGCGTTGCTTCACAATTAGCTCGTCTTCGCTATCGTTCTGGAGGTAAATTCTCAGCGCCAGTTACGATTCGTTCACCATTTGGTGGAGGCGTTAAAACGCCAGAACTTCATGCGGACAGCTTAGAAGGTTTATTCTATCAAACACCAGGCGTTAAAGTTGTGATCCCTTCGAACCCCTATGATGCAAAAGGATTATTAATTTCAGCTATAAGAGATAACGATCCTGTGATTTTCTTAGAGCATATGAAACTCTATCGCTCATTCCGCGGTGAAGTTCCTGAAGGCGAATACACCGTTGAAATCGGGAAAGCTAACATTGTGCGTGAAGGAACAGACATTACGTTAATCGCTTATGGTGCAATGGTTCAAACTTCTGTGAAAGCCGCTGAATTGCTTGAAAAAGACGGTATCTCTGCTGAAGTTATTGACCTTCGTACGATCAGTCCATTAGATGTAGAGACGATTGTGAAATCAGTTGAAAAAACGAACCGTGCAGTGGTAATTCAAGAAGCCCAAAGACAAGCTGGAATCGCTTCTCATGTTATCGCTGAGATTAATGAGCGCGCGATCCTCAGCCTAGAGGCACCAGTCGGCCGTGTTTCTGCTCCAGATACGGTTTTCCCATTCTCTGCTGCCGAAAACGTCTGGCTTCCAGATGAAAACGATGTATACGAAAAAGCAAAAGAAATCTATAACTTTTAATGACTAATTGATTTTGTTTTTCTTAATAAGACATAAGGAGGGAACGGCATGGCGTATCAATTTAAACTGCCAGACATCGGTGAAGGTATTCACGAAGGCGAAATTGTGAAATGGTTTGTAAAGCCTGGTGATGTGGTAAAAGAAGATGATGTCTTAGCTGAAGTCCAAAACGATAAAGCTGTGGTCGAGATTCCGTCACCGGTTGATGGAACCATTAAAGAAATTTTAGGTGAAGAGGGTAAGGTATATGTAGTCGGCGACGTCATCGTTACGATCGACGCAGAAGGCTATGAAGATGAAGAAGCCCCTGCTGCACCTGCTGAACAGTCTGAAGCTCCAAAAACAGAAGCACCGGCTGCTGCTTCCACACCTAGCGCTCCTGCAAAAGGAACAGAACGTGTGATTGCCATGCCATCTGTTCGTAAATACGCCCGTGATAATGGTGTTGATATTTCTACTGTTCAAGGCAGCGGCAAAAATGGCCGTGTCTTAAGAGAAGATATCGACCGTGTGGCTAACGGTGAAACAGCACCAGCTGCCCAAGCTCAGCCAGAAACCACAAAGGTTGAAGAAGCGGCACCAGCGGCATCAGCTGCTGCACCTGTTTCCACTGCTCAAGGCAGTGAAACTCGCGAGCCTATCCGTGGTATCCGTAAGGCAATTATGAAATCGATGGTTCACTCCAAGCAGACCGCTCCACACGTAACACTAATGGATGAAGTTGATGTCACCAAGACAGTAGCTCACCGCAAAGCCTTCAAAGAAGAAGCAGCGGGTCAAGGGGTTAAATTAACTTATCTCCCATACGTAGTAAAAGCGTTAGTCTCAACGCTTCGTGAATTCCCTGCTCTAAATGCAACGGTTGATGATGAGAACCAAGAAATCGTGTATAAGCATTATTACAATATCGGAATTGCAACAGATACGGATAACGGTCTTGTTGTCCCAGTTATTAAAGATGCTGACCGCAAGTCGATGTACACGATTGCTAACGAGATTTCTGCTTATGCAGCTAAAGCTCGTGAAGGCAAATTAGCGATGGATGATATGCGCGGCGGTACTTGCACAATCACCAATATTGGATCAGCAGGCGGACAATGGTTTACTCCTGTGATTAATCATCCAGAAGTTGCTATACTTGGAATTGGACGTATTGCTGAGAAAGCAATAGTTCGTAATGGGGAAATTGTGGCAGCTCCTGTACTTGCGTTATCCTTATCATTTGACCACCGTTTAATCGATGGAGCAACGGCTCAAAATGCGTTAAACAAAATCAAGCGTTTGTTAGAAGATCCACAACGCTTAATAATGGAGGCGTAATACAATGGTAGTAGGAGAATTTACAACTGAAGTCGACACGATTGTCATCGGTGCGGGCCCTGGCGGATATGTAGCAGCTATTCGCGCTGCCCAGCTAGGCCAAAAAGTAATCATTGTTGAAAAAGAACATTTTGGCGGTGTCTGCTTGAATGTCGGATGTATTCCTTCTAAAGCACTCATCTCAGCTAGTCACCGTTATGAGCATGCTAAGGAATCTGAAGACATGGGGATTAAAGCAGAGAACGTGACTGTTGACTTTTCAAAGGTTCAAGAATGGAAAGGCTCTGTTGTCAAACGTTTAACTGGCGGTGTTGAAAGCCTCCTCAAAGCGAATAAAGTTGAGATTGTAAAAGGTGAAGCGCTTTTCGTCTCTGAAAACGAAGTTCGTGTAAACGGTGAACACTATGAAACGAACCGTTACAAGTTTAAGAATTGTATTATTGCAACAGGTTCTCGTCCAATTGAAATCCCTGGTTTCAAATGGAGCAAGCGGGTTCTTTCTTCAACAGGAGCACTTGCATTAACTGAAGTTCCTAAGAAAATGGTTGTCATCGGTGGCGGTTACATCGGGATCGAACTAGGGAATGCGATTGCTGGATTCGGTACTGAAGTCACCATTCTTGAAGGCTCCAAGACCATTCTCCCTGGCTTCGAAAAGAAAATGAGCCAGCTTGTTAATAAGCGTTTGAAAAAGAAAAATGTCCAAATTCACACAGAGGCACTTGCTAAAGGTGTCGAAGAAAGTGAAACGGGTGTTGTGGTCAGTGCTGAGATCAAAGGGAAAGTTGAAAAATTTGAGGCGGACTACGTTCTTGTAACAGTTGGCCGTCGTCCTAACACGGATGAACTTGGTCTTGATATGGCTGGTGTTGAAACAACAGATCGCGGATTGATCAAAGTTGATAATCAAGGCCAAACAAATGTTAAAGGGATTTATGCGATCGGTGATATCGTTCCAGGCCCTGCTCTTGCTCACAAAGCTTCTTATGAAGGTAAAGTGGCTGCAGAAGCAATTTCTGGAGAAAACGCCGTAATTGACTATCAATGTATTCCTGCTGTTGTCTTCTCTGACCCTGAGCTTGCCTCTGTTGGTCTTACAGAAGAAGAAGCAAAAGCACAAGGCTATGATGTCAAAACCGCTCAATTCCCATTTGCTGCAAACGGTCGTGCGCTTTCCCTTAACGACACAGATGGCTTCATGAAGCTTGTAACGCGTAAAGAAGACGGACTCATCCTCGGTGCTCAAATCGCAGGCTCCGGTGCTTCTGACATGATCGCTGAAATGGGCTTAGCTATTGAAGCAGGCATGACTGCTGAAGATGTAGCCCTCACCATCCATGCTCACCCAACTCTTGGTGAAATTGCGATGGAAACAGCTGAAGTCGCACTCGGCATGCCAATTCATATCGCACGCTAATTATAATTATTTTTATTCGCATTACCATAAGAGGTTCCCTCGTTTTAAGGGGGGCCTCTTTTTTTGTATAAAGAAAAACCTTGGTTATAGGAGCATGCAGCGGCTCATAAAAAAGAAGTCCCTCCTAGTTAATCATTTTAGTTTTACAACCAAATTGATTAACTAGGAAGGACGTTTATATGATTACTTGATTTTAACTAAAGGGCTCTGCTAATGAATCATGATGATTTCTATTTGAACTTGAGGAAGTAAAGGAAGAGTTATCGATTTAGATGCCTTATTCCAATAGGTTCGTCATTATACATAGAAATAAACTGGTAATTTCCAGAGGTCACTTTCAATACCATAACGTGATTTTTTGTATCAAGAATCTCAATGCTAGAAAGTGTAGTTAATAATTGGTTGCTTTCTTTTACGGTGTCAAGTGAATGAGCAGGTAAATAGATAATCGCTGTGCTATTTACAGGTATATGAACGTTTAATGAAAAGGTGGATGCGTTTAACCATTTCCATTGGACCTCTACTTTACCATTAGGAAGCAGGCTTGCCGCATTTACGGCTTCGATGTTTCTTTCTGGATAAGGCTTAATGGTGATTTGAAATAGTTCCGCTTCAGGATTGTAGGAATAATCTAAGCCAGCTAGATTTTTAAAGAACCATTCCTCAATATGCCCTAGCATAAAATGGTTTTGGGAGGTTTTAGAGATAGGCCCATCCCAAGCTTCTGTTAAGGTTGTGGCTCCATTTATAATTTGAAAGCCATAACTCGGATGATCCGTATTTTGGGACATTTTATAAATAAGATCGGATCGGTCGAATCGATCAAGGACAGCTAATACATAACGGTGAGCAATATCACCAGCAGTTGTGTGATATTGATGTTTTTCAATATCGTCCACTAGATGTTGAAAAACGTGATCTTCATCCTCTTTATTTACCAGACCAAATACTAAAGACATGGCAGTTGATGCCTGACTTTCTGATCCATATTGCTTCGTTTGATTATTAAAGAAGGCCTCGTTGTAGGCTGCTTTAATGTTTTGTTTTAAACGTGTATACCTCATTTGATCATTTGGTCGATCAATAAGATCACAAATCTTTGTAAAAACATCAACAATATGGTAATACATAGCTGTTTCTGGCAAGGCAACAGGCGTGACCTGTGAAAATCCCGGAGGCTTTTCACCAATGTCATACCAATCGCCTAATCCATCCTTTACTATGTCATGATCAGCTTTTGCTGAAACATAATCGATGTACTTCTTCATGTTTTCATAGTGATCGATAAGGAGCCTTATATCTCCAAACTTTCGATACAATTCCCAAGGGATTAAAATATAGGTTGCTGCCCAGGAGACAGAATGACGGAAGATGTCCCAAGGCTCTGTGAAAGCCACATATTCAGGTGCAGTAGTTGGAATCATACCGTTTGGAAGCTGGGCATCTCGAATATCATTTATTACTTTGGTGAGCAGTGGTGCGATTTGATAATTGTACATAATCGCTGGACCAACCAGATGTACTTGCTCTAACCATCCTAATTTTTCCCGATGAGGGCAATCCGTGAAGACGCTTTTAGTATTACTTAAGACCGCCTGAAGGATCATTGAATGGATTTGATTAATCATTTCGTCTGACGTATTGAAAGTTCCAATTTGGTTTAATTCAGGGTAGATAAACTTTCCTTTTATATCCAAAATTTGCGGAATAATTGTGGCGTCACCTCTTTTTTTCGAAAAAGAGGCGCCTTCGATTTGTACATAACGAAAACCGTAATAACTAAATCGCGGTTCCCATTCCTCAATCATGTCTCCCTTTAAAATATAATTGTATTCATATGGGGAGCCTGAAGGTTTTTGATTAATGGTTCCATCTTCTTCTAGTAATTCTCCTGGGCTTATTTTAATGGGGTCTCCGCCATTTCCATTTACTTTAATACTGATCCAACCAGAAAAATTCCGACCAAAATCAACGACAAAAATACCTGGTTTTGGTTCGGTTATGCGTGTGGGGTGAAGCGTTTCCATTGCTCTCAATGGTGGGAAGGCTTGGGATTTTAAACACCCTTTAGCAGGGGTTACTTCAACGGCTGCTTTCCACTGTTCATTCATTTTAAATTCGGGTAGATCCCAGCCCTTTTGTTCAAGGCGTGCATCGTAATCTTCACCGCCATAGATACATGAAAAAGTAATGGGACCTCTAGACGTTTTCCATTGATCATTGCTACAAACAAGCTCTCGTGTCCCATCTGTATAATCAATTTCAACTTGAATCAAGCATTTGGGCAATCCATATGAATCTTTAAATTTCGTGTATCTGCCGCCAGATACGTTAAAGAAACCATTGCCAAGCATAATACCTATTGCATTTGGACCTAGTTGAAGATCAGTTGTAATGTCATAAGTACTATAGAGACAGGTTTTATCATAATTAGTCCAACCAGGCTCCAATACCCGATCTCCAACTTTTTCTCCATTTAATCTAAGCTCATAATGACCTAAACCCGAGAGGTAGGCTCTTGCCTTTTTAATTGGTTTTACAAGGTTAAATTCAGTTCTAAAAAGTGGAATGATCGCTTCTGAACAAGAAGAATTTTCATCATTATATCCGATCCATTTACTTACCCAGTCCTCAGAATTTAATAATCCCATTTCCCACCAAGACCATGCACTTTCTTGAAGTTGATCGGATTGATCCCACACGTAAACTTTCCAATAATAGCGCTTACGAGATTTGAGGGGGGCGCCATCATAAATAAGACATGAATTCTTTCTTGATATAACCTTTCCAGTGTCCCAGACCATCCGATCATCTTGATCAGGTTTGTCTTCTGTGACTATGATTCTGTACGCAGATTGAAAAAGTGCTCTCTCCAAACTCTCTTCAAAACACCAACTAAATGATGGCGTCCTTTCATCGAGACCTAAAGGCTCATATTGATAATCCACAAATAGCTCTTTTATCTTCAATTATCCCATCTCCTTTAATAACTAAAGCAATCATAACATTGTCCGATTTAATCCGTTATTCGCAAATTTAAGATTAAGGTGTTCCTTATTAAGACTTTCGGTTAAAAATAATCACTATTCGTATTAGCTAACTAGCTATAACATTAAATTTAATCCTATTTCTTGTTAACTAATTGGTGAGGACGTTTTCAGATAAAATGAAAAAGGAAGTGAGGAGTTATATGAAATTAGAGGAATTAAAGCAGGGATTTATTAAAGCTGATCCACGTTTTGGACCTGTTCCTTTTTGGTGGTGGAGTGCAGAAGAAGTGACATCTGAACGAGTTCGTTGGCAGCTTCAAAAGTTTAGAAAAGGTGGTTTAAGGAATATTGGAATCATTAACATTGCGCCAACGGGTCCACAATATGGAAGTGTAAGTGATCGCCCAGCTTATTTTACTGAAGACTGGTGGGACATGTTTGAGGTGGCTGTAAGGGAATGTGAACGCCTCGGAATGAACCTTTGGTTTTACGATCAGATTGGATTTTCAGGGTCTAATTTCCCTGCGCGAATGGTGTCTGAAAACCCAGCTTATGCCGGTTATGTGTTGCGTCGTTTTATGGAATTAGGAGAGGTTCCTATAGAGGCCGAAGTGCTGCTAAAAACCGATGATTTTGTCTATGCCGCTGTTAGGCAGGGGTTTAATTGGCTTGATTCACGGGCAACAAAGCTGTTATTAGATAAAGTTCACGGTGAATTTGAAAAAAGATTCCCTCATGACCTTGGCAAAACCATTGTGGGGAGCTTTCAAGATGAACTTCCACCGCTGCCGTTATGGACTGCAGAGATCCCCCAAATTTATCAAGAACGGTTTAATGAAGATCTTCTCCCTCTATTACCCGCTCTATTTGAGGATCTTCCTCATGCTGGAGAAGTTCGAAGACGTGTTTATCAATTGGCAACTGAACTTGCAGAACAATCATTTTTTATTCCTATTTCCGAATGGCATGAGCGGCACAACATGCTGATAAGTTGTGATCAAGCAGGGCCGGCAAGAAAGGTAGACCCTCATGGTGCCCAACGTTTGTATCTTGACTACTTCCGAACCCATCGGTGGTACAGTTCACCTGGCTCCGATATGGATGGTGAGGCAAAGGCGCACTCTTCTATGGTACATCTTAATGGTGGGAAGAGAGTATGGCTCGAAGCTTTTCATTCGAGTGGTTGGGGCGGCACGTTAGAAGAAACCATGCATTGGCTTGTTCCGTGGTTTCAAGCGGGCGTTACTCTCTATAGCCCGCACGCGGTTTATTTTAGTACAAGAGGTGGATGGTGGGAATGGGCACCGCCGGATACGGGTTGGAGACAACCGTATTACGAACATTACCAAGTATTTGCAGATACAGTAAGTCGGGTTTGTTTCTTACTTAGTCAGGGGCATCACGTAGCGGATATTGGGATCCACTATCCTTCATATGCGGCAACGGGTTTTATGTCATTAAATGATGGGGAAAGTTCAGAACATCCAATGGCAATCGCCAATCGACTGCCCAATGAGAATATGAAGCATATTGAAAGAGTCTATAAACACTTAACTGGCAGATGGAATCGAAAAGAACAATCCTCTCAAGGACCTATTCGAACCGCTAAACGTGATTTTGACGTGATGGATGATTCAGTAATCGAAAAGGCGGTAATCAAAGGACATCAACTTATAGTTGAAGAGGAATCCTTTTCTGCTTTGTTGCTTTCGGGAACGACCATAATGTCTGAACAGGCAAAAAGAAAATTGGAAGCCTGGATTAAAAATGGGGGACTTGTCATTGGTGTGGAGGTTCCACAGGTTCTGCAAACAATTGAAGGCGTTTACTATGTTGAACAAGCTGACGAAGCGGTAGAAATCATTGATAGGAAGCTCCCAAAAAGAGTGGAAGGAAAAGGAGCATCACTTCAGCGTCAAACGGATGAAGCCGATGTTTTCTTACTGCTCCCCGATGAGGGGCATTTACTTAAAATGCATTATCCAGCTGAACCCGGTCAAACTTTACAAACCCATACGAGTTATCGTTTGAAATCTGAAGGTATTCCGGAACTTTGGGACCCAACAAATGGCAAGATTGAACGACTAGCTTATAAGAGAGTCGGGGAATGGATCGAGTTAAACGTTCCATTTACGGCTTGGCCGGCTGCTTTAATTGTATGTAAGAAAACGGATATAAGCGCTATTAAATCAAAGGATCAAACGAAGCCTTTAAAACAAGAGATGCTTCATCAAAGATTAGAATCCGGGAAGCGAACTGTTTTATCACAAGATAAGTGGAAAATAAGAGCGCTCTCAACTCTTGATAATCGTTATGGTGATTTTGATCTGCATGGTACGCACACTTTTATGCCAATTGAGAGGCGTTTGGTTAAAGTTAATCAAGAAACAACTTCAAATGATGGCATCCGTTCCGATTGGCACAAATCAGAGCTTGATGATTCAACTTGGATTAAACGGTTATGGAGTGAATCGGCTTATTGGTTAGCTAGTCCTGGGAATGAATTTAATCCAAGCAAAGCTTGGCCAGTGGTTTACAGTACGACTTTTGGAGACATGAAATTTAGAACATGGGCTGGAAGAATGGGAAGAATTCCGAGAAGATTTCTTAATTTGGGTGAAGTAGAGCAAGGGGAATGGGTGACTGCTAAAACTAATGTCCTTGCTGATTGTGAAGGTGATCATTGGATTAGGTTAGAAAGTAATGCCAAAATTAAAGGCTCTATAAATGGGAGTGACATTCAGTTTGAAGGAGGTCCAGAAGAGCAAACCGCCTGGATCAAGCTCAAGGAAGGTCCTAATGAATTAGTTTTAAAAGCAAAGGCCATTGTGAAAGGTCTTATTCGAGTGGGTGTGGAGGTTAATCTTGAGGAAAAAATATCTTTGCCAAAATGGATATTTTCTTCTAGCCCCAATAGTCAAACAAGATTGGTTAAGGACATTGTAACGGATGAACAATCAAACGTCGAAAAAGTACGGCTTGTTTTTGCTGCACGAGGGCGGGTTGCGCTTTATGTAAATGGGAATAAAGTAACGGAACATGGGGATTTCAATCCTTATATTAGGCAAGGGCAAGAAGAAGTAGATGTGACAGCGGTGTGGAAAGAAGGGACTAATAGAATTGAATTCCAACTTCCTGAGGGAGAAGGAGAAGTATTTGCAGATGGCTTGATTGAATATTTTGATGGTCATTCTGATTCCTTCTGTACAGGAGACGATTGGAAGGATGAAGCCGGGCATCAGGCTCAAATTCTTCATGAAGCCGTTTTACAATTTGCTGAAACAGAATCATTATGGATCACTTCACGTCCCCACCCATTACCTAATGTTGGTTGGTTAATGCCAGAGTCCATTCCCGACCCAAAGCCTTTACCTTTTAGTCCCAATCCTGAAAAGCTCGGGGATCCAGTTTGGTTAAGATTCCCACTCCCGATTGGTACGAAAAAACTAAAGATTGAAGCATTAGGTGAAACACGGATTTGGATCAATAGCGAAGAGGTAGCTGTGCATAAAGGGATATCTGAGTTTTTACCACAACCTGCAGGTACCATTGCCGCCATTCGTGTTGAACCAAATGGGCCTTTCTCAGAAGCTGATGTTTTGGCTGCACCTATTCGTTTTGAAACTGCCTCTATGGAAGGGCAATTAGGGGATTGGAGAACGGTTTTGCATTTACCTCATCATAGTGGTGCGATCGACTATTTAAAAATCTTCAAATTAGATCAATCAGGACCGTTTATTCTTGACTTAGGTCATATAAGAGGCACTGCTGAAGTTTGGGTTGATAATACAAAAGCAGGAATTCGTGTCTGGAGACCATATGTTTATGAATTAGGTGAATTGAAGCAAGGAGAACATCAACTTAGAATTCGTGTCACGAATACTTTAGGAACGCATTATGAGATCGGCCGGCCAAGTCATGTAATTGGAGGCGAACCCCTTTACTGGAATGAGAATAAAGGAACAGGTACGCCTCAGCAATTTGCTGCTGGTGGATTATATGGTCCGGTAACTTTAATAGAGAGTGAAATTAATAATTTAGAAGGAGAAGGTTGATCAAATGATTAATACGAAACTCCCTCGTTTTTATTACGGGGGAGATTATAATCCAGAACAATGGACAGAAGAGGTTTGGGAAGAAGATTTACGGCTGTTTAAACTTGCAAAAATCAATATTGTGACCATAAATGTTTTTACTTGGTCGCTTATTCAATCCGATGAGACCACTTATAATTTTGAATGGCTGGATAAAGTTATTGACCACCTCTATCAAAATGGTATTTCAATATGTTTGGCGACGGGGACAGCCAATCATCCCGCATGGATGGCAAAAAAATATCCTGATGTGCTATCAGTTGATTTTGAAGGTAGAAAAAGAAAATTTGGATTTCGACATAATAGCTGTCCTAACAGTCCGTCTTATCAACAATTTGCTAAAGAATTAGTTTCACGGCTAGTTGATCGATACGGCAATCATCCAGCGGTCTCCATTTGGCATGTCAATAATGAGATGGGCTGCCAATGTTATTGTGAGAATTGTGAAGCAGCTTTTCGAATATGGCTCGAAAAAAAGTATGGAACACTGAAAGCAGTGAACAAAGCCTGGAATACTCGTTTTTGGGGTCATACCTTTTATGATTGGGATGAAATAGTCTTACCCAATTTATTAAGTGAACATCTTGATAAAAATAATCCAGATCGAACAGCTTTCCAAGGAATAACGCTTGATTATTATCGATTCAATTCTGATAGTGTGTTGGATCGTTATTTGGATGACTATCACATTATTCGAAAAAAAGATCCGCAAACCCCAATTACTACTAATTATCATGGGCATGCCACATATAAGCCGCTTGATTATTTTAAGTGGAGTCAATACATGGATATTGTGGCGTGGGATAATTATCCAGCCTATAATACACCGATTAGCACAACAGCATTTCGTTTAGATATGATGCGTGGTTTTAAAAATGGCGATCCTTTTTTGATCATGGAGCAGACGCCTAGTCAGCAAAACTGGCAACCTTATAATTCTTTAAAGCGTCCTAATGTTATGAGGCTATGGAGCTACCAAGCACTTGCACACGGTGCGAATTCCGTGATGTTTTTCCAACTTAGAAGATCGATTGGAGCTTGTGAAAAATTTCATGGTGCAGTGATTGAACATGCAGGACATGAACAGACGCGAGTTTTCCAAGAGGTAAGTGAGCTTGGAAGGGAATTAAAGGAGCTAGATTTAACGCTTCTTGAATCTCGTGTGGAATCAAAGGTAGCTCTATTATTTGATTGGGAAAATTGGTGGGCTGTCAGTTTTTCAAGCGGGCCGACTGATTTATTAGATTATGTGAAGGAAGTACAAAACTACTACGACGCGTTTTTTAACCAAAATATACAAGTCGATATTATTAATTCCGAAACTGATCTTAGCAAATATGACTTAGTAATGGCACCGGTTCTTTATATGGTCAAGCCTGGTTTGAGCACTCGTTTAGAAGCGTTCGTTCAAAAAGGAGGTTTATTTGTTACAACGTTTTTTAGCGGAATTGTAAACGAAAACGATTTGGTAACTCTAGGAGGATATCCAGGTGAGTTACGAAAGTTATTAGGAATTTGGGTGGAAGAGATGGATGCCCTGTTCCCTGATCAAAAAAATCAAATGATCGTTAAAGGTCAATTTGGAGCCCTTAAGAGAGACTATGAATGTGGAATCCTATGCGACCTTCTTCACAGTGAAGGGGCAGAAGTGATTGCCGAATTTGGGGATGATTTTTATAAGGGGATGCCATGCTTGACTAAAAATCAATTTGGAAAGGGAGAAGCTTGGTACGTCGCGACAAGTCCTGAGTCAGCGTTTCTTGAGGATTTTGTTCTGTCCCTTTGTAAACACAAAGGCATCAAACCGATCGATGAAGTGCCGCGAGGGATTGAGGTAACAAAGAGAACCTGTGATGGACAATCCTTTTTATTTTATCTTAATCATACGGAAATCACTCAAAAGATTAAACTTAAAGGTGAATCATACAAAGATATAATTTCTGGAAAGGCAGTCAATTCAGAACTTGAGATTCCTTCTAAAGATCTTGTTATATTAACGGAAATGTAATTTATCAGATGGTTGTTTGAAAGGAGCTGAATTCAATGGTCTCGCAATTAGCAGCTACTTATTTAGTTGAAACACCTTATTCACTGGATTATGCGGCTGAGAAAATAGCTGGAGAGCAGTCGACCGGAACTTTTACTTCTGTACCTGGAGAATCGCAGGATTTAGTAAAAACGCATGGTGCTAGAATTATTAATATTAAGCAGTTGGAGCCGGTGAAACAACCAAGTTTACCGGGTGGAAAAACTCCCCAAAAACATGATGGGCTGTATAGAAGAGGGGAGATCACCGTCTCTTTTCCTCTTCATAATTTTGGCCCGTCTATTCCCAATCTTTTAGCGACCGTTGCGGGCAATTTATTTGAATTGCAAGAGTTAACAGGGATTCGATTACTAGATTTAAATTTACCAGATGAGTTTATGAACGTCTATCAGGGACCTAAGTTTGGAATTGAAGGGACGCGTTCCATTCTTAATGTCTATGATCGCCCCATCATTGGAACCATTGTGAAACCCAGTGTGGGCTTATCAATGGATGAGCTAAAAAAATTGGTTTTTGATTTAGCCGTGGCTGGACTTGATTTTATAAAAGATGATGAATTAAACGCTAATCCCCCTTATGCTCCTTTAAAAGTGAAAGTCCCGGCGGTAATGGAAGCGATCGAAGCGGCGGCTGATCAAACAGGCAGAAAAATCATGTATGCCTTTAACATTACTGGAGATATCGATGAATTGAAACAAAACCATGATCTCGTTGTAAAGTCAGGAGGAACGTGTGTCATGGTCAGTATAAATAGTGTTGGTTTAGCGGGTTTAGCCCATCTCAATAAATTCTCGGAAGTTCCGATCCATGGACATCGGAATCAATGGGGGATGTATACTCGCTCTCCTTTTCTAGGCATGGACTTTACCGCCTATCAAAAACTTTGTCGTTTAGCGGGAGCCGATCATTTACATGTGAATGGTCTCAATGGAAAATTTTATGAAAGCAATAAATCGGTCATCAATTCAATAAAGTCTTGTCTCGAGCCTCTTTTAGGTGGGAATCAAACAATGCCTGTTATTTCAAACGGTCAATGGGCAGGGACTGTACAGGAAACTTTTAATAACATTAAGACCAACGATGTCATGCATCTCGCAGGAGGAGGGATTTTAGGTCATCCAGATGGCCCTTCTGCAGGCTTTGAGAGCATGAAACTGGCTTGGGAGGCTGCAAAGCACGGGGTTGATTTTCACGAATTTGCCAATGACCATCCAAGTTTAAAACGAGCGATTCATAAATTTGGCAGGAATTAGGATGAATCTATTACAAAATTTAGAAGATCTAATAAAAGAGCACTTCATTCTTAAATATAAACAATATCGAAGCGTTTTCATTAATCGTAAACTTAGTATAAATAAGAAAACTTACAAAAGGAAGGAGTGAGAGAGTGAGCTTAAAAGCAGAAATGACGGCAGATAAATCAGTTTTATCCAAAACTAAGAAGAACTCCGTATGGAAGCGCTTAACCAAACAAAAATATCCGCAACTTTTTGTTATCCTGGGCCTGATTGCTCTTTTTATCTTTCAATACATGCCAATGTTTGGAATCTTAATGGCGTTTAAAGACTATTCGATTACAGATGGAATTAGAGGTATTTTCACAGATAAGTGGGCAGGACTAAAATACTTTAAAGAGTTCTTTACAGACTATCAGTTTAAAAGAATCCTTATAAATACACTTGCAATTAGTATTTTGAAATTAATCTTTACATTTCCTGTACCAATTCTATTGGCTCTCATGATCAATGAAGTTCGGAATAAGGTATTTAAAAAAGTTGTGCAATCTACAAGTTATTTTCCACACTTTATTTCTTGGGTTGTTGTAGCTGGATTAGCTTCAGTTTTTCTATCAGCTGATTCTGGTTTATTAAATAATCTGTTGATCGGGTTGCATATAATCCACAAGCCAATTGGTTTTCTATCAAGTCCTAATTATTTTTGGGGATTAGCTGTTGGAACTGCGATTTGGAAAGAGGCTGGATGGTGGACCATCATCTTTTTGGCAGCAATAAGCGGCATCGATCCTGGTCTCTATGAAGCGGCACAAATAGACGGTGCTGGGCGTCTAAGACGGATTTGGCATATAACGTTACCAGCCATTCGAGGGACAATAATCGTCGTACTTATATTGGCTATTGGAAGCCTCTTAGGAGGGGGATTGGTTGGATCAAACTTTGAACAGTCCTTCCTTTTAGGTAATAGTGTTAATTCAGATCGATCGCAAATTCTTCAAACCTATGCCTTCAATATGGGGTTGGCACAAGGCCGCTATTCCTATGCAACGGCAATCGATCTCTTACAATCCATCATTTCGGTTATTTTGATTTTCGGGAGCAATTGGTTAGCTAAGAAAACAACCAAAACGGGTCTCTTTTAATGGAAAGGAGGATTCCTTATGAAAAGAACACTTGAGGATTATTTTGTGGACGGGATAAATTACTTTTTGTTAATTCTAGTATTTATTGTCACCTTTTACCCCTTTTATTATTTAATAATCATTTCGTTAAATGACGGAGTAGATGCTTCTCTTGGTGGGATCTACTTCTGGCCACGAAAATTTTCTCTGGTTAACTACACCACAATTATACACGATCCAAAATGGGTCTTAGCCTTTTTTGTCAGTGTTGCCAGAACAGTTGTTGGAACATTTTTGGGTGTTGTTTTTACGAGTATGGTTGCTTATGGATTATCCAATAAAAAGCTTATGTTTAAAAAGGTTTATTTTCCGATATTTATCGTTGGTATGTATTTTTCAGGAGGCATTATCCCCCTCTATGTCGTATTAAGAAATCTTCATCTTCTAAATACTTTTTGGGTATATGTGATTCCGTCCATGCTGAATTTATTTCTCTTATTAATAGCTATTTCCTTCTTTAGGGAAATACCTGCAGAACTTGAAGAATCAGCAAGGATGGATGGAGCTAGTGATCTCAGAATCTTCTTTTCAATCATCCTTCCAATTTCTAAACCCATTTTAGCTACAATGTCTCTATTCATAGGGGTGACACAATGGAATTCATGGTTGGACTCAGCTTATTATGTTCAAAATGATCACTTAAGAACACTAACTTATAAGATGATACAGGTGATTAATGAATCCAATCTTCCTCAAAATTTACAGGGAGCCGCTGCTGATTATGCGAATAGTGTCGCACAATCAACGACATTCTCGTTGGAAATTACTGCGATGGTTATTTCAATTGTTCCAATCATGTGTGTCTATCCTTTCTTGCAAAAATATTTTGTAAAAGGTGCAACGATAGGGGCTGTCAAAGGTTAATATGAATTTTATCTATAAGGGTATAAAACCAACTTACTAAGAAGATTTCTTAGAATAGTTTTGTTTTTAAATACCGAAGTATAAAATCATTAGGAGGTTAGGGTATGAAGAAAAGAATCCGAAAGAATTTCAAGTTTTTAGCTATTCTTGTTTTAACATTTTCAATCTTAATGGCCTGTAGTAACAACTCAACTAAAACGGATGCAAACAAGAGCTCAGATTCAGCTGGTAACTCCAAAAAACCGGTCACGTTAACCATTTTCGTTGATCAAACGTTTTGGCCTTTAAAAGATTGGACAGGTAAGATACCTGAAGAAATTACTAAGGAAACGGGTGTTAAACTCAAGGTACAAGTTGCAACAGATGCCCAACAATTACCATTGATGATCTCATCAGGTGATTTGCCAGACCTTGTCTTTACAACTAATAACTTTCAGCAAATGTCGAACTCGAATATCTCCTATACCTGGGATGAATTAATTAAAAAGTATAACATTAGTAATTTTAATATTGATCCTATGGCGAGAGTTTTAAATCAAGCAAGCGATGGCAATCTATACTCAATAAAAAATGGGTTTACTAATCCGCAAACATTCCAAGATACACCAAAAGCGTTAGGGAATGTCCCGGCCATCTCTCTTCGTCAAGATATCCTTGATAAACTTGGGGATCCGAAGATTAATTCTTTAGATGATTTAGTTAATGTTTTAAAAGAAGTTAAACAAAAGTATCCAAATATGACTCCGCTTGTCATGAATCCAGGTGCAATCGGGCAATATTTCCGAGTGAATTATGGCGTGCCTTATCAAGGATTTGAAACGATTAATGGAAAGGTAAAGTATTATATTGATGATCCTAAACAATATGATTATTATATGTTTATGAATGAACTCTATCGCGATGGACTCATCCAAGCAGAAAACTTCACTTGGACAGATACAAATAAAGCAAAAGATATGATAGAAAACGGGCAAGCTTTTGCGATTAATAATGTTACGGCGACAGATGCTATTAACACTGAATTGAAATCAAACGGAAAAAATTATAAAATTGTTCAATTAACAAAGTTATTGGGAAGCAGTCCAAAAATATACGGAAATGCCACTGGGTGGTCAGGCTTATTTATAACAAAAAATTGTAAGGATCCTGAAGCTGCAATTAAATTCCTCCAATTTATGCATAGTCAAAAGGGGCAACAATTAGGATTGTGGGGAGTTAAAGGCCAAGATTATACTATGGACAAAACAGTTGCAAATGGGGGATATCCGAAATTTAATTATAATTCCCAGGACACGACGGTTCAACAAAAAATGGGTGTTGTGTGGTGGGGCCTATTAGCCGATGATGGAATTAATGAACAAGTCCAACGTTACGTTCCTAATTCGGATCAGACGGCTGCTGAAGTGGATGCTAAGCAATATGTGGATTCAGATCCTTTATTAGGTGCAGTGACTCCACCGTCTGGATCAGACGAACAGGCCATACAAGCGAATATAGATAACATGATTAAAAATGAACAAACCAAAATTTATTTAGCAAAAACTCCGGCTCAAGCTAAACAAGCCTATCAAAATATGATGAAAACAGCAGATCAAATTGGTTTGCAAAAGTTAGATAAATATGCAAATGATCAATATAAAAAGGTTAAACAAGAGTACAATAAAGTTAAATAACAATAAAACAATTTGGGTAAGACTAGAAATAGTCTTACCCAAATTTGTAATAGGCTAGGAGTTTATAATGAAACAGAGAAGTCGTTGGATCATTGATGGAATTAATAGTATAAATAGGGTTCCTATTGTTAAGAAGATGGTTACAGGGTATCTCTTCTTGGTTGTGCTTCCACTCCTCTTTTTTGGAGTGATTATGTATAATCACCTCTATAACAATATATTGAACACCTATACATCAGGAAAGCAGAGTCTTGTTAATCAGGCTGGAACTAGTTTTAATGTGGACTTGGCTCAAGTTAATTCTATTTACTCACTCTTTCAATATGATCCGATTGTTGTTGATTATCTTAGAGGACAGTATCTAACACCCAGCGACCAAGTGTATAATTATTTAAAGTATATCCGTCCGATGTTTCAGTTTGCCCATTTAGGGAATCCATCGATTCAATCTATCAAATTGTATAAAAAGAATCTCGATATTTTACCCGTATCTGGAGAAATAGAGAACCTTGATTCCCTTCATCTTTCCAATAAAGATTCAAAAAAATTAAATAAGTTAAAGAATGAACAGGGAATGTGGATTGCAAAGAAACATAAAAATGCTAAAACGCCTCCCTATCTCTTTTACTATCAAAAAGTTTATGATGAAACTTACAGTAATGAAATAGCGGTTTTGGAAGTCACTTTTAATCAACATATATTTAATAACCTCTTAAAGACTGTAAAAGGATATAAAAATGTTAACGTGCTGATTAAAGCGAAAAATGGGGATGTCTTATATCGTGATAAAAGCTTTCCATTAAATACAAGGCAATTAACCAACCGTGAGAATGTAATCGATAAGAGCCATGATAATTATTGGATTGACAATAAAAAGAGATTATTAATTAATACTTTAACTATGAAAACGAGCAATTTAGAGATCTTTGTTGTTAGTCCAGTTAACGAAGTGTTTAAGAACATTCAGGAAAAAACCTTTGTTTTTGGCCTTTTATTTTTGGGATTGTTGGGACTATTATCTGTGATCTACTATGCAACGGCTTCCGTTTTGACTCAACGAATATTAGGTCTAGCAAGACACATGAGACATGTTGATGAAAATCAATTAACACCTTATGAGGGGGATAAAGGAAAAGATGAGATCGGTCTTTTGACCGAATCTTATAATTCATTGATTTATAGAATAGATGAACTAATGAATAAGGTTCATCGAGCAGAGCTTTTAAAAAAAGAAGCGGATTACTTAGTCCTGCAAGCCCAGGTAAATCCTCATTTTTTATATAACACATTAGAATCCATCCGGATGCTTGCTGAAATGAATGAAGATGAAGAAGTGGTTGAAGCAACTTATACGCTTAGTAAACTTTTAAGATATAGTCTCTCTGTGGAAGGAAATTCGACAACACTCGAGGAAGAACTCGAGAACATCAAGGATTATTTAAGTATTCAACAGCTTAGAATGGGAGACAAGCTTAATTTTCAAATAAACAAGCCTGTTGCGATCACAAACTTTAGATGTCCTCGGTTTATTTTACAGCCTCTTGTAGAAAACTGTATTAATCATGGTCTAGCTAGAATTAGAAAAAAGGGATTTATTACCATCGATATTAAAGAAACTGATTTGCATACTATGGTGAAAATCTCAGATAATGGACCAGGGATAACAGAAGAAAGGTTAGCGGTTATTAATGGCGTTCTAAACAATACCTTAGAAAAAACGAATTTAAGAACTCAGAGTTCAGGTTTAGGGTTGTATAATGTCAGTGAGCGTATTAAAGCCTTTTTTGGTGCCGATTCCGGTTTAGAAGTTAAAAGCCGCTTGAACGATGGGACTTCATTAATTCTTAAAATTCAAAAATAGGGGGAGTATGGATGTTGAATTTAATGATTGTTGATGACGAACCTCTTATTGTAAAGGGGTTAATGAAAATCATACAAAACGGCAATACCCCATGGTCTGAAATTGAAAGTGCGAGTGATGGAGTTGATGCTTTGGAAAAGTTAGATCATTTTAAACCTGACTTATTAATTACTGATATTCAAATGCCTGAAATGAGCGGCTTTGAATTAATTAATGAGTTTCGTGCTCGAGGGACGTGTCATAATTTTGTGATCCTATCGGGATTTGATCATAAGAGCTATTTAAAACAAGCCATAAGATGCCGGACCATTGACTATTTGCTTAAACCAGTAAATAAAACAGAATTGTTTAATGTTCTTTCAAATGTTTCGGTTGAGTTACTCCAAATAAAAAATCCCGCAAAGAATCAAGTCGTACATGAAGTGGAAAATGAAGGGATATTCAAAAATGAAAACGCAAACATGTCTAAAAATATCAAAAAAATAATTGGTCATATCGATAAAAATTATAATAAGGATCTTTCACTTGATGAAATTGCAGAACATGTTTATCTCCACCCCAATTACATCAGCTCTCTATTTAAGAAGGAAACCGGTTTGACTTTTATTCAATATATCCATTTATATCGAATTAAAAAAGCCAAAGAATTAATTGTAAGAGAACCAGACCTATCTTTTAATGTCATCTCAGAAAAAGTCGGATATGAGAACGTTCGTCATTTTTTCAGTGTATTTAAGAAGTATACAGGGGTGACACCGGGAGAATATCGTGAACATTTTAAATACAACGTATGAGAGATAGAGGTGGTATTACCTGGAATTTTAATAGATACAACCGGCCACTTGAATGGACGGAAGCCTTACCAATTGGCAATGGCCGCCTTGCTGCGATATTTATGGGGGAGTAGAAACTGAGTTGCTTTAACTCAATGAAGAGACGTTATGGTCAGGTCGGAAACAAGATTGGCAACTCTGCACGTTTATTTTGCCATACACATAAGTTCTAAAGAAAGAGCCTATTTAAGGATTAGATCTTCAAAATGAACATCTGGACCTTAGATATGTTCTATTTTTTTTACTTAATTCTAGTGAGAAAATAAACATAATAAATGTAGATCTTTGATTAAGTGGTTAAAACACGAAAAAAAACAGTAATTATTGTCAGTTATTGGAAGCGCTTACCGTTTCTAATTAAAATAAGGAGGTTTTTCATATGAAAACGGTTGTTGCTGTCTATACGGGGCAGGGGTTAGCGGAACTCGTTAAGCAAGCTTTTGATGAAGCATTACCGGATTGTCGATTAATTAATATCATTGATGACAGCTTAATAAATGATGTCGTAAAAGCGGGTGAAGTGACATCACCTGTTAAGAAGCGTTTATTTCAATATTATCAAAATGGGGCAGATATGAATGCGGATCTTATTTTAAACACGTGTTCATCGGTTGGAGAAGTGGCGGATCTTGCTCGTCAATTTATTGACAAGCCAATTGTAAAGATTGATGAATCAATGGCAAAGGAAGCGGTCACCCAATATAAAAAAATAGGTGTATTGGCGACACTTTCGACAACGCTGAATCCAACAATCCGATTAATTGAGAAACAGGCTAAAGATATAGATAAAGAGGTTGTACTTATTGATGGATTATCTGAAGGGGCCTATGAAGCGTTAGTCTCTGGGAGGCCAGAAGAACATGATAAGAAAATTTTAGAAACAGCTAAGCAACTGTCTGATCAAGTAGATGTGTTCGTATTAGCTCAAGGATCAATGGCAAGGATGGAAAAAACATTGAATGAGGCCACAGGTAAACCGGTTCTCTCAAGTCCTAAAAGAGCGCTTTTGGAAATTAAGCAGTTGTTAGGAGAGCTATAGATGGAACGAATGACACTAGCTCCAACTGATTGGAAGGATTTTGGAACGATACAAAAAAATACAGAATCCCCGCACGTTCAATTGATTCCTTATAGTAATAAAGAATCAGCCATTTTGGATGAAAGGAATCAGTCTCCCTATTATAGGTTGTTAAATGGAAATTGGCGTTTTTTTTATGCGGATTCAATAAATTTTAGACCGGAACCATTTTATGAGGAAGACTTTGATACTTCGAATTGGGACAGCATTCCTGTCCCTAGTAACTGGCAGATGTTGGGATATGGAATTCCTTTATATAGCAGCAGTAAATATCCATTTCCGATCGATCCTCCCCATCTGCCAGAGGATCAGCCAATGGGTTTTTATAAAAGGCAATTTGATATTCCAATGAACTGGGATAGTAAAGAAATATTCTTAGTTTTTGAGGGAGTCGATTCTGCTTTTCACTTATGGGTGAATGGTCAACCTGTTGGCTATAGTCAAGGAAGCCATTTGCATTCAGAATTTAATATAACAGATTTATTAAAAGTGGGGGAGAATCAACTAGCAGTTCAAGTTTACCAATGGTCAACTGGGAGCTATCTTGAAGATCAAGATAAATGGCGAATGAGTGGGATTTTTCGTGATGTGTATTTAATTGCTGAGCCTAAGTTCTTCATAAGAGACATTTATGTGAAAACTCAACTAGAGAAGGTTAATCAAAAGGGATGCCTTGATGTTCAGATCTCATTAGAGAATCAAACTAGTAACCAAATGGAGTTAGATCGTCAGGCTCTGAAGTTAACCTTACTTCATCCGGATAATGAAGTTATTTTTGAGAGGAAAATAGATAAATTAGCCGACCATACTTCAATAGATGGGCTATTTCATTACAAAATACCTGTGGATGAGCCCAAGTGTTGGTCTGCTGAGGAGCCATTCCTTTATTCTTTAGTCCTTACATTATTAGATTCTAACGAAACGGTTACTGAAATTAAAAGTGTGAAGACAGGGTTTCGTGAAATTGAGATCCGTAGCGGAAGATTACTTGTTAACGGAACCCCCATCACAATAAAAGGCGTCAATCGAAACGAGTTTGATCCGAAATTGGGTTATGTCGTTACAGTGGATTCTATGATTAAAGACATTAAATTAATGAAGCAACATAATATTAATGCGGTTCGAACTTCACATTATCCAAATGATACAAGATGGCTAGATATTTGCGACAAATATGGCTTATATGTCATAGATGAAGCAGACTTAGAGACGCACGGTTGCCATTTCATAGGAAATGAAGGGGCAATATCACAAAATACGGATTGGCGAGAGGACTATCTAGATCGCTGCAAGCGAATGGTTGAACGGGATAAAAACCATCCTTCCATTATTATGTGGTCATTAGGAAATGAGTCTGGGTACGGTGGGAACCATGATGCAATGGCTGAATGGATTCGTGAGAATGAGCCGACAAGGCCCATTCATTACGAAAGAGCCAGAGAGGAAAATATAGTAGATATTGTAAGCACCATGTATCCATCAGTAGAGACACTAATTGAAGAAGGAAAGAAAGTGGATGAAAATCGGCCCTTCCTTATGTGCGAATTTGGTCACGCTATGGGGAACTCGGTTGGGAATATGAAAGAATACTGGGAAACCATCTATAAGTATCCAAGATTATTAGGCGGCTTAATTTGGGAATGGTCTGATATGGCGATCTCTCAAATCGATGAATCAGGAAAAGAGCGGTATGCCTATGGCGGAGATTTTAATGATGAACCAAACAGCGGGCATTTTTGCATTGACGGTTTACTGTTCCCAGACCGTGGAGTAAAGGCTTCTATATTAGAATATAAAAAAGTGATTGAGCCGGTTGTTGTTGAACCGGTTGATTTAAGACTTGGCCAAGTGAAAATTATGAATCGCTATGATTTTTCTTCTTTAAGTCATCTTATAGCAACATGGTCCTTGTTTGAGGACGGTGTAATTATCGATCAGGGTGAACTTTCAACTCTTGATATTGAAGCTGGCAATGAAAAGATAATTGAAGTTCCATATGTGTCTTCAAAACTTAAACAAGGTTTGGACTATTGGATTCACCTTAATTTTGCCCTCCGTTATGATACGCTTTGGGCCAAGAGAGGTCATGAAGTCGCATGGATTGACTTAACCCTATCCGTTGAAACTGAAAACGATATTCCTTTTGATTTAGAAGCAGTGCCATCATTGTCTGTAAAAAATACAAATGAAGAAATTGTCGTATCAAATGGGAGTTTCCAGATGGTTTTTTCAAAAAATAATGGAAATCTTACGAGTTGGACGTATGCCCATGTTCCTTTATTACTAAATGGTTTGGAACTAAATCTATGGCGTGCCCCATTAGATAATGATGTGCATTTAAAGAAAGAGTGGATCACAGCAGGGTATGATCGGTTAAACGCATTATTTAAAACTCTAACAATTAATGAATGGTCAAATAAAGAAGTCGAAGTCCAAACCTCGTACGTTCATGGAGCGCCAGGTGAGGGTGTCTGCTTTAAATCTGTCATCACATATAGAGTGAACGGATATGGAGAACTTTTAGTTGAGACAAAACTCATACCATTAGCTAAAGAACTTCCGGTTTTACCTCGTTTTGGCTTGAAATGTGAGTTACCAAAATCTCTTAATCATTTTAAGTGGTATGGATTAGGGCCGCATGAATGTTATAGCGATAGAAAAGAAAGTGGAAAACTGGGAGTTTACGAAGGGAAGGTAGACGATCAGTTTGTTCCATATATCAGACCACAAGAAAATGGAAATAAGGCAGATGTAAGATGGGCAACCTTCACAAACTCTAGGGGGATCGGTCTCCTGTTTTTGGGTGAACCTCTGTTAAATATAAGCGCCCATCATTATTCAATAGAAGATCTAACGAAAACAACACATGTGAATGAATTAAAAAAACAAAATGCCACATTCGTAAACTTAGATGATGCCCAGAGCGGCATTGGAAACCATAGCTGTGGGTACGCCCCAACACTATCAACTTATTTATTAGAGCCAACTGAACGTATTTTTACTTGCCGGCTTAAACCGATTGCATTGAATGGAAGTTCACCAATGAGAGTCAGTAAACAGATGAAGAAAGAGTCAATGATCACAAAAGGGTGTGAAGCAGTTGTTCAAAAATCAAGTCTCTAAAGTGCTTTATGGTGGTGATTATAATCCTGAACAATGGCCTAGAGATATTTGGGATGAGGATATGCGGTTATTCGAGCTTGCGGGAATTGATATTGCCACACTGAATGTCTTTTCTTGGGCACTTAACCAGCCTGATGAGTCCACTTATAACTTTGAGTGGTTAGATGAAATGATGGATTTGCTTCATAAAAATGATATCAAGGTATGTCTTGGTACAGGGACAGCCGCCCACCCTGCCTGGATGGCAAAAAAATACCCAGATGTCTTAACCGTCGATTTTGAAGGACGTAAGAAGAGATATGGTCGTCGTCATAATTCGTGTCCAAACAGTCCGACCTACCGACAATTTGCTTCAAAAATGGCCCGAAAACTAGCTGAACGATATAAGGATCATCCTGCGCTACTGTTATGGCATGTTAACAATGAATACGGTGTGCAGTGTTACTGTGATAACTGTCAAGAAGCCTTTCAAGATTGGCTGAGGGAAAAATACGGGACGTTAGAAAATGTGAATCAAGCTTGGAATACCCGGTTTTGGGGGCATACCTTTTATGATTGGGATCAGATTGTGCTTCCAAATTTATTAAGTGAGCATTTAAGTGCAACTAATCCCAATATGACAGCTTTCCAAGGTATTTCACTCGATTACTATAGGTTTAATTCTGATAGCCTTTTAGACTGTTATAAGCTTGAAAGAGATGCTATAAAAACAGTTATTCCTGAAGCGATTGTGACAACAAACTTTCAAAGCAATGGCACCTATAAACCACTTGACTATTTTAAATGGGCTAAGGAATTAGATATCATTGCGCTCGATCTTTATCCAACGAATGATATGCCGATGAGTCATACGGCGATGCGGCTTGACCTTATGAGAGGATTAAAGGACGGGAAGTCATTCATGCTAATGGAATCCTGTCCAAGCCAACTAAATTGGAAAGCACAAAATCCTTTAAAGCGCCCTGGGATAACCAAACTATGGAGCTATCAAGCTCTCTCTCGCGGTGCGGATACGATCATGTATTTCCAGTTAAGGAGGTCGATTGGCGCTTTTGAAAAGTTCCATGGTGCTCTAATTGATCATGCAGGACATGAACATACACGAGTTTTTAGAGAGTGTGCTGAATTAGGCCATGAGCTACAGGTGCTTGGGGATCAATTTCTCGGAGCGCAAGTTGAGTCAAAAACAGCTATCCTTTTTGATTGGGATAATTGGTGGGCTATGGAATTTTCCAGTGGACCAACCGTTGATTTGAACTATCTCAATGAAGTTCAAAAGTATTATGATGCCTTCTATCATCAAAACATACCAGTGGATTTCGTCAGTGTTGAGTCAGATTTTAGTCAATATGATGTGATCATTGCACCGGTGTTATATATGGTGAAAGAAGGATTGGATTCCAAACTAGAGGCTTATGTAAATGAGGGCGGAACATTTGTGACCACGTTCTTCAGTGGAATCGTGAATGAAAATGATCTTGTGACGACAGGCGGATATCCTGGAAAGCTTCGGAAATTGCTAGGGATCTGGGTGGAAGAAATGGATGCCTTATTCCCTGATCAGTTGAACAGGATGAAGATGAAAACTGAAAGGGGCTCGTTCAAATCCGCTTATGAGTGCGAGCTACTCTGTGACTTGATTCATTCAGAGGGAGCCGACATTCATGCCGTTTACGGAGAGGAGTTCTATGCAGATATGCCTGTTTTGACTTCTAACCAATTCGGAAAAGGAAAAGCATGGTACGTAGGATCAAGTCCCGATTCAAATTTCCTAAAAGATTTTGCTAAACATCTCTGTGAACACCATCACATTCACCCTATATTAAACACTCCTGAAAATGTGGAAGTCAGCCGTCGGGTAAAGGGAGATAAGGCGTTTTTATTCCTTTTAAATCATAACGATCAATCGGTTACCGTGGAACTAAAAAAAGCTCCTTATTATGAAGCTTTAAATGGGGTGGAAGTCAGCGGAACGGTTGAATTAGATTCAAAACAAGCAGTGATATTAACCTCTTCTATCTAATGTACGCAAATTGAGGGGGAAAGGAAGAATCAGATGACTAAGAAAGATTTGCTTCTATGGTATTCCAAACCAGCGGAAGAATGGGTAGAGTCTCTTCCTATTGGGAATGGTCGCCTTGGCGGAATGATCTATGGCGGTATCAAAAACGAACGCATTTCACTAAACGAGGATACTTTATGGTCCGGCATGCCAAGAGAAGAGGATCAATCGGAAGCAGTTAAATACTTGGATGAGGTGCGGCATCTAATTTCCTTAGGGCAATATAGGGATGCGCAAACCATTATTGAAAATCACATGCTCGGCCCATGGTCACATGCATACCAAGCCATGGGTGATTTGTGGATCGAATTCAAAAGTGGATCGACTGTTCAAGACTATAAGAGAACATTAGATTTACGAACGGCTCTTTCAACTTCTGAGTTCACTCATAACTCTATTAGATATAAACGAGAGTCATTCGTATCGGCAGTTGATCAAGTTATGGTCATCCGTCTGGAGAGTGATCAGAAGGGCAAAATTAATTTTGAAACCATGTTGACAAGCCCTCTTAATCATCAAGTTAAAAAGGTAGGGCGTGATCACGTGATGATGGAGGGTGTTGCACCAAGTTACGTAGAGCCGATAGAAAAAAACAACCAAGATCTCGTTGTTTATGAAGAAAAAAAAGGCATTCGTTTTCAGACCCATTTAAAAGTGATCCCTGAAGGCGGCCATATTGAAACGGATGGAGCAGTACTCGCTGTTAAATCGGCTGATTCAGTTACGTTATTACTTTCGTCTGCCACAAGTTTCAATGGATTTGATAAAAATCCAGTAACGGAAGGGAAAGATCCTTTTCCCATTTGTACAAAATGGTTAACCGATGCCAGTCGTTTAACGTATCAAGAATTGCGTGAGCGACACATAGAAGATTACGAACGTTTCTTTAATCGAGTGGAATTAGAATTAAGCGATAACGGTTTTGAGGACCTTCCAACTGACGAACGGATTATGGCTGTCCGTGGGGGGGGAGAAGATCCGTATTTAGCCGAATTGTTTTTTCAGTTTGGGCGTTATTTATTGATTTGCAGCTCAAGACCCCATACTCAACCGGCAACTTTGCAGGGGATTTGGAACAACATGACACGTCCACCATGGGCATGTAATTATACAACTAATATAAATACAGAAATGAATTATTGGTTAGCTGAAACGTGCCATTTAGCGGAGTTCCATGAGCCTTTATTTGATATGTTAGAGGATTTAAGATTAACAGGAAGCAAAATGGTGAAAACACATTACAATTGTCGGGGGTGGTCGGCTCACCACGCTGTGGATTTATGGAGAACGGCTACCCCTCAAGGTGGACCTTCAAAAGGACCGGCTAGTTGGGCATTTTGGCCAATGGCCGGACCTTGGCTATGTCAGCATTTATGGGAACATTACGCTTTTGGAAAAAGCAAAGTATTTTTAAAAAATAAAGCGTATCCATTAATGAAAGAATCGGCTCTATTTTGTTTGGATTACCTTACAGAAGATGAAAATGGCTATCTTGTTTCGAGTCCATCGACTTCTCCAGAAAATACATTTTTATCATCAAATGGAGAGCCTGCTGCTGTCAGCATGAGTTCGACAATGGATATCGCCATTATGAGGGAGCTTTTTACCCATTGTATTGAAGCTTCAAACCTTCTAGATATAGACCATGAACTTAGAAGTGAACTCGAAAGTGCCAGGGATCGGCTGTTACCCTTCCAAATTGGCAAAGAAGGTCAACTCCAGGAGTGGTTCAAGGATTTTGAAGAAGCTGAACCGGGACATCGGCATACGGCGCATCTTTATCCTTTGCATCCTGGTAACCAAATCACATTACGGAGTACGCCAGAGTTAGCCAAAGCGGTACGTGTAAGTCTGGAGCGGAGACGTCTGCATGAAGGGAAAGATACTATTGGCTGGGTTTTTGCTTGGTACATTAATTTTTATGCCAGGTTAGAAGATCCTGAAACAGCGTATGAGTACCTCCAAAAATTACTAGGTAATCCGCATCCTAATTTATTCAATGCCCATCGTCATCCTAAGCTGACTTTTCATCCCTTAACAATCGAAGCGAATTTTGCTGCAACAGCGGGCATTGTTGAAATGCTGTTACAAAGTCATGAAGGAGAACTCCATCTGCTCCCCGCACTTCCAAAGGCATGGAAGAAAGGGAAGATTAGTGGGATTCGTGCAAGAGGTGGATACGAACTCGATATCGAATGGCAAAATGGGGACTTATCCAGTGCCTTAATCAAATCAGCCTTTGATGGAGTTTGTAAGGTTCGCACAAAAACACCTGTTACGGTTGACAAAGCTGAAATGGTTAATGACTGTTCAGACGTTATTCAGTTTAATGTTAAAGCTGGGGAGTCCTATCAACTAAAATCAATTCAAAAGCAAATTGAACAAATAAATTAAAGATTGGGGGAGAGAAAAATGAATAGGCCGGAACTAATAAGACCAGGGATGTTTGGTGGCATTGTTTCTGCAGATACAAGACGCAATGTATTTGATTACCATAATGAAGTTATAGTGGCGCATAACGCGTCAATTGATTTTGTATTTATTGGAGACTCGATCACAGATATGTGGGATCTTGAAACGTATTTTGGTAGGAGTGGAAGACGCATTGTAAATCGTGGGATTGGCGGTGATATGACGCCTTACGTTAAAAGACGCTTTGAAGCGGATGTTATTCAACTCAAGCCTACCTATACGGTAATAAAGATTGGAATCAATAACACTTGGGCATTAGATGCCTGGAATAAGAAGGATTTAAGAACAGCTGATTCAATAAGAGATGAACTTTTAAATGATATCAAGGACATGGTGCAGTTAGCAATGGATGCCGGAATTAAACCAATTGTCTGTTCATTGCTTCCAACCTGTATTGCAACAAATAAACAAACCGAGGCCAGAAATGATCTTGTCATTGAAATTAATAAGCAATTAAAAGAACAAACTGAAAATCAAAATGGGATCTTCATCAACTATCATTCTTCTATGACAGATAATAGTGGAAAGGCTTTGAGAGAGGAATTGGCGGACGATGGCTTACATCCAAATGTTTTAGGCTATGACATAATGGCGGAAGTTTTGCGCCGTGAGCTTAAAATGCATGAAATAGAAATTTAAGGTTAGGTAAATGACTTAAGAATAGGGGAGATAAGCGATGAATATTGAACCTTATTTAACACCGTACAAGTATGGGAAACCAGTGTTAGTTGGTTCTGGAAAAGAAGGGCATTTCGATAAAGATGCCGTGGATTGTCCTTTTGTCTTTCGTCATAATGATCAATTTTACATGATGTATGTAGGTTTCGACGGAGTTGGTTATCAAACTGGTTTAGCTATAAGTGATGACTTATTAAATTGGAAACCAAAAGGTGTGATTTTAAAACGAGGCGAAGGAGCCGGCTGGGATTCCGTAAGCGTAGCCGGGACGTGGATTTTAAAGGAACACGGATTAAATGAACCTCCAGTTCTTAAAAAGTGGAAAAATAAATATTGGCTTGTCTATCATGCCTATCCAAATGAGGGATATGAAGAAGGGTCTGCGAAAATTGGTCTAGCTTGGACCGAGGATGAAGAATTGTTGACGTGGCATCGGTTAGAGGAACCTATTCTTGTTCCTGAAGAAGGGGCAAATTGGGAAAAAGCGGGACTCTATAAAGAGTGCTTAATCGAACAGGATGGGAAGTTTTATCTTTTTTATAATGCAAAAAATAAAAAAGAGAAATGGATTGAACAAACGGGTGTAGCCTTTTCTGATAACTTGGTAGATTGGCAAAGATACGCTGATAATCCTATCCTTCCTGTATCTGAAGAAGGGACATGGGATAGTAAGTTTGCGAGTGATCCATGTGTTCTTCAAAATGGGGAGGAATGGGTCATGTATTACTTTGGCTACGATTATAAAAAAGCTGAAGAAGGCTTGGCGTTTTCAAAAGATCTTCTTAACTGGGAAAAATATCCTGAACCTATTCTTCAAGTTGGTGAAGCGAATGAGATTGATGCCACCTTTGCTCATAAGCCTTCAGTCATCACGCACAACGGTGTTTTGTATCATTTCTATTGTGCAAGTCGAAAATCAAAGGAAGGCGACCGAACAGTAAATTGGGGAACTGAATTTCGGACTATAAGTGTAGCGGCATCCAAGAACATCTTTTAACTTTTATACAACTAGAAAACTTAGTTGGTTTATTAGATCGGAGGAGGAACGATGAAAGTTCTAGGGATGGCAGGAGGGATTTATAGGGCGTGTGAATGGGTGATGCGATTCGCTTCTCTCAATTTGATTTGGGTAATAGTTAATCTTCCCATTGCGCTCTTGATTATAAATCTATTAAATGCTAACCAATTATCTCAAGTGATCTTTTCCTACGCTGCAATTGGGGTGCTCATTCCATTTCTTATTTTTCCTTCAACAACCGCTGTATTTGGAGTTGTTCGAAAATGGGTGATGAAAGAAGGAGACATTAAAGTTTGGCATTCCTTTTTTAACTTTTACAAGGAAAACTATCTTAAGAGTATGAGTGGCGGATTGGTCATTACCTTGATGTGGTTTATTGTAACCTTTTATTTGTATTCGCTTTATTTACACCTAGGGCTTGGTTTATTACCTGTTTATATTTTGATATATGTCGTCTTGTCTGTATTTACCTTGCATTTCTTTTCACTAACAGTCCATTTTGATATTAAACTTCTTTCAACTTTTAAAAATTCTTTCTTAATTACGATTGGACGACCGATTAATACGTTAGGGATGGCTTTAGTAAGTTGTTTGATCGTGTTTCTTAGTGTTAAGATTGTGAGTTTTTTTCTCCCATTTTTTATTGTCTCATTGATCGCCTATCCTTCGTTTTTAGGCTTTTACTCGCATCTTAGGAGAGTAAACAACTTAAGAGAGGTTAATCCATAAGGTAAGCATGGCGAGATTCGATCTCGTCTTTCTTTTAATAGGTGACTAAATCAGGTTGATCTTATTCGAGTGATGGAGGAGTTTGTAATGGTTAAATTAAAAGGAATTACTTGGAATCATAGTCGTGGTTATACGTCCATCGTGGCAACCTCCCAAAGATTTATGGAGATCAATCCAAACGTTGAAATAACTTGGGATAAGCGGTCTCTTCAAGAATTTGCGGATTACCCAATAGACGAGCTTGCCGAAAAATATGATTTGCTTGTTATTGACCATCCGTGGGCGGGTTTTGCTGCAGATAAAGGGATATTACTAAGGTTAGAAAAGTATTTACCCAAGAGCTATTTACAAGACCAAGCAGAAAATTCGGTAGGGAAATCCTTTGAAAGTTATAACTTTGATGGGTACCAAAGTGCTTTAGTCATTGATGCAGCTGCTCCAGTCGCCACGTATCGTCCAGATTTATTTGAAAAGGAAAATCGACCATTACCTAAAACCTGGGAAGATTTAATAGAGTTAGCGAAAGAAAAGAAAGTGGTGTATGCAGGTTATCCAATTAATAACTTAATGGAATTTTATATGATGTGCCGCACTCAAGACGGCTATCTTTTTAACGGATCCGAGGTTGTCAATCAAGAATTAGGCATTCAGGTATTAGAACAATTGCGGGAGCTTGCAAGCTATTGTACAGATGAAATGTTTGACTGGGAACCTATAAGTGTTTATGAAGCCATGTCTACAAGAGATGATTTATTTTATTGTCCATTTGCTTATGGATACTCGAATTATTCAAGAGAAGGTTATGCCAAGAATCTTCTGATCTCAACGGATCTTATTGAATTAAATGGGAAAAAACTTATCTCGACTCTTGGTGGAACGGGACTGGCCATATCAAATAACTGTAAAAAGTTAGATAAAGCCATTGATTTTGTCAAGTATGCGGCTTCACCGGATATTCAAAGAACGCTCTATTTTGAAAATGGCGGGCAGCCAGGACACCGAAAAGCTTGGCTAGACACAGAGGTAAATCGAAGAACACATCATTTTTTTAAAGCCACACTTCCAGCACTTGATAGAGCCTATTTAAGGCCGCGTTATAGCGGTTATTTCCATTTCCAGGATCACGCTGGGGATTTGATTAGGGATTATGTCCGTTATGGTGGGAAGCCGGACAAAGTAATGGATCAGTTAAATAACTTCTATCAAGAATCTTTACAAGGTGAGCGTGTATGAAGCCGCTCAACGGAATTCTTGTATTGGATTTCAGTCAATTTTTATCAGGACCATCTGCTGCTTTAAGGCTTGCAGATTTAGGAGCAAGGGTAATCAAAATTGAACGGCCTGGAACTGGTGATCTTAGTCGGAAACTTTCTTTAAAAAATTTAGTTGTAGATGGAGATAGTATTGTATTTCACGCCATAAATCGAAATAAAGAAAGTTTTACCGCCAATTTAAAAGATCCCTATGAATTAAACCTTGTTAAACAATTAATACAAAGAGCAGATGTTTTGATTGAGAATTTTCGTCCAGGTGTTATGGAGAAGATCGGATTGGGTTATGAGGAGGTTCAGGCTCTTAATCCAAGATTAGTCTACGGGTCTGTTACAGGTTACGGTAAAGAGGGGCCATGGAAAAATAAGCCAGGTCAAGATTTGCTTGTTCAGGCGTTATCGGGAATGACGTGGCTTAATGGCAACAAGGATCAGCCACCTGTTCCCTTTGGTCTTTCGGTAGCAGATATGTACGCGGGGGCTCATCTCGTCCAAGGTATTTTAGCTTGTTTAGTTCGACGGGCCAAGACGAATGAAGGCGGGCGGGTTGAAGTCAGTTTATTAGAATCGATTCTCGATTTACAATTTGAAGTTCTCACAACGTTCTTAAATGATGGCGGTCAATTACCAGAAAGGAGCGCTATTAATAACGCTCATGCTTATCTCGGTGCACCATATGGCATTTTCGAGACAAAAGATCACTTCATAGCCATAGCAATGGGCTCAGTAATAGAGTTAGGCCAGATATTAGATTGCCATGAACTAACCACTTATTCTAATCCAGACTCTTGGTTTGAAAAAAGAGACGAGATTAAAGGATTGCTTGTTGAGCATTTAAGAACAAAAACGACGAAAGAGTGGGTTGAACGGCTTGAATCGGCAAATTATTGGTGCTCTGAAGTTCTACAATGGAATCAGTTGATCGATCATGAAGGATTTAAGGTATTGGATATGCTTCAGGATATTTCACGATTTAGTGAGAATGAGCTGATTACAACGAGATGTCCTATTCGGATCAACAATCAACTCTTAAAATCGAGCAAATGGGCACCTAAGCTTGGGGAAGATACAGAGAACATCAAGTTGGAATTTTATTTAAATTAAGAAGGAGTGTTGGATGCCTTATATGAAGCCATTATGTGACTTATTGGTTCTTGACTTTAGTCAATTTTTGTCCGGCCCTTCAGCTGCTTTGAGATTGTCGGATCTTGGGGCGAGAGTAATCAAAATTGAACGGCCTGAAAGCGGTGATATATGCAGAAGTCTATATATATCGAATTTAGAGTTAGATGGAGACAGCACGCTGTTTCACTCCATTAATCGAAACAAAGAAGGAATTGCTCTTGATTTAAAAGACCCAAAGAGCGTTAACTTGTTACAACAATTAATTGCCAAAGCAGATATTTTAATAGAAAATTTTCGGCCAGGAGTAATGAAACGACTCGATTTAGATTATGAAACGGTTAAGCAAATAAACCCCAGTATTATATATGGGGAAATTACAGGTTATGGGTATGATGGACCATGGGCTTCAAAGCCAGGGCAGGATTTGCTTGTACAATCCTTATCGGGGCTAGGTTATTTGAATGGAAATTCAGATCAACCGCCTGTTCCGTTCGGGTTATCAGTCATCGATATGATGGCGGGGGCCCAGTTGACCCAAGGAATTCTTGCTTGTTTAGTTCAGAGATCGATTACGGGTAACGGTAGTTTCGTTCAAGTCAGTCTCCTTGAAGCCGCATTAGATTTACAATTTGAAGTTTTAACCACCTATTTAAACGATCAAATGGAGTTACCAAAAAGAAGTGCTTTCAATAACGCCAATGTTTATCTCGGTGCACCATATGGGGTTTATGAAACAAAGGATGGTTACCTTGCATTAGCTATGGGATCCATTATAGAACTTTCAGAATTACTTTCTTGCGAGCTACTTAAAGAATTTAAAGAACCTAGTCAATGGTTTGACGAAAGAGATCGAATTAAACGTTTGCTAGCAGATCATTTAAAAACCAATACAACAGCTTATTGGCTAAACAGGCTCGAGCCAGCTGATTATTGGTGTGCTGAAGTGTTATCTTGGAAGGAATTGGTTCAACAAGAAGGTTTCAAGGTGCTGGATATGGTCCAAAACGTATCGCGAGATCAAACCGTTAGCCTGCTTACTACAAGATGCCCGATAAGAATTGATGGGGAAATCTATAAATCTCCTTTAGCCTCACCGCGAATTGGCCAAGATAACCTAAGAATTTTCAAAGAAATGTTGAATCAAGTTTAAAAATGAGCGAATTAGGACTAAAAAGATGCACTAAAAAGTTATTTAGAGGAGTCGAAACATGATTATTGATTCTCATCAACATTTTTGGAATTTCGATTGGCTTCATTATGCTTGGCCTACAGAAGAAGAAAAGAAGATTTATCGTAATATAGAAGCCTCTGAACTCGAACCATTGTTGAAAAAAGCCGGTATTGACAAAACGATCACTGTACAAGCCGATGATTCATATGCGGATACAGTTTACATGCTTGATACGGCTGAGAAGAAAGATTGGGTTGCAGGTGTAGTCGGATGGGTACCACTAAATAAACCAGATGAAGCACATCGAAAATTAGAGGAATTTACTAAAAATCCCTATTTTAAAGGGGTGCGACATCTGATCCATATGTATGAGGATACAAATTGGATTGTTAAGAATGAGGTTATAGAAGGATTAAAAGTGTTGGCTTCCTTCAATATTCCGTTTGATTTCGTGGCCATTTTCCCTGATCATTTAAATCATGTGCCAACCTTAGCGGAAAAAATCCCGAATTTAAAACTGGTGATTGATCACCTTGCAAAACCGCCGATTAAAGAAAAAAAGATTGAAGAATGGGCACTCCAAATGAGTCGAGTTGCTGAGTATCCAAATGTTTATACAAAAGTATCTGGATTAAATACGGCTGCTCACTGGGATACTTGGTCTTTTGAAGATCTTAATCCCTATCTTGATGTCGCCTTTGATCTCTTTGGGGCAAATCGCCTAATGTTTGGGAGTGATTGGCCTGTTGCTAATTTAGCAGGTGGTTATTTGAAAGTTCTGAATGAGATCAAGAAAGCATTAGGTGAGCGAACAAAGGAAGAACTCGATCATTTTTTTTGGAAAACAGCAAATGAGTTTTATCATTTAAAACTTGAAAATAATTAGCGAAGATAGTCGGAGGTTTGAGTATATAAAGGGAGGATTGTCCATTGTTACAAACAAAATATTATGAAGATTATGACCTTGGCAATCAGAGAGAAACGATTGGTCGAACTATAACTGAAACGGATATTGTTCTTCATGCGGGACAGACAGGTGATTTTTTTCCTCATCACATGGATGCCGAATGGTGCAAAACAACTGAGTTTAAACAGAGAATTGCTCATGGGACATTAATTTTTTCAATTGGCGTTGGGATGACCGCAACGGTTATTAACCCCGCTGCTTTCTCGTATGGTTATGATCGGTTGAGATTTATTAAACCTGTTTTGATCAATGACACGATTAAAGTTCAAGTCAGTATAAAAGACAAACACGATGATCCTAAGCGACCGGAATTCGGTAGGGTTGTTGAATTGGTAGAAGTTTTAAATCAAAAGAATGAAACGGTCTTTGTCTGTGATCATATATTACTAGTCGAAAAAAGAGAAAAATGAGCGGGGGTGATGGACATAATGATGGACGTTAACCAGCTTGACTTGGACTATCTCCCGAAATTGCCCCAAAATAAAATGATGGGAATAGGGATTATTGGAGCAGGAGAGATTGTAAGAGAAGCTCACTTACCGGCTTACAAGCTAGCGGGATTCCATGTCGTAGCGTTGTCAGATCTCATAAAGGAACGGGCCAAAACGCTGGCACAACAATTTGAGATTTCTAATGTGTATGCCAACGCTGAGCAAGTCATTAATGATCCCGAAGTTAAAATTGTGGATATTGCCATTCCGGCGCAATTTCAGCCCGAAATGGTTGAAATGGCAGCCAAGGCGGGGAAGCATGTCTTATGTCAAAAACCTTTAGGGGATACGCTTGCTTCGGCACGGAAAATTGTGAAATTGTGCAAGACCTATAAAATTAAAGGGGCTGTCAATCAACAAATGAGATGGGCTCCGGGAATTAAAGCAAGCAAAACGATCATTGACAGAGGATGGTTAGGCGACTTAACACAGGCTACTATTCAAGTGAATGTTCATACCCCTTTTGAAGGATGGTCATTCCTTAAAGAAATCGACACATTAGAGGTTATGTACCATAGCATTCACTATATGGATGCCATTCGCTATCTCTTTGGAACACCTGAGTTTATCTACGCAGATGGAATGACCTATCCGGGCCAAAAGGTAAAAGGTGAAACCAGAACAATGATTAACATGGAGTATCCAGGTTTTAAAAGAGGCCTGATTCATGATAACCATAACAATTGGGCAACAGAAGATGATTGGTATGCCACCTTTCGATTTGAAGGTACGGAGGGGATTATAAAAGGAACAAATGGCGCTCTTTATAATTATCCAATGGGTAGAGAGGACACGCTCCGCTTTTTATCCAAAAAGGTGGATCCGAACGATTGGTTTTCTCCTATATTAGAGGGGAAATGGTTCCCGCATGCGTTTATGGGGACCATGGGAGAATTAATGTGTGCGATTGAAGAAGATCGAGAACCTGAAAATAGTGCAGAAGATAATCTGAAGACGCTTCAAATGGTCTTTGCAACCTATTTATCTATGAAAGAAAAAAGACGAGTTGAAGTCGCGGCTCTTTAGTTTTACAAAGAACAAAGGAGGAGGGATCGAATGATCTACCTCCTTTTTATAAAACTGTTCGTTTCTTCAAAATGAACACTAGAACCTTATTAATGTTCAATTTTGGTATTTGTAGATCCATGCGACAATTAAAGAGATGATTCAGGAAGATTCTACGATTTGATAGCGCTTACCGAAAATTGGGGGGGTCAAAAATGGAACTAGAAAAGCACTATATTCCCGATACATTGATGCTTGAAGAGAGAGCCAAAGCTGTCATGAATTGCATTATAGGAATGGCGGATGAAGATTATAATTATATTCCGTTTTTTAATGCTAATTTAGTAGAAAAACCGGCCCATATGACTCATGGAGATTGGGATTTTGGATCAAGCCATGGTCGCTTAATTGATGCCTTGACATTAGCCAGAACTATGACAGGTGAGACTTTTGGGGAAGAAGTAGAAGAAAAGTATAAGGAAAATTTATTGAGCTTCTTTAAGGAAGACGGAATGAACTATCGCCTGCCTGAGGTTATAGTTGGAGATCCGACGGCAAATATGATTGATCAACGCGCTGTTATTTTAGCCCTTACAAGCTGGTATTTAACAACAAAAGACCCTAAAGCAAAAGAAGCAGCGGATAAGCATGTTGCGGCTCTGAAACGTATTGCAATAAAGGAGAAAGATGTGTGGTATTATCCAGCCTCTGAATATACAGAAAAGGGATGGCCTTCAAAAAATGCTGTACATATCCGATTGGCACCAGATCCGGCTTCTTTTTGCGGTCGGTTAATGATGCCTCTTTTAAAATACCACGAAGCAACGGGTAATCAAGATGCTCTGGAATTATGTGAATTTTTTTCTGCTCTTATTATTCATAGAAGCGGGGTCTTTAATGAAGATGGCAGTTTCAATGCATCCTTAGCTTATAGGAGTGGTCACTTCCATACTAGAATCGGGACACTTGAATCACTTGCCCGTTATGCCGGGTTTACACGAGATGCTTCCATTACTCATTTTGTTAAGAAAAGCTATGATTGGGTTTTAAAACAATGTACGGCGTTTGGATGGACACCTGGTGATTTACAAGAACAAGCCTATGAACATGAAACCTGTTCTCTGGTCGATTTAATAGCGACTGGCATTGCTTTGGCCCATAGCGGTTATAGCGAATATTGGGGCGTTGTCGAAAGATTTATAAGAAATCATTTAACGGAGTCCCAGTTATTAGATCTTGATTGGGTTGAGCAGCGAGAAGATAAATCGATGGATGAACCCGGTTATAAGACCTACTATAAAGTGGCGGAACGATCACGAGGTGCTTTCGCGGGGTATTCGGCACCTAATGATTTTGCTTGTGATGTGAACCATGGGAGAGGACATACGAGTGATTTGCAGTTATGCTGTATCGGCTCAGGGACAAGAGGGCTATTCATGGGTTGGAGTAATACTGTAACAGAACATAATGGAACCGTTCGTGTCAACTTCCTCTTAAACAGAGGGTCAAGATGGTTAGATGTTTATAGCTATTTGCCGCATGAAGGCCGTGTCGAACTTAAGATCAATCAAGATATTGGAAATTTAGAAATCAGAATACCAAAGTGGGCGGGATATAATAAGGTAAGAGTTGAACGGGAATGGGAAGGACAACAACGTATTCAAACTGGAAGAGATGCGAGTTCGTGGATATAGGAATGTTTCTATAGAGTGGGCTCTGTTAAAAAAGGTGAGATTGTCAAAGTACACTTTCCTTTAAGTGAGTACCAAACCATTGAAAAAGCAATGGGACAAGAATATGTCGTGCAATGGCGCGGGGATGATGTCATACATATTTCTCCGGAAGGAAACCACAAGCCGCTTTATAATAATCGTAAAATTTATGATCAGGCGCCGATGAAAGAAGGTACCTTTCATCATCCTGAGCAAGAACTTATTTGGTAATAGAAGAGGTGAGCAAGTGAATCAAAAATTAATTGGATTCTACGGGGATGATTTTACGGGCTCGACAGATGCGATGGAAGCATTAACCTTAAGCGGGATTCGAACGGTTCTCTTTCTCAAAGCCCCATCTGAGAATTTATTGAATGAACAATTTCCAGATATTGAGGCTTTTGGTATTGCAGGTGTCAGTCGGTCGTTAGATGGACAACAAATGGAAGAAGAGCTTCGAGAAGCCTTTGAGAGTTTAAAACAGTCAAAAGCACGTGTCTGTCATTATAAAACCTGCTCCACATTGGATTCCTCTCCGCAGATTGGAAGCATTGGGAAAGCGATTGAGCTTGCCGTTGAAGTTTTTGATATCAATCAATCCTTTATTCCACTTGTGGTTGGTGTACCGAGATTAAAGAGATTTACCGTATTTGGCCACCACTTTGCAACATTAGAGGAGGAAACATACCGCTTAGACAGACATCCTATTATGTCTCAGCATCCGACAACCCCAATGGATGAATCCGATTTACGGATCCATTTGTCCAAACAAACACACCTTCCTATCGATCTTCTAAACGTTTTGGAATTAGAACAACCGACTAATAGAGTAAAAGAAATCATTGATTCAAAAGTGAAAACCCCTAACCAAATCCTTTTATTTGATGTCTTGAGTTCCAATCACTTGGAAAAAGCAGGTGAATTAATATGGGAGGAGTCCGAAAATGACCCGTTTTTTGCGGTTGGTTCATCAGGGATTGAGTATGCTTTGACGAAAACGCTTGAAACAATAGGTGCCTTTAAAAAGCCTCATTTTCCTCCACTACCATCGGAAGGTCCTGTCCTAGTTGTTTCTGGAAGTTGTTCTTCTATGACACAAAAGCAAATTAAGAGTGCCTTAGATTATGGGTTGATAGGTTTGAAGGTTTCTGGTGAACAGTTGCTTTTATCCAAGAATCGTAAAAATTATTGTGAACAACTTGTTCAAGAGGCCATTCAACTATTAGCTAAAGGGAAATCTGTTCTAATGTATTCGGCATTTGGTGATAATGACCCTGACATTCTCACAACGAAAAAGGGGCTAGAAGCTAATGGGATGGATCCAAAGGAAACGGGTCATTTATTTGGCGAACAGTTAGGAAAAATGAGTCAAGAAATTATTCGGAAACAAAAAATAAAACGGGTCATAATTGCCGGAGGAGATACCTCAGGGTATGTGTTAAAAGAGCTTGATATTTATGCGATGGAAATGATAAGTCCAGTATCTCCAGGGGCTCCTTTATGCAAAGCCTATTCGTATGATCCTAACTTTGATGATCTTCAAATTTGTTTAAAGGGTGGGCAAATGGGAGAACGAGATTTCTTTATTCAAGTTAGCGGGTTAATTGAGGATCATGGTTATTGAAATCTGAAAGTGCTCAACCGAATCTGAGGAGGGTTCAAATGTGAAAATTGCTGTTACAGGGGGAAGCGGAAGGATAGGACATTGGATAATCCAAGATTTAATTGATCACGGATATGATGTGATCAATTTAGATCAAAAGGAACCTGAAAAGTCCTTATGTCAAACGATTATCACAAATTTAACCGATTTAGGGCAGGTAGTGGGGGCATTATTTGAAGCGGATGCCATTATTCATATGGGGTCGATACCCGTTGCTTATTCCCATCCAAATGAAGTCGTTTTTCAAAACAATGTGATGACAACTTATAATGTCCTTGAAGCCGCTTATCTTCTTGGAATTAAAAAAGTTGTTATGGCTTCGAGTGAATGTTTGTATGGGATCTGTTTTTCAAAACATAAACTTTCACCAACTTATGTACCAATAGATGAAGCACACCCGCAACTTCCTGAAGATAGTTATGGGCTTTCTAAGATAGTCAATGAAGAAACAGCAGAGATGATGTGCCGACGAACTGATAGGCAGATAATTGCGTTGAGGATTACAAATGTTATCACGCCTGAAATCTATCAGCAGTTCCCTAACTTTATCTATGATCCATCGCGACGAGAGAATTTATTGTGGAGTTACATTGATGTTCGAGATGTTGCAAGTGCTTGCAGGTTATCTATTGAAAAAAGCTATTTAGGTTTTCAAGCCGTGAATCTAGCGGCTGATGAGACGTGTATGGCTATTAAGAGTTCTGAACTATTGGCGACTTGTTATCCAACTGTGACGGATATTCGTGAACCAATTGATGACTATCAATCATTACTTTCTAATAAAAAAGCTAAGCAATTACTTGGTTGGGAACCACAGTGCAATTGGCGTGAAGAAGTTAATAAAATGAAAGTGAAACCGTTTTAAACGAACTTTTAGAAATAAATGGGGGGATAATAGACGATGCGATTAAAGAATAAAATCACTCTTATTACAGGTGCAGGATCAGGGATTGGAAAAGAAACCGCCCTCCTATTTGCAAAAGAAGGAGCAAAGGTGGTTGTAACAGATATTAATGAAGCGTCTGGAAGACAGACGGTAAACGAAATCGAAGAAAAATATGGTGAAGCGATATTTATTCAAGTTGATGTGACTCAACCTGAAAGTGTACAAACAATGGTTGAAAAGATGGTCACGACATATGGTTCGGTGGATGTTTTGTTTAATAATGCGGGTATCAGCGGAGTTGGCCAAGCACATGCCTTGGAATACGAAGCCTGGAAGAGAGTTATGGATGTCAATGTGAATGGCGTGTTTCTTGTTACAAAATATGTCCTGCCATATATGATGGCACAAAAGAGCGGGTCCATTATTAATATGTCTTCTTGTATTGCGGAAATGGGACTTTCAGACAGAGCTTCTTATGCAGCAAGTAAAGGGGCAATCCTTGCGATGACTAAATCCATGCAGGTGGATTATGCTCCTTATAATATTAGAATTAATGCCCTTATGCCAGGAACCATCTTTACACCATTTGTGGAGGATTACTTATCAAAGGATCCTCATCCTGAACAGACAATTGAAGGCATAAAAAGACGCCAGTTATCTGGGGAGCTGGGAAAGCCCATTGATGTTGCCTATGCTGCGCTTTACCTTGCATCGGATGAATCTAAATTTATGATGGGTGCCCCTTTTATGATTGACGGAGGTGTCGTAAACGGGAAGTCCGTTTAAGGTGATACCAAAAGTGATTAAAATTAAAAGGAATAGAGGAGTAAAACACAATGAAACTTGTAACCTTTAAAAAAAATGAGCAGGATCGATTAGGTGTGAAAGTTAATGAGGGAATTATTGACATCAGAGAAGCACTTCTTTCTCACCCTTTAGATACTGTTCCTTCAAATATCATGGAAGTTATTGCGGGGGGATATCAGGCAGTCACTTTATTAAACAGTTACATCAATGAGTTAAAGGTAGATGGGGATCAAACGTATTTATTAGCAGAAAATGATCTGATTTGGGGGCCATGTGTAACGCAACCAAGTAAAATCATTTGTGTGGGATTAAACTATCGTAAACATGCGGATGAAACGAATGCCGCCTATCCAGAAGTGCCTATTTTATTTAATAAGTTTAACAACACGCTGACTGGCCATCGAAATGATATAGGAGTTCCAAACGTTACAGAGAAACTAGATTATGAGGTTGAGCTTGGAGTCGTAATTGGGAAAAAAGCTAAAAATGTATCTAAGGAAGAGGCACTAGACTATGTTTTTGGTTACTGCACAGCGAATGATTTATCAGCTCGGGATTTACAATTGAGAACGCAACAATGGTTACTTGGCAAAACTTGTGATGATTTCAGCCCAATTGGCCCTTATTTGGTAACATCAGATGAAATTGAGGATCCGCAAAATTTAAACCTTAGAACAGTTGTTAATGGTGAAATTCGTCAAAACTCGAATACATCGGACATGATTTTTTCATGCGATGAGATAATTAGTTATATTTCAAAACACATGACATTAGAGCCTGGAGATCTCATTTTAACGGGGACACCAGAGGGCGTGGTGTTAGGTTATCCTGAAGAAAAGCAAGTCTATATCCAGCCAGGTGATGAGGTAATCGTGGAGATTGAAGGATTAGGAAGCTTATCCAATAAATTTGTAGAAGAAAGTTCAAGTTATTAATAACTTGAATCATATAGGTTTTGATTGGTGGCTAAAAACCGTCAGACACTTAGTGCGTCTGACGGTTTAATTTTTTTAAACCCTAATGTTGATCACAAGAGAAAAATAGGAGACCCATTTTTTCCAAAAGATAAAAAAAGAGGGATGGTGGAAACTATATTAAGAGGCGAAAAATGGGTTTTGCCTGAGATCTCATGAATCGTCACTCTTATCAAGCCAATGAGATAAAGCTGATTTGGATTAAATACTCACGCCCATACGGAATAGGTGAGACTACTGCTTACCTCCTCATCTTAAAAAAGGGTAGGGATGCCCCCCGTATTTCTGGGGATTTTAAGCAAGGCAGCATGAAGCGATACTTGAGTGGTCATTTTGGACTTTGCGCTATCAGAATGAAAAAATGGTTTATGATTCTTAAAGAATTATAGTAATAATCTAATATCCTATTAAACCGCCTCTTTAAGAGAAGATATGTATTTTCATTATTTGTTTATAGAATAATAGTTGACCTTTTCACTGTATGGTGGTATATTAATAAACGTCGCTTCTGACGGGTGGTTTTAACAAAGAAAAAAACTTGTTGACTTCATCTTGTTGGCGTGATAAGATAATTAAGTCGCCTTTGAGAGACGGCGATTGATAGTGAAAGATTAGTAGATTGTTTCGTACATTGAAAACTAAACAAAAACCAAAAGCGCCAGTCAAAGTCATACTTTGAGTTTAACGCTAGGAATCAAACGAACATATTTTCCAAAGGGGGGACAGACCTCTTTTTAAAAGAGATCTGTCCCCATCAAAAGCCAGCAGTGCTTATAAACTGCACTTTTTTGAGAGTTTGATCCTGGCTCAGGACGAACGCTGGCGGCGTGCCTAATACATGCAAGTCGAGCGCGTGAAACTTCCAGATCCCTTCGGGGTGATGGTTGTGGATCGAGCGGCGGACGGGTGAGTAACACGTGGGCAACCTGCCTGTAAGACTGGGATAACTTCGGGAAACCGGAGCTAATACCGGATAATCATTGACACTGCATGGTGTCAATGTAAAAGATGGTTCTGCCATCACTTACAGATGGGCCCGCGGCGCATTAGCTAGTTGGTGGGGTAATAGCCTACCAAGGCGACGATGCGTAGCCGACCTGAGAGGGTGATCGGCCACACTGGGACTGAGACACGGCCCAGACTCCTACGGGAGGCAGCAGTAGGGAATCTTCGGCAATGGACGAAAGTCTGACCGAGCAACGCCGCGTGAGCGATGAAGGTCTTCGGATCGTAAAGCTCTGTTGTCAGAGAAGAACAAGTGATAGAGGAAATGCTATCGCCTTGACGGTATCTGACCAGAAAGCCCCGGCTAACTACGTGCCAGCAGCCGCGGTAATACGTAGGGGGCAAGCGTTGTCCGGAATTATTGGGCGTAAAGCGCGCGCAGGCGGCTTCTTAAGTCTGATGTGAAAGCCCACGGCTCAACCGTGGAGGGTCATTGGAAACTGGGGAGCTTGAGTGCAGAAGAGGAGAGTGGAATTCCACGTGTAGCGGTGAAATGCGTAGATATGTGGAGGAACACCAGTGGCGAAAGCGGCTCTCTGGTCTGTAACTGACGCTGAGGCGCGAAAGCGTGGGGAGCAAACAGGATTAGATACCCTGGTAGTCCACGCCGTAAACGATGAGTGCTAGGTGTTGGAGGGGCCACCCTTCAGTGCTGACGTTAACACATTAAGCACTCCGCCTGGGGAGTACGGCCGCAAGGCTGAAACTCAAAGGAATTGACGGGGGCCCGCACAAGCAGTGGAGCATGTGGTTTAATTCGAAGCAACGCGAAGAACCTTACCAGGTCTTGACATCCTCTGACCACCCTAGAGATAGGGCTTTCCCCTTCGGGGGACAGAGTGACAGGTGGTGCATGGTTGTCGTCAGCTCGTGTCGTGAGATGTTGGGTTAAGTCCCGCAACGAGCGCAACCCTTGATCTTAGTTGCCAGCATTCAGTTGGGCACTCTAAGGTGACTGCCGGTGACAAACCGGAGGAAGGTGGGGATGACGTCAAATCATCATGCCCCTTATGACCTGGGCTACACACGTGCTACAATGGGTGGTACAAAGGGCAGCGAAACCGCGAGGTCGAGCGAATCCCATAAAGCCACTCTCAGTTCGGATTGCAGGCTGCAACTCGCCTGCATGAAGCCGGAATTGCTAGTAATCGCGGATCAGCATGCCGCGGTGAATACGTTCCCGGGCCTTGTACACACCGCCCGTCACACCACGAGAGTTTGTAACACCCGAAGTCGGTGAGGTAACCGTAAGGAACCAGCCGCCGAAGGTGGGACAGATGATTGGGGTGAAGTCGTAACAAGGTAGCCGTATCGGAAGGTGCGGCTGGATCACCTCCTTTCTAAGGAAACGATTCTTAGCGTTAGGTGCTTTTGGTTATTTGTTTGGTTTTGAGTGTGTGAACACTCGAAATCGTCCCTTGAAAACTGGATAATGAAGTGCAAACAAGACATCAATTGTAACAAGGTTAAGCGAATAAGAGCGCACGGTGGATGCCTTGGCACTAGGAGCCGATGAAGGACGGAACGAACACCGATATGCTTCGGGGAGCTGTAAGTAGGCTTTGATCCGGAGATTTCCGAATGGGGAAACCCACTGCCCTGAACGGGCAGTATCCTTACCTGAATACATAGGGTATGGAAGGCAGACCTGGGGAACTGAAACATCTAAGTACCCAGAGGAAGAGAAAGCAAATGCGATTCCCTTAGTAGTGGCGAGCGAAACGGGAACAGCCCAAACCAAGAGGCTTGCCTCTTGGGGTTGTAGGACACTCATCCCGGAAGGGGAGCTGTAGACGAACCGGTTTGGAAAGGCCGGCCAGAGAAGGTAACAGCCCTGTAGTCGAAACAGACCCCCAACCTGAGTGGATCCTGAGTACGGCGGGACACGTGAAACCCCGTCGGAATCCGGGAGGACCATCTCCCAAGGCTAAATACTCCCTAGTGACCGATAGTGAACCAGTACCGTGAGGGAAAGGTGAAAAGCACCCCGGAAGGGGAGTGAAAGAGATCCTGAAACCGTGTGCTTACAAGTAGTCGAAGTCCTCCCCACCCACAAAAGCAGGCTTTTGCGGGGACCCGGGGGGATGACGGCGTACCTTTTGTAGAATGGACCGGCGAGTTACGATCTTAAGCAAGGTTAAGTTGAAGAGACGGAGCCAGAGCGAAAGCGAGTCTGAATAGGGCGATAGTTTAAGGTTGTAGACCCGAAACCGTGTGATCTACCCATGTCCAGGGTGAAGTTCAGGTAACACTGAATGGAGGCCCGAACCCACGCACGTTGAAAAGTGCGGGGATGAGGTGTGGGTAGGGGTGAAATGCCAATCGAACTCGGAGATAGCTGGTTCTCCCCGAAATAGCTTTAGGGCTAGCCTCGAGGGAAGAGACTTGGAGGTAGAGCACTGATTGAGTGAGGGGCCCCCACAGGGTTACCGAGTTCAGTCAAACTCCGAATGCCAAGGACTCATCCTCGGGAGTCAGACGGCGAGTGATAAGATCCGTCGTCGAGAGGGAAACAGCCCAGACCATCAGCTAAGGTCCCCAAGTATACGTTAAGTGGCAAAGGATGTGGCGTTGCCCAGACAACCAGGATGTTGGCTTAGAAGCAGCCACCATTTAAAGAGTGCGTAATAGCTCACTGGTCGAGTGGCGCTGCGCCGAAAATGTAACGGGGCTAAACGTATCACCGAAGCTATGGATCCCAATGGGATGGTAGGGGAGCGTTCTAAGGGCAGAGAAGGTAAACTGGAAGGTTTGCTGGAGCGCTTAGAAGTGAGAATGCCGGTATGAGTAACGAAAAGAGGGGTGAGAATCCCCTCCGTCGAAAGCCTAAGGGTTCCTGAGGAAGGTTCGTCCGCTCAGGGTTAGTCGGGACCTAAGCCGAGGCCGGAAGGCGTAGGCGATGGACAACAGGTTGATATTCCTGTACCACCAGGAGACGTTTGAGCAATGGGGGGACGCAGGAAGGCAAGGCAAGCGCGCTGTTGGTTATGCGCGTCCAAGCAGTAAGGCTGAAGGTGAGGCAAATCCCGCCTTCGTAAGGCTGAGCTGTGATGGGGAGGGAATTTTAGTACCGAAGTGCCCGTGCTTACACTGCCAAGAAAAGCCTCTAGCGAGTCTCAAGGTGCCCGTACCCCAAACCGACACAGGTAGGCGAGGAGAGAATCCTAAGACGCTCGGGAGAACTCTCGTTAAGGAACTCGGCAAAATGACCCCGTAACTTCGGGAGAAGGGGTGCTTGGCGGGGTGAATAGCCCTGCTGAGCCGCAGTGAAAAGATCCAAGCGACTGTTTAGCAAAAACACAGGTCTCTGCTAAACCGAAAGGTGATGTATAGGGGCTGACACCTGCCCGGTGCTGGAAGGTTAAGAGGAGGGGTTATCCTTTTAGGAGAAGCTCTGAATTGAAGCCCCAGTAAACGGCGGCCGTAACTATAACGGTCCTAAGGTAGCGAAATTCCTTGTCGGGTAAGTTCCGACCCGCACGAAAGGTGCAACGACTTGGATACTGTCTCAACGAGAGACCCGGTGAAATTATAGTACCTGTGAAGATGCAGGTTACCCGCGACAGGACGGAAAGACCCCATGGAGCTTTACTGCAGCTTGATATTGGATGTCTGTATCGATTGTATAGGATAGGTAGGAGCCTTTGAAGCCGGACCGCCAGGTTCGGTGGAGGCGTCGGTGGAATACTACCCTTTCGGTATGGACATTCTAACCCGGGACCGTAATCCGGTTCGGAGACAGTGTCAGGTGGGCAGTTTGACTGGGGCGGTCGCCTCCTAAAGAGTAACGGAGGCGCCCAAAGGTTCCCTCAGAATGGTTGGAAATCATTCGCAGAGTGTAAAGGCACAAGGGAGCTTGACTGCGAGACCTACAAGTCGAGCAGGGACGAAAGTCGGGCTTAGTGATCCGGTGGCGCCGCATGGAAGGGCCATCGCTCAACGGATAAAAGCTACCCTGGGGATAACAGGCTTATCTCCCCCAAGAGTCCACATCGACGGGGAGGTTTGGCACCTCGATGTCGGCTCATCGCATCCTGGGGCTGAAGTGGGTCCCAAGGGTTGGGCTGTTCGCCCATTAAAGCGGTACGCGAGCTGGGTTCAGAACGTCGTGAGACAGTTCGGTCCCTATCCGTCGCGGGCGTTGGAAATTTGAGAGGAGCTGTCCTTAGTACGAGAGGACCGGGATGGACACACCGCTGGTGTCCCAGTTGTTCCGCCAGGAGCACCGCTGGGTAGCTATGTGTGGACGGGATAAGTGCTGAAAGCATCTAAGCATGAAGCCCCCCTCAAGATGAGATTTCCCATGACTTTAAGTCAGTAAGATCCCTTAGAGATGATGAGGTAGATAGGTCCGAGGTGGAAGTGCGGCAACGCATGGAGCTGACGGATACTAATCGATCGAGGGCTTAACCTTAAATTAGTGTTTGTTTGACTTCCTATCTAGTTTTGAAGGTATGATCCTTCAATTAAATACTTTGTCCGGTGGTTATGGCGAAGAGGTCACACCCGTTCCCATCTCGAACACGGCCGTTAAGCTCTTCAGCGTCGATGGTAGTTGGGGGCTTCCCCCTGCAAGAGTAGAACGCCGCCGGGCAATCGATAAAGGAATCGTTTAAATGACGATTCCTTTTTTACATTGAATCATTAATTATTGATAGTGGCTGTGCCCCTGCACCTAACCTTGGTTTAAAAGAATGAGGTCATGCGCAAATCAACAAGGCGTCAATCGAAGAAGGGGACCCACGAAGTATTCCAAGCGATTAGATTGGCAAGAGTAGAACGCCGCCGGGCAACTGAAAAAAGGAGAATTGCGATTAAGCAGTTCTCCTTTTTGCGTTTATAGGGTGGTGGTGCGGCGAGTGTCTTTTTTTTGGAATAAAGCTGTGCAGGAATAGTATTAATGTAAACGGTATCAAATAGACTATTAATCACAGGAGTAAGCCAGCTTAAAGGGAACCCCTCGGTGAACGATCTGCGGCCCATTAATACGCTTATTTAATTATTTAAGACATACTAATTATGGTTGTAAACGGAATCAGTATGACATATTATAGAGATATCAAGTGATTAAATACTTAACAAAAAGGAGCTGGAAGACTTGGGCACCATCATCTGTCAGGAATGTGAACGGACGATTGAGCATGTTGATGATTTTAAAGTGTCTACTTTGTACAGTACCTGTTCGGCATGTAAGGATAAGACAAACAAGAAGAAATGAATGGAAAAAGGTGACCTTTTGGGGGAGGTCACCTTTTTTTATGAGGTTTAAGCTATTCTATTGGCGCAATTTCTTGGACAACTTTTAAGGTCTTCAAAGCGGGGTCTTCTGGTCCCTGAACAGGGAGACCGGCATCCATGTTTTCTTTAATATAATCTAAATTTTCTTTTGTAATAATTTCTCCCGGCGTGAAGATAGGAATGCCGGGTGGGTATACCATTACAAACTCAGCGATAATTCTTCCGACCGATTCTTCATATGGGACGAATTCGGTTTGGGCATAAAAGGCGTCGCGCGGTGAAAGGGCAAGCTTGGGCATTTGTGGAACATGGACCGGCATTTCTTTGTGAATCGGGTCCTTCCCGTTTTGCTTAAAAGTGTCCGACAGAGCACGCAAGCCATTAATGAGTGATTGAATAGAAGCTTCATCATCGCCGGAAGTAACGAGGCATAGTATGTTGTAAAGGTCTGATAATTCGACCTCAATCCGGTAATTTTCACGAAGCCAAACTTCTGCATCATACCCTTTGATCCCCAGTTTTTTAACCGAAATCAATACTTTAGTAGGGTCAAGGGCGGTAGTGGCTTTGGAATGCAGAATTTCTTCACCTGGACTATAGAGCCCCTCAATCTGGTTAATTTGATTTCTTGCGTGATCAGCTAGTTCGATAGCTCTGGAAATTTCCTTGTGGCCTTCCGTCGCTAAATGACGTCTAGCTGCATCTAAAGACGCGAGCAATATATAAGAAGTCGACGTGGTGGTTAACATGCTTAGAACGGCTTGTACACGCTGAGGGGAAACACGTCCGCGTTTGACATTTAAAACAGAGCTCTGAGTGAGAGAGCCGCCTAATTTATGAATGCTGGTGGCTGACATATCAGCTCCTGCCTGCATCGCTGACATCGGCAGTTTCTCATGGAAATGAATGTGAATGCCATGGGCTTCATCAACAAGGACGGGAACATTAAATCCATGAGCCACTTCGACGATCTCTTTTAAGTTTGCACTGACCCCGAAATAAGTGGGGTTGATCACTAATAAGGCCTTAGCATCTGGATGAGCTTGAAGCGCGTGTTTAACTGCCTCCGTTGAAATGCCATGTGAAATCCCTAATTCTCGGTCGACTTCTGGGTAGATAAAAATAGGCAGAGCACCTGAGAAGATAATCGCTGATAAAACGGATTTGTGTACATTTCGCGGAACCAAAATTTTATCCCCAGGTGAGCAAACCGCAAGAACCATTGTCATAATGGCACCGCTCGTTCCCTGTACTGAGAAAAAGGTCTCATCAGCACCAAACGCTTCAGCAGCTAATTTTTGAGCTTGCTGGATCATGCCATGAGGCTGATGCAGGTCATCTAAAGGTGCAATATTGATTAAGTCAATTTTTAAAGCATTTTCGCCAATGAATTCTCTGAACTCAGGATCCATTCCATTTCCTTTTTTATGACCAGGAATGTGGAAGGGAATCGGATTATTTTTGATATAATGGACTAAACCGGTAAATAATGGGGTCTCTTGTTGTGACAAGAACTTTCCACCACACTTTCTTATGGACTCCAAAATCGGAAGGTCAAGCAGGGCTTCTTTAACCGATTTCAAAAAGACAGACTAGGATTATCTTAGTCCATAACTTACCTTTTTATCAAGAAAAATTAAATGGGGAGGACAAAAATGTGACAATCTTAAAAACACGCCTGACAGATGCTCTAGCTATTAATTTGCCTATTATTCAAGGGGGACTAGCTTATTTGGCCTATTCAGAGCTTGCGGCTGCGGTTTCAAATGCCGGCGGGCTTGGGCAACTGACTGCTATGACTTGTTCATCTCCTGAAGATTTAAGAGATGAGATACATAAAATACGTCAATTAACCGATCGTCCATTTGGTGTGAACTTTGCGATTGGCCAGCATGGGCGTCCTTACGAGGAGATGCTTCAGGTGGCCATCGATGAAGGGGTTCCGGTCGTTTCGATTACCGGTGGCAATCCAACACCTGTCTTTGAAAAATTAAATCAAACCCCTATCAAGAAGCTCGTCTTAGTGGCAACAAAGAGACAAGCGATCAAAGCTGAGGCGTTAGGGGCCGATGCCGTGATGGTTGTCGGAAATGAAGGGGGAGGACATCTTGGCCGTGAAGAAATTGGTGGGTTGGTCCTCATTCCTTCTGTCGTTGATGCCGTTAACATTCCCGTTATCGCATCAGGGGGTTTTTCAGACGGAAGAGGCTTGATGGCGGCACTAGCACTTGGGGCAGAAGGGGTGGAGATGGGGACACGCTTCATTGCAACAAAGGAATGCGTCCATGCCTCAAAAACGTATCAGGAGATGATTTTAAAAGCCGATGAAACCGATACGGTTATCATAAAAAAATCATTGGGTGCCCCTGCACGAGCTTTAAAAAATGATTGGACAGCTTCCATTCTTAGAGAAGAAGAAAAAGGTAGCGGCTATGAGGGATTAAAGGCGTTAATCAGCGGTGAACGCAATAAAGCCTTAATCTATGATGGGAAAATGGAGGAGGGCTTTGGCTGGGCAGGTCAAACGGCTGGGCGAATACAGGATATCCCCACTGTTCAGACTTTGTTTGATCGAATAATGGCAGAAGCTCATCAAATTCGTGCTAAATGGGGCACTTCAATGGAAGAAAGAATGGGTTGATGCCGGTCATTTTCTATCACAACCACATATAATGATTAAAAGAGGCATACCCGAAAGGCACGCCTCTTTCTTAATTAATGGGGCCTAACTCTCCGGCGCATTTCATTGTATAGAGGGGCGAGCTGTCCAAATGTTTTTTCAATCACATTCAGAATCTCCGCACCGCTCTTTACAGTGGTTTCACGGTCTACATCAAGGCCGACCAGAAATTCTGCTTTTTTTATCTCCCCAAGACGATCGATTAGATCCGGAGCGGGTTCTTCCGTTGTATGAGGCTTGGTGTGATCCGCTGACCATACAAATTGTTTTGGAAAGTGCTCCATTATGGACCGACCATGTGTGTTGAGAGCCTTCGCCAGTGCTTTTTTATCAGGACATTCATTGATAACGGCTAAACGGATAAAAAGGTGGGTAGGCCAAAGTCCTATCTGAAAATGAGGATGTTTTTTGTAGCCCCTTTTGTTTGCGGCAAAGGCTACCCAAGTATCCTTCGGTGGATTAACGGTTCGTCTGGCATGCTTGGCTACATGATAGAACATTTCATCACCTGTTAAGGCTGTTAAAATAGGAGAAAAATAGTCTCCGAGCTCCGCTAATTTGGGCTGAATGTGATGGCGAAGGGCTAGCATCCGCGGGTCAAGTCCTTCAATGGAAAACACATCGAAGTCCGCTTCTGAAAATCCATTAAAAGTCATGTCGTACAACTCCTACTTTATCTAAATTCGACGGATAGTTCGCTTTTTAGTCAGTTTAACACATGTCTTGTCCAGGTTTCTAATCAATTGGCTTTGGGTATAAAGTCAAACATAGTTAATTTGGGAATGCAACGGATACGGAGCCCATTTAACATTAAAAATGTCGCATAGGATAACTTCTCTTCATAATATAAATAACATAATATCTGAATTTTTAAACAGCAGGAAATTGTCTCAGGCTTTGTAGAGTTGCCCATTGCCCGTTTTGAATACCTTAAAGAAAGGATGTGTCGGTGACCATGAAACAAGTCATCCAAACCTTAAAGCGAACGGACGCTGAGAAACGGATTCCCGTCTTACGCATGGAAATCGATTACGAATTAGCAAGGCTTCATGAGGCAATGGTCAATGCGGATCAAGAAACCATTGAATCATGCAAGGAGAATTTGACCCGTTTTAGACAAGAGTTAATTCGATTAGAAGCATGACAATCGAACAGGACCTTTTAACCAAAATAGCCAATGTTAAGTGAGGGTAGACTTTCTATAAAGTTTACCCTCCTTTATTTGGAATAAGTTCCGAGCATTTTTTGGCAAGATTTAGTCGGAAATATGTCATAATAGACAATGATACATATATATTGATATTCACGTTTTATTTTAGTGTGAAAAATTTTCTAATACATTTATGGCATAGTTGATATTTAAAATAAAGGGGTCATGGCATGAGTGAACAAATCGATTGGTACGCAATCAGAGACCGAGCAAAGGAATGGATCCTAGATGCCGGAGAACAGCTAAAAGAAGCCTTGAAGTCTACTCTTCAAGTGGAAACCAAGTCTTCCCCAGATGACCTTGTCACGAATATGGACCGGCAAATTGAAGAATTTTTCATTCAGCATATCCGCGAATCTTTTCCGGGGCATTACATTATATCGGAAGAGGGCTATGGCGATAAGCTTAGTGAACTAAAAGGGATTATATGGATGATTGATCCGATAGACGGGACGATGAATTTTGTTCATCAAAAACGGCACTTTTCGATATCAATTGGGGTTTATGAAAATGGTGTTGGACGAGTTGGTCTTATTTTAGATGTAATGAATGGCGATCTTTATCATTGCGTAAAGGGCTCCGGTGCCTTTCAAAACGATAGCAAGCTCCCTCCTCTTACGGAAACATCCTTGAACGAAGCGGTGATTTCCATTAATGCCACTTGGCTTAATCAGAATCGTCGGATTGACCCGGATATTGTGAGACCCATCGCCCGTCAATGCCGAGGAACCCGTTCTTATGGCTCGGCTGCTATTGAACTGGCTTATGTGGCGTGTGGAGCACTGGATCTGTACTGGTCGATGCGTCTCGCCCCTTGGGATATTGGGGCTGGATTAATTTTGGTGGAAGAAGTAGGGGGTGCGGCAACCCGTGTTGATGGGTCCCCGATTAACTTGCTCAAGCAAAATTCATTATTAGTTGGCAATCCATCGGTTCATCAAACGGTCTCCAACCATATCCAGCAAGAAATAGAAAGCGGTAAATTCGTCGAACAGTATGAATAAAGTCAAATAAAGCCGGGGGCTATTTTCGCTTCAGTAAAAAACAAAAAAGTTTGCGAGGCTATAAAAAAAGCCTTGGGAATATCCCAGGGCTTTTGGCATTCAATTCGTTTGTACGCGGCGCTTTAAGGTAAACCCAAGCCCCATAAATACAAGAACACCCAGAATCGACAGGATGACTCCAAGCAAGCTGCTCGCCACAATGGCGTAGCCGATCATCACTAAGCTCCCAACTGTTAAGACAGCAAGCAAAAAGAAAACGGCATTCATAAAAAACAACCTCCTACATACAGGATATAACTAATAAATAATAATAGCAAAAAAACACAATTCTTCAATATAAAATGAGTAAACATTCCATGCATGAACCTCTATAATATAGTCTAGCCTATATTATATAAAAAACATCCATGATCTTTCGCTCTCAACCCAGGAATGAAAATAGAGTACCCACCCCATAATGTAGATACCACAGACAGTGAGTATATAACGTGCTCTTTAATGGTGGTTCTACCCTGTATAAAAAACTGTTGGAATGAATTTGGTGAACAACCCATTGTTAGCTCTCTATTTGTCTTACTAAGAGATGACTACGAACAGAAAAATGTCTAACTTCAAATTCATTCCACTGTTTGTGGAATAAAAACATGAAGGTGGTTTGAAGTGGAAACGTTGTACAAACGTTGCGCAGGCTTGGATGTTCATTCAGAAACGATTGTGGCATGTGTCTTAATGGGAGAATCAGAAACAGATCTAGTGAAGGAAACGGAAACTTTCCCTACTTTAACCAAAGATCTCTTTCGTCTTCTAAAGTGGTTAGAGGAAAAAGAAGTCACCCATATAGCGATGGAAAGTACAGGCATTTATTGGAAGCCGGTTTATAACATCTTAGAGGATTTCTTCGATATTACGTTGGCGAATGCCCAAAGGATTAAAAATGTTCCTGGTAGAAAGACGGATGTGTCAGATGCAGAGTGGATCGCCAAATTATTAAGACATGGTTTAATTGAAAAAAGTTTTGTGCCTCCCGAGGATTTTCGAAATCTTCGTGACTTGACTCGTCTTCGCAAAAAGTGGGTGGGTCAGATGACGTCAGAAAAAAATCGGATTCAAAAGGTTCTAGAGGCTTCGAATATTAAACTAGCTACCGTTATTTCAGATGTATTTGGCGTTTCAGGAAGAAAGCTTTTAGAACAACTTATGGATAATGGGTACATTGATCAAGAAGAAGTTGGTCAAAAGATTCATGGGAAAATGGCACATAAAAAGCAAATGATAGCCGATTCACTGTTTGGAACATTAAACGAACATCAACTCTTTCTTATTAAACAATCTTGGATGCATATTATTTACCTTGAAGAGTTAATATCGGCTATCGAAAAGAGAATGGATGACATTTTGAAGGACTATCAAGAAGAAGTGCAATTGCTTATGACCATGCCCGGTATTAAAAAAGAGACCGCAGCCATTATCATCGCTGAAATAGGAGTGGATATGGGACAATTCCCTACTTCCAAACACCTTGCCTCATGGGCAGGTTTATCTCCTGGTAATCATGAAAGTGCGGGAAAACGAAAGAGTACAAAGACAGTCAAAGGGAATCCTCATATTAAATCTGCTTTATGTGAAGCTGCGTGGGCTGTTTCAAGAAGTCGAAATAAAAGGTTGTCCATTAAGTATTGGTCGCTAGCTGCAAGAAGAGGAAAGAAAAAAGCACTCGTTGCCATCGGACACCGAATGCTTACCATTGTCTATCACATGCTTCAGAACAAAGAACCCTATCACGAGTCCACAGCAAATTAGCATTATAGACAATTAATAAGAAAGTTATTCGAGAAACCTAAAATTTAGGTAGCTCTGCTTTCCTATTGTCAAAATTAAGTTAGATATAGGATAGCCAATTCAAGTGTGGATTAAACCCAGTGATTATTTTCACAGAAAAGAAAGAGGGACATTATTTTACGGATATGTTATAATAATAGAGTTTGCACCGCATAAGCTAAGCGGACCTATGAAACTGAGGAGCGTATTGAATGTCAAATACACGAAATGATTTAAGAAATATTGCGATCATTGCACACGTTGACCACGGAAAAACAACGCTTGTGGATGAATTATTAAAGCAATCTGGTACATTCCGTCAAAATGAGCATGTTCATGAACGGGCAATGGATTCCAATGATCTTGAACGTGAACGCGGAATTACGATTTTAGCTAAGAACACAAGCCTTTCATATAAAGACCACCGTATTAATATTGTGGATACTCCTGGACACGCTGACTTCAGCGGTGAGGTTGAACGGATCATGCGCATGGTGGATGGGGTCTTGCTTCTCGTCGACGCGTATGAAGGGGTTATGCCACAAACACGCTTTGTATTGAAAAAAGCGCTTGAAGCTAAATTAAAGCCAATCGTTGTTGTAAATAAAATCGACAAGCCTATGGCTCGACCAGAAGAAGTTATAGACGAAGTGCTTGAACTCTTTATTGATCTTGGTGCTGATGATGACCAGCTTGAGTTTCCAGTTGTCTATGCATCGGCAATCAACGGTGTAGCAGGAAAGACACCTGATGATGTCACGCATGATATGTCCATTGTTTTTGACATGATTCTTGAGCACGTACCAGGACCGATTGATAACTCCGATGAGTCCCTTCAATTCCAGGTGACGATGCTTGATTATAATGATTATGTAGGACGTATTGGGATCGGCCGTATTTACCGAGGAAAAATCGAAGTGGGTCAGCAGGCGGTGCTTGTGAAGGCCGATGGTACACAAAAAGGGTTCCGTGTAACGAAGCTATTCGGCTTCTTTGGCCTTAAAAGATCGGAAATTCAAGAGGCCAAAGCTGGAGATCTAATCGCGATTACGGGTGTTGAGGATATCAATATCGGTGAAACAATCAATGAAGCGGGCAAAATTGATCCACTTCCTCTCTTAACCATTGAAGAACCAACCATGCAAATGACGTTCTTAGTCAATAATAGTCCATTTGCTGGTAAAGAGGGCCAATATATCACTAGCCGTAAGCTGTATGAACGCTTGATGGCAGAAGTCGAACGCGATGTGAGCTTAATTGTTGAGCAAACAGAATCTCCTGATGCTTGGATCGTTTCTGGACGCGGGGAACTTCACTTGTCTATTTTAATTGAGAACATGCGCCGAGAGGGTTATGAGCTTCAAGTGTCGAAGCCTAAGGTTATTGAAAGAGAAATTGATGGTGTTTTATCTGAGCCATGGGAGCAGGTTATGATCGACGTACCTGAAGATTATTCTGGGTCTGTCATTGAATCACTTGGCCGCCGCAAAGCGGAGCTGCAGAACATGGAACAGCAAGAAGACGGTCATTTCAAATTAACTTTTATGGCACCATCTCGCGGCCTTATCGGCTATCGTCGTGATTTCTTAAGTGAGACACGCGGTTATGGAGTTTTAAATCATTCCTTTGACCACTATCGTCCATTTATTCGTGAGGCTATCGGTGGCCGTCGTCAAGGTGTCCTCGTTTCCATGGATACTGGGCAAGTAACGGCTTATTCACTTGGTCAGCTTGAAGACCGTGGAACGATGTTCGTTGAGCCGGGCGCTCAAGTTTATGAGGGAATGATCGTTGGTGAGCATACCCGTGAGAATGATTTGACGGTTAATGTGACAAAAGCCAAGCAAATGACGAACGTGCGATCCGCAACAAAAGATCAAACGGTCACGCTTAAAACGCCAAGAATCCTGTCTCTTGAGGATGCATTAGCTTATTTGGATGATGACGAATATTGCGAAATGACTCCGGAAAACATTCGTTTGAGAAAGAAAGTTTTAAATAAAAACGAACGTGAGCGGGAAGAGAAGAAGCGTAAGTTAGCTAGTTCAAAGTTCTAATAAGGAGAAGATAGGGGGAAGAAGCTGTGTCAAACACTGATAGCAGTCAATTTCACTTTTCGAGCTATCCGCAATTTCTGCTCGATCACAAATGGTCTTCTGATCACATGATTATTATTTTGTATCTGACGATTGTTGCTTTGTCTATTGTGGTCTACAAACTAGGGTTTGCCCGAAAGCTTCCTCCTTTGAAATCCTTAATTATTTATGTGCTGCTCTTGTTTGGTTGCATTATTATGACGATCTTAGCCCTTCAATTACCGATTGTCGGGGCTTTGACGATTGCAGCAGTCGTGCTTATTATCTATAAACTGCGACTGTACCAATCGAAGAGAAGAGACGACCAATTAAAAATGTAACAACTAAAAAAAGCCATTACGTGTCCATCTGGACCTGTAATGGCTTTTTTTTGCTTCGTAAAAACTGATTGGAATTGTGCAAGCCAGCAGAAAATAGGTTAGTAAGAACAGATTTGAATTGGAATGTGCAACTTGCTGGTGCGTATAACCTACGATAGAAAGATGGAAGTTATACGCAAGCCAGCATGTAGATCAACCCGAGGATGAAATTTCATGATGTTAGTTCAAGTAGTAGGCTCACCATTGGTCATTTTTCTGGACTTCTTTATGATGGACGCGAAATTTCCCTGTTTCCCAGCGTTTTATGGTTCTGTCTGTTATTCGTTCATGGCAGTTTGGACACATGTATGTGTGAATGGGACGATTCCTTAATCGTTTGGCAACGGGATTTTGGTCATCAATTTCTTGTGTTTCTTGGCATAAGATACATGTGATCTTCATCTCATTCACCTCAAGTGACATTATACCATGACCCAATGATCAACGTCTCTTTATTCTTGACTCAAGTCCGCCATTTTGAGCGGTACTAGCCTATTTTAATCAGTTAATTAGTCATCATTTTTTTCTCATTCGTCTATCTTTGTTCAATTGTACATACATTTTTACTAAACGGAAATTCATTGAGTGACACAGCTGTATTTCTTTCACAACTAACTCTAATTCAGTGTTGAGGTGATAAAAAAAGTCATCCATCTTGAAAATTTAAGTTCGTCCTCACAAGACAACGACCTTAATTTTTCTTGATTGACCCTGCTAATGCAAATTAAAAAATGAATAGGGCCTTGAATCAACAGGCTAATGACACAGGAGGCGACACTTTGACTAAAATTTACGTCCTAGACACAAATGTACTCTTACAAGATCCTTTTGCATTGTTCGCTTTCGAGGAACATGAAGTGATTATTCCAGCCATTGTTTTGGAAGAGATTGATTCCAAAAAGCGAAATATGGATGAGATTGGGCGGCATGCAAGAACGGTCTCTCGACTCATTGACCAGCTTAGAGAAAAAGGAAGGCTTCATCAAGGGGTGCCGCTTGAAAACGGAGGTTCTATTCGTGTAGAACTTAATCATCGCTCATTTGAATCAGTAAAAGAAAGCTTTATAGATAGAACGAATGACAACAGGATTATTGCTGTCGCGTTAAATTTACAAATCGAAGAACAACAAAAAGAGATCCCGAAACAAGTGATCTTAGTCAGTAAAGATGTCCTAGTAAGAGTCAAGGCGGATGCCCTTGGGATTGAAACTGAGGACTTCTTGAATGATCGAGTCATAAAGGATGATGATATCTACAATGGCTATCGCGAGTTCTACGTATCCGATCATTTGATCAACCAATTCTATCGCGATAAGAAAATTCCAGTTTCTGAGATTACAAAAGAACCGACCTATCCTTATGAGTTCTTTATTTTAAAGGGATTGAATATGAAATCCTCTGCGATCGGAATTATTGATGCATCAGGAAAGCTGTTAACGAGTTGTTATTATGGGAATGAAACGGTCTGGGGGATAAAAGGCCGGAACGCCCAGCAAGTGATGGCGCTTGAACTTTTACAACGGCCGGACGTTCACCTCGTTACATTAATTGGGAAAGCAGGGACCGGCAAGACCTTGTTGGCGCTTGCTTCAGGGCTTCTGCAAACGGAGGATTTGCATCTCTATAAAAAACTTTTGATTGCCAGATCCATTATGCCAGTCGGCAAGGATATTGGCTATCTGCCAGGTGAGAAAGCAGAGAAGCTGAGACCGTGGCTGCAGCCTGTTTATGATAATTTGGAATTCCTTTTTAACACCAAGAGAAAAGGAGAGATCGAGGATATATTAGCGGGTATTAGCTCTATTGAAACTGAGGCGATTACATATATAAGAGGAAGAAGCATCCCCGAGCAATTTATCATTATAGACGAAGCTCAGAATTTAACGAAGCACGAGGTCAAAACAATCTTAACAAGAGTAGGGGAAGGCACTAAGATTATTTTAATGGGGGATCCAGAACAAGTCGATCACCCCTATCTTGACCAATACAATAATGGACTGACTTATGTTGTGGAAAAGATGAAAGATCAAGATGTCAGTGGACATGTTAAGCTTCAGAAGGGCGAACGGTCAAAACTTGCGCAAATCGCTGCGGATGTTTTGTAACCGGTTCAAGGTCGCCCTTAACGTATAAAAAATAGCCGGTCCTACTTATAAAGGTCGGGCCGGCTATTCTTGAAGCTTAGGCAAGAACAATTTTAGAAATGCCTCCAATAGGTTCATCGTGATAATCGTCTAAATTGTAAAATTGGAGCGGCCCTTCTTCTTTTAAGATCTTCCCATTTTTTGAAAAACAAAAGACGCCTTCCTTGAAGACTGTAATGGGGAGTGTAGTTATTTCCTCCCCGTCTTCACTTAATAAATGGACGAGACTCGCATCCTCTAACGGTTCAGCATTGCTTAGAAAAGGAGCAATAGGTATGACAAATGAGTCGGTTAACCATTTATCCTTTTCGTATTTAACGCCTGTCTCGATCATCCGGGGCATGGCAGCACCTGCTCGTTCATCTCGATTATGTCCTAGTACATCTTGAATGGTGATGGTTTCGGTTAAGTAATCATTCAATTCAATCTTTCGGTGATCAAAAATCCAACTGCTGGGATCTAAAACAATTTGAAACTGGACGCGGCCAGTAATGGGTACAATGGTGGACAAAAAAACGCCTCATTTCTATTAAAGGATGTCGGTCCCGCCTTCTTTAATTGAAGGTGCCTCTCTTAAGTATAAAAGCTAGTCTTTCATTTGTCACATAAGGCAGCATATAATTTAATATCTTTTAAGAAACGGTCTCTTGGGGGACATCCATTGGAATAGGAATTATAACTTGCTTTTTCCCTTTTTTCCCTTTAATATGAAAGTTAAAGCAAGAGTAATGGAGGGGATCCTATTGTCGATCGATACCGAAACACGGCATCGAGATCAGGCCTATGCGTTGCTTGAAGCAGATGCGCATAAGATCCTAAAATTAATAGAAGTTCAGATGGAGAATCTAACCATGCCACAGTGTCCTCTATACGAGGAAGTTTTAGATACACAAATGTTTGGGCTATCAAGAGAGATCGATTTTGCCGTTCGTCTAGGCCTAGTTGATGCAAAAGATGGAAAAGCAATTCTTGGAAAACTTGAACAGCAGCTCTCAAGCCTGTACGAAGCGATAACAGGTCAGGAGTGAGGAAAACTCAAACTACCTTGGTTTTGAAAACAAGTGGGTTTGAGTTTTTTTAATAGAGTTACTTAAATCCATTTTACGTTTTAGCAAGGATTTCCAGGACTTAAACTCCTTATTTTTAAAGGATTTAAGAAACCAATAGCGAATTTATTAGGTAGACTATTAAACTCTTAAAGAACACAACAAAATCAAATTTGTTTATTCCCAGTCAGTTTGGTCGGACCAAATGGACAGGCATGCTGTGTCCTTAAGTCCCTCTTTTGTTTTAATCAATTAATAAGTTTATGTCTGCCACACGTGAAGTGGCTACTTGTGGCGCGTGTATGGTTCATTCATGTCACTTGAAGTGAAACGATTTATTATAGAAATACGTTAGTTAGGATGAGCAGCATGGGTTCAAAGATAAAAGAGTTGTTTCGTTATTATGATTACTCTTTAATAGTTGTTACACTTCTCTTATTAGCATTTGGGCTTGTAATGGTCTATAGTGCCAGCTCAATATGGTCAGTGATGGTCCTGCATGGATCAAGTGTCTCAATCTTAAAAAAGCAATTGATTTGGTGTGTTCTCGCTCTTATAGCTGGAACGTTTGGAATGATTGTGCCTTATAAGCTTTTTAAAGCATTTACCAAATGGATTACGATATTGACCTTGGCCTTGCTCGTTCTGGTCATGTTGATCGGAAAGAGCTCAAACGGGGCAACGTCCTGGTTTTCCATTGGGGGCTTCAACATTCAACCAGCTGAGATTGCCAAGCTCTCTGTCATTATTTATTTGGCTTCTGTTTTTTCGAATAAGCAAGCCTTCATTTCAGATTTTAAAAGCGGGGTCTTGCCTCCTCTTGTCACGGTTGCCATATTTTTCATTCTCATTGAACAGCAGCCTGACTTAGGATCAGCCATGATTGTCGCCGGAATATCAGCCGTCCTTGTTATTTGTTCGGGGATGCGCTTAAAGCATATTGTTTTCTTATTTGGATTGGGTGGCGGAACAATTGCCTTTCTCTTTCACTTCATGTTAAAGGGCTATCAATTAAAGCGATTTGCCGCTGCCTACCATCCTTTTACGATCGCAAATGCAGAGGGCTGGCAATTAATTAATTCTTATGTAGCCATTGCTTCGGGTGGTTTAACCGGTAAGGGCTTAGGTAATAGCATAGAGAAGGCAGGCTTTTTACCTGAACCTCATACCGATTTTATAATCGCGATTATCGCGGAGGAATTAGGGACGTTTGGAGTCACCTTTGTTATGCTTTGCCTCGCTTACATCGTCATTAGAGGCATTTTGGTTGGGATTCGCTGCCAGGACGTCTTTGGCAGTCTGCTTGCAATAGGTATAGCAAGTTTTGTCGGTGTTCAAACGATCGTTAATCTAGGTGCTGCTACGGGTCTACTACCTGTAACAGGTGTCACATTGCCATTAGTGAGCTATGGGGGATCTTCTCTTATCATGACGTTATTTATGATAGGCATATTAATTAATGTCTCTGCCTTTACGAATAAAAAATTGAAACAGGCTGAACAAGAAGCGGCGTAAGTTGTTCGCACAGGAGATTAAGAAGGCTCCAGACGCAAATTGAGGCGTGAGTCCCTTAAAAAAATGCTGCCATTTAAAATAGGTTTTGAAAAAATCGAATTTCATCAATCAAAAAGGCAGATTCCCTTTCGTCAGGGAGTCTGCTTTTTCTAATACGTTGGTGATACGCCAAGTTTTCTTCTTGCCAGGAATCTTTATAATCTGGACTTGTGGATAACTCACAATTAAAACACAGCTTTTTAGTGCGAAAATAACCTCGCTTTCCGCGGGCACGGCCTCAAGCTTTCTTGGGAATTGATTAATTGTTTTCCCAAGTGGATCTTCGGACACGTGCATTCCCGCAGGACTCTAGTTTACGCTTCTAGAGTAAGCGGCGCTGAGGATTTTTAGGCTTACTATCAAGAAAATCCGAACTAATCAAGATTACTATCTGAGTAAGCGCTGCTCTAGAAACTCCCCCTATTATTATAGGTTCCAAACAACAATAGAAAACAATTCCAAACGATTTTAAGGAACTCCCACATTAATAGAATGCTTTATAATTGATCAACTAAAATTAAATGTCGAGAGGAGATTTTGAGACGGCTGTGGAATTACGGGCAGCAGAGACCCCGCAACTCCAAAAACAAGTGAGGAGGCTCGGGCGTTCGTCCACGGCAAGCGTCAGAATTTCCATATCGATCGACAATCACCCATATTTGTTAAACGTTTAAACATAAACACAGTGTCAAAAAAACTTATGGGTTAAGTCTATACTTGGGAAGAAGGGAGTCACAGGGTCGGTGAAAAAGAAAAGCTTGCGCCAGATGAACTGAACGCAAGCTCCTAAAATTAAAGTGCCTTTGTTTTTCTGATGGCAAACATGAGTAAGAAAGAAAGGGCACCAAATAGCAAGGTGACAAAGAACGAATGAAGCAGAAGGAAGCTTAACTGCATCCGGGTAAAGATGACCATGACACCCGATGCGGCCTGACATAAGGTAATCAAAATGCTTAGAAGCGTTAGCCAATAAACCCAACCGGAATTGCGATAATAACGAAACGCATGAATAAAATTAATAATTAACCAAATAACAAGGACTCCAGCTAGAAGTCGGTGTGTATATTGGAAGCCGGCCCGACTGAGCAGAGGGGGGATGAGCTGTCCATTACATAATGGGAAATCCAGGCAGCCTAAACTTGAATCGGTGTGCCGGACAAAGGCTCCGGAATAAATAACGATATACAGATAAATAAAACATAATACAAGATTGACGCGGAAGCCTTTAGATAACGGTGGTGCGATAACGGCCTTCCATTTGCTTTGCTCGTATATTATCAGCGTTAATAACAGGACGGTTGCAAACGAAATGAGTGAGATCCCAAAGTGAAGGGCGAGTATAAATGAGGATTGCGGCCAAATGACAGCTAGTCCACCTAAAACGGCTTGCAGGACAACAAAAAAGATCGTGCCAATGCAAAGGAACTTTACCCAGCTTACTTTTGAATAAAGAATCCATGACCATACGGCTAAAATAACAATTAGAATCCCGGCAATGCCTGTTACGGCCCGATGGCTGAACTCAATCCAAGTATGGTCGCTGTTTAAATCAGGAACAACTTGTCCATAACAAAGAGGCCAGTGATGCCCGCACCCTTGAGCGGAGCCCGTGTTGGTAACAAGGGCTCCCATTATGATTACAATGAGCATAATAATAGATGTTGCAACGCCCAAAAAACGAAGCCATTTTAACATAAGGATACCTCCAGATCTATTCAAAAACACTATTCATTATGAAGTGAATGGTAATATTATTCAAGGCGATTTACATAAATTTGTCGATTTTATGTCAATTTGTCACAAAGTATACAAACAATTTCTCTTCGTATATAATTAGAAACAGATATGAACACTTAGCAACATCCTAAATGTAACATACTTTTAATGTCGCTCTCGTTTGAATTGTGAACTTAAATGGACAGTTTTATGTCAAAACGATTAACGGTGAGAAGACACACCCGAATAATTCTTTATCTCTCCAAATACCTGAATCTTTAAATAAATAAAATATTCAAGGTTCTTTCATAAAAGTCCTAGCAGAACATAGAAAGGATGTGAAGCGACATGACGAAACCACTCACTTCTCTTGATTCGTCTTCTGTCATGGAAAGCCGTTCTCCAAGCGCAGTCCAAACGTCTGGAACGTTTGGAGATGTGATCGGTATCATTAAATCCGGAATAGTGATATCGAACTTAATCACGACATTTGCCGGGTTGTGGCTGGCCTTAAAATACACCAATCAATCTTTTTACGATAACATTTGGAAGGTACTTGCGGTAATGGCGGGTTCAGCTTTAGTCATAGCCGGGGGATGTGCCCTGAATAACTATATTGACAGAGATATAGATCAATTAATGGAGCGAACAAAGGAAAGACCGTCCGCGACAGGGCAATTATCCAGCCATCAAGTCCTTTGGGTTGGTATTATTTTTTCTGCTATTGGTCTTCTTGCATTACTATTTGTCAATTATATGGCAGCTATCATCGGATTGATTGGTCTATTTGTTTATATTTTCGTATACACATGGTGGCTAAAACGGACTCATTCTATTAATACAGTTATAGGAGGCATATCCGGTGCTATGCCGCCCTTGATCGGCTGGGCAGCTTTTGATCCTGGTCTTCATGGGACAATCCCTTGGGTTTTATTCCTTGTCATGTTTTTGTGGCAACCGCCTCATTTTCTTGCGCTTGCCATGAAAAGAGTCGAAGAGTATCGGAAAGCCGGGATCCCGATGCTGCCTGTGGTTGCAGGCTTTGAATTTACCAAAAGGCAAATGATTGTCTATGTCGTTGTTCTTTTACCGGTTTCTCTCTTTTTATATCAACTTGGTCCTTTCTATCTAGTGGTCGCAGGTCTGTTAGGTGCCGGCTGGATAGGGTTAGGGATCGCTGGCTTTTTTATAAAAGACATCATGAAATGGTCGAAATGGATGTTCGTGTATTCATTGAATTATCTAACGATTATCTTTATCGTAATGATTATCGCAGTCATTTAGATGTCAGAAATGGTTGCAAACACGCCTGTTTTTTCTTCAAACACGTTTTGCAGCCATTTTTACATATATAACGGCTCTTTCGTTTTACGAAAAATAAGGCCGAATAAAAAAGCAGAAAGAGAGGTCTCATGCATGAAAAAGAAATGGCAACGTCTTTTGCGTCTGATTCCACTTGCAGTCATCGCCATTTTTACTCTTGTCGGATGTGGAAAACCGGGTTTATCGACGCTTGATCCTCAAGGGCCAGTGGCGAGAACAGAAGCCGGCTTAATGCTCCAAAGTTTCTTAATTATGATTATTGTCGTAGTTGTTGTCGGTTTTCTCTTTACATATGCGCTGATCCGCTACCGGAAGCGTCCTGGGCAAGAGGATGTGATACCGAAACAGGTAGAAGGCAATGCTCTATTGGAAGTGCTTTGGACGGTCATTCCTATTATCTTGCTTGTAATATTGGCGTTTCCGACTGTTGCAAAGACATTCTCGGTTTCAGATGCAACCGTTCCCAAAAATCATGGGGACAATGTCGTCGTCGTCAAAGTGACCGCTCACCAATATTGGTGGCAGTTTGATTATCCGGATTATGGAATCACCACTTCTGAGGACTTATTTATTCCTACTGGGAAAAAAGTTGTTTTGCAGGTGACTTCTGCTGATGTCATTCACTCTTTCTGGGTTCCTGCACTTGCAGGGAAATTAGATGCGAACCCAGGGCAAACCGATTCAATGTACTTAACGGCTGATAAGCCTGGAACTTACGCTGGACGATGTGCCGAGTTATGCGGTGCCTCACATGCTTTGATGTATTTTAACGTCAGAGCCGTCAGCCCGTCTGATTTTACAGCGTGGACAAAAGAAATGAAAGCGGGACCATCAGCACCAGCAACGGCTAGCGCTCAAAAAGGCGAATCCTTATTTAAGCAAGATTGTATGGCTTGTCATGCAGTTGGTGTAAGCGGGTCGAATACCGCGCCTAATTTGCGGAATTTTGCGGATCAAAAGAATATTGCGGGATTTCTGCCTCATGACAAATCCACACTCGAGAAATGGATTAAGGATCCAACCAGTTTGAAACCGGGTGCCTTAATGCCGTCTCGGGGGATTAAAGGAAACCTGACCGACCAGCAAATAAGTGATATTGCCGATTATTTATTCACCCTTTCTGTCAAACACAATCAATAGATAATGAGAAAAGGAGGGTTCTTAACGTGACGACAAACGCTCATACTTTAGCAACTCAACAGCCGAAACAAGGGTTTCTTGCCTGGCTGTGGACGTGGCTAACAACCGTTGATCACAAGAAGATTGGGATTTTGTATCTTTGCGGTGCGGGTCTCTTTTTCGCTATAGGTGGAATAGAAGCCATGCTGATTCGGATTCAGCTATCCGTTCCAAACAATACGTTCCTTGTCGGCGACGCGTATAACCAAGTTGTAACGATGCATGGCACAACCATGATCTTCTTTGTGGCGATGCCAGCCATATTTGCTTTTTTGAATGCTGTCGTTCCATTACAGATTGGAGCACGCGACGTTGCCTTTCCATTCATGAATGCATTAGGATTTTGGTTATTCTTCTTAGGAGGATTGATTCTTAATGTGAGTTGGTTTCTAGGCGGTGCTCCTTCAGGTGGCTGGACCGCTTATGCGCCTCTTAGTACAGACTACCTGGGAAGCGGAATGGATTATTATATTTTGGGACTGCAGGTTGCCGGTGCCGGTACATTAATGGGAGGGATTAATTTCCTCGTTACCATTATTAACATGCGTGCTCCAGGTATGACCTTTATGCGCATGCCGCTTTTCACCTGGACTGCATTTGTTACTTCAGCCCTTATCCTATTTGCATTCCCAGCTTTAACAGTTGGCTTATTTATGGAACTGTTTGATCGTGTTTTTGGAGCGAATTTCTTTAACACGGCAAATGGCGGTAACGGTATTATTTGGGAGCATATCTTTTGGATCTTTGGACATCCAGAGGTATACATTTTGGCTTTACCGTGCTTTGGAATTATTTCCGAGGTAATACCGACATTCTCCAAAAAGCGTCTTTTTGGCCATACATCAATGGTTTTTGCGACTGTACTCATTGGCTTTTTGGCCTTCATGGTCTGGGTTCACCATATGTTTACGGTTGGTCTTGGGCCTGTTGCCAACTCCATATTTGCGATTGCGACGATGGCGATCGCTGTTCCAACCGGTATTAAAATCTTTAACTGGATTTTTACGATGTGGGGCGGCCAAGTTCACTTTACAACGGCTAACCTCTATGCCATAGCGTTTATCCCGACCTTTGTGTTAGGAGGGGTGACAGGGGTTATGCTTGCGATTCCTGCCGCTGACTTTCAGTATCAAGACAGTTACTTTGTTATTGCTCACTTTCACTACGTCATAGTGGGGGGAGTTGTCCTAGGCTTATTCGCTGGTCTCTTTTATTGGTGGCCAAAGATCTTCGGTAAATATCTTAATGAAACCCTTGGTAAAATTGGTTTCTGGTTCTTCTTAATCGGTTTTCATGTCACCTTCTTCCCGCAGCATTTCTTAGGCTTAATGGGAATGCCGCGTCGTTACTTTACTTATCAAGCAGGTGATTGGCTAGCGACGGGCAACATGATTAGTTCAATTGGAGCAGCGGGGATGGCCATTGCTGTTGTTTTACTTGTGATCAACATTGTCATGACACAAGCTAAAGGTCAGCGTGCTACAGGTGATGCTTGGGGAATGGGAAGAACGCTTGAATGGTCGATTCCATCACCTGCTCCAGAGTATAATTTTGGTCAAACGCCACTCGTTCAATCTGTTGATACCTTTTGGAAAGAAAAAATGGATGGAAATAAGAAGGTAACCCCTGCAGAGCCATATGGAGACATCCATATGCCAAACGGTTCGATCATTCCATTCCTGATGTCTTTATCGTTAACGGTTGCAAGCTTTGGGTTTATCTTCGCTGACGAAACGGGAACGGGTATTCATAAAGGCGCCTTATTTGTCGCCATTTTAGGAATTGGTCTCATGCTATTATGCATGCTTGTTCACTCGCTGAAGGATGATCACGGTTTTCATATTCATAAAGAAGAGGTATTAGAGATGGAGAAGAAAGGGGAGGGCGCATAATGTCGGCAGTTGAGCACGGACATCACAATGACGTCTCTCCTGGGCATCCCGAACTCACGACTTTAGAAGGGCGAAATAAGTTCGTTGGGTTTTGGTTGTTTCTTGGGGGAGAGACGGTTCTATTCGGAACACTCTTCTCAACCTTTATTGCCCTTCGCAATCATGTTGCGGGCGGCCCAAGCGGAAAGGATCTGTTCAGCCTCAATTTGACGTTTCTTTCGACGATCATTCTATTAACGAGCAGTTTAACAAGTGTCTTTGCTATCCTGGGATTGAAAGAATTGAATGTTAGAAAAATGCGTTTCTGGTTTTGGATTACGGTCATTCTTGGTCTATGTTTCTTAGGATTAGAGATCAAAGAGTTTACTGAATATCTCGATAAAGGACTGGGTTATAAGACAAGTGCCTTTTCTTCAAGCTTCTATACACTTGTTGGAACGCACGGGGGACACGTTTTATTCGGAGTTCTGTGGATTTCAACTTTAATGGTTGCTTCTTACAAAAAAGGAATCACAGCGATTACCGCACCTAAGTATTATATTGCAGCACTATATTGGCACTTTATTGACGTCGTCTGGGTGTTTATCTTTACAGTCGTTTACCTACTTGGAATTGTAGGCTCGTAATAGGAGGGGAATCATATGTCCGATCAGAAAACGACTTTCAAGGCTATGATAGAGCGTGAACAAAAGAAGCGTGACCTCCAGTATTATTGGGTGACTTTTGTGTCTATGATCATCTTTACTGTTTTAGCTTTTTTGGCCGTTTATTTTCGAAAGAACATTGACAATCACCTGATTGCTTTCTTTATTGTCACTTTAGCGGTTATTCAAGTGGCCTTTCAGCTTTTCTACTTCATGCATCTAAAGGATAAAAATCATGGAATCCCTAGCTTGTTTATCTTTTCCGGAGCCTTGGTCGTGTTTATTACGGTCATAAGCTTTGTTACGATGATATGGATCTCCTAATCCAAAAAAACGGTCTTTTGGGTAGACGGCTTTGATATACAAGAATTAAAGGCGTAACAAAGCCCTACCTTAAGAAACCGTTCATCTTCACTCCATGCAAAACGCACAGTTAATCACTAGCTGTGCGTTTTGTTAGGTTTATAGAAGGAAATTTTAGCTAGGCAGAACTAAGAATAAGTGAAACTACGCTGCCGCCTTCGCCTATAAGCCTGGCGCACACGATTTTATGTTAAGCTAAAACAAGGAGTGGATTTAATAGTCTGAAGGTTTGCGGGTAAAGGTGACTTTAATAAGAAAATGAAATCAGACCGTGTATAGTCATTCAATAGTGAGAATTTAAATTTTTGTAGGGTGATAAGTCGATGATCGGAATAAGCCTAGCAACGAAGTGGGAATACGAAGCAACATTGGAATATTTTAACATAAAAGAAATCGAACGTTTCGGTTATCCATATGGCGAGTATTTCATAAGAACAATTAAGGATACTGAACTTGTTTTTTACAGTACCGGTGTAAGAAAAGTAAATGGGGTTGGTGGTAACCAGTATATGATTTCCAAATTTAGTTTAACGAAAGTGATCGTTGCTGGAACATGTGCAGGAATAGATGATAAGTTTAGTCATTTAGATATTTTAGTACCTGATAAAGCTGTTCAATATGATTGCACAGTAAAAGAAGTTGAGCCTCTTATTAAGCAATCCTTCATAGTCGATATTGATCTATCAAAATATGGGAATAATTTTTATACCGGAACAATTGGCACCGCTGATAAAGCAGTCGTTATGTGGAAGGACTATTTAGAACTTAAAGAAAACGAACTAACAATAGCCGATACAGAAGCGGGTGCTATTGCTTATATCTGTAAAAAAAATAATGTTGAATGCATTATTATTAAAGGAATATCTGATTTTCCGACAGATGAAAGAAACTCTGATAAATTCGAATCGAACATGGAACAATTTAATGTTTATATAGAAAACACCCCCAAAGTTATGAACAAAATATTTGGCGACTATTTAAATAGATTTATTTAAAAAATGAAGGTTAATGGATAGATGATGATATAACGAAAACCAATCAATCCCGATTACAAATAAGGGAAGTATGGAGAAAAAATATGAATCGAATTGAGTACATAAGAAGTGCAGAAAAGGACTATCACGATTATTGCTACGATAATTATAGGCTCTTTGAAAAGGGGTCTTGGTTAAATAAACCGGTCAAAATGGTTATGGATCAGCTGCAGCTTTTTGCAGAAAATGAAAGCCTTAGTGTTTTAGACTTGGGGTCTGGTGTAGGGAGAAATAGTATCCCAATTGCTCAGCATATTAAGAAAGGGAAAGTTGTATGTGTTGATTTATTGAACTCTGCAATAGACAAACTAAAACAATATAGCAACGAGTTCGGAGTAAGTGGCCTTATTCAAACGGTTAGGTCAGATATCGCTGATTATACGATCCAGAAGGAAGATTTTAATTATATTGTTGCCGTCTCAAGTTTAGAGCACCTTGATTCAGAGGAAACCTTTGAAAAAGTCGTGCAACAGATGGCGAAAGGGACAAAAGTTAATGGGATCAATTGCATTATTGTTAATTCTAATTTAACCGAAACACTTCTCGAATCTAATGAAAAATTAGAAGCACTAATGGAAATTAACCTTACAACCGAAGAAATGTTGACAAAATTACACGACCTATATGGGGATGGGTGGGAAGTCATAAATGAATTAGTTAAGCCGCTCGATTATCAGATTGTGAGAAATGAAAAACCTGTGTTGTTAAGTACCGATGCCATAACTTTTGTAGTTAGAAAAACTAGATCCATCTAAAAACAAAATTATTCTTGTGCTAACGAAGGTGTCTCTTCAGAGAAAATGAAGAGGCGCTTTTCTTTTTTAACAATAAAAAAAGTTGTTTTTTTCTCTTACGGAAGATCTAATAAGGCTAATAAAAATAAGGCGTGAATCAGTTACACGCCTTATTTTCATTGGGAATGTAATGTATAAGTTGAAAAATTCTCACGCCAAGTTCTTTCTTTGTTTGTTATAATTAATTAAGAATATTGGTATTATTCAGCTCTTATAGGTCAGAGTTGTTCAATAAACGGTTAAGAAAGCATTATTTGGGAACGTGGATCACAAGCTTGATGGGTGAGTTGAAGAAGGCAGTTGAGTATCAGGGGGGAATTTAAGGTTGGTCAATACAGAAACAATAATAAAGGATTTATTGAAGGCAACAGATAGACTCGGACTTTTAAATACTAATCCTGAAATTCTTAGTGATGCAGGAAATCTTATAGTTCGTCTAACTCCCTATCCAATCGTGGCAAGGATTGCGAAACTATTTGAAGATGATGACCCATATTTTTGGAAAAATGTTTTATTACAAGAGTTAGAAGTGGTGGGGTATTTGGAGAAAAATAATGTACCAGTAGTTTCATTCACAACACAGATTCCAGCCGGACCACATAAAATTGGTTCGACTTGGATGACATTATGGGAGTATATAGCACCATTAGAAATCCCACCACTTAAAGGTAAAGAAGTTATAAATATGTTAAACGTGATGATAAAAGCATTGAATAATTATGGGGGGCCTTTGCAAATTTTTGGGGCTTGGAAAAATGTTAATCAAGCTGCTGAGTATTTAACTAAACTTGATGACAAAGACAAACGTATTCTACTTTTGTTAAAAGAATTTGAGAAAGTGGATAAGGATATTAGACAACTTGAATTGTTTCCAGCTCATGGGGACGCACATCCCAATAATTTAATTCCAAGTTCTAACGGATGGCGATGGATAGACTTTGAAGATGTATCGTTAATGCCTAAGTTTTGGGATTTAGCTTCTTTTATTGGAAATATTACTTTGTTTAAAGGTTTAGAACATCCTGTTGCAGACTATGTACTCAATCTTGAGAGCGTTGCATCAGATAAGAAAACATTTCAATTTGTTTTAAAAGCAAGAGTAATAATGTCAATTACGACAAACATAGCATTGGCTCTTGAAGGGAACGGCGATCTAGATTTTGCATTAGCTCAATTAGATAATTTCGCTAATTTTTTATCTATTATTGAAAATGATTTTTAATTATTTTGTTCTACAACGAATGCGTTTGGTGAGCAAGGGTTTTGCCGTTTTTTCTGTATGTTCGTTTTTGGTGAGATATACATATTATGGGGGAAGTAACTAATGGAGAAAATAGGCTATTCAAAAATGTGGAATTTAGATAAGGTTTTTATGGGTGGAAGCAAATCAAGTCAATTTTTAAATCATATCAATCGAATAGAATCTCTTGTGAATGAATTAGAAGATAGTGTTAAATCATTGATGATTACGCCACTTTCATCAAATGAAAACTTTAAAGTAGTCCATTTAGTTGAAAGCATCGGAAACATTAGCTTGTACTTATCACAAGCTAATTCGTTTATCACCTGTCTCCTTGCAGAAAATCCAAAGGATCAAGATGCTGGCTTCTTACGAGGAAATGTTGGTCAAGAAGAATCCCGTTTTGAAAAACAATTATCGATAGTAAAGAAGATATTAACAAATACTAATGAAGATGTTTGGAAAAATATACTTGAAGCCGAAGAATTACAAGAATATAGATTTATTCTAAACGAATGGCGTGAAAATGCAGATAGGTATTTGTCAGATGAAGAGCTAAATTTAATTTCTGATTTAATGGGTGATGGGTACCATGCCTGGGGACATTTTTATAATGATCTAGTAAGTAGCATTAACGTAAATATTCAAATTAATGGCAAAATAGAAAGTCTATCAGTTGGACAAGCCATTAACTTGCGGTCGCACCATAATGAAGAAGTGCGCAAAGAAGCTCATTATGTATTAGAATCTACTTGGAAAGAGAAAGAACAATTATTTAGTAAAATAATAAATCACATTACGGGTTTTCGTATACAAGTAAATAAAAAACGCGGGATAAAAAGTGCATTAGAAGAGCCTTTGAAAAAGAACAGAATGAAGGAAGAGACGCTGAATACGATGTGGAATGTAATTAATAAACATAAACAACCTTTCTCGAATTACTTGAAACGAAAAGCTGAATTGATAGGTGGATCAAGTATGAAGGCCTATAACTTTTGGGCTCCAGTTACACAAAGTAATCAAGAGCTAAAATTCGAGAAAGCGGTTGCGCTTATTCTGGAACATTTTAGTCAGTTTGGAACTGAGTTAGAAGGCTTTGCTAGACAAGCTTTTTCAGAAGGTTGGATAGAAGCCGCAGATCGACCTAATAAGTCCGCTATTCCTTTCTGTGCTGGTTTTCCACTCACAGGTGAATCAAGAGTCTTTATGACATTTAGTGGCACTTTTTTAAATGTGTTAACTCTTGTTCATGAGCTCGGCCACGCTTTTCATAATCATGCCATGAAGTCTGTAAATGGGTTGAACAAGCGTTATCCGTTAAGTATTGCTGAAACTGCTTCAACTTTCTCTGAAATGATTGTTTTTGATGCAGCTATGAAAAAGGCGAATTCAAAAAAAGAACAATTATTTATACTGGATGAAAAATTAAAACGCAGTGTAATGAACTTTATGAATATCCATTCGAGATTCTTATTTGAAAAGAGACTTTATAAGGAACGTAATGAAGGTATGGTTTCAGCCGAACGACTAAATCAGTTAATGGAAGAATCCATAAATGAGGCGTATGCTGGATCACTAGAACAACCTTCCATTTATTCTTGGGTTTGGACTCCGCATTATTATCTTACTCAATCGCCTTTTTATAATTTCCCCTATACTTTTGGGTATTTATTTGCATTGGGAATTTATGCAAAGGCAAAGGAGAAAGGAAAAGACTTTGAGAAAGATTATTTGATCTTACTTCGTGATTCGGGGAGTATGGCTGTGGAAGATTTAGTTATGGAACATCTAGGGGAAGATATTACTTCAGAAGAATTCTGGGAAAAAGGAATGGAATTATGCGTAAAAGATGCGGAAGAATTCATGGACTTAACTTCTAAAATTGTTCGAGGATATTGAAACCCTATTGCTTTTCCCATTGTTATAATATGGCCATTATTAACTTAATGTGGAAGTGATTTTTTTCATAAGGAAGCGTTTTTTCAATATATATGAAGAGGCGCTTTTCATTTTTTTGACCATAAAAAGGAAAATAGTGCTATGTTAAAAATATAGAATATTCGGGTGCTTCGCTAACGGTAAGGATTATAAAAAAGTCTCTTTAGACCCATAAGAATAATTTTCTTTTAATCTGAGAATCAAAGGGGAGAAAGATTTGGAGATTGGTGGTCTTGCCGGTATTTTAATTGGCTGCATTATCGGGCAATTGTTTGCGTTGTTAATTCCAAGTTTAAACTGGTTCTTAGGCGCTGTAATCTTGTTTATTGGTGGAGTAACATTCTTTGTTTTATTCAACAAATACTTTACCTTCAGAACGAAAATCCAGTTTTTAAAAAAGAACATTCATCCCGTTTTATGGTACTGTGTTGCCATCTTCATTTTTTTAGTGGAACAAATCATATTCGACAAAATTAACTTTTAAATTTTTTTCTTTTATGAACGGATGCTTTTATGTAATAAGTAATTATTTGAGTTTCGTATTCAACGGTTCAGGTTTAAAAGGAGTGAGAAATGATTTGGTTACAAAATCAAACCAATGGTGGAAAATAATCTTTGGATTAGTCAATGAATTAGATGAGAATAACATCACATATAGTTTTGATGCCTCAACTTCACTTTTTGTGAACGGAATTGATAATTTTGATATGGAAGATTTGGATATTATGATTCAATGGGATTGTTATGAAATTGCCTTTAGAGTTTTTGGAAAATACAGTCCAACATCTATAAGCCAGAAAAACGGTTTTTATCATTTCAGATTTTATATTAATGATTTGGAGATACACTTAATGTCTTCTGACCAAATCAATTATCTAAATAAAGACCCAGATCGAGTATGTATTCAGAAGGATGGTGTGAAAATTTGGTCGAAATCGATTCATTTTTATAGACGTTACACAAATAACCCTTACCTCAAAAAGGTAATTGATGAATATATTCATAAAACTAAGGATAATTGAAATTAGATTTGACATTTTCAAGTAGCTTTAAGCTATCTTATATTATATTTGAAGGTGAATCATGATAGTGTGAAAATATGCACTTAAGTTACGAATTGCTGAATAAGACGGTCACCGTCGCTTATTCACCTATAGGTCAGTTATTGGAAGAACAGTTTAATTAAACGGGGAGGAAACTTAGTGATAAAGGTACTTATTACTATATGTTCATTAATGGTAATTTCAATGCTAACAGCCTGTAATGGTGGGCAATCCTTACTGTTTACAGGAGAAAGTAATCATTGGAAAGGAGCGTACACTACAAATGCTGGTGGGAATAACGAGGATGGGACTTTTACTTTTACATTTAATGACGGCGGTAAGCCAACATTTAAAAATTTAGAGGTTGATGTTTCTGGTGGCAATGGTCATCCTGTACTTAAAGAAGACTCTCATACGGGTTCAACAATAAAAATAAATGAGTCCGGCAGTGGTATTGCGACAACAAAAGCAAGCACAGTATTTAACGTAACTATCAAATGGGATAACAAATACAAAGAAACATTTTCTTTAAAATCAAAGAAGCATAATTAAACGTCTTATTAAACAAACGGATCCAATAGGTTAACAAAAGTGTCGTCATCGCTTATTTAACATAAGGATAACTTAAATAAGCAATTCATTTTTATGTCCTATCCATAAGGTAAATAGTGTTAAAATTAAAATAAATCTCTGATTAGTCCGTCAGACAGAAAAAATGGACTGCAAACGAATGTGATAAATCTACATCCCCCAGGTTTATCCGATCTATGAAAGGGGCTAACATTCGATGAACAGGCCAATTTAATCATTCCCCATTTCAAGCTAAGATTCAATTGAAATAGTGGGGGATGTAAAATTGAATAAAAATTTTTCTTTATTACTTGTGGGTCAGGCGATCGCAACTATTGGCGATGTATTGTATATGGTAGCTGTTATTAGTAAGATTTTTGTTTTAACGGGTTCTGCGGCAGTCTCGTCTTTTGTTCCGTTTACGGTTACATTGTCTATGTTCTCGTCGAACCTCCTGACACCTCTTTTGATCGGTAAAGTGAATTTAAAATGGTTAATCGCGGGTTCACAAGTTGGAAAAACTGTTTTGATTGTTGTTTTAAGTTTTGTGTTAATTGGAGTCACCGTATCCAACTTTTACTGGATCTTCTTAATTATTGCGTTGATTGCTTTTCTTGACGGTTGTGCGAATCCAATCAAACAAACATTGATTCCGCATTATGTGGAACTAGAACATTTAGTTCAAGCGAATGGTCTATCGGAGACAACGACTCAAGTCATTCAAACGGTTATGTGGTTCGTCGGGAGTTTTTTGTTACTTGTTTTAGGTTCTTTGCACCTCATAATGGGAGTTGCCGGTTTATTTGGTTTATCCAGTATTCTGTTAGGTTTTTTAGACAATGTAAGTCACCAAACGAATAGAACGGTAGGAACATTTGAGCCATTAAAAGAAGGATGGAAAACTTTAGTTCAAATCCCGTTGCTGAAAACGGTTGCTCTAATGGAACTTCTAGAAAATATGGCAGGAACGGTATGGATGGCTGCCATTCTTTTAGTTTTTGTAAGAGAGGCTTTACACGTTGACCAAAAGTGGTGGGGATTCATAAACGGTGCCTTCTTTTTAGGGCTCATTTTTGGAAGCGTTTATTGTGTCAGATATTCTTCTTTTGTTGAGAAAAAAATAAGCACATTTATTTTGGTCGGCTCAACTGTTAGTTTTGTCGTGACGTTAATGTTTAGTTTAAATAAATTTCCAATGATAGCCTTAATGTTGTCTTTCTGTGTCGGGATCTTTGGGCAACTAAAAACGATACCGCAACAGACAGCTATCCAAACAAGTGTCCCCAAAGAACAATTATCAACCGTGTATACGTCATTAAGTGCTATTGGAACAGGCGCTTTTGGAGTCAGTTCCCTCGCAATGGGATTCCTGTCGGATTGGTTAGGAATCCGAGTTGTTTTCGCGATCTCAGCGCTGTTATTAGCCGCTGTAAGTAGAATTGTTTTAAAAAATAAGTCATTATTCGTGAGGAAGGTAGCGCAGGAATAAGTTTTGAAGGATTGTGATTCCCGAACCTTTCTTAAATAGGAAAGCTATTTTTTGTGGGGCGATTGTTCAATAGGACAATCGCTTCTTTTTAATGGTATTGTGGGCGAGCTAAATGATGCAGCCCATTCAATAATAGTCTATCTTTCAATTTATTGCATAGGATGGGAAAGGACAATCGTATCTAAAAAGAATGTATTCGATTAATGACAAGAGGTGATACTTGGTGATTAGAGAGCTCAAACCAAATGAGCAGAACGATTATGTTGAGCTTTTGAAGCGACTAGATCAAGAGAGTCATTTTTGGGCCATCGACAGCCCTTCTTTCTTTGCAGATTCATCTGATGGAACAGGGCGAGTCAATCCTATTTTTGGATTGGTGGAGGAGGAGTCTCTCATTGGTTTTGTCGCCATTGTGCGGCATTCCCATGAACAAATCGCTCACCGGGCACAGCTGATGATTGGCATTTTAGAAAAGTACCATGGTAGAGGGTATGGCAGAGAACTGATCAATAAAGCCATTTCTTATGCGAAAGACCAACAGATTAGGCGCTTGGAAGTGACCGTTATGGCTCCAAATAAGAAGGCACTTTGGTTGTTTGGACGGGCTGGCTTTTCAGTTGAGGGTACACGAAGAAAGGCTGTTCGAGTGGATCAGGACTATGTAGATGAATTTTATATGAGTTTATTTCTATAAAATAAAGAGAGGCTGCTCCTAAAATGTAAGCTTTAGGGCAGCCTCTTCGTTATTTAAAACAAAGTAAAAAATCATGAGTGCGTAGCGTTTGATTGAAGTTCTGTTAGAGCCTCTTCAATGATATGAATTCGGTCTTTGCATTTTTCAAGGACATTCTCTGGAAAAATTTCATTATATTCGATCCCGTGAGGATAATAATGGCGGCCAACATAAGGGGTTCCTAATTTGACCACACAATCGCGTTCTTCAATCCGGTTTTGGATGGCCGTACCAGGAATTCTAAAATAGTAAACGCTGCCGTCATGAGCAAATTCAAATTTAAAGTCATAGGTGACATGCCTATAATCCCATGCTCCGCCGCGAATCATTCCCGCCATTTTCATAACGTGTTCAAGAATAGGAAATGAAATTTCAACGCTTTCAATTTTGGTCTCTTCAAAACGCATGATCCTTGCCTCCTATTTATGTTCTTGTAAACACTTACCCAATTTTAATAATAGTCTGTCTAATTTAGAATTGCAATGAAATAACGGCATTTTGTGTGAAAGATTCATTAATCGATCAATATAAAAAACGAACCAACATGGGCTCAACTTTACAGAACACGCGCTATACTGACTCCTGCCATTATGAAATGGACTAAGTTTGGAAAAACTAGGGATACAGATTGGCAGGAGGAGGCCATTTAACTAAAATGAGGCAATTCATCATATTAGGGTTATTTGTAGGAAGCTTAATGATTTGGATGGGGGCTTTTCACCCAAAGGAAGCTAAGGCAGAAGCTGGGACGACCACAGCTTATATCGTTCAAACAGGTGATTCTCTATGGAAGATTGCGAACAAATACCAAGTGGGGTTAAGCGAGTTGATTCAGGCCAATCCACAGATTGATAACCCTCATTTAATTTATCCGGGTGAAAAAATTAATGTTCCTAAACTTACGGCTATAAAAAGTTTTGAGAACCAAGTTATAAATCTAACAAATGCTGAACGCACAAAAAGGGGACTTCCTGCTTTAAAAGCAGATTGGCAGCTTTCAAGAGTTGCAAGGTATAAAGCGATGGATATGCGAGATAATCATTATTTCTCTCACACTTCTCCTACTTATGGGTCTCCCTTTACCATGATCACAGATTTTGGTCTGTCGTATACAGCAGCAGCAGAAAATATTGCAGGCGGTCAGGAGACCCCGCAGGCTGTCGTGAATGCCTGGATGAACAGTGCCGGTCATCGAGCTAATATCTTAAGCACCAAGTATACCAATATAGGAGTTGGCTTCGCTGAAGGCGGAAGCTATGGGTACTATTGGTCAGAGATGTTTATTCATCCATAACTCTGTAAGAAGCAGGAAGAGAGCCATTCTGCTTCAAGAGTCAACGCATATCTGCTAAACTAAAAAAGGCATCAAGCTTGTTCTTGGTGCTTTTTCAATTACTTGAATAGTTGTAATTCTCTCCCTTATATGATAAGGGATTAAAAGGAGGATGTTGGTGTTTTCTTATTTTAACCGCTCGTTCCTTGTTCTCGCTTGTTTCATTTTTGCAGCGGCTTTTCTGTATAAAAATATGGGCGGCTTCAAAAACGTTGTCCCTCCATTAAACGAAGCAGGAACACAATTGGGGAGCCATAATGTCAATAAGTCTGCTACGGTTATTCATTCTGATGAGATGAGTACCTATTTAAACCAATCTACTGCTAAAATACTTAATGTTTTTGGCAAGCCATCACGGAAAGATCCCACTCCTTTTGGTTATGAATGGTGGATATACGGAGAAGGCAGTGAATCCTATCTACAGATTGGGATTGCGAATAATCGGGTTGTCACGATCTATGCGCTTGGTAAGAACTTGAAAACGGCTCCTTTTGCTATTGGTTCTTCCTTGCCTCACTCAATTAAAGTATCCCAAACGCCAACGATCCAAGCTAAAGACGTTCAAGTAACCTTTGAGCTTCAGCAGGATGATCTGGATACAAGACCGCTCGTTCAAGTTGGAAGCAATTGGGCGGAGCTCTATATCGATCAATTTACAGGAAAGTTAACGAGTATTCGTTATGTGACCCCTCAAGTGTTAATTGAGCAAAGGCCTTTTAACATGGAATATCAAGGTGTGTTGCCAAAAGCACCCTCCTTAACCTCCAAGGATTGGGAAGACATTGATCGAGCGGAAGAAAAGGAAATTTGGGCGATTTCAAATGTCCTTAGAGTGAGGTATAAGGTTCAAACTTTAAAGTGGTCCCCTCAAGCAGAAAAGGCGGCTTATCTACATAGTCAGGAAATGGATATTAAAAACTATTTTTCTCATGATTCAAAGTGGCAAGGGAACTTGACGGATCGGCTTAAAAAACAGAACATTAACTTTCAATTAGCTGGAGAGAATATCGCTGCCCATTATGAAGACGGCATTTCGGCTACGATCGGCTGGCTGAATAGTGAAGAGCATCGGAAAAATTTGCTTCACCCTGATTTCACAGAATTGGGGCCAGGCGTTTATCACGATTATTACACACAGGACTTTGTTCGACCGTTTTAAAAATAAATGGGCATAAATTGAGAGACACTAGTGGAGAGGGCACAGTCGATTCTGCCAGAGGTTATTGAATGGAGACATCATTTGCACGATCTCTTGATTAAATCGTTTGATACAGAGGTTATATCAAGGGACGTCTTTTCCTATTCAAACCCCCAAAAAAATAGGTATTAGAAAATATAATGAGAAAGCTGACAAGAAATTGGACACTCCAAAGGGTGGGAATTCTTTCGACCAAAGGGGGAGTCAATGGCGATGTAACAGTACGCATTGATCTCATCTACTCTGATAAAAAAGAGGTCAAACTCCCAATTAAAATGAGTCTGAACCAAGATGCATCTTCTTTTTGGGGGCAGATTTCTCCCGTGTTTCTTAGGCCATTTTTCTTGGATCGGTGTCATTTATGAAAGCGGAAATAGACTCGCTTTCCGCGGGCAACGCTTCAGCCTCCTCGGAAGAAAAGCACTTCCTGCAGGGTCTTCAGCTGTTGCTTTTCCCGCAGGAGTCTCGCCAATTCCGCTGGGTAGTTGAAATTTGTGATGAAACTCATTCAATCTGTAGTTTTTGTATTCGATAGAGCACATCCCAGAAGAAGTTTTGATAGACAAAGCTTGAAGCTAGTTTGAAATCGTCTAGAGAAGCCTTCGATTTACTTGTTCAAAATGACCTTTTATCTGTTGAATTATCAAAAAGCATGAAATCCATGGTCGGTTTTCGAAATATCGCTATTCACGACTATCAACGATTAAATATAGATATACTTGAAGCAATAATAAATGAGCATATAGGGGATTTCAAACTTTATGTCGAAGAACTAAGAAAGCCCCTCTAACGCAGAGGCTTTCAGATTGTAGACAAAAGGCACTCATTCAGTGAAGTGAGTGCCTTTTGTCATCCTTAAATGGTTTATAAGGACAGAAACAAATAGGAAGCGTAGTCAAAATACGGAGACGCCTGTGGGAACAGCACATGTCTGAAGCCCCCGCGGAAAGCGACGTATTTATTACTTTTATCAATGAAAAACCGAACCCATCACGTTGAAAAGGGGTGAATAAGTTCGGTTTTTCTATTCGTAAACTACGTCTGTCCCAGTCTCTTCTCATTAGTTTTTTCGCTTAATAATAAAAAAGGACCCTGTCGATGTTGCAACAAGCTTTCCTTTATCGTCTTTAATTTTACAATCCATTACACAAAGGCGGTTTCCTCTGTGAACAACCTCTGAACTGGCGTGAAGCTGCTCCCCCAATGCTGGGGCTATGAAATGAATGCTCATTTCGGAAGTAACCGCAGCTTGATTATCGGGAAGTAACTGGAAGACATGGGTCCCCATAACGGTATCAGCAAAAGTAGCCAGTATGCCTCCATGAGTAATATTTAATGTGTTCAGAGTGAAGGGATTTAAAGTAATAGAGGCTTTATAACCGTCACTCTCGGTTAGTTTTCCTTGATAGTTAAGAAGGCCATTGATATAAGTATGGGTCAGATCCGCATCCTTTTGCTCGGCCCCTTGAATACAAGCGGATACGGCATCCAATGAAGCATCGGAAGCGGTTTCTAGAAAGTGTTGGAACTGTTGCAATAAGGCTTCTCTTTTTGTTTCCATTTAATCTCCACCTCCAGCCAATTGTCTTTTCTTTTTAGTTTATCAATAGACTCTTAGGAAAACAATGAAGGGGCACTTTCCCATTTGTCTTCCCTTAGTTACAGATGGAAGAACGTTTCAGGTGATTTTCGTAACTTTTTATACATTAAGGAAATTTTGGCAAGGAACAAACTAAGTATAAGGGCAACAGGGCCAACGCTTTGGTGCCAGCTGCAGACCTGCACGAGGATTCTAAGATGGAAGCTTCAAGATGGCAGTTTTCGCACACTTTTGAAGGTCTTGCTTATATTAATAATAGGCATTTATCAAAAAGTAGGGTGATTTGAAATGGTAAAGACGACAAAGAAGGCGGTTGACGACTTTAAAGCCTTTGTTAAGAAATATCCAAGTTTAGCCAAAGTGAAACGGGAAAATGACCTTTCTTGGCAAGATCTTTTTGAAGAATGGGTGTTGTATGGAGAAGATAAAGAGTTTTGGAAGGAATACGGTATTACGATAAAATCAACAGGTCAGGAACGGAAATTGTTTAATTTTGGTACGGGATCAGGGACGGATTTGTCGAAATTAATGGGCATTCTCAACCAAATTGACCCAGAGGACTTACAAGAAAAGTTGAAACAAGTCGACAGTGCTTTGACGACCCTTTCAAGTTTTATTGGTTCCTTTACGTCTTCAACGAACAGTCAATCCGCGAATACGGGTTCCATGCAGCAAGGGCCGATGAATCCGATGGGACCTGGGATGATGAATGGCATGGGCCAAGGTCAAACTCAAGGCCCGGGAGCCTTCACTCCATTTAATCCGGGACCTAATTACTCATTCTATAATAGGGACTGATCGTGAATGAGAAGAGAAGTGATTTACAGGCTGGATCAAGACCCAGAATTAAAGCAATTTATACGCCTGCATCCAATATGGTACAAGAAATTAGCGCGGCAACCGCACTTACTCTCTGAAATGGAGTCTCAGGCGAATGACTTTTATGGAAAATCGTTCTCAAAAAGGATCGAGAGAATTAGTCAAGGACTCGGAATGATAAATATGATGCTTGAACTTGCGAGCATGCAAAATGAAGAAAACAGTTAAAAGACCGGCCTAGCGGATGGGCTGGTCTTTTGCTTTTGGAAGATCAGACTCTACAATGTCAGCAGAACGTGTTAAACTAAGGAGAGGAGGTGACAGCTTTGACAGCAGTTTTAGATACAGTTACTTTATTTGATTATACAGATGGTCTTGTTGAGATGTTAAGACAATCCGAGCCATTTGAACGATATAAGGAATCCAAGAAACGGCTGGAACAGGACCAACAGGCGATTTCCCTTCTTCGCCGATTTGTTAAACTGCGAGAGCGGTATGATGAAGTCCAGCGTTTTGGTAAATATCACCCCGATTATCATGAGGTTATTCAAGAGATGATGGAGGTCAAACGAGATGTTGACCTGAACGACATCATTGCTGAGTATAAGCAGGCTGAGGCTGAACTCGAGAGCCTTTTAAATGATATAAGTTTGTCCATTGCTGGAGCCGTTTCTCCGTCGATTAAGGTCCCAACAGGTGATCCATTCTTTGACCGTGGCTGCAGTGGCGGCTGTTCAACGGGCGGTGCTTGCGGCTGTCATTAAGGAATGAGGCGGGTTAAGACATTCTGCCACTGAAAAGACAGGGCGTCTTTAACATCTACGGTGACCGCTTTATAATAAGATGAAGGAGGGACGAGTTGTCTCTCCTTTTGTTTATTTTAGCCCTTTTCTATAAGATTGTTGCTATTGGGAAAAAAAGGGGCGACCATTCCCGAGACGCCTGCGGGAACAGCAAGCCAGCGCGAAACCCCGTAGGAAGTAATCCGAGGAGGCTCTTGCGGATTACCGCGGCAAGCGAGTGTTTTTGCATTAAGCAAAAACACAAAGTTTACGAAAACAGCTTATTTTATGAAAAATTAGCCTTAGGTGACTTAAGAAAAAACAAGTGAATGATTCGCTGCCAAATTTATTTTTACATAAATAATGAAAGCGGATAACTGGAAAGCGCTCTTAGGGCAAAAAAACAGTTCTTGAGGAAAAAAGAGCGGTATGTTAGACTTTCAATTAGTCAAGACCCTTTTGCACATAATTGCAGAGTCTGATAAAAAGACGTTATGGGGAGGTTCTCGTGAAAGAGCGTTCGGGTATTATTGTGTGGCTGCACAGTACTAAGAATATTAAAGCTTTAAGGCGTTTTGGGAGTATTTATTATTATTCACGGCGTCTCAAATATGTATCCATGTATTGCGATTTAGACGAACGAGACGAGATCATCAAACGTCTTGAAAAGCTGAGGTTCGTTAAACGGGTTGACGTCTCTTTTCTTCATGAAATTAAAAGAGAGTATTCTAAGAAAAAGGGGAAGGATCAGTATGGAAATCCATATGACCTCGAAGATCCGTTAACCCTTTTACCAAGTTAAAAAGTTAACTAACCACATACGGACATAAAAAAACCCGCAGGTCTAACCTGCGGGTGTCTTTACGCATACCGAGTATGCCAAGACAATGGGAGAGGAGAAACCGGCGGAAAAACTTATGGGGAAACGTAAGTCTCCGCGGTTGGAACAACATCGACTTGATGTTGTCTTCTACAGTATGAGCGAACTATAAAGAACCTATACCTGAAAAAAGAACAATTTTTTAAAATGAAGGAAAAGGCTTGGAAGGCATGGGCTTTAGTAATGCCTGCCCTGAAAATAAGTCCAATTTGGATGAGGGCGGTAAAGGCTATTGAATTTTCTGGTGGCGGCACCGTAAAACAAACGCATTGTGTGGGGCTACCCCTTCGAAAAGTCCAACGGTAGACAAATAACGTAATCAGGTTACGTCTAATTGATATAAGTGTAACGAGCCTTCTCTATTAGCTGATTGTGAGGCGGATTTCAAGAATAGATGTAACGATGATACGCTATTTTCACAGAAATGCGCCGTTTTGACTCGGTTTATGAGTCATAGCGAATCCTCGTTACGCTCAACCGAAATAGGCGTAACGTCATTTCCTTATTTCGGCTATCCGGCCGGATTTGTGGCGGATAGTGTATTCTCGTTACGCTCAACCGAAATAGGCGTAACGCCATTCCCTTATTTCGGCTATCCGGCCGGATTTGTGGCGGATAGTGTATTCTCGTTACGCTCAATCGAAATAGGCATAACGTCATTCCGTTATTTCGGCATTCCGGCCGGATTCGCGAAGGATAGCGAATCCTCGTTACGCTCAACCGAAATAGGCGTAACGTCATTTCCTTATTTCGGCTATCCGGCCGGATTTGTGGCGGATAGTGTATTCTCGTTACGCTCAACCGAAATAGGCGTAACATCATTCCCTTATTTCGGCATTCCGGCCGAATTCGCGAAGGATAGCGAATCCTCGTTACGCTCAACTGAAATAGGCGTAACGTCATTTCCTTATTTCGGCTATCCGGCCGGATTTGTGGCGGATAGTGAATCCTCGTTACGCTCAACTGAAATAGGCGTAACGTCATTTCCTTATTTCGGCTATCCGGCCGGATTCGCGGCGGATAGCGAATGCTCGTTACGCTCAACCGAAATAGGCGTAACGACATTCCGTTATTTCGGCATTCCGGCCGGATTTGTGGCGGATAGTGTATTCTCGTTACGCTCAACCGAAATAGGCGTAACGCCATTCCCTTATTTCGGCTATCCGGCCGGATTCGCGGAGGATAGCGAATGCTTGTTACGCTCAAACGAAATAGGCGTAACGCCATTCCCTTATTTCGTCATTCCGGCCGGATTCGCGAAGGATAGCGAATCCTCGTTACGCTCAAACGAAATAGGTGTAACGTCATTCCGTTATTTCGGCATTCCGGCCGAATTCGCGAAGGATAGCGAATCCTCGTTACGCTCAACTGAAATAGGCGTAACGTCATTTCCTTATTTCGGCTATCCGGCCGAATTCGCGAAGGATAGCGAATCCTCGTTACGCTTAATCGAAATAGGCGTAACGAGCCTTTTCTATTGGCTGATTAGGAGGCTATTCTTGATGAGGTACCAACATCTCTGGTTAGAACGGATGGTTTTTGCTTTGATGGGATTTATGGTAGGATAGAGTGGAATCTTAAGAGGTAAGGACGGAAGTTAATATGAGGGTCATTTCAGGGTCTTGCAAGGGGAGGCGGCTTCGTGCTGTCCCTGGTCAAAACACGAGGCCGACGACAGATAAGGTCAAAGAAACGATGTTTAATATAATCGGGCCTTTCTTTGAAGAAGGTTTCGTATTGGATTTGTATGGTGGTTCCGGCGGACTCGGCATTGAGGCATTAAGCCGAGGCATGCAAAAAGGTGTTTTCGTTGATCATTATGGACCTGCCATTGAAACCATAAAAGCAAATTTGGAACTTTGTGATTTACAGGATCAGGCAGAAGTTTTTCGGAATGATGCCTATCGGGCGCTTAAGGCACTTGAAAAGAGAGAAATGGCTTTTGATCTTATATTCCTTGATCCTCCGTATGCTAAAGAACAGCTCATGCGTGACATCGCTAAGATCAGTGAAGGCCATTTACTGAAAAGCGGGGGTTTTCTAGTTGTTGAACACGCTGATGAGGTCGATCTGCCGGATAAACTGAGCGATTCCATTCATCGCTTCCGCTATCAAACCTTTAATGAACAAACCGCACTTTCTTTCTATTCAAAGTCATAATCAATAAAGGTTAAGATCCTGTTAGGAAGGTAGGAAATGTAACATGACAGGTATTGCATTATATCCAGGAAGCTTTGATCCTGTAACATTAGGGCATTTGGACATTTTGAAACGCGCCTCTAATGTATTTGATGAAATTATTGTCGCTGTCTTACATAATGGAGAAAAAAAACCTCTTTTTACATTAGAAGAGCGAGTAACCCTTCTTAAGGAAACCACCCAAGATCTCCCGAATGTAACGGTTGAGTCGTTTGGAGGACTTATGATTGATTTTGCGCGCAAAAGAGGCGTGAATGCTGTTCTAAGAGGGCTTCGGGCTGTTTCTGATTTCGAATATGAGCTTAAGATTACGTCGATCAATAAAAAACTTGCTGAAGAGATTGAAACGTTCTTTATGATGTCAAACAGCAACTATTCGTTTCTGAGCTCAAGTATTGTAAAAGAAGTCGCTAAATATAATGCACAAGTTTCGGATTTGGTTCCCGAACCCGTTGAACGTGCGCTAAAAGCTAAATTTCAAAAAAGCGAGGGTTAGACATAGTCTAACCCTCGCTTTTATAATTTTGTGTTCGAATAACTGGATTTTAAAAACCCTCTATAAATTACAAACGTAATTAGTGTGATGAAGGTAATGAGTGACCCGGCATGAAGCCATTCTTCGGGATAGGAAACGAGTGATGTGAGACGGTTTTCAAGTGGTGCCGTAACGGATAGGACAGAGCTTGTCGTTGCCCCTTCAAAACTTATGTTAAAATATTGAAGCAAAAAGATGGTTGCTAGACTTGCAATGAAGCCATGAATCAATCTGCCCACAAAGAATGGTTTGACATTTAATTTGACTTCAGACAGGATGCTCGCGACTTGTGCTTGAATGGAGAATCCGCTGAACCCGAGTATGAATGAGGTGACCACAACAGCCTGAAAGAGTGGAACTTGCAAGGTGCTTAATCGTTTGGCGCCAACGGTCATTTCAAAAAGTCCCGGGATAATTCCGCTGCTTAATCCTGGATCGAGATGGAACAAAAGCAGTAAGTGATGCAAGCTTGACGCTAGGAGTTCTGTCACGTGTACTTCATCAAGAATGCGATTAAAAACCGAAAACATAATGATGAAGCCTCCCACCATCAGTAAGGTTGTGACCGACGAATGAACGGCATCCCCAAGCATTTTGCCGATTGGTTTTCGATTTTTCAGACGCTCAATATGCATCTCCTGAAAGGCACGCATAATGATTCGGGGTGTGAAACGTTCGGTTGATCTTGCAGAGAGATCGCTTTTTGGATGGTAAAATCGCATACAAAGTCCGACCCCAATATTTCCTATGTAATGAGCCAGGGCAAACACGATACCGAGTTCTGGTTTTTTGAAAAATCCAACTGCCAAGACGCCAAACATAAATAGAGGATTGGAAAAGTTGGTGAAGCAAGCCAATCGTTCTGCCTCAATTTTTGTTAATTTCTCTTCTTGGTAAAGTCGGGCAGTTATTTTGGCACCTGCTGGAAATCCCGATGCCATACCCATGACAAAGACAAAGCCACCGACACCCGGCACTCTGAATATCGGTCTCATAAAGGGTTCAAACAAAACGCCTATAAAGGTAACGATACCAAAACCGATTAACAGCTCTGAGATGATAAAAAAGGGTAAGAGCGAGGGGAAGACAACGTTCCACCACATCTTGAGACCAGATAAAGAAGCCTCTACAGCTGCCTCTGGAAAGGCGACGAGTGAGCCCGCAATAAATAAGGCAAAGATGCCCAAACTGTAGGTTTTAAATTTGTCTTTAGACAATGTGTTCACCTCTTTGATTCTTTCAGTTCAGTCGTTCGTTCTGTTTGCATAACTTAGGTAACGAATAGGTACCCAAGTATTTTGAATAAGTAAGTATAGACGAGTTTAACTCGTCCTTCTTTCACTATACGCGCAGCAGAACGGAATTAGACCAAACTGAAGAGTAAGAGGGGGAGACCAATGACAAGGCCAACAATAGGACTTGCTTTAGGATCTGGAGGAGCAAAAGGCTTTGCTCATATTGGGGTGATCAAAGTCTTGGAAGAAGCGGGCATTCCGATAGATTATATAGCGGGGTCGAGCATGGGAGCACTCGTGGCCGCCTTATATGGGGTCGGTCATAATTGGAAAAGTATGGAGCGAATGGCGCTTGCTTTCAGGCGAAATCATTATCTCGATTTTACAGTTCCTAAGATGGGGTTTATAACGGGAAAGAAATTAACCGATCTCATTCGGGTGTTAAGCTATCAAAAACATTTTGAAGATTGTCGATTGCCTGTTAAAATTGTAGCAACGGATTTAATAAGGGGAGAACGGGTTATTCTAGATTCAGGTCCTCTTTATAAAGCGGTAAGAGCGAGTATTTCGATTCCAGGTGTGTTTGTCCCAGTTAAGTGGGGAGGGAGGATCTTTGTGGATGGCGGTGTCATTGACCGCGTGCCGACAAAGGTAGTCAGAGACATGGGGGCAGATCTTGTCCTTTCTGTCGATGTCTCAAGCTTTTCTGGAGAAGCGGTTATTCATTCCATCATTGATGTTATGGTGCAAAGCCTTGACATTATGCAACAGCACCTTGTTAACCAGCAGGAATCTCATGCCGACCTCTTGATGAAGCCGCCTGTGTCGAATTTTAATTCCACTGCTTTTACAAATCTTGATCGAATTATTGCGATTGGAGAGAAAACAGCGAGACAGCATATTAGAGACCTCCAACGCCTTATTGCCAATTGGAAGGATTGATTTATTTATGACGAAGCAAAGAGCAAAGTGGCCGTATGTTCTATTGATCATTCTTATCATCCTGGTCGTGATCCTCGAATTCGTTCAGGTTCCTTACTATGTCCATAAACCAGGTACGGCAGATAAGCTTGAATCCATGGTTCATGTTAAAGGCGGTTACCAAGATCAAGGAACTATGCGTTTAGTGACGATCTACGAAATCAAAGCGAATCTCTTGCAATATTTGATTGCCAAATATGACTTTAATAAATACACGGATGTCTATAAAGTCAGTCAAATTCAATTGCCTGATGAAACGCAGCAAGAGCTCAATGTTAGAAATTTAAATGACATGAAAACGGCTCAGGATAGCGCTACCTATGTGGCCTATAAAGCCGCTGGACGCAATCCGACCATTAAACAGTTAGGAATTAAAGTGCTGGATATTAATTCAGAAATGCCGGCTAAAAAAGTATTAGAGCCTAGTGATCTGATTATTGAGGCGAATGGGAAGCCGATACATACCATTAATGACTTTAAAAAAGAGATAAAAGGGGCTAAAGCCGGGCAAAAGGTTCAACTGAAAATTAAGCGAGGAAATGAAACAAAGACAGTAAGTACTCAACTCGCGAAGTTCCCTAAGGATTGGCAAACTTCTGGACAATCCGATGAAGTCGGATTAGGCATTGTTGAAAGTGATGATGTGAAGGTGAGTGTGACCCCGCCTGTCACCTTTAACACACAAGGAATCGGCGGACCGTCTGCTGGCTTAATGATGACCCTCGAAATATATAATCAACTGACGCCTTCTGACTTGAGTAAAGGATACAATATCTGTGGAACGGGGACGATGGACTTTGATGGGACAGTGGGACCTATTGGCGGCATTGAAGAAAAAATTGTTGCCGCTAATAAGGAAGGGGTCGATATTTTCTTTGCCCCTGTTGCCGACCACGAAGCTAAGGATGCAGAAGCAACGGTAAAAGACATTCATTCAAAAATTAAAGTCGTACCTGTTAAAACGTTTGATGATGCTCTGAACTATTTAAAAAACTTAAAAGAAAAGAAATCGTAAATAACGAATCCTAGTTGCTGCGCTCGTGACCCTAGAATAGAAAGTTTTTTATACCAGAAACAGACGCTCAACCTAAAGAGCGCCTGTTTTTTCTTTTTTGACAAAAACAGCCTTCGTCTAAACAGAGGGCACTGAAAAAGTCCTCTCTGAAGTGGGTGCTGTAAACTTGGCTGTTGATTTCCGTTACAGGCACTCGCTTTCCGTGGGCACGGCCTCAGCCTCCTCCCTCGCAAAAAGCGCCCGGTGCAGGGTCTTCGGACACGTGCTGTTCCCGCAGGAGTCTCGCCTATTTCCACCTATTTTTATCAACTAGCAACAATCTTTTAGAAAAGAGCCTTTTTATTGGATCAAGATTACAAAATTAAAAAAACAAAAGTTCTTCAGTGCCTTTGTCTAAACACCTGAAGGTTTTGCGGTGCTTAGTTGAACGGGTACTTGTTCAAACTCCGAGGATTCTCCGTTTGGAATTAACTGATAGCATTTAGCGGCTTGAATATCCCGATGAAGAAGGGTTTGATTTTCTCTATTAAGTCTTGAAATTAAAGGAATCCTTAGAGTTTCTTTTTGGTGATTCAAATACTGTTGACCGTTGTTCGACATGCCCAGTAATCTGAGATAATTTGGCCGTTCTAGGGCATGGGCACTCATCATTTCTTGTTTGGTCGCTTGCGTCAAAATATGGGTGAGCAGACGCTGAAGGCGTGTCCAAGTGTAGCGCTTCGTTTTGATCGCTTCCATAAACGATTGAAAGTCCGCTGCTTTTTCAATCTCTTTTTTCAGCCGATTCTCGAGTCCTTCTTCGGCTTCATAGATAGCGGAAATGGCTTCCCCTGAATCGGTCAGCAGTCGATATTTTAATAAAGGAAAGTAGTCTTCCCATGATCTCAACCCATCTTGATTAGCGGCGATTTCTAAAGCTTCTGCCGTATATAGTGGAACATAGGGCTTGAGCGCTTGCCATTCACCGTTTGATTCAAACAAGGCTTGACGAATAGCCGTAGCACTTGCAATCTTTTTCTGGGTGAGTGACTTGTCATGATAGGCCGCACCGGTTCTCTTTATGGTATGACACGTAATGGCCCCGCCTAATAGCCTGCTTGCCTTGATGTAGTGAAAGCCTAGAATATTATTGGGTTGAGTTAAATCGATTGTCTGATCGCGCTCTGGTGATAACCCTTTAAAGGCAAGGGCTTGTGCTTTGGGGTAGCTATACCCTTCCTTCATGAAGGCTTTTAATGAAGCGTTATAAGTCTCGTTATTGGAAGTTAAAAGATCTAAAGTGTTCAAGAAAGGGGCAATCTCACCCTGCTCACTGCCAAAACAAAGGTCGGTTACCCCTATATCTTGTAAGAGGCTCACGGCACCGAATGCAAATACTTCCGCTCTTTGTGTCGCATAGGCGTAGGGAAGTTCAAAGACAAGATCAATGCCGGCTTGAAGCGCGAGTCGGGAACGTGTCCATTTTGATAATAAAGCAGGTTCCCCCCGCTGCAGGAAAGGACCACTCATGACCGCTACTGTAAGGTCGGGTTGGATTTTTTTTCGCATTTCTTGTAAATGATAAAGATGACCATTATGTAAGGGATTGTATTCCACTACGACACCTGCCACTTTCATGCGTCTCACTCCTCCTTGTGCATGTTGAAGTCTCTTTTTTTGGCTTTAGTAAAAGTTGGTGTTTCTTAGCTTTTTTTGTTACTCTAAGCTTAGGCTTTTCAGGAATGACTGTAAAGGGCAATCTATTGACATTTCGCTTAACTGCGACTATAATAACACTTGTTGTCTTGAGGTGATAGGCCGTGACATTAAAATGGACAGTTCCGGAGCTGGTTAAATATCGGAATGATGGTTTAATGATCGATGAAACCCTCTCTCTTCAAGAAGATTTAACGAATAGAGACCGCGAAATACGCCAGGTTTCACCGGTGAACGTATCAGGTTATGCAGAAATATCTCGTTCAAAAGCGAGCTTTTACTTGACCGTTAAAGGTGAGATGGTTTTACCGTGCTCTATTACACTTGAAGATGTCCCATTTCCGTTTCATATTCAAATGTCGGATACCTTTCATTGGGATGCCTCTTTCAGCGAAGAGGATCATGTGGATGAAGAAACCCATGAAGTGGTCGATCAGACGATTGATTTGGTTCCATACATTGAAGAAGCGATATTAGTTGAGAAACCAATACGTGTGATCAGTGAAAAGGCTAAGGAATTGCCGCTCCCAAGCGGGAAAGGCTGGGACTTTGTGGCTGATGGGAATCGGAAACAACAACTTGATCCAAGATTGGCCAAGTTAAAAGAATTATTGGATGACTGATGGATGCATCAAGGAGGTGGAAATCGTGGCGGTACCTAAAAGAAGAACGTCAACGACTCGTAAGAACAAACGTCGTACGCATTTTAAGTTGAGCGTGCCTGGCATGGTTAAATGTGACAATTGTGGTGAATTTAAATTAGCTCACCGCGTTTGCCCAGAGTGTGGCTCATATAAAGGAAAAGAAGTCGTAGAAAAATAAGACTTCCAAATAATGAGGAATCCGGCATTTGCCGGGTTCCTCATTTTTTGTAAAAAGAAAACCCTAGGCTATGCCTAGGGTTCAGAAAAGCTTTCAGCGAGGTATCAAAAAAAGCCTCTCTTAGTGTTACAATAAATTTTGGTTCCCCAACCAAATTTATCGAACTAGGAGAGACTCTTTATGTCAAAACCTGATGTTAACAGTTTAGCACACACCAAATGGAATTGTAAGTATCACATTGTTTTTGCACCAAAGTATAGAAGACAAATTATATATGGGAAACTTAAAAAGGATATAGGAATGATCTTAAGACAATTATGTGAAAGAAAAGGTGTAGAAATTATTGAAGCCGAAGCATGTAAAGATCACATACATATGCTTGTAAGTATTCCACCTAAAATAAGTGTTTCATCTTTTGTTGGATATTTGAAAGGGAAAAGTAGTTTAATGATTTTTGACCGACATGCCAATTTAAAATATCGGTATGGGAATCGAAAATTTTGGTGTAAAGGATTTTATGTTGATACAGTAGGAAGAAATAAGAAAGTAATTGAAGAATACATTCGAAACCAGTTACAAGAGGACGTAGTTGCAGAACAATTAAGCATGTTTGAATATATAGATCCATTCACAGGAGAAGAGATTAAGAATAAAAACAAGAAAAAATAAAAGAAGCCCTTTAGGGTAGCTGGAGAAGTAGTGCGGTTGGGGAATCTTTCAGTACCCTTTGAAGGGCTGGCCAGTAACAGAGGCTTTCAGCCGTAGAACAAACCACCCGTTATCACGGGTGGTTTTGATTTGAAACGGGACACTTCTCGCGTTCCTTTTCGTTTTTCGAAACGCGGGGACGGTTCTCGCGTTTCATTTCGTATTTGACCTTTCACCAAATAACCCGAAGTTCTAATTGAAAGTTATGAGATTAATGTGTTGGCAAGTGAAACAGGGAAATTAGCCAATTCCCTTCTCAAGCCATCTAATAGAAATTAGATAAAAATTCTTCTTTAACTTTTGGTAGAATTATAAAGTCTATCTTTCCTACCATTTGCATATCATAAGGTAAAAAGCAAATGAAATGGAGGGATCGCCGATGTCAGCTATTCGTCAAGATGCGTGGACAGATGATGAGGATTTGCTGCTGGCCGAAACGGTTTTAAGACATATACGTGAAGGTAGTACACAGCTTTCCGCCTTTGAGGAAGTAGGGAAAACCTTATCCCGTACCCCAGCGGCTTGTGGGTTTCGCTGGAACTCCTTAATTCGAAAACGCTATGAAAATGCGATTAGTTTAGCCAAAAAGCAACGAAAAGAATTGAATAAGAAAAATAAAGTTGGAAATAAGAGAAAAGAAAGACCGTTTATCAAGCTGATGGATTCATCAGCTGACCATTCAGATGAACAAGACTTAAACTTATCACAGGTTATTGAATTCCTTAAACAATTAGAACAGCAATCCGCGAGCCGAGTGACAGATGAGGAATTAGCCCTTCTAAAAGAAGAGAATGAAAGCCTCAAACAACAAGCTGAGTTACTTAAGCGGGAGAGTGAACAGTTAAAGAAAGATTTCTTAATGATGAAAGAGGATTATCAGGCGCTCATCCAGATTATGGACCGGGCAAGACGGTATTCAGAGCCTTCTAACATCCAAAGTGATAATGAATGGGGAGAAGTGACAGAAGCACTCTCTGTCCAATCGAAGAAGGATTAAGTTTCATGCACTAATTTTAATTGATAGATGAACTAAAAAGCCGGCTTGAAGGGGAAAAGAGAAAAACCCCTTTAAGTCGGCTTTTGTATGAAAACATCTGCAGTTAAGGGTAAAATCTCACTTGTTATAATTGTTTGAGTACAATACAATTATAATATAGGTCATTCGCTCAATTATAGTGAAGCGAAGATGGAATGACCATTGATTTTCATCTAAATGTAAGCGTTTTTACAGGAGGTGCAGGTGTCGTGAAGCGATTGCTGATTGCCAATAGAGGTGAAATTGCGGCCCGGATTATCCGAACTTGTAAGCGTCTTGGTATTGAAACCATTGCGGTCTACTCGGATGCCGACCAAGAGCTCCCGTATATTAAAGATGCCACCTTGAATGTCCGAATCGGTGAGCCTCCTTCTCAGAAGTCGTACATGAATCAGGATGTGATTCTTGAGACGGCTAAGAAGTATAAGGCGGATGCCATTCATCCTGGCTATGGCTTTTTGTCTGAGAATGCAAGCTTTGCGGAGAGCGTTTTAGAGTCCGGCTTAACTTTTATTGGACCAAAGCCATATGCGATTCGGGCTATGGGGGATAAGATTCAGGCAAGGCAGCTTATGAAGCAAGCAGGGGTTCCGATTGTAGATGGAAGTGAAGCAGCTTGTGAAACTGTTGAGTCTGCCGTTCAATTAGCAAATGAAATCGGCTATCCTGTCATGTTGAAAGCAAGTGCCGGCGGTGGCGGGATTGGTATGCAGGTGTGTGAAAATGAACAAGTATTAAGAAAAGCTTTTGCAACGAATGCCAAACGGGCGCAAACGTATTTTGGAAACGCTTCAATGTTTGTTGAAAAAGTGATTGAAAATGGACGGCATATTGAAATTCAGATCGTTGCAGACAGCTTCGGCAATGTCGTCCACTTATTCGAACGTGATTGTTCAGTCCAGCGCAGGAATCAAAAAGTCATTGAAGAATCACCTTCTCCCTTTTTGAGCGACGCGTTGCGTGAGCGGATGGCAGAGGCGGCGATACGAGCAGCAAAAGCTGTCGATTATTGCAACGCAGGAACCGTGGAATTTATCGTTGCTCCAGATGAAAGCTTTTATTTTCTTGAAATGAACACGCGATTACAGGTTGAACATCCGGTAACCGAACTCATAACGGGAGAAGATCTAGTGGAATGGCAAATACGGGTGGCGGAGGGAAACCCTCTACCTAAAGAGCAGCACGAAATCAGTCGGACGGGTCATGCCATTGAATGCCGTCTCTATGCGGAGGATCCTCAAACCTTCTTGCCTTCACCTGGAAAGCTTAAGGTATTTTCTATCCCAGAAAAAAGAGGAATACGCATCGATCAAGGCTATGAAGAAGGAAATACGGTCACCCCTTTCTATGATCCGATGATTGCGAAAATCATTGCTTCTGGTGAAACGCGTGATGAAGCCATAGATAAGGCTCTTGCTTTCTTTGAAGCCATGAAGATCGAAGGGATTAAAACGAATGCACCATTATTTGTGGAGTTGCTAAAAGAATCCGATTTTAAAAGAGGTCATTATACAACTCAATTATTGAATTCGAGGAGGAATTCGTGATGAAGACAATCGAAGCAAGCATGGCAGGGACTGTCTTAACGATTCATGTTAAGGTTGGAGATCACGTTCAATCAGGTGATACGGCAATTGTGTTAGAGTCGATGAAAATGGAAATCCCCATTGAGAGCCCCGAAAGCGGAACGGTAACGGAAATTAGAGTGGCAGAAGGCGATTTTGTAAATGAAAGTGATGTGCTCGTTGTCTTAGAGTAATCCTCATCGATCTGAATGTAGCTTGATCTTAAAATGAGCGTTCGCTCAGTTTACCAGGTGATCACTTTAGATTAATTAAGATAGGAGTAAATCCATGTCAAACATGAACGAGCGTTATCAAGAATTAAAGATAAACATCTACACGGGTGGTGCGGAAAAATACCATGACAAATTGCGAGAAGCCGGCAAGCTCTTTGTCAGAGATCGGTTAGCCCTTTTATTTGATGAGGGGGATTTTCAAATTGAGGACGGCCTCTTTGCTAACGTTCAGGCGGGGAATTTACCAGCCGATGGTGTTGTAACCGCCATGGGTTCAATCAATGGTCAAACGGTTTGCGTTATGGCCAATGATTCAACGGTTAAAGCAGGTTCGTGGGGGGCGAGGACGGTTGAAAAGATTATCCGAATCCAGGAAACCGCTGAAAAGTTGCAGGTCCCTCTTCTCTATCTCGTCGATTCTGCCGGAGCGCGGATCACTGATCAATTAGAGATGTTCCCCAATCGAAGAGGAGCCGGACGGATTTTTCACAATCAAGTCCGTTTATCAGGCATGATTCCGCAAATCTGTCTGTTATTTGGCCCTTCTGCTGCTGGAGGCGCGTATATCCCTGCTTTTTGTGATGTGGTGTTTATGGTGGATAAGAATGCATCGATGTATTTAGGGTCACCGCGGATGGCGGAGAAGGTCATTGGGGAGAAGGTCACACTCGAAGAAATGGGCGGGGCACGCATGCACTGTACCGTGAGCGGATGCGGGGATCTGCTCGCCTCTACTGAAGAAGAAGTGATTCGAAAAGCCCGTGAGTACTTATCCTACTTTCCTAAGAATTTTAAAGAAAAGCCGCGCATGATGAAAGGGATTGAACCTGTGGTGACGAGAACCATTACGGAAATGGTGCCAGAAAATCAAAACGCTCCCTTTAACATGTATGATCTTATAGCGGCACTTGTGGATGATCAAAGTTTTTTTGAAATCAAGAAACTTTTTGCTCCTGAATTAATTACGGGTTTGGCCCGTTTGAATGGCAGGGTAGTCGGCATCATCGCGAATCAGCCGAAAGTCAAAGGTGGAGTGTTGTTTGTTGACTCGGCTGATAAAGGAGCTAAATTTATTACGCTTTGTGATGCTTTTAATATTCCGCTACTCTTCTTAGCTGATGTCCCAGGGTTTATGATTGGAACAAAGGTAGAACATGCAGGAATAATCCGGCACGGTGCCAAGCTTATTGCCGCGATGAGTCAGGCGACAGTTCCTAAGATTTCTGTCATTGTACGAAAGGCTTACGGTGCTGGGCTTTATGCGATGGCGGGTCCTGCATTTGAGCCGGATTGCTGTCTAGCGCTGCCTACTGCTCAAATTGCGGTTATGGGGCCTGAGGCTGCCGTCAATGCGGTCTATTCGAATAAAATTCAAGCCATAGAGGACCCAAAAGAACGAATTCGCTTTGTAATGGAAAAACAGGCGGAGTACAAAGATGAAATTGACATTTATAAGCTTGCCTCAGAGATGATCATTGATGATATCGTGACAGGAGAACAACTGAGAGAGGTTTTAATAGCCCGATTTACCCGTTATGAGTCAAAACAGGTGTCTTTTGGCGTTCGAAAACATCCTGTTTATCCAGTCTAATTTTTGGGGGACAGACCTCTTCAAGCATGACGTCTTGAAGAGGTCTGTTCTGTTCCAATAAAGACGCGGGTTTAGCGTTTTTATTATTTCTTAGGAAACTAGAATCTGGACTTGTGGATAGTTAATTATAAACCATGAGAAAACCTTGTGCAGAAGAGTGTGTAATGGGGCTTCTTCACACACAAAGGGCTCCGCTCATGGCGCGTTTTGGTGTATGGGAGCCCCCATCACACACAAAGGGCTCCATATACGTTTGTTCTTATTGGGCAATCCCATGAGTGTGATAGAATGTTAAGCGTGTTAGTCGATCTCTATATAAAAAAGGTGTGAGGAAAGTGACATCCATTGGAGTTATCGGAGCGGGCGCGATTGGGATGCTGTTGGCCTCCGTCATTAGTCAATATCAAGCAGTCAGTTTGTACGTTCGGCGGGAGGAGCAGCGTGCCTTATTAATTCAGAATGGCATCACACAATTGGATGAAGCCAATTATAAGCAGGGGATTCAAATTAAGCCTGCTGCAAGTCCATGGGAAGAGGAGTTAATGATCATAGCGGTCAAACAACCCGCCTTGCCTGCACTTTTAAAAGAACATGCTGTACCCCGTCATCCAGAACAGGCGATTGTCTTTCTCCAAAATGGAATGGGGCATCTCCCATTAATGAAAGCGCTAGACTATCAACATCTATTTGTTGGCATCGTCGAACATGGCGTTCGGAAAGTTCAGGATGATGTGATTGACTGGAATGGCAAGGGGCAGATTAAAATGGGAGTTTTTAAAGGAGATTCGGATAAAGTGAGCCGTCTTTGTCAAATCCCTTCTCTTAATGTCCAACTGGTTAAGGATTGGCAGCCTCTTCTAGAAGATAAACTCTTAGTGAATGCGATTATTAATCCGCTCACTGCACTCTATAAGATTACAAACGGAGAAGTGTTCGAGAATCCTTTTTTTCGAAGCGCAGCCCATTCTATTTTTCTAGAACTGGCGGATGCGTTAACTATTCCTGATTCGCTACGAAAAGAAAAATGGAACTATATTGAACTGGTTGGACAAGCCACTGCGAAGAATCGTTCCTCGATGCTGCAGGATTTGGATGCCAACCGCAAGACGGAAATTGACGCAATTTTAGGTTATATGATGACACAACACCCCTCTCTCCCAAAACCATTAACCTCTTTTTTATATCATTCCATCAAAGGTTTGGAAGGCGTTCGATCTGTTAATGCTAATTTTAAGGAAGAGTAAGCGTCATTTTTGGGGTCTGCCCAAAACTTTGATATACTCTAGTGTGAAAAGAAAATCGAAGCGTTTTTTCAAACCTCCGACAAGTTTTTTTGCGTATGATGGTTATTTTTAGGAAAATTAAAATAAACAGTTGTCACGATAGACATTAAAGTCTTTAGCAACATAGATTAGAGAGGGGATTAACAGGTCATATGGATGTAAAGCTCATTGATCTTCCAAAGCCAAGCCCATTGGTGGAAGCCTATAGCGCGTCATCACCAACTATCCATGCTTTTTTTGATTATGATTATAACAGCGAGGCATCTTATCAAAAACGGTTGGAAGAGTTATCAGCAAGACCGTATAAGCGGGCAGAACTCGTTCAAGTTTTAACTCAATTTAATCAGAGGCTTTCAGCGCCATCTCAAGTATTTGAAAACATTAATCGTTTGACTAAACCCAATTCTGTTGTCGTAGTTGGAGGACAACAAGCAGGATTATTAACGGGTCCTATCTTTACCATACATAAATGTTTGGCGATTCTTCAGCTGGCGAGAGAGAAAGAGGAACAATTGAAAGTTCCCGTTGTTCCCGTGTTCTGGATTGCTGGAGAGGATCATGATTTTGCTGAAGTGAACCATGTCTTTTTCTATCAGCAAAACAGTCTTCGCAAATTTCCTTTTAAAATAAAAGGAAGCGGACAGTCGGCTGTCTCGGATCTTCCCTATAATCCTGATGAATTGGAAAAGTGGGTCGAAGAGGTTTTTAGAGCCTTTGGAGAAACCGAGTTTACAGAAGAGCTTCTGAAACAGGTTAAGCAAACGGTTAGAGAAGCGGATACGCTTGTGAGCTTTTTTGGCCGCTTAATCCATCAGCTTTTTGGAAAGTATGGCCTCGTTTTAATGGATTCAGCAGATCCGCATCTGAGAAAGATAGAATCTTCCTATTTCGCTGAGATGATTGATCGATCTGAGAAAATTGCAACGGGAGTGACGAGCCAGCTTGAAAGACTGAAGCAGGCGGGTTATACGGTTCAATTGGATCAAACCGATCAAAGTGCTAACCTCTTTGTCACCCATGAACAGCAACGGATCCTATTAACGCGTGATCAAGGCGATTTTGTGAATACGGATAAAGGATTTCGTAAAACGAAAGAAGAGCTGCTTGGCTTAACGGAATGCGCCCCTCATCTTTTGAGCAATAATGTGGTCACACGCCCTTTGATGCAGGATTTGGTTCTCCCGACGCTCGCTTTCGTTGCCGGCCCAGGGGAGATTGCTTATTGGTCGGCCTTGCAGCCTGCTTTTCATAGTTTGGGTATTTTAATGCCGCCGGTTGTCCCGCGTTTTCACTTAGTAATGGTTAATCGCCAGGCAGAAAAATGGCTTCAGGAAAAGAATTTAACGGTAGAGGATGTTCTGAAGGGCAAGCTTCGGGATAAAAAAGAGGAATGGTTAAAGGCACAGCATGAATGGGAAGTCGACCGTTATTTTGAAACGGCTCGCGAGGCAATGAAAACGGCCTATCAGCCTTATAAGGAACTGGCCGTTCAAATTCATTCAGAACTGAATGAATTAAGCCGTTCAAACTGGGATCGGATTGAGCACCAGATGGATTATTTAAAGAAACAAATGGAACGTTATATCCGCGTGCGCCATCAAACAGAATTATCACGATTCGATTATTTAGAAGCGCAATTATTTCCAAACAATGGACCGCAAGAAAGAAGCTGGTCGGTTTATGCTTTTCTAAATGAATATGGACCGGATCTCGTCGATCGACTGATGAAAGAGCGCTATTCATACAACGGTCGACAATATGCGGTATTTCTCTAAGATTATTTTGTGAAAATGAAAGAATTAACGAGAAATCTAACGAAACCTTTTTTGAAAATCCTGCTGATTTTAGCAGGATTTTTTTTGGTTAAAACGAATTTTATAAATATAGTGGAGGAAAGTGGGGGATTGTGGTAGAGTTAGGGAAGAAAGTGAGGAAGAGACCATGTTCATGGGTGAATACCAACATGCCATTGATGAAAAAGGGCGGATGATTGTGCCTGCCAAATTTCGTGATGATCTTGGAAGCACGTTTGTTTTGACACGCGGATTGGATCAATGTGTATTTGGTTACCCTATGGAAGAATGGAAGCTCCTCGAACAAAAACTCAAAAATCTACCTTTTACTAAAAAAGATGCACGTGCCTTCACTCGATTCTTTTTCTCAGGTGCTGTGGAATGCCAATTGGACAAGCAAGGCCGGGTTAATCTTTCGCAGCCGCTTAGAGAACATGCCAAACTAGAAAAAGACTGTGTTGTAATCGGCGTATCCAACAGGATTGAGATATGGAGCAAAGAGGTTTGGGAAGGCTATTATGAAGAGTCTGAAGCCTCCTTTGAACAGATTTCAGAGAGCTTACTCGACTTTGATCTCTAACTCGTTCAAGTGGCGTGTTAGGTGGTTTTAGAAATTTTTTTTTATTCCCGGATCATGGCGGGAACCCAACCAAACGTCTAAAAAATCTTGGAGATGACTAGCAGCATGTTTGAACATATTACGGTTTTAAAAGACGAAGCTATTGAAGGGTTGAACATTAAACCAGATGGGATTTACGTGGATTGTACATTGGGCGGCGGCGGTCATAGCGAAGCGATTCTTCGCAGGCTGACGACAGGACATCTCTATGCCTTTGATCAAGATGAGACAGCGGTCAAAGCAGGGGGAGAACGTCTACAAAAAGTTTCCAGCCAATGGACTATTATTCCTCGTAATTTCAAGTACATAAAGGAAGCTCTTCATGATCAAGGCGTTAACGAAGTGGATGGCGTGCTTTATGATCTAGGGGTCTCGTCACCTCAGTTTGATATTGGTGAACGCGGTTTTAGTTATCAACATGATGGCCCTCTCGATATGCGAATGAATCGCGAGCAGTCCTTGACCGCAAAAGAGATCGTCAATGAGTGGTCTTATCAAGAGCTCATTCGTATTTTTTTTCGTTATGGAGAAGAAAAATTCGCCAAGTCCATAGCCCGAATGATTGAAAAGGAACGTGAACAAAGGCCGATTCAGACAACTTCTGAATTAGTGGAATTAATTAAGGCAGGCATACCTGCCGCTGCCCGAAGAAAAGGCGGGCACCCGGCCAAACGCGTTTTTCAAGCCTTACGAATCGCTGTAAATGATGAACTGAAGGTGTTTGAAGAATCGCTTGAGCAAGCCATCGAGCTTGTTAAAGTAGGCGGACGCCTTTCAGTCATTACCTTTCATTCATTAGAGGATCGTTTATGCAAACAAATTTTTGCTGATTACAGCAAGGGAATTGAACTCCCGCCAGGTATGCCAGCTATACCTGAGGGCGGTGAGCCGATTCTCAAGCTTGTGAATCGAAAACCAATTGTCGCAACCGAAACGGAACAGACAGAAAATCGCCGTTCTCGTTCAGCTAAGTTAAGAATTGCCGAAAAAATAAATACGAGATAAAGTCTGAGAGAGGGGAAATAAGATGAGCTTAGCTCCACAAAGATTAAGAGAAAATGAAACTGTCCGCCGGTCCCGAGTAACAGAACCTCAAATGGAGCCTCAAGTTCTCCCAAGGAAACGAATTACTAAAGGGGAAAAAGTCTTATGGGGATTGGGAGTAATTACCGTTTTTATTCTTTGTATCACCATTGTTTCAAATGCGACCGCCTTATATAATGAAACTAAACAAGTCAGCCAGCTGCAAACGAAAATTGAGACGATCTCAAGCACCAATACGGGGCTTAGAACACAAATCTCTCAATTAAGTGCTCCAGAACGCATTATTAATTATGCAAAGGACAAGCTTGGTATGACTCTTGATGTTAAGAACGTAAAAGTCGTGAAGTAAGGCGTGGTGACATGTTTCCAACAAAAAATAAAACGATAAATCGGTGGGCCGCTTTCTTGGCCCTCATCTTTATCCTAGCCTTTGGTTCTATTTGGATGCGCTTTGTGTATCTCGCTCATTCCAAAACAGTCAGCGGTAAGGACCTTTTGGATGTAGGTAAGAAACAGTGGACAACGGTCAAATTAATAGATGCTCAAAGGGGCGAAATCTTAGGCAGAGACGGAGCTGTATTAGCTCATGACGTCCCTGCCTATACAGTTGTTGCCGTTCTTTCGAAGGATGCCCCTTCTCATGTGAAGAATAAGGAGAAAACGGCTCGAGAGCTCGCGCCTATCCTGCATACCGATGAATCAACCCTCTTGAATTATATGCAAAAAGATAAGTTTCAGGTTCAATTTGGGTCAGCTGGAACGAAGATTAGCTATGATCAAGAGCAGCAAATCGAAAAACTGAAATTGCCCGGAATCGAGTTTATCAAGTCCTCCAAACGCGATTATCCAAATGGCTCATTTGCCTCTTATTTACTTGGATTTACGTCGCAGGACCCTGAGAACGATCAACAGACAGGGGTGTATGGACTTGAAAAATCGCTTAACTCTTATTTGAGTGAAACGGACGGAAGCATTAAATTCTATAGTGACAGCCAAGGGAATTTAATGCCGGATGGCAATCAAAAGATTAAAAAGCCGAAAAACGGGGACAATGTTACTCTCACGATTGATAAAAATATCCAATCGGTTCTTGAGGAGACGATGAGCCAGGTTCAAAAAGATTATGACCCCAAAAGTATGGTAGGGATCGTCATGGATCCTAAGACAGGGGCTATACTCGGGATGTCATCGCGTCCAACTTTTAATCCAAACCAGCGTGACATTACAAACTACTATAATAATGCGATTTCGGACCCTTTTGAGCCAGGTTCTGTTATGAAAATTTTCACGTTATCCGCTGCCGTTAACGAAGGGGTTTGGAACAGTAACGCCACTTATCCTTCAGGCACTTATACGGTAGATGGTACGCCGATTCACGACTGGAATCCGAACGGTTGGGGCACTATCACGTTTCAACAAGGCTTGGATCGCTCGTCGAACGTGGCGTTTTCAAGAGTCGAGAATATTTTGTTGGGCCCGACGAAATTTAAGAAGTACATTAAAGCGTTTGGCCTCACACAAAAGACGGGGATCGATTTGCCGAATGAACAGAACAGTATAGTTAACTTGGATAATCGTGTCGATTCGGCAGAGGCCAGCTTTGGACAGGGCTCTGCTTTCACACCGATTCAGCTTGTTCAGGCGGCTTCGGCTGTAGCCAATAATGGAACGATGATGAAACCTTATGTGGTTCAAAAAATTACCAACCCAGATACGAATAAGGTGATTAAAGAGACCAAACCGACAGTTGCTGGTCACCCGATTACCGCTGCAACGGCAAAAGAAGTAAGAGATTTATTAAGAGGGGTTGTAAGTAATACTTCTATTGGAACAGGTACTGCGTACAATATTCCAGGTTACCAGGTGATTGGGAAAACAGGAACAGCGCAAATTTGGCAAAATGGCCATTATCTGACGGGAGTCGATAATTATTGGTTTTCATTTTTGGGGATGGCACCGCAAAAAAATCCAAAGCTGATTGTTTACGTAGCCATTAAACAACCCCATCTTAAACAGTCTGAAAACTACTCGGAATCAGCGCCCATTGCTAAAATTTTTAATCCGGTTATGAAGACAGGACTTGAATACATGTCGATCTCTCCGGATGGAGGAACCGTTAATAAGGGCGAACAAGCGAAGCCTGAACCAACTGTTAAGGTTGGACAATGGTCGGGCAAGTCGATCGCTGAGGCACAAACTGAGCTGGAGAATGACGGCTTGAAAGTGGTAACGCTAGGAAGTGGAAACGTGACCGCCCAATCCATCACAGCCGGTATGAAGGTATTTGAGGGAAGTCAAATCATTTTAGTTGGCGATGGCTCGATTAGCTTGCCGGACTTAACCAATTGGTCGCTGAATGATGTCCTATCCCTTTGCCAGTTGCTCGATCTCCAACCAAAGATAGAAGGAAATGGCTTTGTTGTTAGCCAATCAATCAAACCAGATACGATTGTCAAAAATGGAGATACGCTTAAAGTCACCTTGAAATCCCCTTAAACCAACTTTAGGAAAAAACTTGTTTTTTATAAGAAAGGCATCCGATATGGGTGTCTTTTTTTTGCTTATTGAGCTGTATTGAAATAAATTAGCTGAATGCGGTCGCGGTCGATCACCCTCGTGGTGCATTTAACGGCGCCAGGGGGAGCACAAATAAAAAATGATGTTACGCCTAAAGCTTCCCTTGTCCACCATTTTGGTTCTCATCTCATCCATTTTCGAGGGCAAGCCTGTCTTGCACACTCGTGCGTAGGAGCCTCACACGCTTTTTGCGCTCGGCACCGGTTCATTAGGTGCGTTGGAGCCCTCCATCGCATGCCGTATCTTTTATTCAGATAAGAGGGCAAATGATCCTGTTTTTTCTTATGAAAATAGTCAGTTGCTCCTATCTTGTCCTTCTAAAATGTCCAAGCTTTGCATATATGTATACAAGCTTAAAGTGGGAGGGGCCTGATTTGCGAGTATCAAATGTTACAGTGAGAAAACGTCTAATCTTCATACTTATTTTTGGTTTATTGGTATTTGGGGGCTTTATTATTCGACTTGGCTATGTTCAAATTTTTATGAACAATTGGCTCACTCAGAAAGCCTTAGATTCATGGAGTAAAGAAATTCCTTACGCGGCAGAACGGGGGGATATTCTCGATCGGAATGGAAACGTGCTCGCTACGAATGAGAGTCGCCCAACCGTCTTAATTGTGCCGAGGCAAGTTCGAAATCCTGCCAAAACAGCGAGAGCTCTTGCAAAGGTCTTAGGTGCTTCTGACGAAAAGGTCTATAAGACAATCACTAAGAAGGCTTTGTCGGTGTATATTAACCCAGAAGGAAAGAAAATCAGTAATGAAAAGGCTCTGGAAATTAAGAAGCTTAACCTTCCGGGTGTGTTTATTGCTGAAGATTTTAAGCGAAGTTATCCGAATGGCAGCTTCCTGTCCCATGTGTTAGGGTTTGCTGGGATCGATAACCAGGGTTTGACGGGTTTAGAGTCCTATTATGATGCTTTACTTAAAGGAATGTCTGGGCATGTCAATTTTTTCTCAGATGCTCAAGGAAACCGGATGTCGTCATTAAAGGATACTTATACGCCGCCAAAAGATGGGCTCAATCTACAATTGACCATTGATGAAAAGGTTCAAAAGATCATTGAACGGGAATTGGATAATGCCGAATCGAAATATCATCCAGAAGGAGAAATTGCCATTGCCATGAATCCGAATACAGGTGAAATTCTTGGTATGGCATCACGCCCTGATTTTAACCCTGAGAATTATCAAGAAGTCACCCAAGATGTGTATAACCACAATCTCCCAGTGTGGAAAACTTATGAGCCGGGCTCCACTTTTAAGGTCATTACTTTGGCTGCGGCACTTCAAGAAGATAAGGTCGATTTGAAAAATGAAGACTTTTATGATCCAGGGTATATTGACGTAGCAGGGACGAATCTCCACTGCTGGAAACGGGGTGGCCATGGTTCCGAAACCTTCATGCAAGTTGTTGAAAATTCCTGCAACCCTGGTTTTGTTGAACTCGGTCAACGCTTAGGAAAGGATAAACTCCTGCAGTATATTAATGCATTTGGATTTGGCCAAAAAACGGGAATTGATTTACAAGGAGAGGCAAAAGGAATCTTATTTAGTCCTGACCGCATGGGGCCACTTGAAACGGCTACTACTGCGTTTGGTCAAGGGGTGTCTGTCACACCGATTCAGCAAGTTGCAGCCGTTTCCGCTGCCGTTAATGGCGGTTATCTCTACACGCCATACATCGCAAAGGACTGGATTGATCCTGATACAGGTGAGGTAGTGAGCCAAAACAGTCCTGTCATGAAGCGACAAGTTATTTCTTCGGCGACGTCAAAAAAAGTGCGAGAGGCACTTGAAAGCGTTGTGGCAAACGGAACAGGCCGTAATGCTTATCAGGACGGCTGGCGGATCGGCGGGAAAACAGGAACGGCTCAAAAAGTAGAAAATGGTCACTATCTGAAAAATAATTACATCCTCTCATTTATGGGATTCGCCCCGGCCGATGATCCTCAGATTGTCGTGTATGTCGCGATCGACCATCCGAAGTATACGGTGCAATTCGGTGGTACCGTTGCTGCACCTATTGCCGGTCGGATTATTGCTGATAGTCTCAGTGCCATGGGAGTCAAACAACGGACAAACGGGATGCCAAAAGAAGAGCGATACGGTGATCCAGTAACGGTTAAAGTACCTAACCTTATTGGCAAAACAAAGAAGCAAATCAGTCAAAGCTACTATGATCTTAAAATTCTATCAAACGGACAGGGAGACAAGGTTGTCAGGCAAGCACCGAAGCCAGGAACAAAAGTTGAAGCAGGCTCGTCCATACGTGTTTATTTTGAAGGAACGGCTGATAAAGACAAAAAATAGATACAGGGGGGTCTGACCCCTCTAAGCCGCTTTTTCTTCAGTTAGCGGGGGACAAACCCCAACAAGTCACGATTTTTGATCGTAGGGGTCTGACCCCTTTTTTATTTGTTTTCCTAATTATTCCATTGTTTTGAAGGACTCTTTGTAATTATTGTTCCTGACATTTTCAAGTTGATAAACAAGTGGTAAAATGGAAACTTGAAAGAGTTCGGGGAGAACGAGATCTTTCAATTGGAGGTTATATCAGTGGAATTAGATACGTTATTGCATACAATGAACTATTATAGAAAGGATCGTGAGGAGAACCCTGTTATTACATCGATCGAGATGGATTCACGGAAGGTGACTCCAGGCTCTCTTTTTGTCTGTATTAAAGGTCAGTCTTTTGATGGTCATCGCTTTGTTGAAGATGTGATTGAAAAAGGGGCGGTCGCGATCGTGGCAGAAGTACCTGTCGATTCATCGGTCCCTGTGATTTATGTTTCCGATACTAGGAGAACGTTAGCGCTGCTTTCGGATGCCTTTTTTGGGCAGCCAAGCCACCAACTTCATCTTATCGGTGTTACTGGGACGAACGGTAAAACAACTGTGACACAATTAATTCAGCATATTCAACAGGAAACTGGAAAATCCAGTGGTGTTATTGGAACAATCGGCATTCATTTCAATAATACTGAAATTCCTGTTTCTAATACGACACCAGAATCGGTAGACCTGCAGAGAGTTTTTCGCCAAATGGTGGATGCGGGCGTCGAAACCTGTGCAATGGAGGTTTCCTCACACGCGCTTGATCAAGGCCGTGTAAGAGGACTTGATTTTAACATCGGTGTGTTTACAAACCTTACTCAGGACCATCTTGATTATCATCACACAATGGAAAACTACTTGCATGCAAAATCGCTTCTATTTTCTCAATTGGGAAATACATATCAATTAGATTCAATGAAGCTTGCAATTTTTAATGAAGATGATGAGGCGTCCAAATTTTTAAAACGGGTGACCTCTGCCGAAGTACTAACATATGGAATTGATCAGGCTGCGGATTTTCAGGCACGTCACATTTCGATCACGGGTCAAGGGACATCGTTTGAATGGGTGACTCCGGATGCTGTTTATCCTGTTCATATGAAATTAATTGGTAAGTTTAGTGTCTATAATGTGCTTGCTGCGGGATTAGCGTGCTATGCGAGCGGTCTATCGATGCATGACATTATTAAGGCTGTCGAGGGGATGAAGGGTGTCCCAGGCCGTTTCGAGCCAGTTGTCGGCGGACAGCCGTTTGCTGTCATTGTGGATTATTCCCATACACCGGATAGCTTAGAAAATGCCTTGAAGGCGATTCATGCTTTCGTAAAGGGGAAAATTATTACGGTGGTTGGTTGCGGTGGTGACCGCGATCGGAAAAAACGACCTATTATGGCAAATAAGTCGATCGAACTCAGCAATTATTCGATTTTTACTTCAGATAATCCACGGACGGAAGACCCCGTAAAAATCATTGAAGAAATGGTTGAAGGACTTCCTGAAGAGGCTGACTATGAGGTTATCGTGGATCGCCGAATGGCCATTAATCAAGCGATCAGCCTTGCAACGGATGAAGACGTGGTCCTTATTGCCGGAAAAGGGCATGAAACATATCAAATTATTGGGACAGACATCTTAGCATTCGATGATCGACAGGTTGCCATGGAGGCAATAAAGGAGCGTTTCTAAATGGGAATTCGAGCAGGAGTGTTTTACCCAATTGCCGAAGAGGTGATTGGGAACTATAATTTAGAGGCAGAGTGGACCGTTAATACGGATAGCCGGAAACCGGTTCCTGACAGCCTTTTCTTCCCTATTGTAGGGGAGCGATTTGATGGTCACGATCATTTGCTTGAGGCCATTCATAATGGAGCGAAGGCTGCGTTCTGGCAAAAAGATGTTCCTGTACCTCAAGCACTGCCAGATGATTTTCCATTATTTATGGTTGAGGATACCCTTAAAGCTTTGCAGGAGAGTGCGAAACATTATCTTAAGCTGACCCATCCAATTGTAATTGGTGTGACGGGAAGCAATGGAAAGACCACCACTAAGGATTTAGTTGAAGCGGTTCTGACACAGAAATTTCGAACTCATAAAACACAAGGGAATTTTAATAATCACATTGGACTTCCACTCACCATTTTAAGTATGCCGAAAGACACTGAGGCACTTATCTTGGAGATGGGGATGAATCATTTTGGCGAAATTGATGTACTGACCCGCATTGCTAATCCTGATTTTGCGATTATCACCAATATCGGAGAATCCCATATTGAATATTTAGGATCGCGTGAGGGGATTGCAAAAGCGAAATTGGAAATTTTGAATGGCTTAAAACCAGATGGCGTCTTTATTTGTGATGGAGATGAACCGCTTCTCACTCAAGCCGCAACGAATCAACGCTCCATCAGGGTGGGTTACTCGGAAACCTGCACGGCGCACATTTCTTCTGTTCAGTTAAACAGCAAGGGATCTGAGTTTGTATTTGATGGACATCTTTACCATGTTCCTTTATATGGTAAGCATAACATTAAGAATGCCGCATATGCTTTGGCACTTGCTGAACAATTACAAATTAGCCCAGCGCAATGCCAAACAGCATTGGCTCATTTAACCATTACAGCCATGCGCTTTGAGGTGACAGCGGGACCTAAGGGTACGATGATCATAAATGATGCCTATAATGCCAGCCCCACTTCGATGATCGCAAGCTTGGAAACTTTAAAGGAACTTAGCGGTTTTGAAAAAGTTGTTGCAGTTCTCGGGGATATGTATGAGTTAGGGCCTGATGAAGAAGCCCTCCATAGAAAGGTTGCCGACTGTCTGGCTGCGCCGATTACAGATGTCGTAACCATAGGACCAAAGGCGCGATGGATTGCTGACGAGCTGAAAAAGCGGCCTTCGTCTGTTCAAATTCATGAATATCAAATGAAAGAAGATGCGATTCCTTTGTTGTTATCATTTTTAGGAGAAAAAACGGTTATGCTTTTTAAAGCTTCAAGAGGAATGAAACTGGAGACCTTAATCCAAGACTTACAAAGAGAAGGAGGGATCTCCAAATGATGATCCTTCTTTTTATGACATTACTGCTTGCCTTTCTAATTGCTGTTATTTTATCACCGCTGTTTATTCCTTTTCTGCGTCGGATGAAATTTGGTCAATATATCCGTGAAGAAGGGCCTAAGAGTCACCAGAAAAAAGCCGGAACACCAACTATGGGTGGTGTGGTGATTGTTATCTCTGCCGCACTTGCTGCCATTTATGAAAGTCTTTCCCATCAGTTAATGTCAACTGAAATTGGCTTATTGCTTTTCTTAACCGTTGCTTACGGGCTTATCGGTTTCCTTGATGATTTTATTAAGGTAGTCATGAAGCGAAATCTTGGACTTACTTCAAAACAAAAGCTGTTCGCTCAAATTGTGGTTGCCATTATTTTTGATAGTGTTATTTATCATTTGAAGCTTTCAACACAGCTAACGATTCCGGGCACCCATATTGAGATCCCGTTGTCATGGGGCTATATGATTCTTGTAGTCATCATGCTTTTAGGGACGTCGAATGGGACGAATCTAACAGACGGAATGGATGGGCTTCTTACGGGAACCGCTACAGTAGCCTTCGCTGCTTTTGCAATTATTGCTTATTATCAAAATCAATTTGATATCACGCTTTTCTGTATGGCGATGACAGGTGCCTTGCTTGGTTTCCTAGTCTTTAATGCTCATCCTGCTAAGGTGTTTATGGGTGATACAGGGTCGCTTGCTATTGGCGGAGCACTTGCCGGAGTTTCAATCCTTACGAAGTCGGAAATACTCTTGATTGTGATTGGCGGGATCTTCGTGATTGAAACGCTATCCGTTATGATCCAAGTGGCATCTTTTAAAACAACGGGAAAACGCGTGTTCAAAATGAGTCCTCTCCACCATCATTATGAATTATCCGGATGGTCAGAGTGGCGTATTGTCTCAACGTTTTGGGTAGTCGGTTTATTATTTGCCGTAATAGGAATTTATACAAAGGTGTGGCTATAGATGAAAGACATCAAGACTTATACAGGTCAATATATCCTAGTTCTAGGATTAGCTAAGAGCGGCTATGCCGCTGCCAAGATGCTTCATAAATTGGGGGCTAAGGTCGTGATTAACGACCGTTCGACGCTCTCAGAGGATCCGAAGGCGAAGGAACTTAAACAATTAGGCATACAAATAGTGGACGGCGGTCATCCGCTTTCACTTCTCGATGGGGATCTGAAACTCATCGTTAAAAATCCGGGTATTCCTTATTCCAATCCGCTTTTAGTAGAAGCGGTTAAACGCGAGATTCCAATTATTACTGAAGTGGAGCTTGCTTATCAGCTTTCGGAAGCGCCTTTTATTGGAATAACAGGGTCCAATGGGAAGACAACCACTACTATGTTAATTGGTGATATGTTAAAGATGGGAAATAAGAAGCCTATTGTGGCGGGCAATATTGGGACTGTCTTGACTGAAGTGGTTCAAGATGCAACCGCTGATCAGGTCCTAGTAGCCGAGCTTTCAAGCTTTCAATTGCTAGGTACGAAGACCTTTCATCCGCGAATCGCAGTATTCTTGAATTTATTTGATGCTCATTTGGATTATCACGGGACTAAGGAAGCCTACGGACAAGCCAAACTCGCGATCAGTCAAAATCAATCAAAGGAAGATTATCTGGTATACAATGCCGATGATGAAGAAGTCACGAGGCTCATTCAGCCCCTTTCTGTTACAAAGGTGCCTTTTAGTGTAAAGAATCTAATGGATGAAAAAGGTGCTTATTATTTGAATGGGGGCCTTTATTTTGAGGGCGAATTGATTGTGAGTGCCGAGGACTTAGCGATGCCAAAAGGCGAGCATAACATTGCGAATGCACTTGCCGCCGCCGCTGCTGCAAAGCTGTATGGGGTTAGTACAGAAGCGATCAGGAAAACCCTTCATACTTTTTCTGGTGTCCCTCACCGCTTAGAATATATTGGAGCGGTTCATGAACGCAAATTTTATAATGACTCAAAGGCGACCAACATCCTTGCCACCTCAAAGGCCCTCAGCGCTTTTCAGGAGCCTATTATTTTGTTGGCAGGGGGACTTGATCGCGGCAATGATTTTGACAGCCTCATTCCCTACCTCGAGAATGTGAAGGCACTTGTCGCATTTGGAGAAACCAAAGCGAAATTAATGGATGCAGCTGAAAAAGCAGGTGTGAAACAGATTATTCCGGTCGATAATGTGGAGGATGCGGTACCCGTTTCTTATAAACTTTCAACGGCAGGAGACGTGATTCTTCTATCTCCAGCCTGTGCAAGTTGGGATCAATATCGATCTTTTGAGGAACGCGGAGACATGTTTACGAAGCAGGTGCATATGCTGAAGTAGACAGGTTGTATGACGCGACTCGAGGTGTGTAGGACATGCAAAAGGTAAGAACAGCGCCAGACTTTTTACTCATTGCAGTAACATTAACTTTGTTGGCAGTCGGTTTAATCATGGTTTACAGTGCAAGTGCCGTTTGGGCGTCTTATAAGTTTGATGATGCCTTTTATTTTGCTAAACGGCAGCTCTTATTTGCGGGAATAGGCGTTGCAGCGATGTTCTTTGTTATGAACATTAGCTATTGGACGTGGCGCTCTTGGGCGAAGCTTGCTCTACTAATTTGTTTTTTGTTGTTAATTGTTGTTTTGATACCCGGTGTTGGTCTAGTAAGAGGAGGGGCGAGCAGCTGGTTAGGCGTTGGCGCTTTTTCGATCCAGCCATCTGAATTTACGAAAATGGCGATGATCCTCTTTCTAGCTAAGTTTCTCTCAGAAAATCAAAAATACATTACAACCGTCAAAAAAGGCTTACTGCCTTCCTTAGTTTTAGTGTTTCTTGCATTTGGTTTAATTATGCTCCAACCTGATTTAGGTACAGGCACCGTCTTGCTCGGTACTTGTGTCACCATGATTTTTACATCAGGGGCAAGAATCAAGCATTTTGTTTTTCTCGGCGTTATGGGGTTAATCGGTTTTGCTGGACTGATCATTTCTGCTCCTTATCGGATGCAAAGGATTACGTCTTTTATGGATCCGTGGAAAGATCCGCTAAACAGCGGGTTTCAAATCATCCAATCGCTTTATGCGATTGGCCCGGGCGGTCTGCTCGGATTCGGATTAGGGGAAAGCAGACAAAAATTTCAGTATTTGCCCGAACCTCAAACCGACTTTATTTTTGCCATTGTAGCGGAAGAACTTGGGTTTATCGGTGCTACTTTTGTATTACTTCTTTTTTGTATCCTGCTGTGGCGGGGAATCCGGATCGCTTTAAAAGCACCAGACTTATATGGCAGCCTGCTCGCTGTAGGTATTATTGGGATGATTGCGATTCAAGTGATGATTAACATTGCTGTCGTAACAGGGGTAATGCCAGTAACCGGCATCACCTTACCATTCCTAAGCTATGGAGGGTCTTCGCTGACATTAATGCTGATCTCAGTAGGTGTCCTATTAAACATTAGCCGTTACGCAAAATATTAAACCTTAAGAACACGAATGTTGGCTTGAACGCTTACCCTTTTCCTTAGGGGAGGCAGTCAAGCCAATTTTATTTTACTAAAGGGAACATTTTAGCAGGAAAGGTTTCCCGCAATTCCTTCAGAGAACACGCTGGACTAAAAGGCTTCAAGTCTGGCATGGCCCGGGTGTCTATTCTTCATGCAAACTTTATTAGTCATCAGGAAGCAGGACAACAATGAATTTTCTTGCCCTTGCCAGCTAAATTAAGTCGATCATCCGGAACTGTTAGCACATTGAACGGTATTGGGAAGTTGAATGCCTCACAAAACCTTAAAAGTGGTGAAGAAATCTAGCGAAACCTGTGATATAATATTTTATAACTTTAACAAAAACGACATTTAAAGTGTCGTTTTTATTGTTTATCTTTATTAGCAGGTCATGATCAAACTATACATATGAGATTAGGAGTAAACGAATATGAGTGACAGAAAGGTCATTCAGCTTGAAGACAGAATACCGAAACTAAGAGAGCAGCGAAAACAAAAGACCAATCGGCGCTTTGTTTTTTATATTACGTTATTTTTTATATTGCTCCTGATTGTCACTTACATTGAATCGCCATTAAGTAATGTTAAAACCATTAATGTCAGCGGAAATCGCTATTTCAGCGCGGCTCAGATTAAAGCCGCTTCAGGCCTCACTGCCAAAAGCAAGATATGGGGTGTCAATCAAAAAACGATATTAGCCCATCTGAACTCCCTCCCATCTATTAAGTCGGTCACAGTCAAGACCCACTTTTTGAGCGGGCGAGTCGATCTCAATGTAATGGAGTATAAAAGGGTTGCTTATCTGAAAACGGAGAATTCGTACAAGCCGGTTTTAGCTAACGGTCAATTCATGTCTGGTAAGCTTTCGAATGTCATTCCAGTTCATGCGCCAATCCTTATCGGGTTTAAGGAAGGAAAGGTGATGAGCTCATTAACCGAGCAGCTGTCAAAAATGAATGCCACCACTCTATATAATATTTCAGAAATTGATTTTACACCGTCAGCCCTCTATCCAAAGGGAATCACTCTGTATTTAAATGACGGTCATCAGGCACTAGCGAACATTCCCACTTTGGCTGCAAAAATGAAACTGTACCCAAGCATTTTAGCGAATCTCCCTGACAATCAAAAAGGGGTTGTCCAGCTAAGAGTAGGCGCTTATTGGAGTCCAAGTACGGCAGCTAAACAGGCTAATGGAGGAGAGACTAATGGGGAATAAAATTATCCTCTCTCTCATTTTATTAGTCACGGGTTTTATCCTCGCCTATTCTTATCAATATGTTAAAAACCATCATATAGAAAATGGTACGGCGAATGCGCAGTATCAACAAGAGAAGGAACTTAGAGATGAGATCATTTCAGAACAAAACTCGAATCGCTCACTGCAAAATCAGCTAAATAAGGTCAGGGGTAAAATTCAAACAAATGAAGAAAACTTGGCCAAGCAAAAAACAACTGCCGGCAAGCTGGTAACGGATTTGACTAAATATCGAATGTTAAATGGTCAAACTAAAGTATCGGGCCCGGGGGTCAAAATTGTTCTCTCGGATGCGAACTATGTTCCTAATGGGACTGATCCTAATGACTACATTGTTCACCAACAAGATATACAGGAAGTCATCTATGAATTGAATGCCATTGGTGCTGAAGCGATTGCTATTAATGGGCAACGCTTTTCATCCCATTCTTATATAGAATGTGTTGGACCTGTTGTGAAGGTGGATGGCGAACGTCATAGCGCGCCATTCGTCATTAGTGCCATTGGCGATTCCGATTTGTTAATGAGTGGCCTTAATATGACAGGCGGTGTCGTTGAGACGCTTATCGAACGAGGAATTGATGTGAGCGTGGAAAAAGTAAACAGTTTGACGCTGGACCCATTATTGTAGAGGGGGAATATTCATTGACATCTAAGAGAGAACGTCTATCCCTCGCCATTGTAGCATTGTTTTTTGGATTTATGGTCATTTTGCAATTTAAAACCATCAGTCATCCTAAACAAAAGGATACAAAAGACATCGTTGAACTTCAATCCGATCTTGCAAAGGCACAAAAAGAACATATCACTTTAAATAATCAATTGTCTCAAGCAGAGCAGCTTCTAACTAAATATGAAAACTCACAAACCGATAATAAACTACAGGCGATGAAAGAAGAACTGGAGCAGCAAAAGGTGCAAGCAGGGGTAACAGCTAAAACTGGAAAAGGGGATCTCATTCAATTAAAGAAACTTATTGAAGGAAATGATCCTTTTGACAGTGATAGTGTGACCGATGTGATGATGAGAAATTTGATCAATGTGTTGAATGAGTATGGTGCAACAGATATAGCGGTTTCCGATGAGCGGATTATTAATATTTCACCGATTCGCATGGTGCATGATGACTTACTGATCAATGATCAAAAACTGCCGCAGCCTCCTTTTAATATTGAGGTTCTTTCGGATGACCCCAATAAGTTAAAGAAAGAGTTAGAGTCTTCCTCGGTTCTTGATGATTTTGCCCGCGCAGGTTTAACGCTTGAAGTCACTGTTAAGCCTTCCATTACGTTACCAGCTTATAATGACCCCATTCAATTCAATTCGCTTAAACTGACGAAAGGAGGGTCTTCATAATGTGGCTCCCTCTGTTAGGGCTTATCATTGGTATCCTTTTGGGCTTTTTCTCAAATGTTTCCATTCCAGAAGCCTATTCGAATTACCTATCAATCGCGGTTCTTGCTGCATTTGATACGCTATTAGGTGGGATTCGGGCACAGCTTGAGCATAAGTATGATAACCTTGTTTTTGTTTCAGGTTTCTTTTTTAATATTTTTTTAGCAGCAGGACTAGCTTTTCTAGGGGTCAAACTTGGTGTAGACTTATATTTAGCCGCTGTTTTTGCTTTTGGTGTTCGTTTGTTTAATAATATTGCTATAATAAGAAGAATTGGTATTGTTAGATGGCGAGACCGAAAGAAAGAAAAGGAGAAATCTCTTATTTGAGTGTTCTAGGCTTTTTTTACATATTTTTTTGAAAGAAATCTATGAAAAAGAAGGTTTAAAGTATTATTATGTTGAATACCTCTTTAGGATTTAAAAAATATTACGCTGATGAATTCAGAATAGATCAAATCAGGGATGAGGGAGGTGCCATAGAATGAACAGCAATGACATCTATGTAAGCTTAGACATCGGTACATCCACCGTTAAAGTCGTCATCGGCGAAATGACGGGTGATTCTCTAAACGTCATCGGAATAGGGAAATCGGAGTCAAGTGGAATTAAGAAAGGGTCTATTATAGATATTGATGATACTGTCCATTCTATACAACAGGCTGTCGAACAAGCTGAAAGAATGGTAGGGATGAAGATTAGAAGTGTGGTAGTGGGAATTACGGGCAACCACATTCAACTGCAAGATTGTCATGGGGTTGTTGCTGTTTCAAGTCCTAACCGAGAGATCGGCAATGAAGATATTGCCAGAGTGCTTGAAGCCGCACAAGTCATTCCGCTTGCACCGGAAAGAGAAATTATTGACTGCATCCCTCATCAATTTATTGTGGATGGCCTTGAAGAAATAAAAGATCCCCGCGGTATGGTGGGGGTGCGTTTAGAAGTAGAAGGCACGATCATAACCGGGTCCAAGACCGTTTTGCATAACCTGCTAAGATGTGTTGAGAAAGCGGGCTTAGATGTGCTGGATGTGGTTTTACAGCCTCTTGCTTTAGGGTCAATTGCCTTAACACGTGATGAAAAAAACTTAGGGGTTCTTTTACTCGATATCGGAGGAGGGTCGACCAATGTGGCCTACTTTGAAGAAGGAATCCTCATGTCGACCTTTGTTTTACCAATTGGAGGTAACCATATTACTAAGGATATCTCCATTGGCCTTCGAACACCCACTGAAGAAGCAGAGATAATAAAGCTAAAACATGGACATGCTTTCATAGATCAGGCATCCGTTGAAGAGACATTTTCAGTCTCGAAGTTAGGCGGAACCAGCAAACAAACCTTTACCCAGCAGGATTTAGCTTATATTATTGAACCAAGGGTTGCCGAGATCTTTGAGCTAGTTGCTGCAGAAATGGGCCGCATGGGCGTCCTGGATCTGCCAGGTGGGCTCATTCTAACTGGAGGAGTCACGGCTATGCCAGGCGTCATTGAACTGGCCCAGCATGAGTTCCAAAATAATGTTCGCATAGCGATTCCTGATTATATAGGAGTACGCGAACCGCAGTATACATCGGCAATCGGTTTAATCAAATTTGCTTATCATAACGTAAAAGTACAAGGTAAGGAGCTGGTTAAAGCCGTTGAGGTGGAGCACCAACAAAAAGTTCCTTCTGCTGCAAAACAACGTCCGGCCTCGAGCTCGGACAAGCCACTTAAAGATAAAAGTGGCGTCACGAAAAGAGTGAAAGACTGGCTCGGATTATTCTTCGACTAAACATTTACGGCACTTTATATATAGGAGGAACGAAAGCATGTATGAGATGGAAATGGAACAGCTTGCACAGATAAAGGTCATAGGAGTCGGTGGCGGCGGCTCTAATGCCGTTAATCGAATGATTGAGAATGGTGTGCAAGGTGTTGAATTTATATGCGTTAACACAGATGCACAGGCATTAAAATTGTCAAAGGCCCCGATAAAATTACAATTAGGTGAGAAGCTAACAAGAGGATTAGGTGCTGGAGCCAATCCTGATATTGGTAAAAAAGCGGCTGAAGAGAGCCGTGATCAAATCGAAGACCTCTTAAGTGGTGCGGATATGGTTTTTGTTACGGCCGGAATGGGCGGTGGTACGGGTACGGGAGCAGCGCCTGTTATTGCCGAAATAGCAAAGGACATCGGCGCCTTAACGGTGGGTGTTGTCACTCGCCCGTTCACGTTTGAGGGGAGAAAACGGTCTTCACAAGCAACAGGCGGGATTGAAAATCTAAAGGAAAAAGTGGATACCCTCATCGTGATTCCGAATGATCGTCTCCTTGAAATTGTCGATCGAAATACACCGATGCTTGAGGCATTCCGTGAAGCCGATAATGTATTGCGTCAAGGGGTTCAAGGGATTTCCGACCTGATTGCGGTTCCAGGTCTTATTAACCTTGATTTTGCCGACGTTAAAACCATTATGACAGAAGGCGGTTCTGCTTTAATGGCTATCGGTGTAGCTACTGGTGAAAATCGTGCGGCTGAAGCAGCCAAAAAGGCGATTTCCAGCCCTCTTTTAGAGAAATCAATCGATGGAGCTAAAGGGGTCTTGATGAACATTACTGGTGGAAATAATTTAAGCTTATACGAAGTGAATGAAGCGGCGGATATCGTAGCGACCGCGGCAGATCAAGAAGTGAACATGATTTTCGGTTCTGTCATTAGCGAAGAATTAAAAGATGAGATTATCGTAACGGTGATTGCCACTGGATTTGAAGAAAATGAGAATCGCCGTCCTGTTCAAAATCAACGAACTGAACGCCAATCTTTTGGAACAAAGACTCGTCAACAGCCTATAAGAGAAGAACAGGAGCCTGCCCCTCGAACTAACCCAGCTCCTGCTGCAGAGGCTGAGGATCAACTAGATATTCCAACCTTTTTAAGAAATCGTACGCGTCGCCGTTAATAATAAGGTTCAAAAAAGCAGGCCGACTCAGGAAGTCACGAAAATGACTAACTGAGCCGGCTTTTTTTCAAATAGTCTCCAAAATGCCCCTAATACGAGAGAATAGAGAATGCTCGTTACCGTTATTCCAGAAATCACCCTCTAATTCAAGCCAATAGCGAATTTGCGTTACACAAAAATGAAAGAGGTGTAACGAGAATCCGCTATGCCTCCAAAAAGGCCCTCGATTTGAGCGAATAGGGAATCGTCGTTACACAAAAATGAAAGAGGTGTAACGAGAATCCGCTATGCCTCCAAAAAGGCCCCCGATTTGAGCGAATAGGGAATCGTCGTTACACAAAAATGAAAGAGGTGTAACGAGAATCCGCTATGACGCCAAAAAGCCCTCGATTTGAGCCAATAGGGAATTGTCGTTACACAAAAATGAAAGAGGTGTAACGAGAATCCGCTATGACTCCAAAAAAGCCCTCGATTTGAGCGAATAGGGAATCGTCGTTACACAAAAATGAAAGAGGTGTAACGAGAATCCGCTATGCCTCCAAAAAGGCTCTCGATTATAGCGAATAGGGAATCGTCGTTACACAAAAATGAAAGAGGTGTAACGAGAATCCGCTATGACGCCAAAAAGCCCTCGATTTGAGCGAATAGGGAATCGTCGTTACACAAAAATGAAAGAGGTGTAACGAGAATCCGCTATACGTCTCCCCGCTTCCCACCTGCCCCGCCTCCCAAAAAGCTATTCGGTAACTTAGGCGTAACAAGGGAGGCTTGACTCGGTTTGGATACGACAAAATGCTTCAAAATAACAGGAATATGAGTGTCAAGAAACGACAGACATCTCATGGATGAGCTTTTATAATTATGGCAAAACCTTTGGCGGGTGAAGTCATGAAGGTCTATCTCGATGTCGTCTGGCTGATGAACTTATTCATCGATACGATGTTGATCTTATTAACTTCGGTTGCTCTAAAGCGTCCTGTTCGAAAGTGGCGCGTCTTCTTAGGCGGCTTCTTTGCTTCTTTAATTGTCATTTTGCTTTTTACTCCTCTTGGTGTGATTGCTTACAACCCGATAGGTAAACTCGTGTATTCAGCAATCATTGTTTTGATCGTCTTTGGGTATCACCGACCCGCGCTTTTCTTGCAGGCCTTTGGGATGTTTTATTTCGTCACTTTTATGGTTGGAGGCGGTCTTTTTGCGCTTCATTATTTTCTTCAGTCTCAATCATTCTATGTTAAAGGTATTCAGCTAAGTACCTTTGAATACGGGGATCCGCTGAGCTGGGTCTTCATTCTAGTTGGATTTCCGGTCCTGTGGTGGTTCTCAAAAAAACGCTTGGAACATGTTGTTATACGAAAGTGGCGGGCAGAGGAACGCATTGAGGTAAGAGTGAAAATTGGTAAAACGATTATAGAAGCAGTCGGCATAGTGGATACAGGTAACCAATTACGTCATCCGATCAGCCAATCTCCAGTAATGTTCGTCAGCCAAAGTGTTTGTGCAAAGTATCTCCCTCAGCTTAATTTGCAGGACGATCCCATGAAGGTGCTAACAGACACCAAACTGCCTGCTGATTGGGTGAATCGATTAACGGTCATTCCTTATAGAGGAGTGAGCGGTGAACATCGAACGGTACTCGCTCTGAAACCTGATTATGTGGATCTCAGGTCCTCAAAAGGGCATCTAAAGTGTAAAAAGGTGATAGTCGCATTGACAGATCATCAACTCTCTTTGGAAAATGACTTTAACTGTATCTTGCATCCGGATATGGTTCAACTCGGAACAGCTGCTTAAATGTACGTCATTCAGTGGAAATGAAATCTCAGGAGACAACGTTTAGTTGAACTTATCTGACCTTTTTAGGCGGTTAGATCCCGAGTATTAACTTTCTAAGTTAGGGAGTTGACTGGACGACGAAGGTGGAAAAACAAAGAGCTAACATCAAAAAAGGGGAGTGAGTCAATGAGACAGATACGTCTATTTTTTTTGAAACTCTATACGAAGGTCTTACAGGTATTTAAAGTAAAACCAGATGACGTTTATTATATTGGTGGAAGCGAGGCGCTCCCCCCTCCTCTGTCAAAAGATGAGGAAGCGGAGTTGTTGATTAAATTAACGAAGGGTGATGAATCAGCCCGTGCTTCTTTGATCGAACGAAATCTTCGTTTAGTCGTGTATATCGCGAGAAAATTTGAGAATACCAAAATCAATATCGAAGACCTTATCAGTATTGGGACAATTGGTTTAATTAAAGCCGTTAACACCTTTAACCCGGAGAAAAAAATTAAGCTTGCTACTTATGCTTCTAGGTGTATTGAAAATGAAATTCTCATGTACTTAAGAAGAAATAATAAAACAAAGTCAGAAGTCTCCTTTGACGAACCGCTTAACGTGGATTGGGATGGGAATGAATTATTGCTGTCTGATGTTTTGGGGACGGATGAAGATATTATTACACGGGATATGGAGAAGAAAGTCGACCGAAGCCTGCTCAAAAAAGCGATTCTTTTATTGAATGACAGGGAAAAGGAGATTATGGAATTGCGATTTGGCTTATCAGGCGGCAAAGAAAAGACTCAGAAGGATGTGGCGGATCAATTAGGCATTTCCCAATCCTATATTTCTAGACTTGAGAAACGAATTATAAAGCGACTCAAGAAGGAATTTAATAAAATGGTTTAACGATTTAGAATAATGACAGATGCTTCATGTGAGATATTCAGATGCATAAAATTTCCTCCATCGGAGATACTTTACTTTGTAAACACTCCGATTGGAGGGAATCAAATGGCACGCAACAAAGTTGAAATTTGTGGCGTTGACACCGCAACACTCCCTGTTTTAAAAAATGAAGAGATGAGAGAGCTCTTTGTCCAAATGCAAAATGGGGATGAATTTGCACGTGAGAAATTGGTCAACGGCAACTTAAGACTTGTCTTAAGTGTCATTCAGAGATTTAACAACCGTGGCGAATACGTCGATGATTTGTTCCAAGTCGGATGTATCGGTCTTATGAAATCTATTGATAATTTTGATTTGGGTCAAAACGTTAGATTTTCGACTTATGCGGTACCAATGATAATTGGTGAAATTCGCCGATACTTAAGAGATAACAATCCGATCCGTGTCTCTCGCTCCTTGCGAGATATCGCTTATAAGGCATTGCAGGTCAAGGAAAAGTTAATCTCAAAGAATTCTCGAGAACCAACGGCAGCTGAGATCGCTGAGCAATTAGATGTTCCGACTGAGGATATTGTTTTTGCTTTGGATGCGATTCAAGATCCCGTTTCTCTGTTTGAACCTATCTATAATGACGGCGGCGATCCCATTTTCGTTATGGATCAAATTAGTGATGATAAGACAAAAGATCTTCAATGGATTGAGGAAATTGCCTTGCGAGAGGCGATGACACGACTTAATGCAAGAGAAAAGAACATCCTTTCAATGCGATTTTTTCAAGGGAAAACCCAGATGGAAGTAGCTGAGGAAATTGGTATTTCCCAAGCCCAGGTCTCTCGGCTTGAGAAAGCGGCTATTAAAGAGATGAATCGAAATATAAAAAGTTAAAGGTTCCGACCCAAAAATGGGACAACTCTCGCTGACTGATGCGAGTTGTACCCCGCGATTGGGTCGGATTATTTCATAATAAGCCATTAAATTGAAGAAGGTTGGCCAAAACAAGAGAATACTTGTTAGTTGGGATGTCTTTTTTGACCCTTGACCCCATATAAATAGTAAAAGTAATAGATGGGAAGGGTGGACAGGTACATGGCAAGAATATCAGATTTTCAAGCAAAGGAAGTTGTGAATGTAGAAAACGGAAAAAGACTGGGGCATATTGGTGATTTGGATGTGAACCTCACGACTGGAAAAATAGATAATCTCATTATTCCTGGTCAAGGTAAAATGCTCGGTCTATTGGGAAGAGAAAACGATGTGGTTATTCCTTGGAGAAATATCGTCAGAATTGGCGATGACGTCATTCTTGTCCGGTTTTATTCGACATCCTCTGAAGACTACCATGGGAAAGAAGAGCGTTCATAAGTCCCCGCACTAATCATTTAACAATCAAATTGAAAAGGCCATTTACGGTCTTTTTTTTCTGCCTGAAAACTTATTGCTTGTTCAGGTTCGAACGGATAACTTAGGGAGGCACCTGATCTATCTATCTTCTAACGTGATTCGTGTATTGGTTTGGCCATGGAATTAGTGTAAAATAATAATTGGAGTCATGTGTACTTATAGGGAGTGTTGAGATGGGAAAGGACCCTTTTTTTATAAAAAATGAAGGAACAGTGTCGACCAACCTTTACCGCTCAGGTGGCTCACAGCTTGTTATCGGTATGACAACGCGTGAGAAGGGATATAGTGAACCACCCTATGCGCGTTATAATATGGGTTTTCATGTCGGTGACAACAAGGAGCATGTCTTAGCGAATCGTCAGTTGCTGGCAGAGGATCTCGGTTTTTCATTAGAAACTTGGATAGCAGCTGAACAAGTGCATGCCAATCAGATTGAAAAGGTGACCTTGGCGGATCGTTCTAAGGGCGCTTATGAGTTGGACACCGCTATTACAGGAACGGACGGCCTATACACAACAGACGCAAATGTATTGCTCGTTGCGTGTTTTGCGGACTGTGTCCCGCTTTATTTTATAGCGAAAGACCTATCAGTCATTGGAATCGCTCATGCAGGATGGAGAGGGACAGTTGGTGAGATTGCGGGTCACATGATCAGCGCATGGCAGACTGAATTTTCTATAAGGCCAGAGGAGATTGATGTCATTATTGGACCTTCGATCGGTTCTTGCTGTTACGAAGTGGATGATCGGGTGATCGATGAAATTAACTCTATTTCGGACTTGGATCATCATGAGTTGGTGGCCCCGTCATCTGACGGCCATTATCAGCTTAATCTTCAGCTCACGAACCTTCGCATCCTTGAAAAATATGGAGTGCCTGAATCAAATATTCATACCACGACTTATTGCACAAGCTGTCGTACGGACCTTTTCTATTCTCATCGCAAAGAAGAGGGGAAAACAGGCAGAATGCTTGGTTTTATTGGAATTAAAAGGGGGTGAACGCTCTGAATTTACCAGAACGGTATCAAACCATACTGAATCGGATCGAATCCAGTTGTCAACAGGCGGGACGGCAACTAGAAGAGGTTCATCTTGTTGCGGTAACGAAATATGTGAGTGTTGAGACCGCCAAAGCGGCAATCGAAAACGGTATTCAGCACATTGGCGAAAATCGTGCCGAAGGTCTTTTAGAAAAGCAACAGGCTATTGGGAGAAATGCAGTTACTTGGCATTTTATTGGCTCGCTTCAGACAAGAAAAGTGAAAGAAGTTATTTCAACGATTGACTATCTTCACTCCCTCGACCGATTGTCTTTAGCGAAGGAGATTGATAAGAGGGCCGATAAGCCTTTGAATTGTTTTGTTCAGGTGAATGTTTCCGGTGAAGCGTCAAAACACGGAATGTTGCCAGAGGAGACAATTCCCTTTGTGAAAGAGTTGTCGGCGTTCTCAAAAATTCGTGTTGTCGGCTTAATGACGATGGCACCATTGATTGAAGATCCTGAAGAATTAAGAGCTATTTTTCGCCGGCTTAAACACTTAAAAGAAGAAGTGGCTTCATTGAATTTGCCGTATGCGCCATGCACAGAATTATCGATGGGCATGTCGAATGATTTTGAAGTGGCAATTGAAGAAGGCGCAACTTATATACGAATAGGGACTGCACTTGTGGGAAAAGAATGGTAAAGGGGAGGAGCGAATGGGTTTAAGAGCTGCATTTAAGCGCTTTTTTGATCTGGATGAGGAGTATTCAGACGTCAATAAAGGAAACGAGCCTTCTGACTATGAAGAAAGGGCTGTATCCTTTAAGTCCGAGAAAGAATTAAAGAAGCCTCAACTAAATAATGTCATTGATTTCAAGCGTGTTCAATCGACTCAGCAATTTGTTTGGCTGGTTCCTAACCATTATGATGATGTTTTAGAGATAACCGATCACTTGCAGGATCATAAAACGGTGGTTTTTTCAATTAAAGAACTTCCGATTGAGGAAGCAACTCGTCTTCTTGACTTTCTTAGCGGAGCGATACATATTTCTCAAGGGACTATCCAGAAAATTAGACCGTTCGTTTTTATAGGTTCTCTGGACAATCTTAATCTTAACGGTGACTTTATTGAACATATTGAACAGCATGTTATAAATCATTGAAAAGGAACAGTCTCGGGTAAGCTCAAAAACGGGATTGGTTTAATAAAGTGAAGGTGAGGGGTGTTCTTGTACTTAATCACGTCGATCGTTTCAGACATCTTAAGGATTTATTGGTGGATTTTAATTATTTATATTTTTATGTCTTGGGTACCAAATATTCGGCAGTCTGGGGTTGGACAACTGTTTGCCAGGCTTTGTGAGCCTTATTTAGAACCATTTCGTCGCATTATTCCTCCTCTTGGTATGATTGATATTTCGCCTTGGGCCGCTTTCTTTGTGCTATGGCTCGCGCAGCTTGGAGTGGCTAATCTCCCGCTTATTATTCAAAATATAACGGGGTGACCTGAAGTGTCTATTTATCAGCATTTCAGAGAGGAAGAGCGGCCCTTTATTGATGCGATGATGGATACGCGCAATAAAGTGTTGGAACGTTATACACCGAAATTGACAGACTTTCTAGATCCTAGACAACAGGAAATTGTAAGAGCTCTAGTTCCAGCTGATGGTGAGCTAACTGTTGATTTTTGGGGAGGCTATAAAGAAGCTGAGCGAAAACGCGCCTTGTTTCTACCCCCTTATTCAGATGACCTCTCAAGAAACTTCAAGGTGGCACTCTATGAGTTGAACTATCCTGCCAAATTTGTAACGATTGAGCACCGTCATCTTTTAGGGTCACTAATGGGGCTTGGACTTAAGCGCGAAAAATTTGGGGATGTGCTTATCACGGAAAGCGGCGCCCAATTTATTGTCGCTGAAGAGATTGGTGATTATGTACGATTTAATTTGAATCAAGTCGGAAAAGCAACGGTTACTTGTGAACCATGTTCTTGGGATGATTTTCAACCTCCTCAAGTCGAATGGGAGGAGCGTCAAGGCTCTGTTCCTTCTTTAAGGCTTGATGTGGTCATTGCCGAAATTTATCGGTTAACCAGGTCAAAGGCAGTGGACCTTGTTAAAGGAGAGCGTGTTAAAGTGAATTGGAAAGTGATTGATAAACCATCCTATGAATTAACCCCAGGTGACGACTTATCCGTACGCGGTTTTGGCAGAAGTCGATTAATTGCCATTGATGGAGAAACACGGCGGGGAAATTTATGGGTGACATTTGGTCAACTTAAATAAGAGAGATTCACGGGCTCGCGCGGCGTTAATGGCATAATCTGACCGATGCTTATCTTCATAAAAAAATTCTTTTTGAAAAGAAGCAGGAATAATCTCTACATTTGTCGAAATTTACATGGTAAAATTGATTGAAAGAAAATTGGAGGTGGCATCTATGCCATTAACACCCTTAGATATACACAATAAGGAGTTTACACGTGGATTTAGAGGTTATGATGAGGATGAAGTGAATGATTTCCTTGATCAAATTATTAAGGATTATGAAGTCCTTATTCGAGATAAAAAGAATTTAGAAGAAAAGAATCAAAAATTAGAAGAACGGCTCAGCCACTTTTCAAACATTGAAGATACATTGAATAAGTCCATTTTAGTGGCTCAGGAAACGGCAGAAGATGTGAAGCAGCATGCCACCAAGGAAGCGCGATTAATCGTCAAAGAAGCTGAGAAGAATGCGGACCGGATCATTAATGAAGCCTTGAGCAAATCAAGGAAAATTTCCTTGGAAATAGAAGAACTGAAAAAAGAGGCGAAAGTGTACCGCACACGCTTTCGTATGCTAATCGAGGCGCAACTCGAATTACTAAGGAATGATGATTGGGATAAGTTATCAGAGCCATTTGAGGACGAGGCGTTACAAGAACATGATTCATCTGAATTTGCAACGCGTTATCGTGATTAACAAAGCAGATAAACGAGTCAGGACTTGACGACTCTCTCTCTTTTTTCATATACTTAAAAAATATTAATGTCATTTAGCTGTGATAGGGACAGTAAGTCGATTGAACAGTTTCAGCGAATTGGGGATGGTGAGAGCCCAATCAGAGAGACCGGCTGAATATCACCCTTGAGCTCTATTCCGAAAGGGCTAAGTATAACGTCCTGAGTAGACAATAGCGGGTCATTCACGTTACGAATTCCGAGTGGCTTTTTTCAAAAAAAGCATTTAGGGTGGTACCACGGACCTTCCGTCCCTTTTTTGGACGGAAGGTTTTTTGCTGTTTAATTAACCAAATGGTTGGAACGGACTAGGAAGGTTTGGAGGAGAGAAAATGGATTACAAAGACACATTGTTAATGCCGAAGACGGATTTCCCAATGCGCGGGGGGCTTCCTACAAAAGAGCCTAAGATGCAAGAGGAATGGGATCAAGTCAATCTTTATCAAAAAAGCTTAGAAAAACGCAAAGGGAAACCAACTTTTGTTTTACATGACGGACCGCCATATGCGAATGGTGATATTCACATTGGTCACGCTGAAAATAAAATCTTAAAAGACATGATTGTTCGTTACAAATCAATGGCTGGTTTTTATGCGCCTTATGTTCCCGGCTGGGATACGCATGGTCTGCCAATCGAACAAGCGCTCGCGAAAAAAGGGGTTAATCGTAAATCGATGTCCATTGCGGAATTCCGTAAGCTTTGTGCGGATTATGCTTTGGAACAAATCGACCGTCAACGCACTCAATTTAAACGCTTAGGGGTAAGAGGCGACTGGGAAAATCCTTATGTCACGCTTCATAACTCCTATGAAGCTGCTCAAATTAAAGTGTTTGGAGAAATGGCGAATAAAGGGTATATCTATAAAGATAAAAAAACGATCTATTGGTCGCCAACCTCGGAGTCAGCCTTAGCAGAAGCCGAGATTGAATACCAAGATAAGCGCTCTCCATCTATTTATGTCGCGTTTAAACTAAAAGAAGCACACGGGGACTTGCTCGCTGGGGATGAGGAAATCATCATCTGGACCACAACGCCTTGGACCATTCCTGCGAATGTGGCGATCAGCGTTAACCCTGAATTCAATTATGTTGTTGTTCAAGTAGCGGATCACAAATACATTGTCGCTGAAGGTCTCCTAGAGGATCTTAAGCAGCAGTTTGGCTGGGAAGGTGCCTTGGTGCTCAAGACCTTTAAAGGCAGTGAAATCGACCGTGCTGTGGCCAGACACCCTTTCTATGACCGTGACTCACTAGTAATCAACGGTGACCACGTGACGCTTGAAGCCGGTACAGGATGTGTTCATACAGCTCCAGGACACGGGGAAGATGATTTTATTATCGGGAAGAAATATGGTTTAGATGTTCTTTGCCCGGTTGATGAAAAAGGGGTTATGACTGATGAGGCTCCTGGATTTGAAGGCCTCTTCTATGATCAAGCGAACAAACCGATCACGGACAAACTAAAGGAAGTCGGTGCCCTGATCAAGCTTGATTTTATCACGCACTCCTATCCGCATGATTGGCGGACAAAGAAACCGATCATCTTCCGCGCGACTGAACAATGGTTTGCGTCGATCAAAGATTTCCGCGATGAAATTTTAAAAGCTATTACGGAAGTGAAGTGGCTCCCAACTTGGGGTGAGGTTCGCATCCATAACATGATGCGTGACCGAGAAGATTGGTGTATTTCAAGACAACGTGTTTGGGGTGTGCCTATTCCTGTGTTTTATGGGGAGGATGGAACGCCGATTTTGACACCTGAAACGATCGATCATATCTCCAACCTGTTCCGTGAGCATGGCTCAAATATTTGGTTTGAGCGTGAAGCAAAGGACTTACTTCCTGAAGGCTTCACATCACCGCACAGTCCAAACGGCATCTTCCGCAAAGAGACGGATATCATGGATGTTTGGTTTGATTCAGGTTCATCCCATCAAGCGGTTCTTGAGCAGCGTGAGAATCTAGTTCGTCCAGCGGATATTTATCTTGAAGGATCTGACCAATACCGCGGTTGGTTCAACTCTTCCTTATCAACAGGTGTGGCTGTAACAGGGAAAGCCCCTTACAAGCAAGTCATTAGTCATGGCTTTGTGTTAGACGGGGAAGGCCACAAAATGAGTAAATCCGTCGGTAATGTTATTGATCCAATCAAAGTGATGAAGAATCTCGGTGCGGACATTATTCGCCTTTGGGTTTCATCAGTGGACTTTACGGCGGATGCACGTGTATCGGATGACATTTTAAAACAAGTCGCAGAAGTTTACCGTAAAATCCGTAACACACTTCGCTTTATGCTTGGGAATTTAAACGGATTTGATCCTGCAAAAAATAGTTTAAAATTTGATCAACTAACTGAAATGGATCAATTCATGATGCTGAAGCTCCAGCAGCTGACCAATCGTGTAAGAGAAGCGTACGATAATTATCAATTCTTAGGGGTTTATAATGCGATCCATAATTATTGTACAATTGATCTAAGTGCTTTCTATATGGATATTGCAAAAGATACACTCTATACGGATGCTGAAGACAGCCGTTCAAGACGTTCGGCCCAAACCGTTTTGTATCAGACGCTTGTTACCCTTACCAAGCTTTTAACACCGATTATCCCTCATACGGCTGAAGAGGTGTGGAGCTACATTCCTGGTGAGAAAGAAGAGTATGTTCAATTAAGTGATTTACCTGAAGCCGTCACCGTCGAAGATCCAAAAGGTCTCCTTAATAAATGGGAAACTTTAATCGAGGTTCGCGATGATGTCTTAAAAGCGTTGGAAGTGGCGCGTAATCAAAAAGTGATCGGAAAATCGCTTGAAGCAGCTGTTGCGATTTATCCAAAACCGGAGTTGCAAGCTCTTTTAGAATCCGCAAAGGACTTAGAGCACTTGTTTATCGTTTCACAAGTCACTCTTGGCGGGACTTATTCAGAAGCCCCAGAAGAAGCTGAAAAAGCGGAACATGTGGCAGTTGTCGTCCAACCGGCTGAAGGTGAAAAATGTGAACGTTGCTGGATGGTATTGCCAAGTGTTGGCGCTCATCCAGAGCACCCCGACCTCTGTGACCGTTGTGCAGAGACAGTCAAATAATCGCAGTCCAAAGGCACTTGGATTTTTCCAGGTGCCTTTTTTATATACATAAAGAAAATCGACCAAAGTAGAAGGGCATGGCGCGAGCCAATATTTTTCTAATGGAAATGGTGGTAAAGCTTTGAGTGATTTGACAACTATTTATGGGTCTAAGTGACACGGACTTTTCAAACACTATAAGCAGTGAGATTTCTCACTCTAAGGAAGGAGGCGACAGGAATGGATTCCTATTCATATGACAAGCTCAAACAAGAGCTACTGAAAGAAAAGCAAGAGATTTTGCATGAGTTCAAAGTCACAGAAGAATTTGGAATGGATGAGGGCTATGCCTCTCAATCGGCTTCTGGAGAATTATCTCAGTACGATAATCACCCCGCTGACGAGGCGACTGCTTTATATGAACGTGAAAAAGACATGGTTTTAAAACAAATGCGCGAAGAACAGCTTGAGGACATTGACGCTGCCTTAGAGCGAATGGAAAAAGGGACCTATGGAATCGATGAGGAAACAGGTGAGGCGATCCCGTATGAACGCCTCGAAGCGCTTCCCACAGCCAGGACGGTTAAGAAAAACTCACCCAATACCTTTATTAATCATGATCGCCCGATTGAAGAAGAAGTCCTTCGGGATATGGAGAAAGAGTATTATACAGGTTCTGATGAAACGGAGTTCAATGAGCAAAATGCTTATGACCTTGTTGCCGCGTATAACCAATCCGGCATGACTTATGATGGCTCATCTCTTATGGACAGTTATGATGGCTTAGGGTATGTTTCCTTAGTTGAAGCCATTGGCGCTACTGGAATTGAAGGGTATACCGGTGATGAGAATGTCCAGTATGTGAAGAACATCCAATATGACCAATGGATGAACCAGGAAAATGTAGCCGAAGAAGACCCCTATTCAGATGAATCGATGGATTGACAACGAGGAGTTACTCCTCGTTACATAGAGAGAGCAACGGATCCCGATCCGCTAAAAGGTGCTTGAAAAATAAACGGAAGATTTCCGTTTAAATGAAGAGACACTCCAATTTTCATAAAAATAAGGGGAGTTATTCCGTTTATACGTATTCAAAGCCATGAATTTGTCTTCATTTAGATCTGTTAAGCGGAAAACCTCCGCCTATTTTCGTTTTTTAGTCGACATTTTTAACAATAGCCGGAAATTCTCCGCCTATTCATTCTGGCAATAACTAAAAATGGAGTCAGCAAGGCATCATTCATTGGCCGCCTGAAATAAAACTAACGCAATGATGGCCCATTCCGATTAGGCGACCGCTCTTTGATTCGCTTTTTAGTTTGAATAAAACCGAGTTAGTCGGCTACTTTCTTTGTTTTATGGGCTTATGGGGAATCCATTTGAATCTTTGTTCGTCTTCTTCTTACTTATATGCTAAAATTTTAAAGCAGAAGGCTAAGGAGGAGAACGAGATGATATATTATGCACTCGCTATTTTTGTCGTACTTTTAGATCAAATCAGTAAATATGTTGTATCTCACGCTATGAATGTGGGAGATAATATCCCCATCATTCCGAATGTCTTTTATATTACGTCACTCAGAAATTCAGGAGCAGCTTGGAGTATCTTAGAAGGAAGAATGCTCTTCTTCTATATCATCTCTATTGTCGTGCTTGTGGTTGTCATTTATTATATGCAAAAACTTGGCCGCTTTAAGCCGCTCTTAGGAACTTCTTTAGGGCTAATTATTGGCGGGACTCTCGGCAATTTTATCGACCGCTTGTTGCATGGACAAGTTGTGGATTTTATTCATGTCTATATCGGATCTTATAGTTATCCTATTTTTAACTTAGCGGATTCGGCTTTATGTATTGGGGCTGTCTTATTATTGATTTACTCGATCGTAGACAGCAAGAAGGAGAAGTGATTATGGACGAAGAAACACTCGATAACCAACTCATTATTACGGAAACTGAAAATGGAGAGCGTCTCGATAAAGTGTTGAGCGAGTCGCTCGAGGATCTATCGCGAACAATGATTCAAAAATTAATTAAAGAAGGTCATGTCCGGGTCAATGAAGGGCAAGTCAAGCCTAATTATAAGGTTCAAATGGAGGACCGAGTGGAATGGCAGATGCCTAATATGGAGGAGCCAGACATTCTTCCAGAAGATATTCCCCTTAACATTTTGTATGAAGATGCGGATGTTATTGTCATTAATAAACCTCGGGGGATGGTTGTTCATCCGGCTCCCGGCCATTATACGGGGACGCTCGTCAATGCGCTGCTCTTCCACTGTCAGGACTTATCCGGTATTAATGGAATCATGCGTCCTGGGATTGTTCACCGAATCGATAAAGATACATCAGGTGTCATGGTCGCAGCAAAAAATGATCGCGCTCACCAATCTCTTGCCGCTCAATTAAAAGCTAAGACAACCGAACGCGTGTATCAAGCGATTGTTCATGGTGTTCCGATGCATGATAAAATGACCATCGATGCTCCAATTGGGCGTGACGAAAAAGACCGCAAAAAGATGGCGGTCAATCTAAAAAACGGTAAGAATGCGGTCACCCATGTTCAAATTGAAGAGCGTTTTTCTCATTATTCACTAGCAAGCTGCCGCCTTGAGACAGGAAGAACACATCAAATTCGCGTTCATATGGCTTACATTAATCATCCGATAGCCGGTGATCCTAAGTATGGGCCGAAATCAACGCTCGCGATTGATGGGCAAGCCTTACATGCTAGGGAGCTCGGTTTCGTGCATCCATCAACGGGGGAAGACATGCATTTTTCTGCTCCTCTTCCTGAGGATATGACCCAGCTTTTGACTGAACTTCGAAATAACGGTTGACAGTCCTTCTTCTATTTGAAATAATAATTAAGGAATATGAATCGAATAGCCTTCCTTTTAATTCGGTCCCGTGAGGCTGAGAAAGGTCATGATATAAGCTTGCTGTAGCAATAGGATTTCTCCTACTTGAGGCACAGCTTACTAGGATGGATCCTCATAACCTTTCTCGCAGATGTGAGAGAGGTTTTTCTATTTTAAGATGAAAAGAGTGGGTGCCGGTGGAAAAAGTTATACTGGATGAACAGGCGATCCGACGTACACTTACACGCTTATCTCATGAAGTGATTGAGCGAAATAAAGGTGTTCAGGATCTTGTATTGGTTGGGATTAAAACTCGAGGGGTGTACCTTGCGAGACGAATTGCTGAACGGATTCAGCAAATCGAAGGCCATCCTATTGATGTGGGAGAACTGGATATCACATTATACCGAGACGACCTCACCGTTCGAACAGAGGACCGTGAGCCGCATATAAAGGGTGCCGATTTACCTGTTAATATTAATGGAAGAAAAGTTATTTTAGTGGATGATGTGCTTTACACGGGACGCACAGCTCGGGCTGCTATGGAAGCAGTTATGGATCACGGGCGGCCTGCCTCAATCCAGCTAGCCGTTTTGGTTGATCGCGGCCATCGCGAACTGCCGATTCGCCCTGATTTTACAGGGAAGAATGTGCCGACGTCAAAAGATGAAATCGTAGCGGTTAAGGTTCAAGAAGTCGACCAAACCGATGAAGTCAGTCTAATAAGTGAATAAAGATCCCTTTTAAATGCAGTCCTGTGAGGCTGACAAAGGGAGGTACTTAGGATGGGCAAAAAGAAATTTTAGAAATTTCTAATTTGCCGAAGACTACCCCTGCCCATCCAGATAAACCTCTCAGTCAGCTGACTGAGAGGTTTTTTCGTAAGTATCTGACACAAGATAGGGATATAAGAGGAGGGTCATGATGACCAATCTATTATCATTAGAGCACTTAACACTTGCTGAAATTGAAGCCATCTTAGATCAGGCTGAAGCGATCAAAAGCGGCAGACTGTCTGTTCAAAGGCCTGGATTTGCTGCCAATTTGTTTTTTGAACCCAGCACTCGAACACGATTTAGCTTTGAGGTAGCTGAAAAGAGAATGGGGCTTCAAGCTTTAAATGTGGATGTGACAACCTCTAGCGTTCAAAAAGGCGAAACCTTGTATGATACCTTAAAAACACTGGAAGCCATTGGAGCGGAAGTCGCCATTATTCGTCATCCTGAGGACTGCTATTATGAAGGCTTAGCGGAAACCCTTAACCTCTCCATTATTAATGCAGGGGACGGGAGCGGGGACCATCCCACTCAAACGCTGCTTGACCTGATGACCATTCGGGAAGAGTTCAACCGGATAAAAGGGTTAACGGTCGCGATCATTGGTGACTTAAGGCATAGCCGTGTGGCCAGGTCTAATGCCAAGATCCTCTCACGATTGGGGGCTAATCTCATTCTTTCTGGTCCGAGAGAGTGGCAAAACAATGACTTCCCAGGTATTTATTTACCTGTTGATGAAGCGATAAAGAAAGCAGACGTTGTCAATCTGCTGCGTATTCAGCATGAACGGCATAACGGGACAAAAGCCTTTAATAAAGACGATTATCATCTAGCTTATGGGTTAACGATAGAACGCGAGAAAACGATGAAAAAAGGAAGCATCATTATGCATCCGGCACCGGTCAATCGCGGCGTTGAAATAGATAGCACGCTTGTTGAAGGGCCGCGTTCCCGTATTTTTAAACAAATAGAGAACGGCGTTTACGCAAGAATGGCTGTATTGAATTGGGTTCTAAGTCAAAGGGAGGCAGAAAATTATGGGGATGCTACTTACAAATGGGCTCACTCTACTAAACAAAGAGCTTAAACAACAAGACGTTTTGATTGAAGGAAACCGGATTGTCGAGATCGGTGAGTCCATTGACTCATCCGACCATGCAGTTATAGACCTTGAAGGAAAGCTTCTCGCGCCTGGTCTTGTCGATTTGCACATCCATCTCAGAGAGCCGGGTGGCGAACATAAGGAAACCATCAAGACCGGAACACAGGCAGCAGCAAAGGGCGGTTTTACAACGGTTGCGGCAATGCCCAACACGAATCCCATTCCAGATTCCGTAGAAGCCGTAGATGATTTGATGAGACGGATTGAAAAGGATGCGGCTGTCCGAGTTCTCCCTTATGGTTCGATTACAGCAGGGCTAAAAGGTGAGACAGTGAATGATTTGGCCGCTTTAAAACAGGCAGGTGCCTTTGCTTTTACAGATGATGGGGTCGGCGTTCAAACGGCTGGGAAAATGCTTGAAGCCATGCAAAAGGCGGCAAAAGAAGATGTCGCGATTGTCGCTCACTGTGAGGATAACTCACTCGTCTTCGGCGGTTCCGTCCATGATGGGGAGTTTGCTCGGAAAAACGGCCTTAAAGGGATTCCTAATATCGCTGAATCTGTTCAAATTGCTCGTGACGTGCTGCTGGCTGAAGCGGCGGATTGCCATTATCATGTTTGTCATGTCAGTACAAAAGAATCGGTACGAGTGATTCGGGACGCAAAACGAGCAGGGATTCGCGTTACGGCAGAGGTTTCCCCGCATCATTTATTGCTTGCAGATACCGATATTCCAAGCATAGATACAGATTATAAAATGAATCCACCATTAAGAGGGGTAGAGGATCGCGAGGCTTTAATCGAAGGCTTGTTGGACGGCACGCTTGATTTTATCGCAACGGACCATGCCCCGCATGCCGCTTCCGAAAAGGCGCTGCCGATCGAAAAGGCGCCATTCGGGATCGTTGGACTAGAGACGGCGTTTCCGCTCCTTTATACGCACTTGGTTAAAAAAGGAGTGCTCTCTCTTTCTGAATTGCTAGAGCGCATGACAAATAAGCCGGCAGAAGCCTTTCATCTGCCTTATGGAAAAATAGAGATTGGCGGGGAAGCGGACCTCGTTGTCATTGACCTAGAAGAAACACAAACAGTAGACCCGGCTCATTTCTTGTCCAAAGGGAAAAATACCCCATTTGCTGGATGGGAACTGGAAGGCTGGCCAACACTTACGATCTATCAAGGGGACATCGTATGGGAGAAAGGACGTGTGAGTGTATGAAACGACAGCTCATCTTAGAAAACGGTGCTTTTTTTGTAGGGGAAGGCTTTGGCAGCTCTGAGCTTCGGCAAGGAGAAGTGGTCTTTAATACAGGGATGACAGGCTATCAAGAAATTTTGTCTGACCCTTCTTACTGCGACCAAATTGTGACACTCACTTACCCGCTTATTGGTAACTACGGAATCAATCGTGATGACTTTGAATCCATTTCTCCAGCGGTTGCGGGATTGATTGTAAAGGAACTCGAGCAAGTACCTAGTCATTGGCGAAGTGAATACTCTCTGCATGACATGCTCGTTGAAAAAGGGATTCCGGGTCTTGCCGGAATCGATACACGCCGCTTAACCAAACTTGTAAGAGAATTTGGAACGCTAAAAGGCCGTCTCTGCGACATGGATGCGGATCCGGAACGTGTGGCAGCGGAGCTTTGTGAGACATCGTTTCCTACCGACCAAGTCTTTCGAGTTTCGACCAAAGTCGAGTACAACAGCCCAGGGCTTGGACAGCGAGTGGTCATCATGGATTTTGGAATGAAAAAAGGGATTCTTCGGGAAGCGTTGAAGACGGGTTTTGATATTGTGGTTGTCCCGCATACAACACCCGCTCAAGCGATTTTACATCTCCATCCGGACGGCGTTCTTTTAACAAATGGACCGGGAGACCCAACAGACGTTCCTCATGTGATCGAAACCGTTCGTGAGCTTCTTGGTAAAGTACCGCTCTTTGGGATCTGTCTCGGTCATCAGCTCATTGCTTTAGCAAGCGGGGCGACGACGAAGAAAATGAAGTTTGGTCATCGCGGCAGTAACCACCCGGTAAAAGATTTGGATACAGGGCGCTTCTATATGACGTCACAGAACCATAGCTACACGGTGGATCCAGAGTCTTTAAGCGGGACAGGCTTGCGCGTCTCACATGTAGCGATTAATGATGGGACGATCGAAGGGTTGAAGCACACAGAATTTCCAGCTTTCAGTGTTCAATTCCATCCTGAAGCGTCACCTGGACCAGAGGATTCTCGTCCATTATTTGAAGAGTTTAAGCAGTTAATCGAAGAATCAAAAAAGAAAGTAGGGGTGCTCCATGCCTAAACGCACAGACATTCAAAAGATACTCGTCATCGGGTCAGGGCCGATTGTTATTGGTCAAGCGGCAGAATTCGATTACTCCGGAACACAAGCCTGTCGAGCTCTAAAAGAAGAAGGCTATGAGGTCGTGTTGATCAACTCGAACCCGGCGACGATTATGACGGACACCGAGACAGCAGATCGCGTTTACATTGAGCCCCTTAATATTGATTTTGTAAGCCGCATTATTCGTAAAGAACGTCCTGATGGCATTCTTGCCACTCTTGGCGGTCAAACAGGACTTAATATGGCAATGGAGCTGGATCAAATTGGGATTCTTGAAGAATACGGGATTGAACTGCTCGGAACCAAACTAGCTTCGATCAAACAAGCAGAGGATCGAGACCTTTTCCGAAAGCTGATGGTTCAATTGGGGGAGCCTGTACCAGAAAGCCGGATCATCAATAACATGGAAGGCGCCCGCGAATTTGCTGATCTAGTCGGTTTCCCGCTCATTATTCGTCCGGCCTACACACTTGGCGGAACCGGCGGCGGTATTGTCAACGATTCAAAAGGTCTTGAAGAAATCGCGGCTAATGGATTGAAGCTAAGCCCTGTTCATCAGGTGCTCATTGAAAAAAGCATTGCGGGTTTTAAGGAAATCGAATTTGAAGTCATGCGTGACGGGAATGATGGAACGATTGCGATCTGCCCGATGGAAAACATTGATCCAGTCGGCATTCACACGGGGGATTCCATTGTAACGGCACCGACTCAAACGCTCTCTGACCGCGATCTTCAGCGCCTTCGCAGCGTGTCATTAAGAATCGTCCGTGCGCTTAAGATTGAGGGGGGCTGTAACGTTCAGCTTGCCCTTAATCCAAACAGTGAAAATTACTATATTATCGAAGTCAATCCTCGCGTCAGCCGTTCATCCGCTCTTGCTTCTAAGGCAACAGGTTATCCCATTGCGAAGGTAGCGGCAAAAATTGCGGTTGGCTATCACTTGGATGAAATCAAAAACGCGATTACAGGAACGACCTATGCAAGCTTCGAGCCTTCGATTGACTACGTCGTAACCAAAATGCCAAGATGGCCGTTTGATAAGTTTGAATCGGCGAATCGTACCCTTGGTACCCAAATGAAGGCAACCGGTGAAGTGTTAGCCATGGGAAGAACCTTTGAGGAATCCATTCTCAAAGCGGTTCGTTCACTTGAAGCCGGTTATGATCACCTCTGGTCAAAACCGATTGCAGAGAAATCGGATCAAGAATTAATTGACGGCATCTTAAAAATGGATGATGAGCGGATTTTTTATATCTCAGAAGCGTTTCGCCGTGGCACCACCATTGAGGAGATTTGGTCTTTGACTAAAATTGATCGCTACTTCCTGCAAAAGATTAAAGCGATTATCGATCTTGAAAAAGAACTCGCGGAAAACAGGAACAACGATTCAGTTTTAGAAAAAGCGAAGCGCTCAGGCTTTTCTGACCGTGCTATTGCCCGCATTTGGGGCGTTCATGAACGAGAGATCTATCATCATCGTAAAGAAACCGGACTTTTTCCAGTCTACAAAATGGTGGATACGTGCGCGGGTGAATTCGAATCCGAAACCCCCTATTACTATAGCACCTATGAAGAAGAGAATGAGAGCGTTCGTACTGACCGCGAAAAAGTGATCGTGCTTGGATCCGGTCCGATCCGCATCGGTCAAGGAATTGAATTCGATTATGCGACGGTTCACACGGTCTGGGCGATTAAAGAATGCGGGTACGAAGCGATTATCATTAATAATAATCCAGAGACTGTCTCAACAGACTTTAGTGTCTCTGACAAATTATATGTGGAGCCGCTCACAGTGGAAGACGTCATGCATGTCGTGGAGCTTGAAAAGCCAAAAGGCGTTATCGTCCAATTCGGCGGGCAAACGGCGATTAACTTAGCAGCCGAGTTAAGTGCTCGAGGCGTCCAAATTTTAGGAACTTCACTAGAAGCAATGGATGAGGCAGAAGATCGAGATAAATTTGAGCAGTTAATGATGCGTTTAGACATTGCCCGTCCAAAAGGGAAAACCGCCTTCTCAACTAAGCAAGCTGTTGCGATCGCTTCTGAAATCGGCTATCCCGTTCTCGTTCGCCCGTCTTATGTGCTTGGGGGACGCGCGATGGAAATTGTCTATAAAGAAGCAGAACTCATTCAATATATGACCAATGCGGTGAAAGTCAACCCGGACCATCCAGTTCTCGTTGACCGTTACTTAGTTGGGACAGAGGTCGAAGTGGATGGCATTTCAGATGGCAAGGATGTCTACATTCCAGGGATCATGGAGCATATAGAACGGGCCGGTGTTCACTCAGGAGATTCCATTGCGGTATATCCTCCACAGAGTTTGAGTCAGACCGTCAAGGATAAGATCATTGAGACAACCATAAAAATTGCGAAAGGGCTCAAAATTATCGGCCTCTTAAATATTCAATTTGTTATTCAAAACGAAGAGGTTTATGTTCTAGAAGTGAATCCGCGCTCAAGCCGCACCGTTCCTTTTCTAAGTAAAATTACAGGGGTTCCAATGGCTAATATTGCGACTCGCGCGATTTTAGGTCAGGACCTCGTCTCACAGGGATTCGGTACGGGGTATCATCAAGAGCCGGATGAAGTTTTTGTTAAGGTGCCTGTCTTCTCTTTTGCAAAGTTAAGAAGTGTTGACATTACGCTTGGACCTGAAATGAAGTCAACGGGTGAAGTCATGGGCCGTGATCAGACATTAGAAAAAGCCCTTTATAAAGGATTGTTGGCAAGCGGTATGACGATTCCAACATTTGGTTCGGTTCTCTTTACCGTTGCTGATAAAGATAAGGAAGAAGCGCTCCCACTTATTAAACGGTTTGCTAATATCGGCTATAACATTCTGGCTACAGAAGGAACCGCACGTCTTTTGGAAGCTGAAGGCATTCGGGCAACAGTTGTCGCCAAAATTGATAAAGGAGAAACCGGTGAGCAGGATCTACTCAGCACGATCCGTGAAGGCAAAGCTCAATTTGTAGTTAATACGTTAACAAAGGGAAAGCAGCCGGCTAGAGACGGCTTCCGCATCCGCCGTGAATCGGTTGAAAATGGGGTGGTTTGTTTAACATCACTTGATACAACTGAGGCGCTGCTTCGAGTACTTGAATCCTTCTGCTTCTCTTCAGAAGCAATGCCAGCTATAGAACGACCCAAAACGGTGGTGATGTCTTGAAAACGCAGCTGATGGAGATTGTAAGCAATGAAGGAATAGCGAAAGACATTTTTAAACTGATCGTTAGGGGCTCGCTTGCGAAAGAGGTGCAGGAGCCCGGCAAATTTTTTCATATTAAAGTCGGTGAGGGGCTTTTCCCCCTCCTTCGCCGCCCGATCAGTCTATGTGATGTGAACCATGAAAGAGAAGAAGTCACGATGATCTACCGAGCTGAAGGGGACGGAACAAAAGCATTAGCCAAGCTTCAGCCTGGAATCTTGGTCGATGTATTAGGGCCGCTTGGTCATGGCTTTCCAGTTGATGAAGTACCAGAAGGCGGTCATGCTTTATTAGTTGGCGGAGGAGTAGGTGTTCCGCCTCTCTTTCTGCTCTCAAAGATGTTAAGAGCGCGCGGAGTTTCCGTAACCCATGTTCTTGGCTTTCAATCTGAGCCCATTGTTTTCTATGAAAATGAATTTAAAACACTCGGTCCAACCTATATCGCAACAGTAGATGGAACGCATGGGACAAAGGGCTTCGTTACCACCGTGATGGAGCAGGAATCGCTTACCTTTGATACACTGTTTGCTTGCGGGCCGATCCCAATGCTTAAAGCCCTGGAAGCGGATTATGGGAATCAACCGGTTTACCTGTCACTTGAGCAGCGAATGGGCTGCGGCATTGGCGCCTGCCTAGCTTGTGTCTGTCATACAAAAGAGGATTCAACAGGTGCGTCTTATAAAAAAGTGTGTACAGATGGCCCGGTATTTCGTGCAGGTGAGGTGGTGCTATCATGAAGTTTGACGTTCATTTACCTGGTTTAGAGATGAAAAACCCGATTATGCCGGCATCAGGCTGTTTTGCTTTCGGACAAGAATATGCCGCTTTCTATGATCTAAACGTACTCGGTGGCATGGCGATTAAAGCTGCAACATTAAACCCTAGGTTTGGCAACCCAACACCTCGAGTGGCTGAGACGACAGCAGGGATGCTGAACGCCATTGGCCTGCAGAATCCTGGAGTCAAAAAGATTATTGAAAAAGAACTTCCGACTCTAAAATCCCTTTGTGATACCCCGATTTTAGCGAATATAGCAGGATCAACAGAGGACGACTATGTGGAAGTCGCCCGTCAGTTAGGACAAACAGGACATGTATCTGCACTTGAGCTCAACATCTCTTGCCCCAATGTTAAAGAAGGCGGAATAGCCTTTGGGACCGACCCGGATATCGCTGCCCGCTTGACGGAAAAAGTAAAAAACGTCTCGGGGGTTCCTGTCTACGTTAAGCTGTCTCCAAATGTTGCGGATATCGTCAGCATGGCAAAAGCGATAGAAGCAGCGGGGGCGGATGGACTCTCTATGATTAATACACTTCTTGGCATGCGTCTTGATCGGAAGACAGGTCAACCGATCTTAGCCAACCGTTCAGGAGGCTTAAGCGGGCCGGCGATTAAGCCTGTTGCCATTCGGATGATTTATGAAGTCAGCCAACAAGTTAGCATTCCAATTATTGGGATGGGAGGTATCCAAACGGTTGATGATGTTATCGAGTTCCTAATGGCAGGAGCCAGTGCTGTAGCAGTTGGGACCGCTAATTTTGTTGATCCATTTGCTTGTCCGAAATTAATTGAAGCTTTGCCTCAGGCCATGGAAGAGCGCGGTGTGACAGACATCAACGACCTTATCGGCATCAGCTGGAAAGAAGCTCAAAAGGTCATTTAAGTTACGAAGGGGAGACGAGGATGAAAACGACTGAACCTGATCAAGTGATTTCACAAAAAGAAGTCTTGGTGGCGCTCGATTTCCCAAGCTATGAGAAGACCAAACAGTTTTTAAAAGAATTGGGACCATATAAACCCTCTGTCAAGGTGGGCATGGAGCTTTTTTATCAAGAAGGGCCGCGCCTCATTCATGATTTGAAGGAAGCCGGTTATTTTGTCTTTCTCGATTTGAAACTTCATGATATTCCAAATACAGTGAAGCAGGCTATGAAAGGCCTGGCACGCCTTGGAGTAGATATGGTCAATGTCCATGCAGCGGGCGGCCGGCCAATGATGGAAGCTGCAAGGGAAGGGTTAGAGGCGGGGGCACCGGCTCATACCGATAAGCCTCTATTAATTGCAGTGACGCAGCTGACCAGTACGAACCAAATTATTTTAGAGAAAGATCTTCTTATTCAAGAGCCGCTGGACAAAGTGATTGTGACTTATGCAAGACATGCAGAGCTCAGCGGTTTGGATGGAGTGGTTTGTTCAGCTTGGGAATCTAAAATGATTAAAACAGCGACACGTTCTGATTTTCTTACAGTCACACCGGGTATTCGCTTGGCGGGAGATGACGTACAAGATCAAAAGCGGGTTGCCACCCCTTCAAAAGCAAGGGCCTTAGAGAGCGACTATATTGTTGTGGGACGAAGTATAACAAAGGCAGCAAACCCAGCTGCCGCCTACGAGACAGTGTGCAAAGAATGGAGTGCTGAACAATGACGAATACACAGCTCAAATCAAATATCGCCGGACATCTTTTAAAAATTAATGCGGTTGTACTGAAGCCTGATGAACCTTTTACCTGGTCATCTGGACTGAAAAGCCCTATTTATTGTGATAATCGGTTAACTCTTTCTTATCCGAGAGTACGTGCTGCCATTGCCGATGGTATGGTGGCGCTTATTCAAGAGCATTACCCAGATGCCGATGTCATTGCCGGGACAGCAACAGCAGGCATTCCTCATGCCGCCTGGGTAAGCGAGCGTCTGGACTTGCCAATGGCTTATATTCGTGGGTCTGCCAAATCTCATGGTAAGAAAAAGCGGATCGAAGGCTTGATCGAGGCCGGTCAAAAGGTTGTGATCGTTGAAGACCTTATTTCGACTGGCGGCAGCGTGCTGTCTGCTGCAGAAGCGATCCGTGAAGAAGGGGCAGAGGTATTAGGTGCAGTGGCTATCTTTACATATGGCCTTGAAACCGCAACGGTTAACTTTAAAGAAGCCCAGGTTCCTTTTGTAACCTTAACAGATTTCCAAGAACTCGCTCAGCAAGCAAAGGAAAACGGTCAATTAACCGATGCCCAGCTTCAGAAGCTCAGCATTTGGCACCAAAATCCGCAAAGTGATGCGTGGATGAAATAGAAGAGATATAAAAAATCCGTTGACACGTCTGAGGTGTCAGCGGATTTTTGCATAATAACTACTATCGAAACAAATTCTAATTTGGTCAGGAGGTGAATTGACGTGGCTCAAAATAATAACAATAATAATAACAACAACAGCTTCAAAGAGAATCTTAAAGAAACGGCTGGGTCTGCCTTTCATACGGCTCATAGCGCTCTTCAAACTACTGAGAGTGCTGCTATGAACACGGTTGATGCGACAGCAAACGCAGTCGGAAAAGTAACCGGAACGAAAAACAAAAATAATAATCAACAATCTCAAAATCAATAAATGATAAGAGGCCGCACCGGTCCTCTATTCTAAACAACAACAACGGGCACCTATGAACGCTATGAGAGCGTCTCGGGTGCCCGTTCTAATTTTATTTTTATTGGTTATTATTTTTCAACCGATGGACGGTCCGTTCATCGGGGGTCACATAGAGCGTTTTTTGATGATCATAGATTACAAATCCTGGCTTTGCCCCATTTGGCTTTCGAACATGCTTTATAAACGTATAGTCAACGGGGACGCTGCTTGAATAACGGGATTTGCTGTAAAAGGCTGCAAGCTCTGCGGCTTCCTTCAATGTCTCATCACTCGGCTGATCAGAGCGGATCACGACATGTGAGCCGGGGATGTCTTTTGTGTGAAGCCAAACGTTGTCTTCATCAGCTAAACGCATGGTTAAATAGTCATTTTGTTTATTATTTTTCCCAACGAGAATGGTGGTGCCGTCTGCCGCTGTATAGCTTTCGATGACCGGCTTGGCTTGCTTTGCCTTAGTCTGACGACGACGCTTTCGAACATAGCCGCCTTCCTCCAGCTCCTCGCGAATTTCTTCGATATCCCTTAATGAGGCGGATTCAATCTGCTGAGCGACATGTTCAAGGTACACGATTTCCTCTTCGGTCTGTTGAATTTGCTCTTGAACAACTTGTTTAGCGTGCTTTAGCTTGTTATATTTCTTAAACAAACGTTGAGCGTTGTCTGACGGCGTCTTATTAGGGTCCAAAGGGATTTCAATGATAGCCTGGTCGGGATCATAATAATTGACCGCCTTAAGCAGAGCATCCCCTTTTTTAACTTGGTGCATGTGAGCCGTCAGGAGTTCCCCGTATAATTGATAGGTAGAAGCTTCCTCTGTCTCTTTCAGCGTTTCGCGCAGTTTCTGTAATTTTGATTCATTTTTCTTAAGTTCATTCCCTACAAATCGACCTAAGTCACTTGTCTTTTGCTTAACCACATCCGATTCTGCTTTAAGGGCATAGAAGGAATCCAGCATATCGCTGACTGAATCATAGGTTTCCGATATCCCACCTAAATGGTTAAGAGCCACCACATGAAAAGCTTCTTTCTTTTGGGGAACTTGAACGATTGTCGGTTCGAAGCGGTTTTCTCTTATCTGTTGTTGAAGGTCAAAAAAAGCGCTGAGAAGGGCTTCACGGTGACCGAGTCCAGCACGGAACAAGACCTCTCTTGCTAAAAGCGGCGAAAAGCCTTCAACGTGTTCGACTAGCTGTCGATCAAGCTTACCCGCATTAAAGTCAAGTCTTCTTAACAAGTCATCCCGCTCGATCGTCAGTGGATTAAGTTTATCTTGCTCAGGTGGATTGACATAAGGGCGCCCCGGCAAAATAGTTCGATAACGGTTAACCGAAGGAGACAGCCTTTTTATGGCATCTAAGATCATCCCTTCTTTTCCGTCGACTAACATGATATTGCTGTGCTTACCCATTAGTTCAATGATTAATTTTTTTTGCACCGTGTCGCCGATCTCATTTTTACCTTTTATGTGAACGTGAAGAATCCGTTCAAACCCTATTTGTTCAATGCTTTCAATAAATGCCCCCTCTAGATGCTTGCGAAGGACCATGCAGAACATGGGAGGTTCCTTTGGATTATTAAAAGCTTCTTTAGTTAAATGTGTACGTGAAAATTGGGCGCTGGCTGAAATTAACCATTTATAGGTCGTTCCTCCTGCTCGAACGTGGAGAAGAAGATCGGTATCGTGCGGCTGGTAGACTTTAACAATTCGCCCGGTTTTAAGCAGCCCGTTCAATTCTCTTACAATGGCGTGGGTGACGATCCCATCGAAACTCATGGGGCATCCCTCTCTTTCTATGGGTAGTATAGCATAAGTAGTTTGTGTTATCTTGTTTTTAGGAGAGTGTGATAAAATAGGAATGTGTTTTTAAATTACTTTTGAAAATCCTTTAAAAATGATTATAATAAGATAGATATGGGTTCAAACCCTGACCGTGCGTATAGAATGATGACCGGATGTGATAGAATGGTACATAGTATGACAGGCTATGGACGGGCAACCTGTCAAGAAGGAAATTGGGAGGTGACGGTTGAAGTAAAGGCGGTCAACCATCGCTATCTGGATATTTCCATCACACTGCCGAACCAATGGTTGTCTCTAGAAGACGCTTTGAAACGGAGTATGAGCGCCCAATTTAAACGGGGAAAGCTATCTGCTTATTTTACAATTGAAGGTTCCGAAGCCCTGAAGCAGCAGCTGCAAATTAATTGGGATATGTTTGATCAATATCGTGAAGCGAGCCTTGAAATGCAGAAACGTCTTGGAGACGCTGAATCAGCACATTTGGGGAACTGGAAAGCTTTTCTTGATTTGCCTCAAGTGCTGACGATAAAGGAACAATCGCCTAAGTCCTCCCAATTAGAAGCACTTATTCATCAGTCTCTTAATGGGGCTTGTGAAGAACTGCTCGCTATGAGAAGAAAAGAAGGAACCTTTTTAAAAGAAGATATTCTCAGTCGGCTGCAGGTGATTGAAGCGGGAGGAACTCAAATTAAGGCAGAAGCACCGCGAATCGCAAAAGCTTATGAAGCACGCTTGCATAAACGCATTCTTGATTTACTATCTGAACATGGAGCTCCGGACGAGGACCGCCTGATCAACGAGGTAGCAATCTTTGCAGAGAAGACCGATATCTCTGAAGAACTGACGCGGTTATTCAGCCATATTGACCATTTTCGAGCGATACTCGAGAGGGATGGAGCCATCGGCAGACAGCTCGATTTTTTAATTCAAGAAATGAATCGCGAACTGAATACGATGGGGTCCAAAAGCCCTGATGTAGGAATTACACAGGACGTTGTCCGGTTAAAAAGTGAACTGGAGAAGGTTCGCGAACAAGTTCAAAATATAGAATAGACTGTGTTAGATTTGCTGTAGCTCTCTTGAGAAGCTGATGCCAAGTTTAATAAGGCAGGGATGTCTACCCCTTAATAGGAGGCTAGTTTGGATGATCAAATTAATCAATATTGGATTTGGCAATATAGCTTCGGCCAATCGAATTATTTCAATTGTGAGCCCTGAGTCGCAACCGATTAAAAGGCTCATTAAAATTGCTAGAGATCAAAATAAACTCATTGATGCGACATATGGAAGACGAACACGGGCGGTTATTGTCATGGATAGTGATCATGTCATTTTATCTTCTGTGCAGCCGGAAACCGTTTCAGGCCGTCTTGTCCAACAAGAAGAAGAGTCTGATGAAAGTTGAATAAGGCTGGAGGGAAACATGCCTATGGGATATAAGGAAAAAGGATTATTAGTGGTGCTTTCAGGCCCGTCCGGCGTAGGAAAAGGGACGGTCTGTAAGGCACTTAGAAGCAGGGAATCACAATTGGATTATTCCATATCTGCGACAACACGCAAGCCTCGAGCAGGTGAACAGCATGGAGTGGAATACTTCTTTAAGACGAAGGAAGAATTTCAACAAATGATTGACCAAAACCAATTGCTGGAGTGGGCAGAATATGCGGGTAATTATTATGGCACTCCCCTTGATTACGTCCAAAATACTTTGGAAAGCGGTCAGGACGTTATATTAGAAATTGAAGTTCAAGGGGCCATGCAAGTCAAAAAGAATTTCGCTGAGGGTTTATTTATCTTTCTTGCCCCGCCTTCTCTAAGCGAACTTAAAAACCGCATTGAAGGAAGAGGAACAGAAACAGCGGAATCGATTGCCATGAGACTTTCCATTGCAAAAGAAGAAATTGAGATGATGTCTCATTACGATTATGTCGTTGAAAATGATCAAGTTACCCTTGCCTGTGATCGGATTGAAGCCATTGTGACAGCCGAGCACTGCAAAAGGGAGCGGGTCATTGAAAAATACAAACAACTTACGGAGGTTGATGAATAACATGATGCTTTATCCTTCTATTGACTCATTGCTAGAAAAGGTCAATTCCAAATATACACTTGTGACGCTTTCATCAAAAAGAGCAAGACAAATTCAGCAAGAAGGCGATGTTCTCATCCCGCGTCCATTCTCGGATAAGCCAGTAGGAAAAGCGCTAGAGGAAATCCGTGAAGAGGCTATTACCATTAAACACTCTTAATAATGGATGAATCGATAGTCGCAAAGCTAAACTGATAGACAGGTTGATGACCGTCGCCCGAACCAACTTGAGCAACAACCAAATGAGGTTGTTGCTTTCACTTTAATTAGAAATGGGACATCCGATTACGCTCTTTTAACCAGGACGTTTCTAATCAGTGGTTGGGGGCGGGCAGCTAAATTCTGTCATTAAATTTAAGGACTCATGTAAAAAAACGTGTTTTCACTTAGAAAGGACGTGTAAGAATGAGAGGAAAAACCATCCTTTTAGCGGTTGCTGGAGGAATTGCAGCCTTTAAAGCAGCGGCATTAACAAGCATGCTGACAAAAGCCGGAGCGTCGGTTCATGTGCTGATGACATCAGCTGCTAAAGAGTTTGTCGGGGTGCAAACCTTTCAAGCCTTATCCCGAAATCCGGTTTACGACGATACTTTTACAGAGAAAGTTCCTCATCAAATCGCTCACATTGATCTGGCTGATAAAGCTGATCTAATCCTTGTGGCGCCGGCAACGGCCAATATCATTGCAAAATTAGCAAGCGGACAAGCTGATGATATGGTGACAACGACGATTCTAGCCTCCAAAGCACCTGTTTGGGTGGCACCTGCCATGAATGTGAACATGTATGACCATCCTGCTGTACGGGACAATCTGAACCGCTTGAAGTCCTTCGGTTATGAAGTGTTTGAGCCGGGTGAAGGTCTTCTTGCTTGCGGTTGGATTGGAAAAGGCCGGCTCCCTGAACCTGAAGATTTATTTTCATCAATGGAAGACTACTTTTTTTCAAAGGAGCACCCGCCTCTTTTACGAGGGAAACGCATAATGATTACAGCGGGTCCAACACGCGAGCCTATCGATCCCGTGCGTTACATAACGAATTACTCTTCCGGAAAAATGGGTTATGCACTCGCAAAAGCGGCTAAGCGCTTAGGGGCGCATGTGACCTTGATAGCCGGTCCGACTGATTTGAAGGCACCAGCTGTTGATGAGTTCGTTCCAGTCGTGACAACGGCCGACATGTATGAAGCCGCGAATTCACGGTTTGCAGCCTGCGATGCGGTTATTAAATCCGCGGCGGTCGCCGATTATCGCCCTAAGCAGGTCTTGGAGAAAAAATACAAAAAAACGGCAGAGAGTACGGACTGGTCGATTGAACTCGTCGAAAATCCTGATATTCTTAAATCCTTGGGAGAGCGCAAAAAAACAAATCAAGTTTTAATTGGATTTGCTGCTGAGACAAATGATCTTATGACCAATGCTTTAGCCAAAATAGCCAAAAAGAATCTTGATGCGGTTGTGGCGAATGACGTCAGCCAATCGGGCATCGGGTTTCACTCTGACGAAAATGAAGTGACGATTTTCTTCAAAAATGGGACCTCAGAGCTTGTTTCCCAAAGAACAAAGGATGACGTCGCCTATGAAGTATGCAAAGCCCTTGCCCGTCTTTTGAACCAGAGGGAAGAAGCATGATTGCTGAAGTCATCGTGGACGTTCCTGCCAATCAAACGGACAAGCCCTTTGATTATCTTGTCCCAGATGAATGGTCAGATTTGCTAGAAGCGGGAATGAGGGTCATTGTTCCTTTTGGACCGCGAAAGCTTCTAGGGTTTGTTATTGGATTGAAGGACGCCTCTGAGTTCGGAAAGCTTCGTTCCATTCTTTCAATCGTTGACGATGCCCCTGTTTTAGGAGAAGAATTAATTGCTTTAGGGGATTGGCTCGCCCGTACGACATTATGCTATAAGATTCAAGCCTTTCAAGCGATCCTTCCATCCATGATGAAGGCAAGCTACAAGAAGACCTTGAGAGTTTCGTCTGACCAATCGCTTGAGGAGTGGCCAGAACTACAGACGTTATTTGGAAAGAAAAAACTGTGGGCTTGGGAGGACATCCAAAAGGTGGCTCCTAAGACGCTTTCTAAAGTAAAAAAAGCGCTTAAAGAAGGTATCTTAGTCGCGGATCAGCATGTAGGTGATCAGCGTACCTACAAAACGATAAAACATTACCTGTTAGCTAAAAAAGCAAACGAGGTTCTTGCTTCACTTACAGGAAGAGCTCGAAAACAGCATGAATTGCTTGAATGGATGCTCCGTCAGCCAGTAGGAGCCTCCTTTTCATTTTCTGATTTGGAGCAAGCTGTCTCTGCTACTCGGAATACCGTTAAGACACTCGTTGAAAAAGGGGCGCTTGTTGAAGAAGAAGTCGATGTGTTTCGTGACCCTTATCAAAAGGAGATCCAAACAACGGAGCCTTTGCCGCTCACTCGCGAACAGCAGCTGGCCATCCTTCCTATATTAAAGGATCTTGAAACTGACACCGCACGTGTTCATCTCTGCCACGGGGTAACAGGAAGCGGCAAGACAGAAATTTATCTTCAAACCATTCAAGAGGTGTTGAAGAAAGGTGAGCAAGCGATTGTTTTAGTTCCAGAAATCTCTTTAACGCCGCAAATGGTCGACCGTTTTAAGGGGCGTTTCGGCTCAGATGTTGCCGTTTTGCACAGCGGCCTAAGCCAAGGTGAGAAATTTGATGAATGGCGGAAAATCCAAAGGGATGAAGTCCGGGTTGTGGTCGGCGCCCGCTCAGCCATTTTTGCTCCCTTTTCAAATCTAGGCGTCATCATTATTGATGAAGAGCATGAAACAAGTTATAAGCAAGAAGAGACTCCTCGGTACCATGCGAAGGATGTAGCGGTTTTTCGGAGCCGTTATCATAAATGCCCGGTCATCCTTGGAAGTGCGACGCCTTCTCTTGAGTCTTATGCAAGAGCGCAAAAAGGCGTGTACCATCTCATAACTTTGAAAGAACGAGTGAACAATCGTATGCTTCCGCCTGTTCGAATTGTCGATATGAGAGAGGAATTAAGAGAAGGGAATCGTTCTATCTTCTCTAAGCCTTTGTTGGAGGCTCTTCAAGATCGGTTGCAAAAAGGGGAGCAAAGCGTCCTGCTTCTGAATCGAAGAGGTTATTCGACCTTTATTTTATGCCGGGATTGCGGGTATGTGGTGAAATGTCCGCATTGCGATATTTCCTTGACCTTTCATCAGAAAGAACAGCGAGTCAAATGTCACTATTGTGATTATTCGTTACCGGTCCCAAGAGTTTGTCCAGAGTGTCAAAGCGAACATATTCGTTTTTTTGGCTCAGGTACCCAAAAGGTAGAAGAGGCCCTTACACAGCTCTTACCAGAAGCACGTGTCATTCGCATGGATGTTGATACAACACGGCGAAAAGGATCCCATGAGAAACTTCTTGGACAGTTTGGTTCGAGACAAGCGGATATCCTGCTTGGAACTCAAATGATCGCAAAAGGGCTCGATTTCCCTTATGTGACACTTGTGGGTGTCCTAGCGGCGGATACGACACTTCATATCCCTGATTTTCGCTCGGCAGAAAAGACATTCCAGTTATTAACTCAGGTAGGTGGACGAGCTGGAAGGCACGAGCTCCCAGGGGAAGTGATCATCCAAAGTTATGATCCAGAACATTACTCGATTGTCAGAGCCCAGCATCACGATTACGATCAGTTCTATGTTCAAGAGATGATGTTCAGAAAACAGCATGATTATCCACCATTCTTCTATCTGACTTTGATTACAGTCAGCCATGAATCTTATGTAAAGGCACAGGAGACGACCAAAAAAATGGCCGTCTATTTAAAGAAACATCTGACAGAAGAAGCTGTCATATTAGGCCCGGTTGCACCGGCTGTTGCACGGATCAAAGATAGATATCGGTCACAGTGCATGATAAAATATAAGCGCGAACCGGGTCTCATGCCTGCTTTAAAAGGGCTATTAGATCATTACCAAAACGCTTATCTGAAGGATGGGTTGTCCATTACCATTGATGTGAATCCTTACGCGATCATGTAAAACCAACATGCGGCGGTGAAGACTTATCGATTAATGCTTAGCGGTGCTTAAAACAGTGTTTAACTTGAATAGAGGCCATAAATTAGGAAAGGATGAGGACATGAATATAGTATTTATGGGAACACCTGATTTTGCGGTTCCGGTCCTAGAGCAATTATTTAAAGATGGTTATACGGTTAAAGCGGTTGTTACGCAGCCCGACCGGCCAAAGGGAAGGAAAAAGGTCTTAACGCCTCCTCCTGTCAAAGTAAAGGCAGAAGAATATGGCGTTCCTGTTCTGCAACCTGAAAAAGTTCGAACACCTGAAGCTGTCCAGGCCATATTAGACTATGAGCCGGATCTGATCGTAACGTGTGCTTATGGACAGATTCTCCCAGAATCTCTCTTAAAGGAGCCAAAACTTGGCTGTATCAATGTACACGCTTCTTTGCTCCCAGAGTATCGAGGTGGCGCTCCGATTCACCATGCGATTATGGATGGGAAAGATGAGACTGGGATTACCATTATGTACATGGTAAAAGCCCTTGACGCAGGGGATATGCTGACACAAGTACGCGTTGCGATTGGGCCCGAAGATACCGTGGGAACGATGCATGATAAACTGAGTCTTGCAGGGGCTTCCTTGCTTTCTGAAACTCTTCCAAAATTAATTAAAGGTGAACTGACGCCGATCCCCCAAGACCCGGATCAAGTCACGTATGCACCAACGATTCAGCGAGAAGATGAACGGATCGATTGGTCGAAACCAGCTCAACAAATTGTCAATCAAATTCGTGGTATGAATCCATTTCCAGTTGCTTCTACGGTCTATAAAGGCCAAAACATGAAGCTATGGAGAGCGGAAGTATCAAATCGGACGGCAGCGGGTGAACCAGGTGTCATCATCGGTCTAGAAGAAGATGGGATTCTTGTAAAAACAGCCGGGGAGACGGCGGTGAAATTAACCGAACTGCAACCTGCAGGGAAGAAGCGCTTAACGGCACAACAATACCTCCTAGGGGCTGACATGAAAGAAGGCGACCGTTTTGGCGAAGCAAACGCAACCGATGACAATTAGGGGACTTGCCTTACAATTAATCGAACAAACACATAAGCAAAAGGCGTATAGTCCCCTGTTACTTAATCAAACGATCGAGAAGCATCAGATTGAAGGACGCGATGCTGCTTTATTGACTCAGCTTGTCTATGGTGTCCTTCAAAGAGATTTAACGCTTGATTTTTATCTTAAAGGCTTTGTTAAACCTAATCAAAAAATCGAGGATTGGGTTCGTTATTTGTTGTTTTTATCGATTTATCAGCTTGTTTACTTAGACCGAATTCCTGATCATGCCATCGTGAGTGAAGCGGTTAACCTTGCGAAAAAGCGCGGGCACAAAGGGATAGCAGGGTTTGTAAACGGAGTGCTGAGAAATGTGATAAGAAGAGGCGTTCCAAGCTATGAATCGCTTCCTTTGCCGGAAAGACTTTCTGTTCAGTACAGTCATCCGCTTTGGCTGGTAGAGCGCTGGATGGATCATTTTGGTACGGAGAAAGCAGAAGCGATTCTTGCTGCCAATAATGAACCTGCTTCTGTCAGTGTACGTGTCAATCCGCTTAAGACAACGAGAGAAGAAGTCATGACACGTCTTATTCAGGACGGGATGGAAGTGGGCTTAGGAAGCCTCTCTCCTGATGCCTTAATCATTAAAAAAGGGAAGGTTGTTAACCATCCCGTATTTAAACAAGGGCTTATCAGTATTCAAGATGAGAGTTCGATGCTGGTTGGGCGAGCATTAGACGTTCAGCCGGGTATGCTCGTATTAGATGCCTGCGCCGGTCCTGGAGGCAAAACCGCTCATCTTGCCGAACTCATGAAGGATGAAGGCACGATCCATGCCCTTGATTTACATAAGCATAAGACAAGCCTCATTATGGATCAGGCTAATCGGCTAGGCCTTCACTCCATACATACAACCGCTCTAGATGCTCGAAGCGCGAGCGACCATTTCCCTGAAGCTTCATTTGATCGCGTCTTAATTGATGCGCCTTGTACGGGGTTTGGTGTGATCAGAAGGAAGCCGGAGATCAAATATACGAAGTCTGAGAACGATATTTCTCAAATTTCCGCTATTCAAGCAGCTATTTTAAGCAGTTGTGCGAGCCTGGTAAAGCCAGGGGGTAAACTCGTTTATAGTACGTGTACGATAGACAGGGAGGAAAATAGCCGGCAAGTTGAAGCCTTCTTAGCGGAGCATCCCGAATTTGATTGGGATGATACATTGGCAGACCGTTTAGCTACAGTGAAAGAAGCGAACGAAGAGGCCCTCCGGAACGGTTGGATTCAGCTTTTGCCTTCAGATAGTGAAGGGGATGGATTTTTCATTTCTTGTTTAGTTAGAAAGGCTTAATAGCTCTTCATTAAGAGCGAGTGTGTAAAAGCCGTATCCTTTAAGCCGTAAGCCTATAGATTGCTAGAAGACTTTTAAGGTTTTACGTCTCTTTTATACACTGGGAAAGGCCGTTTCCTACTTTTTTCAGAAGAATCATCCATTATAATTGATAGTGAATTATAATAGAAAAAAGGGGACGATTCATAACTTAAAAGGTGACAAGATCGTGAGTAGCCAAAGATGGGGCACCTTTTAACAAGAGGGAGTGTCTAAAGATGAATGTGATCTTTCAAACAGATCCAGGAAGAGTCCGAGATCATAATGAAGATAACGGCACTGTTCTAGTCAAGGAACAAGCAGTCCTCGCAGTCATTGCAGATGGAATGGGCGGTCATTTGGCAGGTGAGGAAGCGAGTGCCTTAGCTGTAGAAACCATTAAAGAGGCTTGGGAAAGTTACGATCCAGGTGATCCAACTGAGGATCCGAGATGGTTAGAAGAAACGGCTATGAAGGCTAACCAAGTGATCTATAACCATGCTGAGTCCCATTCCGAATGCAAAGGGATGGGCACAACATTGGTTATGGCCATTTGCCGAACCGATTGTTTAACGATTGCACATGTCGGGGACAGTCGAGGTTACCTCGTTATAGATCATGAGACAATCAAACAGATTACAGATGACCACTCTCTTGTCAATCAATTGGTAAAGGCAGGACAATTATCTGAGGAAGACGCGGATCATCATCCGCGCAAAAATGTATTGATTCGTGCTCTTGGAACAGATATACATACTGAAGCCGATGTCAGGCGGATTGAATGGCAGGCTCATCACTGCTTGCTTTTGTGTTCAGATGGTTTATCCGATTTTGTCGACAAATCAACCTTGTTGTCTATTATTTCCTCGAATCACTCCATCGAACAAAAGGCAACTGAACTCATTGAATGCGCAAATAACGCCGGTGGCTATGATAATATAAGTGTCCTGCTAGTGATGAATGAGGACGGTGAACAACCATGATAGGGCGTCGCATTAATGATCGCTATAAAATCATCTCTCGCGTTGGGGATGGAGGGATGTCAGTCGTCTACAAAGCTGAAGATCTCATCCTTGATCGACTTGTGGCGGTCAAAGTGCTGCGCAGTGATTTTTCTTCAGATGAAGCTTTTATTCGCCGATTTAGGCGTGAAGCCGAATCGGTCGCTAGTCTATCCGACCCTAATATTGTCAGTATTTATGATATTGGAGAAGAAGAGAATCTTCACTATATTGTAATGGAATTCATTGACGGCATGACGCTCAAAGAATATATTAAGCAGTTCGGACCGCTGCCTTCCCGTGATGCGGTTTATATTCTTAAGCAAATTGCCTCGGCTTTAGAGCATGCCCATAATCAGGGGATTATCCATCGCGATATCAAACCGCAAAATATATTAATTGATGACCAAGATAATGTGAAAGTGACCGATTTTGGTATTGCGCTTGCTATCAGTTCAGCAACGATTACGTTTACAACTTCAATTATGGGAAGTGCCCATTACTTATCTCCGGAACAGGCTAAGGGCGGGAAAGCAACGGCTAAGTCGGATGTCTATGCGTTTGGGATCGTTATGTATGAGATGCTGACAGGGGAACTTCCATTTCCTGGTGAATCCCCTGTGACGGTTGCGCTTAAACATTTAAATGATGATTATACACGCCCTAAAGTTTTGAATCCAAATATTCCTCAGAGTTTGGAAAACATAATAATTAGAGCGATGGCGAAGCTGCCGGAGGAGCGTTTTGACGGAATGAGTGAGATTTATCAAGAGTTAACAACCGCACTCAATCCAGATCGAATCGATGAACCTCCCCTTGTACTAAATGGAGGTGAGGACCCCGAAGCGACGAAAGTGATTCCACCTATCGCCTCTTTTGAAGATAAAGGACCGACTGAACAAGTAAAAAAGGCTCAGCCAGAAGCAACTTCGACTCCTGTTCCCAAAAAGAAAAGGAAACGCAAGAAGATTGTAATCTGGTCAAGTATTATAGTGGGAATAGTGATACTTGCTGTTTTGGCCATCATTTTATTACCTAAGCTCTTATTTGTTCCAGACGTGACTGTTCCAAATGTTGTTGGGAAAACCTATGATCAAGCGGTTGATACGCTAACCGATAAGCATTTGTATGTCAAAAAGAAAATGGTTGAAAATGATCAGAAGCCATCAGGCATTGTCGTTGATGAATCGCCGAATAGCGGGTCGAGCGTTAAGGAGAATTCCACGGTTACCCTCGTTGTGAGTAAGGGACCCGCAAAGGAAGAAGTAGCCGATTATGTGGGCTATGATCGTTCAACGGTTAAACAATTACTTAAAGGCAGTCAATATAAAGATATTGTTTGGAAAGGTGTCCCTTCCGATTCGGTGCCAGCAGATCAAGTCATGACCCAAAAGCCTGACCCGAATACGAAAATTGTCCCTTCTGAAACAGTGTTGGAGTTGACTTACAGCACAGGCCCAGAAAAGGTCAGTGTTCCGGATGTCACCGGTCAATCCAAAGATTCGGCGACACAGACGCTTGAGAATGAGGGGCTTCAAGTGATCGTTCAGGACGGAGACTACTCTGATAGTATTGCAAAGGGCGATGTACTCAGCACAGACCCGGCAGCTGGTCAGAAGGTAACAAAGGATACGGAAGTGACGGTATACCTTTCTAAAGGCCAAGAAGAGCAGCCTGTTAATACGTCCGTTCAAATTCCAGTCGACCCCTCCTCTTCCGACAACTCGGATGATGGGACAGATACGGACACGGATACTAATGGTGATACGCCTACCGAACATCATGTGGTGATTACCTACACGGATGCCAAGAATCAGAATGCAGTATTCAAGGATGAAACGATCTCGAAGGCGACTACTTATACGTTGCCGTTAACGATTGATCCGGGCAGTTCGGCTACCTATACAGTAGTGCTTGACGGCACGACCGTTCAGCAAAAAACGATTCAATACTCGGATGTAAAAAAAGGCTAGTGGGAGTGACTAAATGGCAAAAGGAATTATTATAAAAGCATTAAGCGGATATTATTATGTTCGAGATGGGGCGACGACTTATCAATGCCGGGGGAGAGGGCTCTTTAGAAAACAAAAAATAACCCCGCTTGTCGGTGATCATGTGACGTATGAATCCACCAGCCTTACAGACGGAACCATCGTTGATATTGAGGAGCGTCGGAATGAGTTGGTCCGACCGCCAATCGCCAATGTGGATCAGGCCTTGCTCATCTTCTCAGTAGCTGAACCTGATTTTGACAGTAAACTATTGGACCGATTTCTTGTTTCAATTGAATCCCGATTGATTCAACCCATCATCTGTTTGACCAAATTGGATTTATTAAATGAGTCAGGCAAGCAGCAAATCAAAGCCTGGAAGGACGTTTACGAGACAATCGGTTATACAGTTCTTCTGACCTCTAGCCGTACTGAAGAGGGGCTTAAAGAGCTCTTACCTTTTTTAGAAAATAAAACAACCGTTGTAGCTGGCCAATCAGGTGTTGGAAAATCCTCTTTACTCAATGCTTTGAACGTTAATTTAAGCATTGAGACGAACGAGATATCAGAATCTCTTGGCAGAGGAAAGCACACGACTCGTCATGTGGAGCTCCTCCCCGTAGGAAATGGGTTAGTTGCGGATACCCCGGGTTTTAGCTCATTGGATTTTGCGGATATTGAGCTGGAAGAAATCGGCGCTTGCTTCCCTGAAATAGCCCGATTTTCTGCATCCTGCAAATTCCGCGGCTGTACGCATCGCTCTGAGCCAAAATGTGCGGTCAAAGAGGCGCTTGAAAGTGGGGAGATTGCCTCCTCACGTTATGAAAACTATCTTAATATTTTTGAAGAAGTTCAAAACCGAAAGAAGCGTTACTAATATTGCCAATGACTAGTGGATAACGCTATAATGAAAAAGGCAAATAATTGAATACGAGGACCACATGGGGAGTCTTTATCTGAAAGGCTGAGAGGAAAGTGATACTTTCGACCCATCGAACCTGTGAGTGATCATGCCTGCGAAGGGATTGTGGCAAACGTTTAGACGATGAGTCTTGGATTCGCGAGAACCGTATGCCCTTTTTTGGCATACGGTTTTTTTTGATGACTGACCGCTGTTGAAGACCAACTTAACGGAGAGGTTGTCCCGACCCATTAGAACCAACAAGAAGAAAGGACAGAGAAGATCAGTTTGATATTCCAGAGATGCAGGTTCGCGGCAGCCTGCACGAAGAACGTTTAAGAGTGATCTGAAATCTTAATGTTATTTCTATTAGATGAGTAAGTTAGAGCGTTAATACTATGTAAGGGGGGAAACGTTGTGAGACAATCGAGTCGGTTAATGATATTAGTTGAAGGAGCGCTCATGGTCGCCCTATCTGTCGTGTTAAATTTTGTGAAGATAGGAGGCCCGTGGGTGGCCGGGGGAGCGATCTCTTTAAAAGCTCTGCCTATTGTGATCTTTGCCCTTCGTTACGGGTTAAAATGGGGTCTCTTTGTTGGCTTTGTATTTGGAACAGTTGATTTTATCTTAGAGCCTTATTTTGTCAATCCAATCCAATTTTTATTTGATTACAGCTTAGCTTATTTTGCGGTTGGAACAGCGGGTGTAATTCGAATTTCTAATAAGGCGGGTCGGACAGCGACATTTTGGCTTGGCGGAATCGCGACGGTAATCGGAATGGTGTTTGAATTTATTTGTCATTATTTATCCGGTATCTTTTTTTATGCTTCCGATGCACCAAAAGGTCAGCCTGTAGGTCTTTATTCCTTTCTGTATAATGGCTCTTATGTCGGACCCAGTATGCTTGGGGTATTGATCGTTGTCATTATTTTAGCTTCTGCATTCCCCAACTTGATTACAAGGCGGATTTAACCTATGAATATTGCCATCCTTTCAGGCGGTCCAGATGCTTATTTGCCAGCTTTTTCAAATCCTCTTCTGAAAGATTGTTTATGGGTGGGCGTTGATCGGGGGACCGTGACGCTTCTTAACAACGGATTGATACCTATTCGAGCGTTCGGGGATTTTGATTCCATAACGGCAACTGACTTGAGCCGGATTCATGAGGCCGCCATTCCGCTGTCCACTTATAAAAAAGAAAAAGATGCAACCGACATGGAACTTGCCCTCGATTGGGTTCTCAAGCAGTCACCAGAGACGTGTTTTTTGGTCGGAGCGACTGGGGGACGTCTCGATCACGCCTTAATGAATCAGCAACTTCTTATAAAAGCAATTGATACATCCACCTCTTTATTTCTTTTGGATCATCAAAACATCGTCACACTTTTAAAACCGGGTTCTTATACTATAGAGAAACGCCCTGAATATAACTATGTCTCATTTATAGCCTATTCGCCTGCAGTTCATGGCCTTACTTTATCAGGATTCCAATATGACTTAGCGGACCATCTATTGAAATGGGGATCGTCTCTATGTATTAGCAATCATTTTATTGGGTCAAAGGGAACTGTACGGTTTACAGAAGGCCTTTTATTGCTGGTGCAAAGCCGCGATTAATCTTGGAGTAAAAGCAACTTCTCTTACAAAAAAATATGAGAATAGGTACTTTTTTTGATTTGGCGAATATACTAGTAACAAGTCTTATTGGTCTCTTATAGGTTTTATAGATGAGAAACGGTTTTTAGGCAAGGAGGAGGATTATGAAATTTTATACGATTAAGTTGCCAAGGTTCTTAGGTGGTTTTGTAAGAGCAATCTTGGGCTCGGTAAAAAAAGGTTAACAAAAAAGCACCCTTTGCAGGTGCTTTTTTGTTTTGGATGATTCTAACCATAAAAAAAATAAAAGTCCAGCTGATCAGGAGGATTCCTAAACAAACTGAACTTTTATTTTGTGTAAAAGTCGATTAGACGCGTTCAACTAAACCTGCTTTAAGTGCTTTTGTTGATACGTAAACGCGTTTTGGTTTACCGTCAACTAAAATGCGTACTTTTTGTAGGTTCGCTTTGAACTTACGCTTGGACTTATTTTCAGCAAATGAACGATTTTGTCCGAATTGAGTCGTTTTACCTGTTACAAAACATTTCTTTCCCATGAGTCAAACCTCCTTGCCGTGAATTGCAAACACTCTTAAAATAATAGCATTAAATCGCGATTTAGGCAACTCGATTTTCATATACTAATAAAAAGTGAAAGCGACTCCCATGGAATGCCCTAGTCTTTTAAAACCAAATCGCTTAGTGTAGAATGACTATATGTACAAAGATGAGGGGGCGAGCAGCTGTGACGATCGAATTAAAAACGGAATTTGGAAAAATAGACGTCACCAATGATGTTGTAAGCAAAATTGCAGGCGGGGCTGCTGTTGATTGTTATGGAATTATCGGCATGGCATCGCAGCATCAGCTAAAAGATGGATTAACAGAGTTATTAGGACGCGACAACTTTAGCAAAGGCGTTATCGTTCGCGAATCCTCCGAAGGCTATCAAATTGATATGTACATCATTGTCAGTTATGGGACGAAAATATCTGAAATCGCTCATAACGTTCAAACGAAAGTTAAATACAGTCTCGATCAGATGCTCGGGATTGATGTTGACGCGATCAATATATTTGTTCAAGGCGTCAGGATGATGAACGAGTAAACCAGGAGGCTAGTTAAAAGTGGTCAAAGATAAAATTCAGGTTCAAGAGCTAAAAGACATGTTTAAAATGGGGGCAGATAACTTAGCTGCACATGCCGCTGCTATTAATGCACTCAATGTGTTCCCAGTACCAGACGGGGATACAGGAACAAATATGTCTTTAACCATAGCATCAGGAGTGCGTGAACTTAAGGCTTCCCCTTCTTCTACTATCGGAGAGGCGGGTTTGCAATTTGCAAAAGGCCTTCTCATGGGAGCAAGAGGAAATTCTGGGGTCATTTTATCACAGCTCTTTCGAGGGTTCTCTCAAGTTCTAAAGAATGAACGGGACAGCTTAAATGCCAACACATTAGCTGAGGCGTTTCAAGCCGGTGTGGAGACGGCTTATAAAGCGGTGATGAAGCCGGTGGAAGGAACGATCCTAACCGTTGCTCGAGAAGCGGCAAAAGCAGGGCTCTTAGCCGCTAAGAAAACCAAAGATGTTCTAGTGGTTATGAAGGCTGTTGTGAATGAAGCAAGGGCAACCCTTCAAAGAACACCTGAGATGCTTCCACTGCTTAAGGAAGTAGGAGTCGTGGATTCAGGCGGACAAGGTCTCTTAGTCATTTATCAAGGCTTTTTATCTGTTTTGTCAGCAGAAGCACCGCCTTCTGTTACGCAAGAAAAGACGGAGAAGCTTGACGATCTAGTGAAAGCGGAGCATCACAAAAGTGCCCATTCTTTCATGAAAACTGAAGATATTGTGTTTGGTTTCTGTACTGAATTCATGGTTCGTTTCTCTCCTGAAGGAGCAAGCCGCTATGATGAATCGGCACTCAGACAAACACTTTCTAATTATGGGGATTCTTTATTAGTCGTTTCGGATGAGGAACTTCTGAAGGTTCACATTCACTCTGAGAAACCTGGAGAGGTGCTGAATATTGCTCAGACCTTTGGTGAAATGATTAAAATTAAGATTGATAATATGCGTGAACAGCATGCGGAAATTACGAATGAGCCGGGGCCAAGTTCAGAAACACCTGTTAACTTTTCAACGAAACCTTCAAAGGATGAACCTAAGCCTGAATTTGCCGTTGTCACGGTTGTACCGGCCGTTGGGATTGCACAGTTATTTAAAAGTTTAGGTGCAACCGGAGTGATTGAAGGCGGTCAATCCATGAATCCGAGCACAGAGGATTTAATCAAGGCGATTGAAGAGACAGGCGCTTCACAGGTATTAGTGCTTCCAAACAACGGGAATATTGTTATGGCGGCCAAACAGGCAGCTGAAGTAGCCGCGGCTAAGGTGGAAATTGTTGAAACAAAATCCATTCCTCAAGGGCTATCTGCTTTGATGGCCTTTACTCCAGGACGATCACTTGCTGACAATGCGAAGGCGATGACGGACGCTATGAAACATGTAAAATCAGGTCAAATCACTAGCTCGGTTCGCGATACGACGGTTGATGGATTAGCCATCCAAAAAGGACATTATATCGGTCTAATTGAAGGTACCATTGTTTCGACTTCGCAAAATCGCTTAACTGTCTTAAGCCAGTTATTAGAGAAGATGGTCGGCCCTGATGATGAAATTTTGACGATGATTTGCGGAGAATCTGTCACGCCAGAGGAAGAAGCTCATTTGAAAGAGCAGCTTGAGAAGGACTATGAAGACTTAACCATTGACATGCACCATGGCGGACAACCTATATATGATTTCTTATTATCCGTTGAATAGGCGTTTTTAAGGCGCCTATTCCTTATTTTTAACGAGGCTTATTAAAAAAAGTGACGAAAAGCGTATAGGCGGATATTATAGAAATTAGTAAGGGATCAATAGTGAGGCGTCATGGGGTTTTAAACGTTAAAAAAATGTGTCAGGAATGCAAAAAAAGTGAGGGGATCTAATGAAATATCGGAGTGTATTTGATATTATAGGACCGGTGATGATTGGGCCTTCAAGTTCCCATACAGCAGGTGCGGCTCGAATTGGACGAGTCGCTCGTAATTTGTTTGGGAGAATGCCTAAGAAAGTCATCATTCATTTATACGGCTCATTTGCCAAAACGTATCGCGGTCATGGAACAGATGTGGCTTTGGTCGGTGGTTTGCTTGATTATGACACGTATGACGAGAGAATTGTGAATGCGCTTTCGGATGCTGAAAAACAAGGGATGTCTATTGACATTGTTGAGGAAACGATCGAAGCCGATCATCCCAACACCGCTCGTCTCATTCTTGAGGATGATGAGGATCGACTTGAAATTGTGGGTATATCTATTGGTGGCGGTAAAATTGAAATTATCGAGTTAAACGGGTATGATCTTCGTTTGTCAGGCAATCAGCCCGCTATTTTTATTGCTCACCAAGATCGCTTTGGGGCCATTGCTGAGGTGGCTTCCATACTTGCCAAACACGAAATTAATATTTCTTATATGGAAGTATCACGAAAAGTTAAAGGGAAGACGGCTCTTATGGTGATCGAAACCGACCAAACTGTAAGTCAGAAAGTAGTAGATGAAGTTAGCAAGGCCCCTCACATGTTATATGTGGCAACCCTTGACTAACTATAGAGATAGATTGGGGGCAAATTTATATGTTTCGAACGGTCAAAGAATTAGTAAGTCAAGCGGAAGAACGTCAACTTCCCATTTCTGAGATTATGATTTTGCAAGAAATGGAGGAGTCGGGGAGATCAAGAGAAGCTATATACAATCAAATGGAGCATCATTTAACCATCATGGAGAAAGCGGTAGAACGAGGTATTAATGAAAACGTGAGATCGCACTCTGGGTTAACAGGCGGTGATGCCGTCCTTTTGCAGAAATATATTCAATCAGGCAAAAGCCTTGCTGGAGAAACGCTGTTAGATGCTGTTAGTAAAGCTGTCTCAACCAATGAAGTCAATGCGGCAATGGGAACAATTTGTGCTACACCGACAGCAGGCGCAGCGGGCGTAGTACCTGGTGTTTTGTTTGGGTTAAAAGATAAGCTTAAGGCGACTCGCGAGCAAATGGTCCGCTTTTTATTTACTTCAGGAGCCTTTGGTTTTGTCGTGGCTAACAATGCCTCCATTTCAGGGGCTGCAGGAGGTTGTCAGGCCGAGGTAGGCTCTGCGACGGGGATGGCCGCCGCAGCAGTTGTAGAACTTGCTGGAGGAACACCGGCCCAATCAGCAGATGCTATGGCCATCGCGCTGAAAAATATGTTAGGCTTAATTTGTGACCCTGTGGCAGGACTTGTAGAAGTTCCATGTGTGAAACGAAATGCAATGGGAGCTGCTAAGGCAATTGTCGCAGCTGATATGGCACTTGCTGGAATCAGAAGTGCGATCCCTTGTGATGAAGTAATTGAAGCCATGTATAAAATCGGTTTGGCGATGCCAAGAGCGTTTCGCGAAACAGCGGAAGGCGGTTTAGCTGATACGCCGACAGCCCGTGCCTTTGAAGCCCGATTATACGGCAATCAAAAGGAGATTTAATATGTTTGATCAATCTGTGACGGTTCTTAAAGGGGTCGGAGAGGAAACGGCGAAGGACTTAGAACAGCTGGGGATTACAACATTAGAAGAATTACTTTATCATTTTCCATATCGCTATGAAAATTATCAATTAAAAGAGCTGGCTGACGCTCTTCATGATGAAAAATTAACAGTCGAGGGTCAGGTTCAAAGTGAGCCTGTCCTTCGCTACATTCGAAAAAACTTATCGCGGCTCACCTTCAGATTATTTGTCGGAGAGCACCTTATTTCGGTTGTCGCTTTTAATAAACCTTTTTTGAAAAAACTCCTGCAATTAGGAGATACCGTTCAGATTACAGGGAAATGGGACATGCATCGAGCGACTCTGACAGCTGTAGAGGTAAGAAAAGGCGGGCAAGAGCGTGAACATGTAGTTGAACCGGTTTATACTCTTAGAGGCAATTTGACGATGAGGCAAATGAGAACCTTTATTAAGCAAGCCCTTGTAATGATGAAAAGCCAAGCATTAGGTGACCCCATTCCTTTATCGCTTCGACAAGCCTATAAACTCCCCCCGCGTCTTGATGCGTTAGAGGCACTTCATTTTCCTAAAGACAGAATTTCACTTAAACATGCCAGAAGGCGAATGATCTACGAGGAATTCCTTATTTTCCAATTGAAAATGCAAGCTTATCGAGCGATTGAAAGACGTGAAATTGGCGGACGAGCCGTGAAGATTGATCAAGACAAGGTGGATCGTTTCATCGATGCACTCCCCTTTGAATTGACGGAGGCGCAATCCAAAGTTACAAAGAGCATTCTTCATGATCTGAAATTGCCTATTCGAATGAACCGCCTTTTGCAAGGGGATGTGGGCTCAGGTAAAACGGTTGTCGCTGCTATTGCGCTTTTTGCCGTTGTTCAGGGAGGGCTCCAGGGGGCTTTGATGGTGCCAACTGAGATACTAGCTGAACAGCATGCGGAAAGTTTGAATCAGCTGTTTGCTCCTTTTGATATCCAGGTGGGGCTGTTGACGAGCCGTGTCAAAGGGACTGCCCGGAAACATTTATTAGCGTCTCTAAAAAATGGCGAACTTCAAATTCTAGTCGGCACACATGCTCTCATACAGGATGAAGTGGTCTTCAAGGATCTTGGGTTGGTCATTACCGACGAACAGCATCGTTTTGGAGTCGAGCAGCGCCGTTTGCTTCGGGCAAAAGGGGAGCAATCGGATGTTTTATATATGACGGCAACCCCGATCCCGCGAACTTTAGCGATCTCAGCATTTGGAGATATGGATATCTCATCCATTACGGAGATGCCTGCCGGTCGAAAACCGATCGAGACCTATTGGGTTAAGCATAAACAAATGTCCCAAGTATTAGACATGGTTCTGAAGGAGCTTGAAAAAGGCAGACAAGCCTATGTGATCTGTCCGTTAATTGAGGAGTCGGAGGCGTTAGATGTTCAAAATGCGATTGATCTGCATGCCGCTCTTCAGGAAACCTTTTCTAAGTATCAAATTGGACTGATGCACGGCCGCTTAAATGCTGAGGAAAAAGATGAGGTTATGGAGGCATTTAAGAATAATGAGGTGCAGCTTTTGGTTTCCACGACGGTTGTTGAAGTGGGGGTGAATGTTCCAAATGCGACCCTCATGATCATCTATGATGCCGATCGTTTTGGACTCGCACAGCTTCACCAATTGAGAGGCCGAGTTGGCCGCGGTGACGCCCAAGCTTATTGCGTTCTCGTTTCGGATGCAAAGAGTGAAGTCAGCAAGGAACGAATGCGTATTATGACAGAGACAACGAATGGATTTGAATTATCGGAACAAGACCTTAAGCTCAGAGGACCTGGTGATTATTTTGGCTCCAAACAGAGCGGATTGCCTGATTTTAAGATTGCCGATGTCGTTCATGATTTTAAGGCGCTTGAAGTGGCCCGCGAGGATGCTGCCTCTATGATCAATAGCGACGATTTTTGGACAGGCGAGGACTACCGGATGCTCAGAGAGTTGCTTAAGAGCCAAGGGGTCTTTGAGACAGAGCGTTTGGATTAAAAGACTTGAATTTCGGCCTTAACATTTATATACTTCTCTTAGTAGCAGGTCTTAAGTGTTTGGTTTCAATTATAAATAGCGTATGCCTGGTGATAAAGGTTCAGCAGGATTTAGTATAAGCTTAATTTTCCTAGGGTTTTAAAGAAGGAATAGCCGGCGGAAACCGTTCTCTCTCCTTAACACACTAGCGACGTTTGATACTTTTTACAGGTGTAAAAAGAATGGCGGTGTAAGATGAAACGAAATAAACAAATGAGGCAGCGCGATTTGAAGGAGACGTTAGAGATTTCTCCTTTTTTGACAGATGAGGAATTAGCGGATCGTCTAGGGGTTAGTGTACAGACAATTCGATTGGACCGGATGGAACTTGGTATTCCGGAACTTCGTGAACGGATGAAGACGTACGCAGTAAAGAACTTTGACCAAGTGAAAGCCTTGAATCCAGATGAGGTCATCGGTGAAGTCATTGATTTGAAATTAGATCAGAGCGGGATTTCCATTTTGGATATCCACCCAGAACATGCCTTTCGCCGGACGGGCATTGCTCGCGGGCATCATCTTTTTGCCCAGGCCAATTCACTCGCAACAGCCGTTATTAATGACGACTTTGCCCTTACCGCGAAGTCCGTTATCCAATTCAAAAGGCAGGTTATGTCAGGAGAACGGGTCATTGCGAAGGCAACGGTTAGCCGTGCTGAGCGTGACTTTACTGTTGTAGATGTAGAAAGTTTTGTGAATCAAGAGCTGGTCTTTGAGGGAACCTTTACGATGTTCCGTTCTCGACAAAAATGATTAACTATCCAGTTTATAACACAAATGGTTGAGAGAAAAGGACAAAGGGGAGATTAGAATGAGATTAGCCATTGACGCAATGGGCGGGGATAATGCCCCAAAGGCAGTCATTGAAGGCACATTAAATGCATTGAAATCGATGCCTGATCTTAAGATCACGCTTGTTGGAGATGAAACAATGCTTAAAGAGCATGCAAATCATCCAAACATTTCCATCATACATACAACAGAACGCATCATGCCGACTGATCAACCGGTTCGAGCGGTGAGGCAAAAGAAGCAGGCTTCAATGGTCCTTGCGATCAACGAAGTGAAGGAAGGCCGCTGTGATGCAGTGATTTCAGCGGGAAATACCGGGGCTTTAATGACAGCCGGGTTGTTTAGTGTTGGCCGAATTAAAGGCATAGACCGTCCAGCCCTTGCGCCAACCGTTCCGACAGTTAAGCCGAATAAAGGATTTCTATTACTGGATGCGGGTTCTAACATGGATGCGAAGCCTGATCATTTATTGGACTATGCAATAATGGGCTCTATTTATTCGGAAAAAGTAGCGGGTCGACCTAATCCGAGAATCGGGCTTCTTAATGTTGGCGAAGAACCTGGAAAAGGGAATGACTTGAGTAAGAAAACGTATGCATTGCTTGAAAAGGCACCGATTAATTTTATTGGTAATGTTGAAGCAAGGGATATTCTCCAGGATGTTGCGGATGTCATTGTTTGTGATGGTTTCTCAGGCAATATTGTTTTAAAAACGATTGAGGGCTCTGCTATGTCCTTTTTCTCGATAATTAAGGAAACGCTCACGAGCTCATTCTTTTCGAAGGCGGTTGCAGGTTTGCTTTATCCGAAGCTGCGCGGCATCCGTGCTCGAATGGATTATTCCAGTCATGGCGGGGCTTGTTTGTTTGGGCTTAGCGCTCCTGTTATTAAAGCCCATGGTTCTTCAAATGCCCAAGGCTTTGAAACGACGATCAAGCAGGCAGCGCTTCTCGTTAAGAATCAAGTGGTACAATTAATTGAAGAGGCTGTGACCCAACTGAAGGAATCTGAAGAATTAACAAAGGGATCGAATCTTTAAAAACGGATATAAGTGGAAAGAGAGCGTGAGAGAGATGGGCAAATTAGCTTTTGTTTTTCCAGGTCAAGGCTCACAATTTGTGGGAATGGGAGCTGAACTTATTAATCAAGGGTCAGAAGCCGCAGATCTATTCAAAAAGGCGGATGAGCGACTCGATTATGAATTGACTAATATTATTTTAAATGGACCAGAAGAAACTCTGACCAAAACAGAAAATACGCAGCCGGCCCTTCTTACAGTAAGTGCTGCTCTGCTTCAATTGATGGGGAGTGCGGGCATCACACCAGATTTTGTTGCAGGACACAGCTTAGGCGAATATAGTGCACTTGTTGCAGCGAAAGCTCTATCCTTTGAAGATGCTGTCTACGCTGTTCGCATGCGAGGGCTCTTCATGGAGGAGGCTGTCCCTGCTGGTGTTGGGACCATGGCGGCCGTTCTTGGTCTTGATTCAGACGTGTTAGATGCGATTTGTAAGCAAGCGACAGAGGCAACTAGTGCAGTACAATTAGCCAACTTAAATTCGCCTGGTCAAATTGTCATAAGCGGAACAAAAGAAGGTGTGGAAAAGGCAGGAGAGCTCGCCAAAGAGGCGGGAGCCAAACGTGTCATTCCATTGAACGTAAGCGGGCCTTTTCATTCGGCACTCATGCAGCCGGCAGCAGATAAGCTCTCAACGGTTCTTGATGAGTTGACGATTACGGATGCTCAAATCCCTGTTATTGCTAACGTGACAGCAGAACCTGTCACAGCTGCATCAGAAATTAAAAAACATTTAATTGAACAGCTCTATTCGCCTGTACGTTGGATTGAAACGGTCAACTATCTTGTGGATCAAGGTGTCGATACATTCGTGGAAGTCGGACCTGGGAAAGTGCTGTCCGGCCTTATCAAAAAAATTAACCGACAAGTGAATTTGTACAACGTAAGTGATATGGAATCACTTAACAAAACAGTGGCAGCACTTAAAGAGGAGGCTCATTCATGACGGGCAAAAATGCATTGGTTACAGGGGCGTCACGAGGTATTGGCCGTGCGATTGCGCTTGAACTTGGTCATAAAGGGTTCAATGTAGCTGTCAACTATTCTGGAAGTGAAGCAAAAGCCAATGAAGTGGTTCAGGAGCTCCAGAATCTAGGTGTACAAGCTTTTGCTGTACAATGTGATGTTAGCGATTCTGAAGCCGTTCAAGGCATGGTGAAGCAAGTTCTCGAGACGTGGGGCACGTTAGATGTTCTTGTTAATAATGCGGGTATCACGCGTGATACGCTTCTTATGCGCATGAAAGAAGAAGATTGGGATGCCGTTATTAACACCAATTTAAAAGGTGTTTTTAACACAACGAAGGCGGTTACTCGTCCGATGATGAAGCAAAAAGCAGGGACGATCATTAATGTCGCATCTGTTGTCGGGATTATGGGGAATGCTGGTCAAGCCAATTATGTGGCGGCTAAGGCCGGGGTTATTGGTCTCACCAAATCTTCAGCTCGTGAGTTAGCGCCTCGAAATATTACGGTAAATGCGGTTGCACCAGGTTTCATTTCAACTGATATGACTGATGAACTGACAGAAGACATTAAGCAAGCTATGTTAAAAGAAATACCGCTTGCTCGTTTTGGACAACCTGAAGATGTAGCAGGGGTTGTCAGCTTCTTAGCATCAGATGCAGCTTCTTATATGACAGGGCAAGTTTTCCGGATTGATGGCGGCATGGTGATGGCTTAACTGAAGTCTTAAGAAAATCAGAAAATAACATATTTTTGAGATGCGTTTAAAAAAGCTTGTCTCATGAGGGCTATTTTTGGTATTTTAAAAAGTAAGGAATTATGATTAGGTTCCGAGGATGCAATGTCTAGCTCAGGCGCCCAGCCCCTCGGACTATTTCGCCCCTCCTCCGGCGGCGACAGCCTCCTCGAAGGTGCGAATATAGCCTTCTTGGCTGGTCAGGGCGTTTTAGCTTTTCCTTATAGACATGATCCCTTGAAGGAGGTGACGATAATGTCAGATGAAATCTTAGCAAAAGTAAAGAAAATCGTAGCTGATCGTCTTGACGTCGATGAAGCTGATGTCAAACCTGAAGCGAACTTCAAAGAAGATCTTGAGGCAGACTCTCTTGACGTCGTGGAATTGGTGATGGAGCTTGAAGATGAGTTTAATCTAGAAATTTCAGATGAAGATGCTGAAAAGATTTTAACAGTCGGCGATGTCATTGAGTACATAAAAGGACACGCATAAGCTAACCATTCAAAAAAAGTCCCGCCTTTTTAATAAGACGGGACTTATAAACTTTTAGGAGTAAGGCCCAGCAAAGAGTTACAAAATTATTTTAAAATAACTATTTTCTTGGAAATGGGGGTTCACCGTGGATAAGCCAAATCGCAAAAGACGCGACCACGATCCCGAAAAAGTGAAAAAATTGCGCTTGTTTCTTGAAAAAAATGGCTTGTTTTATAACGATGAATCTTTATTAATTAAGGCTTTTACCCATTCATCCTATGTGAATGAGCATCGTCAAACCATCAGTGAAGATAACGAGCGGCTCGAGTTTCTTGGAGATGCCGTCCTGGAGCTTTTAATATCAAACTTTTTATTTAATACTTATCCTTCTATGAAAGAAGGCGATTTGACAAAGCTGCGAGCAGCCATCGTCTGTGAGCCGTCCCTTGTCAGTTTTGCCAATGAATTAAAATTTGGAGAGTTCATTTTCTTAGGACGAGGAGAAGAATCTACAGGTGGAAGACAACGCCCTGCATTGCTTGCTGATGTTTTTGAGGCCTTCATTGGTTCGCTTTATTTGGATCAAGGACTTGACCGTGTAGATCGTTTTTTACAGGAAGTTGTCTACCCTAAGGTTCGTGAAGGTGCTTTTTCGCATGTGATGGATTTTAAAAGTCAGCTTCAAGAATGGGTACAACGTCAGAATCTCGGCACGCTATCCTATGAAGTGGTTTTAGAAAAAGGTCCTGCTCATAATAAAGCTTTTATCTCAAACGTTTTGTTAAACGGAGAGAAGCTGGGAACAGGGCAAGGGAGAACGAAGAAAGAATCTGAGCAGCATGCCGCTCAGCAGGCCCTGCAAGGCTTAACGACCCCTTAAATAAAGATGCCATCAAAAAAAGCCCATTCACCTTTATGATGAATGAGCTTTTTTTAAGGCCTGTCCCACCAAGATTACTGACTTCGCAAGGCTTTCAGTTCGTCCAATATGCCTTCCATTTCGAGGACGCTAAACCGCGGCTTTTTCATGACGAGCTTGTAGACTTCATAAAGTTCCTCATAGCGCTCAAGAGAAAAGGACTCAGAAGTTAACACACTTCGATTAACGAGCTGCAATTTATCCTTTATATCTTCAATTAGTTTTTCGAGATTATCCGTTGATTTTTCTTCAAGATTCATACCTGGTCCTCCAATCGTCTTTTAATCAGTTTATCATAATCTCTCTTGTAAGAATAAGTCTTGATTTTTGGGGAGGGCACAAGTGTTAATGACTGCTAGAATTGAGGGGGTTTTATTGGAAGTAAATGCGTCTTTCCTTGATATAGCAGATGTTATAAAATAGAAGAGTTAAGAGTGAATGGGGAGGGAACGGGATGTTCCTCAAGCAATTAGAGATTCTCGGATTTAAATCCTTTGCAAAAAAAGTATCAATCGAATTCGTTCCGGGTGTTACGGCTGTGGTTGGACCCAACGGAAGCGGTAAGAGCAATATTACGGATGCCATTAAGTGGGTGCTAGGTGAGCAGTCGGCGAAAACGCTGCGCGGAGCGAAAATGGAGGATATTATTTTTGCAGGGAGCGATTCGAAACAAGCCTTAAATATGGCAGAGGTCACCCTCGTTTTAGATAATATGGATCACCATATCAACGTCGATTACACCGAAGTCAGTGTAACGCGGCGCGTCTTTCGCTCAGGCGAGAGCGATTTTCTTTTAAATGGCCAAAAATGCCGGTTAAAAGACATCATAGACCTATTCATGGATTCAGGACTTGGACGTGAAGCTTATTCCATCATCAGTCAAGGGAAAATTGATGATATCTTGAACAGTAGGGCAGATGAGAAGCGGAAGATTTTTGAGGAGGCAGCGGGCGTCCTTAAGTATAAAACGAGAAAGCAGCAAGCTGAGAAGAAGTTAATTGATTCCGAAGAGCATCTGAATCGTGTTGAGGATATCATTCATGAATTGACCCAACAAGTCGGTCCTCTTGAAGTACAAGCCTCCATTGCTAAAGATTATCTCGAGAAAAAGGAAGAATTAGAAACCATTGAGGTCGGTCTCTTAGCTCACGACATCGAGGTGACGCATAGCAAATGGGAAGCAAAGACAAAAGAAGTCGAGGCCTTGCAAGAGAAAGAAGTCAATTTTGCCTCGCAAATCCGTTTGCTTGAAGCAAGCGGCGAAGCAGACCGGCAAAAGATAGAGGCTTATGATGAATCCATTGAAGAGCTTCAAGAGAGTCTTTTGCTTGTCAGTGAACAGCTTGAGAAAGCGGAAGGGCAGCGCAATGTTCTTGAAGAAAGGCGTAAGAATGCGGAAGAAAGCGCTGAGTCACTAGATAAGCGTCTTAGTGAACTCCGTGAAAAACGAGCGGCGTTAGAAGAGCGCCTGGAACTAGAAGAAACCGATTATCACTCAAAACGTCAAGTTCTAACAAGCTTAGAAGCCGAACTTCATGATCAACAAACACTTCTTACTAATTTCGAGCAAGGAATGGAAGAGCGGCTTGAATCACTGAAATCGGATTATTTCAGCGTGGTGAATCGTGAAGCTTCCATTCGTCATGAGACTCAATATTTGTCTGATCAGCGCTCACAGCTTGCGGAGAAGCAGAATGAAATTGAAGCCAATGCGCAAGATTCTGTCTCTCAATGGGAAAGTCAGGTTGAAGAGGAACAGAGATTAGCGAAGGAACTTGAACAAAAACGTTCGGAACGTGACAGGTTGAGAAAGCGATTTGCCGAGCTCGATCAAGAAATTGACGGCTCGCGTGCCACTTATGAACGAAATCTTCAACTCTACCAAAAAATCAGCAATACTTTAGAACAGACCATCTCAAGACGAGATATGTTAAAGGAATTGGAAGAGGATCACGCAGGCTTTTTCGGCGGGGTGAAAATGGTCCTGAATGCCGCTGGAAAGAAGACATTGAAGGGCATTCGCGGCGCGGTGGCAGAGTTGATTCAAGTCAATCAAAGCTATGAAACCGCCATTGAAACCGCGCTTGGTGGGGCCATGCAGCATGTGGTTGTTGAAACAGAAGCCAATGGCCGTGAAGCGATTCAGTTTCTAAAGAAAAGGCAAGGCGGGCGTGCCACGTTTTTACCGATGTCCGTTATGAAGGCTCGATCTTTAAGCGGGAGGGAGCAGGGCCTGCTTGAACAGCAAAGTGGGTTTCTCGGAACCGGTGATCGGTTGGTTCGCTTTGCTCCTGAATACCAAGGCGTCATTGGCCAGTTGCTTGGACATGTCGTCATTGCCACGGATTTGAAAACGGCTGGAGAATTGGCCAAGATAATCGGCTACCGCTACCGGATTGTGACATTGGATGGGGATGTCATTAGTCCGGGAGGCGCCATGTCCGGAGGAAGCCGCAAGCTGAGCAGCAGTCAGTTGCTTGGCCGCGGCCGTGAGATTGAGCAGCTTGAGAAAAAAATTCTCGAACTCACCGGACAAAAGGAAAAGGGGGAAGCGAAGCTGAAGGAGCTTCGCGAACACGTCCAGTCTCTTAATGCAGAAGCGAGAAAAACACGTGATAATCTTGAAAAACTGACAAATGCTTATCAAGAGCTTGAATCCGAGCATCAAGAACGGCTTTTTGAGGTTAAAACGATTCGTGATCGCCAAGACTTATTGAAAAGAGATCGTTCAAACTTCGAAGAGCAATACAATGGCTTAACGGAGCGACTTGAGCAATTGGCTAAAGAGTTGGAAGACCTTTCACAGAAAGAAGAAGCCTTAAAGCGTCAAATTGATAAACTGACAGACCAAAAGAAAAATCAAGAGCAATCTAAGACTGAACTCAGTGAAACAATTACCGAATTAAAGATTAAAGTGGCACGTGAGCAAGAGGTCGCAGCAGCCGGGAAGGATAAATGCGACCGGACAAGACGTGAATTAACGCAAGTGATCCAGGATGAAGAAGAGGTCGAGCAATCCAAACAGAGATTAGGAGAAGCGCTTCAACTCCAGGATGGTGACAACATGCAGCTTGGGGATAAGATTAGCCTGTTGCGCCAGGATAAAACGGCAGTTACAAGCTGGTTGGCAGAACGGAGGAAGATTCGCCTCGATTTGTCTGAAGCTTTGAAGCAAAATGAACTCGAATTAAAGGAACTGAAGCGTCTGCACCGCGGTGTGACGGAAGCGCTGCGCAGAGAAGAGGTTCTGCTTGAACGTTTAGACGTTGAACTAGAGAACCTGATGGATACGCTCCGTGAAGAATATGAACTGGGTTATGAATCAGCGAAAGTTAACTACCCGCTTTCTATGGATGCGGATGAAGCGCGCAAAAAGGTTAAGCTAATTAAACGTGCTATTGAAGAGCTTGGAACGGTGAATATTGGGGCTATTGAGGAATTTGACCGGGTGTCGACACGTCTTTCCTTCCTTACTACACAGAGGGACGACCTTCTAGAAGCGAAACAAACCCTTCTAGACGTCATTGATGAGATGGATGACGAAGTATCGAATCGGTTTAAAGAAACGTTTTTGGCTATCAGAGAGCAATTCAAATCCGTATTTAAAGAATTATTCGGAGGTGGCCGTGCCGATTTAGTTTTATCGGACCCTGAGGATTATCTGGAAAGCGGTGTGGATATTCTAGCCCAACCGCCCGGGAAGAAGCTTCAGCATCTCTCCCTGTTATCCGGGGGAGAACGCGCTTTAACCGCTATTGCGCTGTTGTTTGCCATATTAAAGGTGCGTCCTGTACCGTTTTGCGTATTGGATGAGGTGGAAGCCGCTCTTGACGATGCGAATGTCGATCGTTATGCGGATTATTTAACCAAATTTAGCAAAGAGACTCAGTTTATCGTGGTCACTCACCGAAAAGGGACGATGGAAAAAGCGGATGTCTTATATGGCGTTACAATGCAGGAGTCAGGCATTTCCCGACTTGTGTCAGTCCGTTTAGAAGAAACCGCCGAATTGGTCGGTTGATCAATAAGAGGGGCTTGGATTTTCTTCACTTGGAAGAGGTCCAGCCCGATACATAAACCGTTTAATTGTTATACAAGTGAAGTTCTAAGGAGGATGTCAATGAGCTTTTTCAAAAAGTTGAAAGATAAACTAACAGGTAAGCAAGAAACAACCGATTCTGAAAAGTTTAAAGAGGGCCTTTCTAAGACACGCGGTACCTTCGCTTCAAAAATGAATCAACTTCTCAGCCGTTATCGCAAGGTGGATGAAGACTTTTTTGAAGAGCTTGAGGATGCCTTAATTAGTGCAGATGTTGGTGTGAACACCGTATTGGACCTTGTTGAAAAACTAAAGGATGAGGCCCGACTCCGCAATATTAAGGAGACAAGCGAGCTCCGTGAAACAATTGTTGAGGTCTTGTCCGATATGCTCGAAGCCGATGAGGATGAAAATCCTGGAATTAACCTGAATCCGAACGGGATGACGGTCATTCTAGTTGTTGGTGTGAATGGCGTAGGTAAAACGACGACGATCGGAAAGCTTGCTCACCGCTTTAAGCAAGAAGGCAAATCGGTTATGCTCGCAGCAGGGGATACCTTTCGTGCGGGTGCCATTGAGCAGCTTGAAGTATGGGGTGAACGCTCAGGTGTTGACGTGATTAAGCAGCAGGAGGGCTCTGACCCGGCCGCCGTTGTGTACGATGCTGTTCAATCGGCGAAATCTCGAGGTGTCGACATTTTAATTTGTGATACAGCGGGGCGCTTGCAAAACAAGGTTAACCTGATGAAGGAGCTTGAGAAAGTTAAGCGTGTCATCACTCGAGAGATTCCAGAAGCTCCGCATGAGGTGCTACTTGTACTTGATGCGACAACCGGGCAAAACGCCATGAACCAAGCGAAGACATTCTCTCAATCGACGGATGTGACAGGGATTGTCCTTACTAAGCTCGACGGAACGGCAAAAGGTGGAATTGTTCTAGCGATTCGCCACGAACTCGATCTTCCTGTCAAATTTGTCGGACTCGGGGAGAAAATCGGTGACCTCCAGCCATTCGACGCCGATGCCTTTGTCTACGGCTTGTTCGCCGAAATGTTTGAAGAGAACGACTAACTGTTTTAGGTAGGGGCAGATCTTTACTGTTAGAAGAGGTCGGTCCCCTTCATAGCTGTAAAGAACAAAGACTTGACAATTAATGATCGAGTGGTTAATATAATAAAAGTGTAAAGTGAAAAGACTTTACAAAGGTGAGTTGCATATGCTGGAAAAAACCGTTCGATTTAATGCGTTATATGATTTTTACCACCCGCTTTTAACTGAAAAACAGCGGGATTATATGGACTTATACTATGTGGATGATTACTCTCTAGGCGAGATCGCAGAAGAGTTTGGCATTAGCCGTCAAGCGGTGTATGATAACCTCAAGCGAACGGAAACGACACTCGAGTCGTTTGAAGCGAAACTCGGCCTATATGAGACATATATCAAGCGCCAACAAGTATTAAGCGAGCTCCGAGCCTTGATGAAGAGCGAGGATTATACGCGTGAAGCGGGTCTTGCCCTTCTCTCTAAGATCGAGAATGTGGATGAGGAGGCGGAATAATGGCATTTGAAAGCTTATCGGAACGGCTTCAAGAGACGATCAAACGCATTCGCGGCAAAGGTAAAGTCTCTGAGGCAGATGTAAAAGAAATGACGCGTGAGGTTCGCCTTGCTTTACTAGAAGCAGACGTTAACTTCAAAGTTGTCAAAGAATTTATTAATAAAATTAAAGAGCGTGCGATTGGCCAAGAGGTTATGAAGAGTTTGACGCCAGGCCAGCAGGTCATCAAAGTGGTTCAAGATGAGCTCACGGCATTAATGGGCGGAGAACAGAGCAAGCTGAACCTCGCTTCTAAACCGCCAACGGTTATCATGATGGTCGGTCTTCAAGGGGCAGGGAAAACAACCTCTTCAGGAAAGCTCGCCAATTATGTACGCAAGCAATTTAATAAAAAGCCTTTGCTTGTTGCGGCTGATATCTATCGCCCAGCGGCGATTAAACAGCTCGAAACTCTGGGTAAGCAACTCAGTATGCCTGTTTTTTCAATGGGTGACCAGGTAAGTCCTGTTACGATCGCGGCAAAAGCCGTGGAGAAGGCGAAAGAAGAGCATCACGATGTGGTGTTCATTGATACAGCTGGCCGGCTTCATGTGGATGATGACTTAATGGGTGAGCTCGAAGAAATTAAAGCAGCAGTCAACCCTGATGAAATCTTCCTCGTTGTCGATGCGATGACAGGTCAAGATGCCGTTAATGTTGCTGAAAGCTTTAACGAACGCCTTGATTTGACGGGTGTCATCCTAACCAAAATGGATGGGGATACTCGAGGCGGGGCCGCTTTATCAGTTAAGTCGGTGACGGGTAAACCGATTAAATTCGTCGGGATGGGCGAAAAACTCGATGCTTTAGAGCCATTCCACCCGGATCGTATGGCTTCCCGAATACTCGGAATGGGTGATGTTCTCTCTCTTATTGAAAAGGCTCAACAAGATGTAGATGAAACGAAAGCCCGCGAGATGCAGGAAAAAATGCGGAATGCAAGCTTCACACTTGATGATTTCCTCGAGCAACTGGCACAAGTAAGAAAAATGGGCCCGCTTGATGAACTCCTTGGGATGATCCCAGGCATGAACAAAATGAAGGGCATGAAGAACCTTCAAGTCGATGAAAAGCAGATCAGTCATGTTGAAGCGATCATTCGCTCGATGACCCCTGCTGAGAAGACGAATCCTGAGATTATTAACCCAAGTCGTAAGAAGCGCATTGCTAATGGGAGCGGCACTTCCGTCCAAGATATTAACCGTCTGCTGAATCAATTCAAGGATATGAAGAAGATGATGAAGCAAATGATGGGCGGCATGGGTGGAAAAGGTAAGAAGAAGAAAAATCCATTTGGATTACCTTTTATGTAATAGCGTTATGTAAAGGTCGCCAGCAGGTTGTATCTTTCACATATAAATAGGCGTTGTTAATTAGTGATAAGATGAATCTTCGGTGAACCGGCAGCTCGAAAGCAATCAGTTCACCTGTCTAGAATCAAAAGCATTACTTAACAGAGCCAACCATAAATCAATCTAACAACAGATATTAAGGAGATGTTTTAACAATGGCAGTAAAAATTCGTTTAAAGCGCATGGGTAATAAAAAACGCCCATTTTACCGTGTAGTAGTGGCAGATTCTCGTTCACCTCGTGATGGCCGTATCATCGAGCAAATTGGTACTTACAATCCAGTTGCTGAGCCAGCCGTTGTCAACCTTGACGAGTCAAAAGCTCTTGAGTGGTTAACTAAAGGTGCGAAGCCATCTGACACAGTTCGCAACTTGTTCTCAAAAGAAGGCTTAATGGAAAAATTCCACAACTCAAAGCTTTCCAAGTAAGGGATCACATATATGGATGAGCTCATTCGGATCATCGTGACCCCGTTCGTCGACCACCCTGAAGACATTCAGGTTATCAAGGAACAAAGCGGTGAGCGTACCATTTACATCTTGTCGGTCAACAAAGAAGATATGGGAAAAGTGATTGGTAAGCGCGGCCGTACCGCTCAAGCTATCCGCCATATCATTCATGCAGCGGGTTTGGCTCATCACGAACAAGCAAGTCTTACAATCAGAGATTAAGAGGGGGGCGGGGATCCGCCTCTCTTTTTTCTTACTTAGATTTTAATGTGCCGGTATGAATCGTCATTAAAAGCACTAAGGATGTTTCAGCTTTTTTTCGTCAAAACTATTAACAAACTCATACATACATTAATTCAAATGTAAAAGGCATTTAAACCCCGTATCAGAGCTTTAAAAGGGTTGAGATGGCCCAAAAGTAATGGACGATTCAGGCGGGGTAAATACAAAATTTAGTCACTAGTTAAGGGTGAACAAGATGAAAGAATGGTATCAAGTAGGGAAAATTGTGAATACACATGGTATCCGCGGAGAGGTGCGTGTGATTAGTCAGACGGATTTCGCTGATGAACGTTACCAAAAGGGGAGCCGTTTAGCGATTGCCGACTCTCCGAATGCTCCAATGACTGAAGTCACGGTCGCGAGTCACCGCCGTCATAAGAACTTTGATCTCCTTACTTTTGAGGGATATCCAACGATTAATGAGGTCCAAGGATTTAAAGGCCAATATCTGTTCGTGTCAGAGGATTTGCTTCGCGAACTTGAGGAGAATGAATATTATTATCACGAGATTATTGGCTGTGTTGTCGAGACGGAAGAAGGGAAAGTTCTCGGGAAAATTAAAGAGATTTTATCGACAGGGGCGAACGATGTCTGGGTGATCCAGCGTCCTAAGAAGAAGGACCTTCTCATTCCTTATATTGAGGATGTGGTTAAAGACGTTGATCTTGAGACCAAGAAGGTTATCATTCATGTGATGGAAGGTCTTATCGACGATGAAAATTGATGTTCTGTCCTTATTTCCAGACATGTTTACAGGGGTGTTTGAACAGTCCATTTTAAAAAAGGCGAAGGAAAAAGGAGTTGCCAGCTACAAGGTCACCAATTTTCGTGATTTTGCTGATAACAAGCATAATAAAGTGGATGATTATCCATATGGCGGTGGCGCCGGCATGGTACTCATGCCGCAGCCGATCTTTGATGCTGTTGATTCCCTCAAACAACAAGTCGCCCCAGAAGCAAAGCCGCCGCGTATCATTCTGATGACACCACAGGGCGACCGCTACACGCAGCGACATGCTGAGGAGCTTGCAAAGGAAGATCATCTTATTTTTCTATGCGGACATTATGAAGGCTATGATGAGCGCATTCGCGAGCAGCTTGTCACGGACGAGCTGTCGATTGGCGACTACGTGTTAACAGGCGGTGAGCTTGCAGCGATGGTGATCATTGATAGTGTGGTTCGTCTGCTTCCTGGAGCACTCGGCAACGACGTTTCAGCTGTTACAGATTCCTTCTCAAGCGGGTTGTTAGAGCACCCGCAATATACGAGGCCTGCGAACTTCCGCGGGTTTAAAGTTCCAGACGTCCTCCTATCAGGCAATCATGCGAAAATCGAGGAATGGCGGAAGGCTGAATCCTTGCGGCGAACACGCGAACGAAGGCCGGACTTATTAGAGGCGTATAAAGAGAAGCCTGAATAAAAGTAAGTGACAAACACCTTGCCCGACACAAATTGGTTAGGGAGTGTTTTTTCTAAGTTTTTTCATGAGAATTTAGAAGCAGTAATTTCCATCTAATGGTTAAAGTGGGAGCTTAAGAAACAAATATAAGCTGAAATTTATCAATTAGCACCTAAAATTAAGAAATAATCTAAGCTGCTTCATTAAAAAAGTGGCCTAACTATTCATATATAATCAAGATTCAACTTGATTTCTCTATGCAAATCATATAAACTATTTAAGTGGCTTACGGCCATTTGATTACGATGTTCCGCTGCAAGTGCGAGAAGATGAGCTTGAGCGAATCTTTTGATCCCTTGTAAGAGCATTCTGTGGAAGGAGGGGCATTCATGCAGCATATTATTGATGAGATCACAAAAGAACAACTCAGAACTGATCTCCCTGAATTTCGCCCTGGGGACACTGTACGTGTTCACGTTAAGGTTGTCGAAGGCTCACGCGAACGTATCCAATTGTTCGAAGGTGTAGTTATTAAGCGTCGTGGTGGTGGAATTAGCGAAACTTTCACAGTTCGTAAGATTTCTTACAGTGTGGGTGTTGAGCGTACATTCCCAGTTCATACGCCAAAAATCGAGAAGCTTGAAGTGATTCGTCGTGGTAAAGTTCGTCGTGCGAAGCTTTACTACTTGCGCAATCTTCGCGGAAAAGCCGCTCGTATTAAAAGCCGTTAATAGTTGGCCTTATAGTCCATACTTAACGTCTCGTTTAATTAAACATGATGTAAAGCAAAAGGAGCTTGGTTACCAAGCTCCTTTTTTGCTCACATTAAGAGAAGTATACATATTGTTTTTAGAAAAGGAGGTGAGCCTGTGGCAACGATACAATGGTATCCTGGACATATGGCCAAAGCGAAGCGGCAAATGATTGAAAAGATGAAGCTGATCGATGTGGTCATTGAACTTCTTGATGCACGTGCCCCAATGGCTTCACGTAACCCGATGATTGATGAGATCGTTGGCAATAAGCCGCGGGTACTCATATTAAATAAAAGTGATATGGCAGACCCTGAACAAACACGTGCCTGGCAGAAGGCTCTGAGCGGTGAGAATCAAAGGGTGCTGGCGGTCAATTCACAGGATGGTGATGGCACGTCATTGATCCCTAAGGCAGTGCGTGAATTGACAGAAGAAAAGCGGCAGCGGGCAGAGGCAAAAGGAATGAATCCAAGGGCTGATCGCGCCTTGATTTTGGGTATTCCCAATGTTGGGAAATCGACTTTGATCAATCGTCTGGCAAATAAGCGGATTGCCAAAATTGGCGATCGTCCTGGAATCACCAAGCAGCAGCAATGGATTAAAGTCGGTAAAACAATGGAGCTGCTTGATACACCAGGAATTCTCTGGCCAAAGTTTGAAGATGAAACCGTTGGACTGAAGCTTGCAGCAACAGGGGCGATAAAGGATGAAATTATCGATTTGACAGAGGTAGCGGGCTTTATTGTTCGTGTCTTAAGCGAGCGATATCCTGACCTTTTAATGGACCGCTATAAGCTCGAGGCACCATTAGATGATGACCTATGGAATTTGCTTGAAGGCATCGGCCGCTCCCGCGGAATGGTACGAAGCGGTGGACACATCGATATGGACCGAACTTCTGAAATGATTGTTCGAGAATTCCGCTCCTTAAAAATTGGCCATGTTACTTTGGAGACACCAGAGTAACTAACAGCTAAATTTAAAAAATCAACAGAAGAGAGGCTCTTATCTGCACCCATTGTGGGTGACGATAGGAGCCTGTTTTTTTATACTAAAGCGAGAGAGGGATGAACGCTAAAATGCGTGGAAGAGGCAACTGTAAGGGCGTTCATCGGGGGGATGAACGCCAAAAAGAGGGAGTGAGGCAGCTGGAAAGGCGTTCATCGAGGGGATGAACGCCAAAATGCGTGGAATAGGCATCCGGAAAGGCGTTCATCGAGGGGATGAACGCCAAAATGCGTGGGTGAGGCAGTTGGAAAGGCGTTCATCGAGGGGATGAACGCCAAAAAGAGTGGGTGAGGCAACTGTAAGGGCGTTCATCGAGGGGATGAACGCCAAAATGCGTGGGTGGGGCAGCTGTAAGGGCGTTCATCGAGGGAATGAACGCCAAAATGCGTGGGTGAGGCAGCTGGAAAGGCGTTCATCGAGGGGATGAACGCCAAAAAGAGGGAGTGAGGCAGCTGGAAAGGCGTTCATCAAGGGAATGAACGCCAAAAAGAGGGAGTGAGGCATCCGGAAAGGCGTTCATCGAGGGGATGAATGCCAAAATGCGTGGGTGAGGCATCTGGAAAGGCGTTCATCGAGGGAATGAACGCCAAAAAGAGGGAGTGGGGCAGCTGTAAGGGCGTTCATCGGGGGGATGAACGCCAAAATGCGTGGAAGAGGCAACTGTAAGGGCGTTCATCGGGGGGATGAACGCCAAAAAGAGGGAGTGAGGCATCCGGAAAGGCGTTCATCGAGGGGATGAACGCCAAAATGCGTGGGTGAGGCAGCTGAAAGGGCGTTCATCGAGGGGATGAACGCCAAAATGCGTGGGTGAGGCAGCTGTAAGGGCGTTCATTGAGGGGATGAACGCCAAAATGCGTGGGTGAGGCAGTTGAAAAGGCGTTCATCGAGGGGATGAACGCCAAAAAGAGGGAGTGAGGCAGCTGTAAGGGCGTTCATCGAGGGGATGAACGCCAAAAAGAGGGAGTGAGGCAGCTGTAAGGGCGTTCATTGAGGGGATGAACGCCAAAAAGAGGGAGTGAGGCAGCTGGAAAGGCGTTCATCGAGGGGATGAACGCCAAAATGAGTGGGTGAGGCAGCTGTAAGGGCGTTCATTGAGGGGATGAACGCCAAAATGAGTGGGTGAGGCAGCTGGAAAGGCGTTCATCGAGGGGATGAACGCCAAAATGCGTGGAATAGGCATCCGGAAAGGCGTTCATCGAGGGGATGAACGCCAAAAAGAGGGAGTGAGGCAGCTGGAAAGGCGTTCATCGAGGGGATGAACGCCAAAATGCGTGGAATAGGCATCCGGAAAGGCGTTCATCGAGGGGATGAATGCCAAAATGCGTGGGTGAGGCATCTGGAAAGCCGTTCATCGAGGGGATGAACGCCAAAATGCGTGGAAGAGGCAGCTGTAAGGGCGTTCATCGGGGGGATGAACGCCAAAAAGAGGGAGTGAGGCAGCCGGAAAGGCGTTCATCGAGGGGATGAACGCCAAAATGCGTGGAAGAGGCAGCTGTAAGGGCGTTCATCAAGGGAATGAACGCCAAAATGCGTGGAATAGGCATCCGGAAAGGCGTTCATCGAGGGGATGAACGCCAAAATGCGTGGGTGAGGCAGCTGGAAAGGCGTTCATCGAGGGGGCGAACGCCAAAATGAGTGGGTGAGGCTGCTGGAAAGGCGTTCATCAAGGGGATGAACGCCGAAAAGAGGGAGTGGGGCAGCTGTAAGGGCGTTCATTGAGGGTATGAACGCCAAAATGCGTGGGTGAGGCAGCTGGAAAGGCGTTCATCGAGGGGATGATGCAAAAATAAATAGATGAGCCGGCAAAAAAAGGTAGTTTTACTCGTAATATGCCCATTGATGAGAGCCAACAATATTAAAGTTAGCTCTAAGTATTTTACCAATTCTTTCTTTTGAAACCACCTTGCACCAGTCGAAAATATTAGTAGTGGTAATTTTTTTGTCGGGAAAAAGAAGCTTAAATTCATCTACGCTGCGTAAGACTGCAGATGTGAGGGGCTCAACAAAGCCGCATTCTTGGCAGATGCACTTATTTCCGTCAACAGTAATTGAATTTAACAGACACTTTTTACACAGGATTCCCTTTCGCAATTGTTCATAATTATACTTAGGCAAAGAACTATAGGGATTTTTAGGTAAGTGCAAGGTCATTAATTTTTGAGCAAGCTGTTTATGACCATCGTTCAGCTGGGAGGGTGTCTCGTTTAAATTCTTTATAAATTTATTGACTTGAGTTGGTAAGATAAGAGGTTGGTCTATAGGGGCTTGATAAAGGGTGAACTCAGGGTTAATAAAAATGATAGTGGCATCAATAAGGTAATGGAGTCTTAAGGATTGGAGAAGCTGTCGAAAGAGGGAATGGCTTCTTTTGAGCTGTATAACGGGGTTTTTATACTCTCGTTTGGTTAAAACGGTATAAAGGTTATCTGAATCCAAGTAATAGTCGCCTTGAAAGTTCTTCACATCAACAAGGTTAATCATCCTTTGTGAAATAATCACTGAATCAATTTGAAAGAGTGAGTGATTAACTTCAAGTAACAGGTCATTAATTATGTAATGCTCTTCTTTAAGGTCCTCAATCAGTTCATCAAATTTAACCTCCCCTTCATAACCTCGTTCAAGGTTTATATAATAACCTTTATCCTTTTCAGACAATTCCGATCTCCAGTTTAAAGATCGCAGGGTAAGTAATTCGTTCGATTCTGTTCGGTGCTTCAATATCATAGAGCACTTCCTTTCTTAATGGAAAATTTGTTTGGCCAGTAAATCTTGGAATTTGAGAGAAAAGTGTTTCTGAAAAGGTAGAATACGGGAGGTGTTCATTGTTAAATAAAAAAGGGGAGGGAGAGGGGGGGATCAAAAGATTAAAACTATTATAACACTTTTAGGACAATTATTGAACCTTCTACCGAATTTTGCGAGGATAAGTGATGGTTAAATAAGGCCTGTATGTCTTAATTTGGAGGAGTGGACTCTGCATTTTGAAAATCGCCCTAAAATCCTTATCCAAAACAACGGATTTTAGGTAAACCACATTGGCTAGACTATTTTTGGTATTCAGATTTGTGGCTTGCAGTTTGAACATTACCTAAAATCCTTATCCAAAACAACGGATTTTAGGTAAAGCAACTCGATATACCTCATGGAGCTAATCATGAAGTTACTTCAAGTCGTAGGTTTGCTCCATCATTTAACATTTACAAGTGTTTAAGGGTTTCGTTACACTAAGAGGATGGAAGTTATGTGAGTCATACATAAAGGATGGTCGGGGATGAAGGATTGGTCGATTCAGAAAATTACGCTCTATCTTAAAGAGCAGGAAACGCTGTCCGCTAATGAAATAAATCTTCTCAAGGCAGATAAACGAAAAGGGGTCATTCTTGCCTTAGAAAAATGGGAACGCCAAAAGGCAAAGCGTGACGCAGAGGTTTCCCATTTTTTTGAATTACAAGAGTTTGAAAAACATCTCCATGAGGCGGGGTTTGAAGCGATCGCCGGGGTGGATGAAGTGGGGAGAGGACCGCTCGCCGGCCCAGTTGTTGCAGGGGCGGTCATTTTAACACGGGAGGCCTTTTTACCGGAGTCTGGTTTAGTGGGATTGAATGATTCCAAACAGCTTTCCCATGAAAAGCGTGCTCATTTTGTCTCGCTGATCAAAAGCAATGCATTAGCGTACGGAATAGGGATTGCTACCGCAAAAGAGATTGATGAAGTCAATATTTATCAAGCTACTAAGCTTGCGATGACTCGTGCCATTGAAAGGTTGAATGTGAAGCCAGATCATTTGCTCATTGATGCCCTTAATTTACCAATAGAGGTGGCTCAAACACCCCTTATAAAAGGGGATGCCCGAAGTCTGAGTATTGCCGCTGCCTCTATTTTGGCAAAGGAATTCCGCGATGATCTCATGGCAAAGCTTGATGACATATACCCAGGCTATCATTTTGCAGACCATGCTGGATATGGCACAAAAGCTCACCTGGAGGCGGTTGGAAAATTTGGCCCGTGTCCGGAGCATCGCTTAAGTTTTGCCCCATTTAAAGTAGGGTAAAATGTTTTAAAGACAAACCCTTGCTAATTAGTTAAATTTTACAATAATTCTAATAATATCAACCCAAAATGAATTAGTTTGTGAAATAGTAGACAAAATCGTTTCACTTTTTTACAATTAGAGAGTAATGGGCTTCACCTAAGACGATAGGAGGTTTGTAATCGTGAATATTCATGAGTATCAAGGCAAAGAACTCTTGAGACAATACGGTGTGGCAGTACCTAATGGTAAAGTTGCTTTTACAGTTGAAGAAGCCGTTGAAGCAGCAAAATCATTGAGCACCGAAGTCAAAGTAGTCAAGGCGCAAATTCATGCTGGGGGCCGCGGTAAAGCAGGCGGTGTTAAGATTGCAAAGAACCTCGATGAAGTGCGTACATACGCTGAAGAAATTCTTGGAAAAGTTTTGGTCACACACCAAACTGGTCCAGAAGGTAAAGAAGTTAAGCGCCTTTATATTGAAGAAGGCAGCAATATTTTAAAAGAGTACTATGTTGGTCTTGTTCTTGACCGTGCCAAATCACGCATTGTGGTAATGGGTTCTGAAGAAGGCGGTATGGAAATTGAAGAAGTGGCAGCGAATACACCGGAAAAAATCTTCCGTGAAACCGTTGACCCAGCTATTGGTCTTCAACCGTTCCAAGCACGTCGTCTTGCGTTTAACATGAACATTCCTAAAGAATTGGTTAACAAAGCTGTTAAGTTCATGCTTGGTCTTTATACAGTATTCGTTGAAAAAGATTGTTCGATTGCTGAAATTAACCCGCTTGTTACGACAGGTGATGGACAAGTTATGGCTCTTGACGCCAAAATGAACTTTGATGATAACGCTCTCTATCGTCACAAAGACATCCAAGAACTTCGCGACTTGAGTGAAGAAGACGAGAAAGAAATCGAAGCATCTAAATATGATCTTAACTATACAGCTCTTGACGGTAACATTGGGATGATGGTCAACGGGGCTGGTCTTGCTATGGCCACTATGGATATCATCAAACACTATGGCGGCGATCCCGCTAACTTCCTTGACGTTGGGGGCGGTGCAACGGCTGAGAAGGTAGCGGCAGCATTTAAGATTATTCTTTCAGATCCAAACGTTAAAGGGATCTTTGTTAACATTTTTGGCGGTATTATGAAGTGTGATGATATTGCTACAGGTGTTATCGAAGCCTCGAAACAAGTCGGTCTTTCTTTACCGCTTGTTGTTCGTCTTGAAGGAACCAACGTTGAGCTTGGGAAGAAGCTTCTTAATGAATCCGGATTAGATATTACTGCAGCTGATTCAATGGCTGATGGTGCTCAAAAAATCGTTGCATTAGTTAAATAAGAAAGGTGGGAATTCGGAATGAGTGTCTTTGTTAATAAGGATACAAAAGTAGTTGTACAAGGGATTACCGGCTCCCAAGGCCTTTTTCATACAACTCAAATGTTAGCTTATGGAACACAAGTTGTCGGTGGCGTTACTCCTGGTAAAGGCGGAACTGAGGTAGAAGGCGTACCTGTATTTAATACACTTGCTGAGTGTGTTGAAAAGACAGGGGCAAACGTTTCCATCATCTACGTTCCACCTGCTTTTGCAGCGGACGCTATTGTTGAAGCGGTTGATGCTGATCTTGATCTAGTCATTTGTATCACTGAAGGTATTCCGATCATGGACATGGTTAAAGTTAAGCGCTACATGGAAGGCAAGAAAACGCGTTTAATCGGACCGAACTGCCCTGGTGTCATCACTCCTGGTGAAACCAAAATCGGGATTATGCCTGGTTATATTCATGAAAAAGGTCATGTTGGGATTGTCTCCCGCTCTGGTACATTGACTTATGAAGCTGTTCATCAATTGACTCAAGCTGGCATCGGCCAATCGACTGCGGTAGGTATCGGCGGAGACCCGGTCAATGGAACGAACTTCATCGATGTGCTTAAGGCGTTCAATGAAGATGAAGACACTTATGCTGTAATCATGATTGGTGAAATTGGCGGAGATGCAGAGGAGCAAGCAGCTGCATGGGTCAAAGCTAACATGACAAAGCCAGTGATCGGCTTTATCGGCGGTCAATCAGCACCTCCAGGAAAACGTATGGGACACGCTGGTGCCATTGTATCCGGCGGTCAAGGGACAGCTGCTGCCAAAATTAAAACGCTTAATGAAAATGGCATTAAAGTTGCCGAAACACCAGCCGTCATCGGTGAAACCTTAATTGGTGTCTTAAAGGAAAAAGGCATCTACGAAAAATGCTTGATTAAATAATAGATGATAAAACCTCCATTACTTGATGTAGTGGAGGTTTTTTTAAAATGGAGGATTTTTGCGGAAATAAGGTGAATTATAGTGGATAGATGAAAAAAAGGATGGTGACGTTAAAATGGATTATAAGGCGTGGCTTTTTCGGTGTTCACATTGCCGGGGACTTGGCAGGCGATCGATTAGACGGCTGATGTCATATTTAATAGAAGAAAATGTCGAATTGACGAGTTTATCGATCTATGAGCTTCAGTCATGGCTTCGTGTTCCAGAAAAGAAAATCGAACTTTTTCTTAAAGATTGGTGTCGGTTTGATGAAAAAAAAGCCTTGGAATCCTATAGTCAACAGGCAGTAGGTTTTATTACCTCAGAAGACCCCGAATTTCCCCCTTTGCTGAAAACCATTCCGGATCCGCCGCTTTTCCTTTACTATATGGGACATCTTGAAATTAGCCACTTTCCCCAATCATTGAGTGTTGTCGGGACCAGGACGCCAACTTCAGAGGGGCTCGAAGTTATGACTCGGTTACTTAGACCGCTTGTTGAAAGAGGGTGGACCTTAGTAAGCGGTCTTGCCACAGGAGTGGATGGACATGCACATAAGCTTGGCCTTGCCTCTCAGACGATTGCTGTCTTAGGTTCTGGGTTTTATCATGTGTATCCGCGCGTTCATCAAGTTTTATTTAAGACAATTGCCCGCGATCATTTAGCCCTCTCTGAGTATCCCCCATCTATTCCGCCGCAAAGGTGGCAATTTCCGGAACGAAATCGTCTTATAAGCGGTTTAACTCCGGCTACACTTGTTGTGGAGGCCAAAGAAAAAAGCGGGTCGCTGATTACCGCAGACCAAGCTCTTGAACAAGGAAGAGATGTGTTGGCTGTTCCAGGCAGCCTATTAAATGAAAATGCAAATGGGACAAACGGGCTGATCAAACAAGGAGCGAGCCTTGTTGCGTCCTATCAAGATTTATTAGATATAAACCTTCTAAAATGAAAGCCTCCTGTCTCCTCTCGCTCTCCATTTCATTATAAAAAAATTCTAAACTTTAAACAGATGTAATATAGTCTTAAAAATAAGGATAAATCCTTTCTCTTATAAGAAAAAAAGTGGCTCATGCGTGTTTAGAAGAGTGTGGATTGTTGAAATACTAATGAGTATAGTTTGACAAACACGATTTCAATCATTACGATAAGTGAAGATTTTATTTTATATTCTATCTGTTAGCTAAGGTTATGATTCTCTGTAAAATAGGATGGTAATCACACCCTATAAATGGTAATTTATTGTAAAATTACCATTAGCAAACATGGGTGGACCATTTTGTAGAGATGCCTTCATATATACGGAAATTAAATCAAGAGAGGAGTCACCTCTTTATGGAAGATTATCTGGTCATCGTTGAATCACCAGCAAAAGCTAAAACAATTAAGCGTTATCTTGGAAATAAATATGAAGTCAAAGCCTCAATGGGGCATGTACGTGATCTCCCAAAGAGTAAAATGGGAGTCGATATAGAGGGTGATTTCAATCCGAGTTATATAACCATTCGGGGTAAAGGACCCGTTCTTAAAGAACTGAAACAAGCGGCCAAAAAAGTTAAGAAAGTGTATCTTGCAGCTGACCCTGACCGTGAAGGAGAGGCCATTGCTTGGCACTTGGCACACAGTTTAGAGATTGATGAAGCTTCAGATTGCCGCGTTGTCTTTAACGAGATTACGAAGCAAGCGATAAAAGATGCGTTTAAAAAACCGCGTCCCATTAATATGGATTTGGTTGATGCCCAACAAGCGCGCCGTGTTCTTGACCGCTTAGTCGGCTATAACATCAGCCCGCTTTTATGGAAAAAAGTTAAAAAAGGTTTGAGTGCCGGACGTGTTCAATCTGTCGCTCTAAAATTGATCATTGAACGCGAGAAAGAAATTCAGTCGTTTATTCCGGAAGAGTATTGGACGATTACAAGTCAGTTTTCTGGAGACGGTGAAACATTTGAGGCGGCTTTTTATGGAATTAATGGGAAGAAGCTGGAACTCAAAACAGAAGAAGAGGTTAAACAAGTTCTCGAACAAATTAAAGGAACCGCTTTTAACATTGAATCGGTTACGAAAAAGGAACGCCTCCGGAATCCGGTTGCTCCGTTTATTACTTCTTCCTTACAGCAAGAGGCTGCACGCAAACTTAATTTTAGAGCCAGGAAGACGATGATGGTCGCCCAACAGTTATATGAAGGTGTTGATATGGGGAGACAAGGGACAACCGGTTTAATCACTTATATGCGTACTGACTCAACCCGGATTTCCGAAGTGGCTCGTACAGAAACGCATGCCTTTATAGAAGAGAAATATGGAAAGGCGTATGTTGGTAAAGGTGGGCAGAAGAGTAAGAATGAGAATGCCCAGGATGCGCACGAAGCGATTCGTCCGACATCGGTTCACTATCATCCTGATGAAGTGAAAGAGTTTTTATCAAAAGATCAGTTCCGTTTGTATAAATTGATTTGGGAACGGTTTGTCGCGAGCCTTATGGCACCGGCTGTGATGGATACAGTGCGTGCTGACCTTGTCAATAACGGTGTCTTTTTTAGAGCAACAGGATCCAAAATTAAGTTTCCTGGATTTATGAAAGTCTATATCGAGGGAAATGATGATAATACGGAAGAGAAAGAAAACTATTTGCCTGAGCTCGTTGAAAATGAGTCCGTAAAGATGGATGAGGCAGAGCCGAAACAACATTTTACACAGCCGCCGCCACGCTATACAGAAGCGCGTCTTGTTCGGACGATGGAAGAGATCGGCATTGGTCGTCCTTCTACGTATGCGCCAACGATCGATACCATTCAGCGTCGTAATTATGTCGTTTTGGAGGATAAGAAATTTGTTCCGACCGAACTTGGTGAAGTGGTTCATCAAATAATGGAAGAGTTTTTTCCAGAAATTATCGATGTAGCCTTTACCGCCAAAATGGAAGATGATCTCGATGCAATAGAGGACGGGAAGACGGATTGGATTAAGATTATTTCATCTTTCTATGAAGAGTTTGAGAAACGCTTGGAGAAAGCGGAAAAGGAAATGCAAGCCGTTGAAATTAAAGATGAACCGGCTGGGATCGACTGTGAGAAGTGTGGACATGAAATGGTCTATAAGATGGGGCGTTATGGCAAATTCCTGGCCTGCTCCAATTTTCCAGACTGTCGCAATACCAAACCGATTTTGAAAGAAGTTGGGGTCACCTGTCCAAAATGTAAAGAGGGCAATATTGTTGAACGAAAAAGCAAAAAACGCCGGAAGTTTTATGGTTGCGACCACTATCCGGAATGCGATTTTATTTCATGGGATAAACCGCTCGCACGCAACTGTCCAAAATGTCAATCTTATTTAGTAGAAAAGAAACAGAAAAAAGGCATGGTTGTTCAATGTTCTGAGTGTGATTATAAAGAAGAGGCGCAATGAATCCCGAGTTTGTAGACTTTTGCTTGACATCTAAGTAAAAGTGGCGCATACTAATAGCGGCCATCTTATACAATTCAGAATTTGTTACAAAAATGCGAATTTTCTTGCTTAGGCCCCTAAATTGTGTTACTATTTAGGGGGCTTTCTTATGAAGTCTTCATGCCGCCGATTGGTTGGGCCAATAGGCTGGTCCTGAGAAGATAGAGTGTAAGAGGCTTCGATCAAGAATGAATAAAATGTGCATACTTAGACTAAGGCACTCTAATGTTCTGGTTCTTATCCTTAGAAGCAGGTGTAATGGCTCATGTGATAATTTTGTCGTTTTCTGTCGCTTTATTTTGGTTTCACTGACTAAAACCTTATAATGGCGAAATGGTCTGGGTTAATTGACACTAAAGTCAGTTCGCTCGAATTAATACTTCTATATTATCGTTCGGGGGATGTACGCTAAAAACTTTTTTTCATGGCATAGAGTCGAGTGAATATACATAAAACAAGTTTATTTAGATGAGATACCCACTTAATATTGAGAAAAAGGGGCGACCGAATTGACTTCACAGAATACGTTTCATGCAACTACAATATTTGCTGTTCAACACAATGGAAGAAGTGCTATGGCAGGAGATGGGCAGGTCACTTTAGGTCAGTCTGTCATTATGAAACAAACTGCTCGAAAGGTTCGGCGTTTATTCGGCGGAAAGGTTATTGCAGGTTTCGCTGGATCTGTTGCGGATGCTTTTACGCTATTTGAGAAATTTGAGGGACGCCTTGAAGAGTATAATGGGAATTTAAAACGAGCCGCTGTAGAACTTGCAAAAGAATGGCGAAGTGATAAAGTCCTAAGACAACTTGAGGCGATGCTCATCGTTATGAACGCCGAGGAATTGCTGCTCGTATCGGGAACTGGTGAAGTGATCGAACCGGATGATGGCATTCTTGCCATCGGTTCTGGCGGGAATTATGCGTTGTCGGCGGGCCGTGCCATGAAGCGATATGGCGGTGAACTCACTGCCGGAGAAATTGCCAAGAATGCGTTGACCATTGCAAGCGAAATTTGTGTGTTTACTAATGACAACATCATTTTAGAAGAGCTTTAAGGGAAGAAATAGATTGACCAACATTTTATTGAACGGGAAGACAACAAGGGGGCTACTTTAATGGAAAAAGCACTGACGCCACGTGAGATTGTTGAAAAGCTCGATCAATACATCATTGGGCAAAAGGATGCCAAGAGGTCTGTTGCCATTGCATTAAGAAATCGTTATCGACGCATGCAGCTCGATGAGAAGTTGCGTGAGGAGATTGTCCCTAAGAATATTTTAATGATTGGACCAACAGGTGTTGGGAAAACCGAAATTGCTCGGCGATTAGCCAAACTAGTTGGGGCGCCATTCGTCAAGTTGGAAGCCACTAAATTCACGGAAGTCGGTTATGTGGGGCGTGACGTCGAGTCAATGGTCAGAGACTTGGTTGAAACCTCGATTCGTCTTGTGCGTGAAGAAAAAATGGCTACCGTTCAATCAAAAGCGGAACAACTCGCCAATGATCGTTTAGTGGAGCTGTTAGTTCCTTCACGCAAACGAACTTCTCCTCAGAAAAACCCATTTGAATTAATCTTTGGCGGCCAAAATCAAAATGACGATGATGTGTTGGATGACTATGAGGACTCTGATCAGTCGTTAAAAGATAAACGTGCCCAAACGAAGAAACTCCTGCAGTTAGGTGAGCTGGAGGATCATATGGTGACTGTTGAGGTAGAAGAACAAACGCAATCTGGAATGTTCGATCTTCTCCAAGGAGCCGGCATGGAGCAATTCGGAATGAATATGCAGGATATGCTCGGCAGTGTGATGCCTAAACGACGGAAAAAGAGAAAACTAACCGTTAGAGAAGCTCGAAAGGTGTTGATTCAAGATGAAGCCCAGAAATTAATTGATATGGATGAGGTGACTCAAGAGGCTGTTACTCGAGCCGAGCAATCAGGAATTATCTTTTTAGATGAAATTGATAAGATCGCTGGAAAAAGCCAAAACTCTGCAGATGTTTCGAGAGAAGGGGTTCAGCGTGATATCTTGCCGATTGTAGAAGGTTCAACAGTAATGACCAAGTATGGTTCGGTTAAAACAGATCATATTCTCTTCATAGCAGCGGGTGCCTTTCACATGTCAAAACCATCTGATCTTATACCAGAGCTCCAAGGCCGCTTCCCAATTCGGGTCGAGCTAAGCAGCCTATCGGTTGACGATTTTGTTAACATCTTAGTGAAGCCAAACAATGCTTTACTTAAACAATATCAAGCATTATTAAAAACGGAAGGTATAGATGTTGAATTTTCTGACGATGCTATCCATAGATTGGCTAACATAGCTCATGAAGTGAATCAAGAGACTGATAATATTGGGGCAAGACGCCTCCATACAATTCTTGAGAAACTTTTAGAAGATCTGCTATTCGAAGCACCGGATATCACCATGGAGAAAATTCAAATCACCTCGCAATATGTGGATGAAAAGCTATCCACAATTGCAAAAAATCGTGATTTAAGCCAATATATTTTATAATCATTAGGAGGAAATACTCAATGACGCTATTAGACAAGACTAGACGAATCAATAACATGCTGCAAAGGACCGTAACTCCCGTTAATTTTAACGACATGGCGAACACACTGAGCGAAGTCATTGGTTGCAACACATTTGTGTTAAGCAGACGCGGTAAATTATTAGGGATGGCATTGAATCTTGAAATTGAAAACGAAAGAATGAAAGAGATGTTTGAAAAACGTCAATTTCCTGAGGAGTACACTCAGAGCCTGTTCAGCATTTCTGAAACATCGGCTAACTTAGACGTTAATAGTCCTTTCACAGCCTTCCCAGAAGAAAACAAAGATTTGTTCCAAAGCGGTCTCACAACGATCGTTCCAATTGTTGGCGGCGGCGAACGTCTCGGTACGTTAGTTCTATCCCGTATGACTCAATCCTTTGATGAAGGGGATCTCATTCTTGCAGAGTATGGAGCAACCGTTGTCGGAATGGAAATCCTTCGTGAGAAAACGGAAGAAATCGAAGAAGAAGCACGCGAAAAAGCAGTTGTACAAATGGCAATCAGCAGTCTGTCTTACAGTGAGCTTGAAGCCATTGAGCACATTTTCAATGAGCTTGAAGGTAAAGAAGGTCTTTTAGTTGCAAGTAAAATTGCTGACCGCGTTGGAATCACTCGTTCAGTGATTGTAAATGCACTTAGAAAGCTTGAAAGTGCTGGTGTTATTGAATCTCGTTCACTCGGTATGAAAGGGACTTACATTAAAGTATTAAATGATAAATTCCTTGTTGAGCTTGAACGCTTAAAGAATTAATCAAATTCGAGCCGATAAGGCAATTGATCAATAGACAGGCGCTCACTTTTGTGGGCGCTTGTTTTTGTTTCGAGAGAATATATGTTTCGGCATAAAAACAGTTTTTTCGCATTGCCCTCTTGCCATTTAAGAAAGGGTATGTTATATTATCCATTGGTGTCATCACACACGTTTAACGGATACTTTTCATGGGTGCTTAAAGACATTTAAGTCATGTTAGTAGATGATGTTGAGCGGAGGCATTAAAACCATATTAGGAGGATTAACACACATGGCAGTTATCTCTATGAAACAATTGCTTGAATCCGGTGTTCACTTCGGTCATCAAACTCGCCGTTGGAACCCAAAAATGAAGCCTTATATCTTTACTGAAAGAAACGGGATCTACATCATTGATCTTCAAAAGACAGTGAAGAAAGTCGAAGAGGCTTATAACTATGTTCGCAATCTCGCTCAAGAAGGCGGGAAAATCCTTTTTGTAGGAACTAAAAAGCAAGCACAAGAATCCGTTCAGTCCGAAGCTATTCGTTGCGGAATGTACTTCGTTAACCAACGTTGGTTAGGCGGTACTTTAACGAACTTCCAAACGATTCGTCAACGTATTGCGCGTTTGAAAGAAATCGAAAAAATGGAAGAGAACGGAACATTTGATGTTCTACCTAAAAAAGAAGTAATCGGCTTGAAAAAAGAGCAAGAGCGTCTTGAAAAATTCTTGGGCGGTATTAAGGATATGGAAACTCTTCCAGATGCCCTCTTCATCGTTGACCCAAGAAAAGAGCGCATTGCGATTGCTGAAGCTCATAAATTAAATATTCCCGTCATTTCAATCGTTGACACGAACTGTGACCCTGATGAAATTGACGTACTTATTCCTGGTAACGATGATGCCATCCGCGCTGTTAAACTTTTAACAGGCAAAATTGCTGATGCGATTATCGAAGCCAACCAAGGTGAATCCGAAGGCGCTGCTGTTGTTGAAGAACCACAAGCAGAAGCGGTTGTGGAAGAGGAAGAAGTAGCAGCTGAATAATTCATGCTTAAAGGGTGATAAAGGGCGGATAACCCTTATCGCCCTTTTTTAAAAAGGATGTTTCCTTTCTATTTTGGAAATCCTTACAGAATGAATACGAGATAAACAGAATGAATGAAGGTTCTCACTATACATAACATACAAGGAGGCCATTCAAATGGCAATTGATGCTAAGTTAGTAAAAGAGCTCCGTGAAAAAACGGGTGCAGGGATGATGGATTGTAAAAAAGCTTTAACTGAAACGGATGGTAATATTGATAAAGCCATTGACCTTTTGAGAGAAAAAGGGATTGCAAAAGCAGCTAAAAAATCAGATCGTATTGCAGCTGAAGGGCTTGCTCAAATTAAAGTAGCAGGGAATGCAGCGGTTATTGCAGAGGTTAACTCTGAAACGGACTTTGTTGCAAAAAATGAACTGTTTACCAATTTGATTGATACCATTTTAAATCATTTAATTGAGGCTAAACCAGCTTCAGTTGAAGAGTCTCTTGACCAACCGCTTCAAGGGGCAGGTCAAACATTGGGTGAAACAATCAACGAAGCCATCGCTAAAATTGGTGAAAAAATTTCATTGCGTCGTTTCCAAATTGTTGAAAAAGCCGACAATGAAGTATTTGGCGCTTATCTTCATATGGGTGGACGCATTGCGGTTCTAACTAAACTTGCTGGTCAAGATGAAGAAGCAGCAAAAGACATTGCTATGCACGTTGCCGCTGTTAACCCTCGTTATGCAACAACTGACCAAGTGTCACAAGAAGAGATTGCTCATGAGAAAGAAGTTTTAACTCAGCAAGCTCTTAACGAAGGAAAACCTGCTAATATTGTTGAGAAAATGGTTGAAGGCCGTCTTAACAAATTCTTGCAAGAAATTTGCCTTGTCGAGCAGCCATTTGTAAAAGATCCAGATCAAAAAGTGAAGAAATTCTTGAGCGACAAAGGGCTTGCCATTCAAACATTCGTTCGCTATGAAGTCGGCGAAGGAATGGAAAAACGCTCTGAGAACTTTGCAGAAGAAGTTCAAGCTCAATTGAAAAATTAATTAATAAGCATAATAAGGCTGACTCACGTTAGATGACGTGTTTCTAAGCGAATTCGGTTATACTTAGAATGATCGAATTCTTATTAGAAGCTGACTCCATCATCTGAATGGTCAGCCTTCTTAATGACTCGAGTTAGACAGTGTGATTAACTTCCGATCGAGTTGTAAAGCAAAATAAAGGAGCGTCGATTGAATCATGGCAGGAGAATCCAGTTATAAACGAGTTGTTCTCAAACTAAGCGGCGAAGCGCTAGCGGGAGAAAATGGTTTTGGTATTGATCCGAAAATTATCGATTCCATTGCCAGACAGATTAAGGAAATAGTAGAATTAGACGTAGAAGTAGCGGTCGTCGTCGGCGCAGGAAATATTTGGCGCGGCAAAACGGGCAGTGAGATGGGAATGGATCGTGCAACGGCTGATTACATGGGAATGCTCGCAACCGTCATGAACGCACTCGCCTTACAGGATGGCTTAGAAAAGCTTGATGTAGGGACACGTGTTCAAACGTCCATTGAAATGCGCCAAGTCGCTGAACCGTACATACGTCGTCGAGCTATTCGCCACTTAGAGAAAAAACGAGTCGTGATCTTTGCAGCAGGTACTGGGAATCCATATTTTTCAACAGATACGACAGCAGCGCTTCGGGCAGCAGAAATTGAAGCCGATGTCATTTTAATGGCGAAAAATAACGTGGACGGCGTCTATACAGCCGATCCAAAAGTGGATAAATCAGCGACCAAATATGAAAAACTTTCATACCTTGAAGTATTAAACGAAGGGTTAGCTGTTATGGATTCAACCGCCTCTTCTTTATGTATGGATAATAATATTCCGCTTATCGTCTTTTCGATTACAGAACCAGGTAATATTAAACGCGTTGTTCTTGGTGAGGAAATCGGAACAATTGTCAGGGGGAAATAAAAATGACACAAGAGATTATTAATGATGCTAAACAAAGAATGAATAAAGCGATTGATGTACTGGCTAATGATTTGATGGCCATTCGAGCTGGTCGTGCCAATCCATCGCTTTTAAATCGTGTTCAAGTAGATTACTACGGGGCGCCTACCCCATTGAATCAGTTGGCGGGTATTACAACCCCAGAAGCACGGATGCTCATCATTCAGCCTTTTGATAAATCAATCATGAGTGATATTGAACGCGCCATTTTAAAAGCAGATCTTGGACTCACCCCTTCTAATGATGGATCCGTGATTCGATTGGCGATCCCGCCATTAACGGAAGAACGCCGCAAAGATTTAGTGAAACAAGTGAAGAAGTCGGCGGAAGAGGCTAAAGTTGCCGTTCGAAATGTACGCCGTGACGCGAATGATTCATTAAAGAAAGCTGAAAAAGAAGGAACTATAACAGAAGATGATTTAAGAGGCTGGACGGATGAGGTTCAAAAAGTAACCGATCAAACCATTTCTAAAATTGACGAAGTGGCTGCGAATAAAGAAAAGGAAATCATGGAGGTTTAATCATTAACAAAAACAACCCCTTTTAAGGGGTTCTTTTGTTATATTTAAAAGTTGAATTAAAACTATGTAAGTTTGCGCATATCATGTATTATAGGAGTAAGAGAGATAAGCATTCGTTTAAGAGAATCTACTAATAATCGTCTAAACAAGTTTCGATATGGGAATTCTAATAAGATGAATGGGAATCAATCTTATACAACATTACAGTGGCTTTGATCTGTGACTTCGCATCCTTGAATTAGATGACCTATACTTCCTGATTAATTGCAGAAGTAATAGGAAGTCTTTCATTGCCTTGAGAAGAAGATTATTATCGGAGTATAAGCACTACTTTGGAGGATCTCCAATGCTTGATAAATTAGGATTTAGAAAAACAAAAGCAACAGACCAATTCAATATAGAAGATAATCTGGAAATCCCGTCGCATGTCGCCATTATTATGGATGGAAACGGGCGGTGGGCCAAAAACAAAAATTTACCTCGCGTTGCTGGCCATCATGAAGGCATGAAAGTGGTCAAGAAAATTGTTCGTGAAGCAGACCGACTCGGCATTGAGATTCTAACGTTATATGCATTTTCTACAGAAAATTGGAAAAGGCCTAAGGATGAAGTTGATTTTCTGATGAAACTGCCTGGACAGTTTCTTACAAGCTATCTAAAAGAACTGATTGAAAAAAATGTGCAAGTTAGAGTTATGGGAGATGAAAGCCGACTGCCTGAGCATACAAGGGCTGCCGTGAATCAAGCAAAAGAACAGACGGCCAATAATACGGGACTGATCCTTAATTTTGCTTTGAATTATGGAAGCCGGCATGAATTGACAATGGCAATGAGAACCCTTGCCGCAGAGGTGCAAATTGGTGAACTGAAGCCTGAAGAAATCGATGAAAGCAAGATTTCGGGCGCCTTGTTATCCCATGCCTATCCCGATCCGGATCTGCTCATCCGAACAAGCGGTGAATTGCGTCTCAGTAATTTTATGCTTTGGCAGCTTGCCTATACAGAGTTGATTTTTACAGATGTCTATTGGCCGGATTTTTCAGAAAGTCATCTTCAACAAGCCATTCAACATTATAATCGTCGTTCCAGAAGATTTGGAGGCGTTTAAAGGATAAGGAGGGTCCTCATGCTTTTACGTATTCTAACCGGTATCTGGGCAGGATTCCTCTTCTTATTCTTTTTATTAATTGGAGGATGGCCATTTGCTCTATTTATTGGAGCTCTTTCCGTTATAGCGTTTTTAGAATTAATTTCCATGAAGAAAATTAAGCCGACATCTATTGAAAGTATTTTAGGTGTGATTGTCGTCTTCTTACTCGTTCTTAAGGGATGGAAAACCCCTTGGATGAATTGGGTACATCCTACCGAACTGTTCATGGGCCTTGTTTTACTGCTTCTCTTAATGACGGTTTTTTCAAAGAATCGGGTCAATATAGATCAGGCTACTTATATTGTGTTTGCCGTTTTGTACGTCGGATATGGATTTGAATATTTGGTGTCACTCCGGTTTAACGGACTTGTCCTAGTTCTCTTTGTTCAAATCATGATTTGGGCAACCGACTCAGGTGCTTATTTTGTTGGACGTCAATTCGGCAAACATAAGCTCGCACCAGCGATCAGTCCGAATAAGACTATTGAAGGGACTTTTGGTGGGATTGGCCTTGCTCTTGTTGCTGCTTTTATCTATCAATTTGTGGTGGGAGAGCATGCTCTTGGAACTACCACGCATCTCATCTTGATCACCTTATTAATCAGTGTGTTTGGTCAATTAGGGGATTTGGCGGAGTCAGCGCTCAAACGTCATTATAATGTTAAAGATTCGGGTCGGATCTTACCAGGACATGGGGGAATCTTGGACCGGTTTGATAGTCTTATTTTTGTTCTTCCTGTCTTACATATGCTGCATATGCTTTAGTTAGTTGATTTTCAATTACACATGAGCTATTTCGTGGTTTTTCATAAGGAGGTTTAACTTCTGAAACAGATTAGTCTTTTAGGAGCGACCGGATCGATCGGCACTCAAACCATAGATGTTGTTATGGCACATCCCGATCAATTTAACATTGCAGCCCTTGCGTTCGGGCGGAATGTTCAAAAGGGGATTGAGATCATCCGACAAGTTCAGCCAAAACTTGTTGCAGTGGCAGATGAAACGGTTAAAACAGCGATTGAACAAGTCATTCCTTCTTCAATTGAGGTTTTGACAGGAATGGAAGGGCTGATTGCGGTCAGTACCTATCCGGATACAAGCCTTGTATTAAATGCCATTCTTGGGAGCAGGGGGCTGTTACCGACTTTAGAAGCAATCAAGACCGGAAAAACAATTGCTCTTGCTAATAAGGAAACCTTAGTGACTGCCGGCCATTTAGTTATGGATTTGGCCAAAAGGCATGGTGTTGATATTTTACCGGTTGATAGTGAACATGCTGCTATTTTTCAGTGTTTGAAAAATGAGCCGAAAAAAGCGGTCAACCGTCTCATTATTACCGCATCGGGCGGAAGCTTCCGCGATCGCACGAAATCGGAGCTTGTTGACGTAACGGTTGAGGAGGCTTTAAAGCATCCCAATTGGTCAATGGGCGCTAAGATTACGATTGATTCTGCAACGATGATGAATAAGGGGCTTGAAGTGATCGAGGCAAGATGGTTGTTTGATGTGCCTTATGACCAAATTGATGTGGTGATTCACAGAGAAAGCATTGTGCATTCGATGGTTGAATTTATCGATTATAGTGTGATCGCTGAACTGGGATTGCCAGATATGCGGGGGCCAATTCAGCACGCCCTCAGTTATCCAGAACGCCTTGAATTCCATCCTCCAAAACGGCTCAACTTATGGGAAATTGGCGCGCTTCATTTTGAGGCGTGGGATGAAGAGCGGTATGGCTGTCTTAAATTGGCCTATGAAGCGGGACGAGCATCTGGCACCATGCCGACGGTTTTAAATGCAGCTAATGAAGTAGCGGTCGATGCTTTTCTGAAGGGGAAGCTTGCTTTTTTAGAAATTGAAGAAGTGGTTAAAGCCGCCCTGGATCACCATCAAGTGATCCAAATGCCAGATTTGGAGACCATTCAATCCGTTGACAGAGAGACTCGTGACTGGACGCTTGCCTTTATTAACAAAATGAGCGTATAAGACGTTTTGAAATAAGGCGTGTGGACTTGCATAAGCTAGAAGATAGACAGCTTCTTCAATGCTAGAAGAGTAATGATTGAAAGCAAGCTGTACTTTAGACCCTGAGTGATGAGAAGATAAGTTTCAATCAACCCTGATCAAAGGATGGTGATGAGATGCAAACCTTTATAGCTGTAGTCATTATTTTTGGGTTGCTCATATCATTTCATGAACTTGGCCATCTCTTATTAGCGAAAAGAGCGGGAATCCTATGCCGTGAATACGCTATTGGATTTGGTCCGAAAATTTTCTCGTTTAAAAAAGGAGAGACGGTCTACACCCTTCGTTTATTGCCCATTGGCGGCTTTGTTCGGATGGCGGGTGAAGACCCTGAAATTGTTGAGATTAAGCCAGGACAACCCATTGGTCTGCGATTTAATCAAGCAGGAGAAGTTGATACGCTTATTGTTAATCAGACAGATAAGCATCACGACGCGATAATCCTGACAGCTGAAGCTTGCGACCTCGAACGAGAACTTTTTATTCGGGCTGTCGATGAAGAGGGGCAGTCTCACACATACCCTATCAATCGTACCGCTAATTATGTGATGGACGGGGTTGCCTATCAGATTGCACCTATTGATCGCCAATTTGGTTCTAAACCGCTTCTTGATCGGATACTTACCATTTTTGCAGGTCCTTTCATGAATTTCTTATTGGCTTTTATCGTCTTTGTACTCTATTTCATGTTCCAAGGTGTGCCGTCTGAAAAGCCTGTCCTTGGAGAGCTTATTAAAGGTGAACCGGCTTATTCATATGGACTCAAACAAGGCGACGAAATCCTTAAAATTGGTGACCAATCCGTCACGAGCTGGGATGATATTACGAAGATTGTCAGCAAAAATCCAAATAAATCGCTTGCTTTTATGATTTCGAGAGATGGAAAGATAATGAAGGTCGCGGTTAAAACCGGCTCTCGTGAGGAAACAAAAGGGCATAAGAGCGGGTATATAGGTGTCTATGGTCCGACTGATAAGAGTGTTGTCGGTTCATTGAAGGGCGGATTTACCCAAACCTATTATTGGATTAAGCAAGAGGTCATTGGTTTTAAAATGCTTGTGACGGGTCAGGTTGGATTGAATCAATTAGCAGGTCCAGTTGGTATTTATGATCTGACAGGTCAAGTTGTCAAACATGGCTTTTTATGGGTGATGAATTGGACCGCCGTTTTAAGTATTAATCTTGGAATTGTTAATCTATTGCCCCTGCCAGCTCTGGATGGAGGACGGTTGATCTTCCTATTCGTTGAAGGACTCAGGGGAAAACCAGTGGATCCGAAACGGGAAACACTCGTACATTTTATTGGATTTGCTTTTTTAATGTTATTAATGATCGTGGTGACGTGGAACGATATTCAAAAAATCTTCCTCCAATAGTCCTGCGGAGAGGGTGTTTTAAATGAAACAAAGTCAATTATTGATTCCAACAATGAAAGAAACGCCGGCTGATGCTGAATCGATTAGTCACAAACTGCTTCTAAGGGCGGGCTTCATTCGGCAAAACGCGGCGGGCATCTATTCTTACCTTCCATTAGGCTACCGTGTGTTACGGAAAATAGAAGAGATAGTCAGAGAAGAGATGGAGCGAGCCGGTGCTGTCGAGTTGTTAATGCCAGCGATTCAGCCGGCAGAACTTTGGCAGCAATCGGGGCGCTGGGAAGTCTATGGGCCTGAGCTCATGCGTTTAAAAGATCGCCATGGCCGCGATTTTGCTCTTGGGGCAACCCATGAGGAGATCATAACCAGTCTCGTGCGTGATGAATTGAACAGCTATAAAAAGTTGCCAATGACGCTTTACCAAATTCAAACCAAATACCGCGATGAACGACGTCCTCGCTTTGGTTTGCTTCGTGGAAGAGAATTCATCATGAAGGATGCTTATTCTTTTCACGCGACTCAGGAAGGGTTAGATGAGCGTTATCAGATTATGTATGATGCGTATACGCGTGTCTTTAGCCGCTGCGGCTTGAATTTCCGTCCGGTCATCGCTGATTCAGGGGCGATCGGCGGAAAGGATACACATGAATTTATGGCGTTTGCGGATATTGGTGAAGATACGATCGCTTATTCAGATGTTTCGAACTATGCGGCAAACATTGAGATGGCAGAGGTTAAACATATTCCGACTCAATCCGATGAAGATGAGCTTCCTTTGGATAAAGGTCAGGCGATCTCTGGTGATGACCGATTGATCATGGTGCAATGGTTTAAAGTCAATGACCAAGCTGCAGCGGTGCTTCATCGAGCAGGTGATGAAATTAATGACGTCAAAGTAAAGAATCATCTTAATGCGACGATGGTCGACGCTTTTGAAGGACATCCTGCTTTTAATTTGAGTGAACTGAAAAATAAGGATGTCATCCTTCTAGCAGACAACGGTGTCCAAAACGTTGTTAATGGCGTCATAAAAGAGGGCGAACAGGTTGCACACTTTAACGTGAATGCTGACCGCGACTTAAAGGCTGTTACGTTTGGAGATTTCCGTTTTATTAAAGAAGGTGATCCTTCTCCTGATGGCGAAGGTACCATTCACTTCACAGAAGGCATTGAAATCGGACAAGTCTTCAAATTAGGCACCAAGTACAGTGAATCTATGGGAGCAAATTTCTTAGATGAGAACGGACGGAGCCATCCAATGATTATGGGCTGTTATGGAATTGGCATTTCTCGGACTTTATCCGCTGTTGCCGAGCAGTACCATGATGATCGCGGTTTGATTTGGCCAGCTTCTATTGCGCCTTTTCAAGTTCACATTGTGCCTGTTAATGTGAAAAATGAGGAACAAAAGCAATTAGCGGTTTCCTTATATAACACGTTATCCGGCCAATATGAGGTACTCCTTGATGACCGTGACGAACGAGCCGGTGTGAAGTTTGCCGAAGCTGAGTTAATCGGCTGTCCCGTTCGCATAACGGTTGGAAAAAGAGCATCTGAAGGAATTGTCGAGGTCTCTCTTCGGTCAAAAGGTGACAAGGAAGAAGTATCGATCGAACAGCTTCCTGAATTTATTAAAGAACATTTAAAGTAAGCTTTATACAAGGCTCTTTTCTAAAAGATTGAGATTGTTGCTATTTAATAAAAAATAGGTGGAAATAGGCGAGACGCCTGCTGGAATAGCAAGCCAGGTGAGAAACCGCAGGCGTATTTTGCCGAGGAAACTCACGGTTTGCCCGCGAAAAGCGAGCTTATTGGAGCTAAGAAAACAACAAAGTTTACGAAAACAGCCTTATACAAAGACCGGTCCTGTTCGTCCTACGATTACGAATAGGCCGGTCTTTTTTTTACAATATTTTTTGGCTTACATTTTCACTAGGAGACTGTTAAACTATAAAAAGACGAGTTCATTTAGTCATAAACTGACCTCATTCGACTTTTATCTTAAGTTAATGAACGGGAAAAAGTAAATGAAAGAAAGGAGAAGAGTTGTGGAAGGAAAAACAAAGCAGGATCGATTCAGAATTCTTCTCAACCAATTAAATGCCCCTGAAGAAGTTGTTGAAAATTATTTAAAGAACGGGAATATTGAGCGCCTTGTGGTCCACCAAAAAGAGAAGAAATGGCATTTTCATTTTCAACTCGAGACGCCGCTTCCTTTTCATGTCTATAAATGGTTTCATGATCAATTAACCGCGGCGTTTCAACAGATTGCCTCGGTTACTTTTACGATATTAACTCAAAGGCAGTCACCCGATCCCGAATTGTTTGTGTCTTACTGGCCGGAGATTGTTAGACGGCTTGAAGATCATTCACCTGCCTTATCGCAAAGACTAAGGTCCCAATCTCTGAAACTCATGGATAACCGCCTTGTTTTAGAAGTGGCGAATGAAACGGAAGCGACGGCATTAAAACGGAAGCTTCCTGCACTCTTGCAAGATATCGTTCCTCAGTTAGGGCTTGCGTGTCCTGAGTTGACTTATCAGCACCGCGATATTGAGGAGGAACTTAACGATTTTATTAAGCAAAGAGATGAGGAATCGGAGACCAAGGCCCTTCAAGCGATGGAGGAGCTTAAGAAAAAGGCTGAGCAGCAAACACAGACGACTCAACCAGTTGGTCCTCTTAAGATCGGTTACGATATCCCTGAAGACCCTGTGATCATTAAAAGTATTCAGGAAGAAGAACGCCGGATCACCATTCAAGGTCTTGTTTTTGATGTGGAAATTCGTGAGCTGCGCAGTGGGCGAACACTAGCTTTATTTAAAATCACGGATTATACGGATTCCATTCTTTGTAAGGTGTTCTTAAAAGATAAAGAAGAAGCTGAGCGTTTTTCACATCTGAAAAAAGGCATGTGGCTGAAAGTAAGAGGCGGAGTCCAAAATGATACCTTTGTCAGAGATTTAGTTCTAATGGCTCGTGATATTGAAGAAGTCAATCCGCTAATTAAGAAAGATCTAGCTCCTGAAGGCGAAAAACGTGTCGAGCTTCACGCTCATACGACCATGAGCCAAATGGATGCGATTGCGACAGCTTCAGATCTTGTTCAGCGGGCTAAATCCTATGGACATAGTGCGATTGCGATTACCGATCATGGTGTCGTTCAATCTTTTCCAGAAGCCTACTCAGCAGGCAAGAAACACGGGGTTAAGATTCTCTATGGGCTTGAGGCCAACCTTGTGGATGATGGTGTTCCGATTGCTTTTAATGAACAACCGATTGAATTGGCAGAGGCAACCTATGTTGTTTTTGACGTTGAGACAACAGGTCTATCAGCGGTTTATAATAAAATCATAGAACTTGCGGCTGTCAAAATAAAAAATGGGGATATCATTGAACGATTTGAAAGGTTTTCCAATCCCCATGAACCACTTTCGCAAACCATTATCGACTTAACCGGGATAACCGATGACATGATCGCGAACGCCCCGGAAATTGATGAGGTACTGAGGGATTTTCATGAGTTCGTCGGCGATGCGATTCTTGTTGCGCACAACGCTCAATTTGATATGGGCTTCTTAAATACGGGCTATATCAAGATGGGGTTAGACAAATCACCTAATCCTGTAATTGACACATTAGAATTGGCTCGTTTTCTCTATCCTGATATGAAGAACCACCGGCTGAATACTTTATGTAAAGCCTTTAATATTGATTTAACCCAGCATCACCGAGCGATCTATGATACGGAAGCGACCGGGTATTTACTATGGAAGATGGTAAAAGATGTGATTGAACGCGGGATTGTTTTACACTCCCAGTTAAACGATAATATGGGTAAAGGAAACATGAAACGGATTCGACCAAGCCATTGCACGATTCTCGCCCAAAATCAAACAGGGCTGAAAAATTTGTACAAACTTGTGTCTTTTTCTCATATTGATCATTTTTACCGAGTTCCCCGGATCCCGCGGTCGTTATTGGGAAAATATCGGGAAGGTCTAATCATTGGCTCTGGATGTTCCCAAGGGGACGTCTTTGAGGCGATGATGCAAAAATCGGCTGAGGAGGCCGAAAAGGCAGCTGAATTTTATGATTATATTGAAGTTCAGCCTCCTGCTATCTTACAGCATTTAATTGAACGCGAACTAGTCAATGATGAGCTCGCTTTAAGAGATATCATCCGCAAATTAGTCGACTTAGGCGATAAAATGGATAAACCGGTTGTCGCAACAGGTAATGTCCATTATCTAGATGAGAACGATTTTCTTTATCGTAAAATCTTGATTGCTTCACAATCCGGAAATCCATTGAACAGACAGAAACAGCCGCCTGTTCATTTTCGAACAACGGATGAGATGCTTGAGGAATTTTCTTTCTTAGGCGAAGAACGAGCTAAGCAAATTGTGGTGACGAATACACATCATATTGCTGAGCTTATCGAAGAAATCAGGCCTGTGCAGGATGAACTCTTTACACCGAAAATTGAAGGGGCAGACGAAGAAGTTCGGGATATGAGCTATCGCGAAGCCCATCGCCGTTATGGAGAGACGCTGCCAGAGGTTGTTGAAAAACGGCTTGAGAAGGAACTGAATAGTATTATTGGCCACGGCTTTGCGGTCATTTATTTGATTTCACATAAACTCGTGGTCAAATCCCTTAACGATGGGTACCTGGTCGGTTCAAGGGGTTCAGTTGGTTCCTCGCTTGTTGCCACCATGATGTCTATTACAGAGGTTAATCCGTTGCCGCCGCACTATGTGTGTCCAAATTGTAAGCACTCCGAATTCTTCTTAGACGGTAGTGTGGCCTGCGGCTTTGACCTTCCTGAAAAAACGTGTTCAGAATGTGGGACAGTCTATACGCGGGATGGTCATGATATTCCATTTGAAACCTTCTTAGGCTTTAAAGGAGATAAGGTTCCCGATATCGATTTGAACTTTTCGGGTGAATATCAGCCGGTTGCTCATAACTACACTAAAGAGCTTTTCGGAGAGGATTATGTCTATCGTGCTGGAACAATCGGTACGGTGGCAGATAAGACGGCTTATGGGTACGTAAAAGGCTACGAAAGTGATTTTAATTTGCATTTGCGCGGTGCAGAGATTGATCGGTTAGCGTCAGGCTTTACCGGTGTTAAACGAACCACTGGTCAGCATCCGGGCGGGATCATAGTTGTCCCGGATTATATGGACATTTATGACTTTTCACCGATCCAATATCCGGCAGATGATCAGTCATCCGAGTGGCGGACGACGCACTTTGATTTCCACTCGATTCATGACAATTTGCTTAAGCTTGATATTCTGGGACACGACGATCCGACCGCTATCCGAATGCTTCAAGACTTGAGCGGGATTGATCCGAAAGAAATCCCGACATCGGACCCAGAAGTGATGAAGATATTCAGCACGACCGAAAGCCTTGGTGTCACCGAAGAGCAGATCCGTTCAAAAACAGGTACCTTAGGGATCCCTGAGTTTGGGACACGATTTGTCCGCCAAATGCTTGAGGACACTCGTCCGACGACGTTTGCCGAATTGGTGCAAATTTCGGGGCTTTCTCATGGAACGGATGTGTGGTTAGGAAATGCGCAAGAGCTTGTTAATAACGGGACTTGTGTACTGAAAGAAGTTATCGGCTGTCGTGATGATATTATGGTCTATTTGATGCATAAAGGCTTAGACCCTTCGATGGCGTTTAAAATCATGGAATCCGTTCGTAAGGGGAAAGGGCTCAATGATGAATGGATTGGCATAATGAAAGAACATGGAGTGCCGCAGTGGTACATTGATTCATGTTTGAAAATAAAATACATGTTCCCGAAAGCCCATGCGACCGCTTATGTGTTGATGGCGATTCGGATTGCCTATTTCAAAGTTCATCATCCGATCCTTTTTTATGCGACGTATTTCTCTGTACGCGCAGACGACCTTGACATTGACATTATGAAGCGCGGCGCAACAGGCATTCTTGCCAAGATAGAAGAGATTGAAGGAAAAGGTCTGGATGCTTCTACTAAAGAGAAGAACTTGTTAACTGTATTAGAAATTGCTTTAGAGATGTGTCAACGTGGATTTTCCTTTTCATCGATTGACCTTTACCGGTCGAAAGCAACTGAATTTGTCATTGATGGCAATCGCCTCATCCCTCCTTTTAATGCCTTATCAGGGGTGGGAACTAATGCAGCGATTAACATCGTGAAGGCCCGTGAAGATGGTGAATTTTTATCAAAAGAAGATTTGCAAAAACGTGCGAAGCTATCACGGACGGTTGTGGATTATCTCGATCAGCATGGCTGCTTGGCAGGCTTGCCAGAATCGAATCAATTATCCCTTTTCTAATGGTTCCATCCTTCTCGTGAAAGGAAAAAGAGAGCCAAGGATCCCAGCTAGAAAAAAGGTGTAAGTTGCCAGTTTGTAAGGGGTATGATATATTAGTTTTGGAAATACTGTTGAATAGCTTTGACAAAAGAGTGGGAGATTCCCACTCTTTCGTTTTCATATTCGTGTTAATTTGAACACACCTACATAGCTAAGACACGGTTCCCTGTACGAACGAACTAGACATGTGCTAGAAAGGAGGACGGTACTTTGGCCGGTCGAATAGTTGAATTAACAACCGAGATTTGCAAGCCTATATTGGACAGCTTAGATTTAGAATTAGTGGATGTCGAGTATGTAAAAGAAGGCAAGAATATGTTCTTGCGCGTCTTTATTGACTCACCTATCGGCGTCGATCTTGATATGTGTTCAAGGGTAAGTGAACAATTAAGCGAGGCACTAGATGAACACGACCCTATTAAAGATCCATACTTTTTGGAGGTCTCTTCACCAGGCGCTGAGCGGCCGCTTAAGAATGTGCAGGATTATCAAAAGGCTAAAGGTAAAAATGTACGTATCACAACCTACGAGATGATTGACAAAGCAAAGGTCTTTGAAGGCATTTTAAAGGAAGTGGCGGAAGATTTTTTAGTTGTGACGGTCAGGATTAAGACACAAACCAAGGACGTCACCATTCCATTTGAAAAGATCGCGAGTGCTCGCCTTGCTGTTATTTTTTAAAATAACAAAGTGTGGAGCTTTTCGGCTAAAGCGGCAGCTTAATGAATAGGAAGCAATGACTTGACTTGCAAAAGGCTCTATGAAAATGTGACTTTAATAGTGCACGCCGCAGCAGGTTTCAAGCCGGATTTGAAAGGGGAGATAACTCATGAGCAATGATCTCTTAGAAGCCTTAGTGGCACTTGAAAGAGACAAGGGTATAAAGAAGGAAATTATTATCGAAGCGCTAGAAGCAGCTCTTATTTCTGCTTATAAGCGGAATTTTAATCAAGCACAGAATGTTCGTGTTGATATGAATGAAACAACCGGTCAGTTTAAAGTGCTGGCTCAAAAAGAGATAGTCGAAGAAGTTCAGGATCCTCGACTTCAATTATCGCTTGAAGATGCAAAGAAAATCAATCCGCAATATGAGCTTGGTGATGTGTTTGAGGAAGAAGTAACGCCTCGCAACTTTGGCCGCATTGCAGCCCAAACCGCTAAGCAAGTGGTGACCCAACGTGTAAGAGAAGCCGAGCGTGGTGTCATTTATAATGAATTTATTGATCGTGAAGAAGATATCATGACGGGGATTGTTCAGCGCCAAGATCACCGTTTTATTTATGTGGACTTAGGCCGGGTCGAAGCCTTGCTTCCAACAACCGAACAAATGCCGAATGAAACGTATCACACACATGATAGAATTAAAGTATATATTACGAAGGTTGAAAACACTTCTAAGGGCCCATCTGTTATGGTTTCTCGAACTCATCCTGGTCTTTTAAAACGTCTTTTTGAATTAGAGGTTCCTGAAATTTATGACGGAACGGTAGAGATTAAGTCCATTTCTAGAGAAGCAGGCGAGCGTTCCAAAATTGCCGTTTATGCCGAAGATCCTGAAGTCGATCCGGTTGGGTCCTGTGTCGGACAAAAAGGAACACGGGTTCAGGCGATTGTCGATGAATTAAAGGGTGAGAAAATTGATATCGTACGCTGGTCTGAGGATCCGGTTGAATATGTGGCGAATTCTTTAAGCCCATCAAAAGTGGTCGATGTCTTAGTCAATGAAGCTGATAAGGCAACAACCGTGATTGTTCCTGATTATCAATTATCATTGGCAATTGGAAAACGCGGACAGAACGCACGACTAGCTGCCAAATTAACAGGCTGGAAGATTGATATAAAGAGTGAGACAGAAGCGAATGAGCTTGGTTTGCTGGATGAGGCAGGCGCTATTCAAAGTCAAGCACAGGCGGATACCGATCGCGATGAAATCTATGAAGAAGAGGCACAGACTGAATCAAGAGTTCTTCTAGATTTGGATGAAGAATAAGATGAGGGGCTAAGAGAAGGGGATTGGTGACATGAAACAGCGAAAAATTCCCATGCGAAAATGCGTGGCTTGTCAGGAAAATAAGGAAAAAAAAGCACTTATTCGAGTCGTTCGCTCTCCCGAAGGTATCGTTTCTGTTGATCCGACAGGAAGAGCCAATGGGCGCGGTGCTTATCTCTGTTTGGACCTGTCATGTATCGACCTCTCTGAGTCAAAAAATCTTTTAGGGAAACAATTAAAAGCAACAGTTGATTCCTCTGTTTATACATCTCTAAGGGAAATGGCAGGGGATCGATAAATGGATCAAAAACGAAAGCAATGGATTTCCTTTCTAGGCCTTGCTGCTCGGGCAAGAAAAGTGATCACGGGAGAAGAGATGGTCATACAAGCCATACGGCAAAATAAAGCGTTTTTAGTGCTTTTATCAAATGATGCTTCCGCGCGCACCAAGAAAACCATCGCAGATAAGTGTACCTATTATAAGGTTCCGTATAAGGAAGTCGTTGATCGAGCTACTTTAGGTCATGCCATTGGAAAAGCAGAACGGGTTTGTGTCGCCATCACAGAAAAAGGTTTCGGTGACAAGTTAATCGCAATGATCGATTAAACCATTCGGGGGTGACTATATGAGTAAAATGCGTGTATATGAATACGCTAAAGAAAAGAAACTATCGAGTAAAGACGTTATCAAAATGTTAGAAGATATGGGCGAAACCGTCTCCAGTCACATGGCGGTTATAGAGGAAGAGTCCATAAAGAAATTGAATCAAAAGATGACCGAACGCACAGGACACTCTTCACCAAGAGGGACGAATGAGTCAAGAGGCGGACAGAACGATTCAAAAAGGCCACATTCAACCTCATCAAGACCTCAACACCAACAGAGACCGAACAATACGCGTTCCGGTCAACATCAACAGGGTCATTCTAGACCAGTGTCTGGGCAGGGGAATCCGAGACATCAACAAACTGATCGAGATAAGACACCAATACACAATAAAGGACAAAAACAAGTGGTAGAGAAAAAAACAACAACTACAAGTTCACCTATACAACCGCAACAGAATAGAAAAGCTAATCCGAAGAACAAGACGACCAATGAACATGTGCGCGGCCGCAGTGACCAGGAAGATGGTCGCGGGGGGAAACGCTTTAATCAAGGTAACAACGAACGCCGCGGAAATGGAAAACGCAAAAGAGGCGGTCGTTCGAATCAGCCTCAGCAAAAACAGCAAAAGCCGCTTCCACAGAAAATTACAATTAACGGCCCTCTTCTTGTCAGTGGTTTAGCTGAAAAATTAGGAAGAGAATCCTCAGAAATTATCAAAAAGCTCTTCTTGCTTGGGATTATGGCTACTAAGAACCAAGAAATTGACAAAGACACCATTGAATTAATTGCGACCGACTATGGTGTTGAAGTCGAAGAAGAAGTCTTTGTTGATAAAACATCTCTTGATGAGTACAAGATGGATGTCAATGAGAAAACAGCAGTGGTAAGACCGCCTGTTGTTACGATCATGGGTCACGTCGACCATGGGAAAACCACACTGCTTGATTCCATCCGGAATACGAAGGTAACAGAAGGAGAAGCGGGTGGTATCACTCAACATATTGGGGCATACCAAGTCACGCACAATGGTAAAAAAATCACTTTCCTAGATACACCAGGACATGCTGCTTTTACAACCATGCGTGCCAGAGGAGCTCAAATCACTGACATTACAGTTCTTGTCGTGGCAGCTGATGATGGCGTGATGCCGCAAACGGTTGAAGCGATTAACCATGCTAAAGCAGCTGGGGTACCAATTATTGTAGCTGTCAATAAAATGGACAAAGAAGGGGCAAACCCTGACCGCGTGATGCAGGAATTAACTGAACATGGTCTCATTCCTGAAGATTGGGGCGGCGACACGATTTTTGTAAAGCTTTCTGCTATTAATGGAGAAGGAATTGACGATCTTCTAGAAATGATTACACTCGTTTCTGAAGTCGAAGAATATAAAGCCAATCCGGATCAATTAGCAACGGGTTCAGTCGTTGAGGCTGAGCTTGACAAAGGCCGTGGTCCTGTTGCCACATTACTTGTTCAAAACGGAACACTTAAGGTGGGCGACCCGATTGTCGTCGGTAATTCCTTCGGCCGTATTCGTGCCATGGTCAATGATTTAGGAAGACGGGTTAAAACAGCTGGTCCATCCACGCCTGTAGAAATTACGGGATTGAATGAAGTGCCGAATGCAGGCGACCAATTCGTCGTCTTTGAGGACGAGAAAACCGCGCGTTCTGTTGGTGAAGCACGGGCTGAAAAGCAGATTGTCGCAGACCGAAATGCGAACACGAAAGTCAGCTTAGATGACCTCTTCGATAAGATTAAAGAAGGCAACATTAAAGATCTTAATGTCATTGTAAAAGCAGACGTTCAAGGTTCAGTAGAAGCATTGGCCGGTTCTCTTCAGAAGATTGATGTGGAAGGGGCTCGCGTCAACATTATCCATACAGGAGCGGGCGGAATTACTGAATCAGATGTTATTCTTGCTTCTGCCTCGAACGCGATTATTATTGGATTTAACGTTCGCCCTGATGTCAATGCTAAGCGGACAGCCGAAGCTGAAAAGGTAGACATTCGCCTTTATCGCGTTATCTATGATGCGATCAACGAAATGGAAGCGGCAATGAAAGGGATGCTTGACCCTGAATTCCGTGAAAAAGTGATTGGTCAAGTCGAAGTGAGAACGATCTTTAAGGTTTCAAAAGTGGGAACCATTGCCGGCTGCTATGTTACAGAGGGGAAAGTCTCTCGTGATGCAGGGATTCGTCTAATTCGTGACGGCATTGTCATTTATGAAGGGAAAGTCGATACACTTAAACGCTTCAAAGATGATGCAAGAGAAGTGGCTGCGGGTTACGAATGTGGGATCACGCTAGAAAACTTTAATGACGTTAAAGAAGGCGACATAATGGAAGCCTATGTGATGGAAGAGATTAAACGTTGATCATTGGCCTAGTAACGTGTGAATGCTTGCTTTATGAAACACACTCTTTAAAAGAAAAACGTACTATATTGCAAAGTATTTTAACTCGCGCTAGGCAAAGGTTTAACGTATCTGCAAGTGAGATTGGCTTTCAAGATCAGTGGCAGCGTACCAAAATGGCTTTTATAGCCGTCTCTTCTTCACGCAAAGTCGTCGAAAACGAACTGCAAGCAGCCTTAGCCCTGATCGACCAACGCCCCGAAATAGAAAGAGCAGAAACGTTGTATGAATGGCTCTAAGAAGATTCGACTTCATTTAAGTGCTTCCAGCTTATGAAAGCCTGTCAGAAAGACGTATTAAAGAAGTCAAGGGAAAAATGGATTGAGGTGTAGAGAATGGCAAATGTTCGTGCCAATCGAGTAGCTGAGCAAATGAAGAAAGAAATGACGGATATTATTTCTAACCGAATAAAAGATCCGAGAGTGGGTTTCGTTACAGTTACAGGAGTTGACGTAACGGGCGATTTGCAGCAGGCTACCGTCTATGTCACGGTGTTAGGTGACGAAAAAAATAAATCGGACTCGTTAGACGGGCTAAATAAGGCGAAGGGATTTATAAGATCTGAAATTGGTCAGCGAATTCGCCTCCGCAAAACACCAGAGATTCGTTTTATGATTGATGAATCAACGGAATATGGCAACCGTATAAATAAACTGCTTCACGACCTCGAACGCGATTTTTAAGATTTGAGTACAGAAAGGATAGACAACGGTCTATCCTTTCTGTATGTACATTGGAAAACGTAGCCATTCGACGGTTGCTTCAAGGAGCCAAATGTTAACGCGTAACGAGTTAATAAACAGGTGTATCAAGAGGATGCGCTAAAAGCACAAAAACGGGCGATTTAGAGGTTCGAGTAAGGTGAATGAACTCATTTGACCCGAGAGCCATAAGCTTGAGAGAATGAGCATGAATGATAGATAAGGGGGCAGGGTCATGTACGACGGTATTTTACCATTATACAAACCAAGAGGGATGACCTCCCATGATGCCATATATAAACTTAGAAAACTGCTCCACATGAAGCGTATCGGGCATACGGGGACGCTTGACCCGGATGTGGACGGTGTGTTACCGATTTGCTTAGGGCGAGCAACACGTGTTGCCGAATACATTACAAATGGGATAAAGGCCTATGAGGGGACCGTTGCTTTAGGAACTTCCACCACCACCGAAGATGCTTCTGGTGAAATTGTTAGCGAAAAGGAAGTGGAAAAGCCTATACCTCGGGAAAAGGTTTTGACCGTTCTTCAAGGCTTCCTTGGGGAAAGACAGCAAACCCCGCCGATGTATTCTGCCGTTAAAGTAAGAGGGAAAAGGCTTTATGAGTACGCACGTGAAGGCATTCCAGTCGAACGTCCGACAAGACAAATTATCATTTATACCTTGCAATTAAGGGATGAGGCGTCTTCTTATATGAATAAAATTCCATTTGAAGTTGTGTGCGGTAAAGGAACCTATGTTCGAACATTGGCCGTTGAAATTGGTGAACAGCTAGGATATCCCGCCCATTTGGAAAGCCTGACACGGACCGTTTCAGGAGGCTATTCATTAGAGGATTGTTACACGTTTTCTGACATTGAAAAGGCCGTAGAGACGGAGAAGCTGCAAGACTTGCTAGCCCCTATTGAAAAGGCTCTTCAAGACTTCCAGAAATGGATCGTTTCCAATGAGGAAGAGTCGAAAATTCAAAATGGGGCTGTTCTTCCTCTTTCAGAAGACTTAAACTTTAACAATGAGCCTATTGCAGTTTATAATAGAAAAGGTCATTGTTTAGCGCTCTATCAATTACATCCGCAAAAAGAGGGCTTTATAAAGCCGATGAAGGTTTTTTCATCGGCCGACTGATCTTATTAAAAAGAATTTCACTCATGCTGATTTATAGATGATTGGATAAGAAAGACTAAGCTTTTTGCCAATAAGGACTTGAGCGACCCTCATTTTTTTTGTGACACGTTTGAAAGTCACATCGAGAGGTTATTCGGTAAGCTTAAGTCTTTCTAGTGAAATTTTACACATGGGATCAAAAGTCCTTTTGGGATTCGAACATTAGAAGAAGGTGTCTTTAAATGGAAATTATACACTTAACGCATCCGATCGATCATCGACTTAAAACCTCTGGCGAAAAAGTGATGGCGCTAGGTTACTTTGACGGTGTGCATATTGGGCATCAAAAGGTGATCCAAACGGCGGTTGAAAGTGCACGTGAGAAGGGGCAAAAAGCCGCAGTTATGACGTTTCATCCTCACCCTTCCGTTGTTTTGAAACAATTGAAGAAACGGGATGATTATTTAACGCCGGTAGAGGAAAAAGCAAGGTTAATTGCAGACTTAGGTGTGGACGAACTTTATATTGTCACATTCAGTCAAGCGTTCAGTCAGCTGACACCACAGGAATTTGTGGATACTTACCTGATTATGCTCGATGTGAAGCATGTCGTTGCTGGTTTTGATTTTACCTATGGCCGGATGGCAAAAGGAAATATGACAACACTATTAGAAGAATCAAGAAATATGTTTAAAGTGACTGTCGTTCCTAAGGTGGAACTGACGGAGGTAAAGGTAAGTACCACGCTTATCCGCGACCATATTTTAGAAGGACAGGTTGACCGTGTTATCCCAATGCTTGGCAGACCTTATAGTATTAAAGGCAAAGTGATAGAAGGTGACCCTAAGGGAAGAACAATTGGCTTTCCAATCGCGAACGTCAACACGGATGAGCCGTATGTTTATCCACAAAGCGGAGTCTATGCGGTCGAGGTTGAGACAAAGATCGGACGTCGCCAAGGTGTGTCTACCGTTAGCGAACGTACAGCCTTCAATGAACAGGAGATCAAGCCTCTAATTGAAATCTATCTTTTTGATTTTAATGGAGATAGTTATGGAGAGACCGTCACCGTTTTTTGGTACAAAAAGCTTCGCGATGAGCGAGCAATCACGGAAACAGAAGAATTAAAAGCCCAATTAGAAAAAGATAAACGAGAAGCCATTGCTTTTTTTAATACTCAACTTACGGTTTAATGGTTGGAAATAGATCAACAATTGGACATGGACTTGATATTTAATAGAAATAGTTGTATGCTAGTGAATGTACGCGAACCTCAGCGTGGCATAACGGCTCACCATCGTTTGCTGGGCTGAAGGGGATTTTATGAAGGAGGTGAAAAGGATGGCTTTGACAAAAGAACGCAAAACGGAACTTGTGAACGAATTCCGCACTCATGAAGGCGATACAGGTTCTCCAGAAGTACAGGTTGCTATCCTAACTGAGCAAATTAACACGTTAAACGAGCATTTACGCGATCATAAGAAGGATCATGCTTCACGTCGCGGTTTGTTGAAAATGGTTGGGAAACGTCGTAATCTTCTTGCTTACCTACGTAACAGTGATGTTCAACGTTATCGCGAGTTGATTAATAAACTTGGTTTACGTCGATAAGAACAAGCGAAGCGGGAAGACTCTTCCCGCTTTTTTGTACTATAAAGAGATTTTTTTGTTTAATGGGCTCTTAGGCGGATATCCTAGACTTAAGAGACCTTCTACATACATATGGTCCAAGCAATCGCCTCTTTAGACATGTGTTGTCATTGATGACAAGATAGGTAAACAATAGGATCGACTTATTTCTATGTTCCCTAATTTGTGGGAATGAATCTTAATTAATGGAAGGGGTTCCCTTGCATGGAACAACAAAAAAAACATGTGTACACCATGGACTGGGCAGGCCGTACGCTAACGCTTGAAATTGGCGAATTAGCGAAACAGGCAAGCGGTGCAGTCATGGTGAGATACGGGGAGACGGCGGTTCTTTCGACGGTAACAGCGTCACAAGAGCCAAAGGATCTTCCTTTCTTCCCTTTGACAGTAAACTATGAAGAACGACTTTATGCGGTTGGGAAAATTCCTGGCGGGTTTATTAAACGCGAAGGACGTCCAAGCGAAAAGGCGATTCTTGCTAGCCGTTTAATTGACCGCCCGATTCGACCGTTGTTTGAAGATGGGTTTCGAAATGAGGTCCAAGTTGTCAGCATTGTAATGAGTGCCGACCAGGATTGTTCTTCTGAAATGGCCGCTATGTTTGGTTCTTCCTTAGCGCTTTCGATCTCGGATATTCCATTTGAAGGACCTATTGCAGGCGTTATCGTGGGAAGAGTCGACGGTGAACTGATCATTAATCCGACAGTTGAACAAGCTGAGAAGAGTGATCTCCACTTAACCGTTGCAGGAACTAAGGATGCTATTAACATGGTTGAAGCGGGTGCTGATGAGGTTCCTGAAGAAGTCATGCTTGATGCGATCATGTTTGGTCATGATTACATCAAAAAATTAGTGGCCTTCCAAGAAGAGATCGCTTCTGAAATTGGTAAGCCTAAGCGTGAGGTTGTTTTATTTAAGCCTGAAGCGGAAATAGAGGCTAAAATTCGCGAGGAAGCTACCGAAAAATTAAAAGAAGCCATCCATATAGAAGAAAAGAAAGCGCGTGAAGCGGCGATTGACGAAGTTAAAGCAGAAGTCATCGCTCGTTATGAATCCGACGAAGCTTATGCAGACAAAATCGGTCAAATTAATGAAGTCCTTTACAAAATTGTAAAAGAAGAAGTGAGACGTTCGATCGTTGTGGATCATGTACGTCCAGATGGCCGAGACATTGATGAAATTCGTCCGCTTTCATCTGCGGTTGATCTTTTACCAAGAACGCACGGCTCCGCTTTATTTACACGCGGTCAAACACAAGCTTTAAGTATTTGTACATTAGGAGCACTTGGGGATGTGCAAATTCTCGATGGTCTCGATATGGAAGAGTCCAAGCGGTTTATGCATCACTATAACTTCCCTCCATTCAGTGTCGGTGAAGCGCGTCCTATGCGCGGGCCAGGCCGTCGTGAAATTGGACATGGCGCCTTAGGTGAACGAGCTTTGGAGCCGGTTATTCCTGATGAAAAAGCATTTCCTTATACGATTCGCCTTGTTTCTGAAGTTCTTGAATCCAACGGTTCGACTTCGCAGGCAAGTATTTGTGCCAGCACAATGGCCATGATGCACGCGGGTGTTCCAATTAAATCACCAGTTGCCGGTATTGCAATGGGGCTTGTCAAGCACGGTGAGGATGTATGTGTACTGACAGACATCCAAGGTATGGAAGATGCTCTTGGTGACATGGACTTTAAGGTTGCAGGAACGAACAAGGGAGTCACGGCTCTTCAAATGGACATCAAGATCTCGGGTATTACCCGTGATATTCTGAAGACTGCCTTAACTCAAGCACGCGAAGGCCGCATGAAGATATTGGATCACATGCTTTCGACGATTGCTGAGCCAAGAAAAGAACTTTCCAAATATGCACCAAAAATTCTTATCATGTCTATTGATCCAGATAAAATCAGAGATGTTATTGGACCGGGCGGTAAGATTATTAATAAGATTATTGATGAAACAGGCGTTAAGATCGACATTGAGCAAGATGGAATGATTTACATTTCATCGACCGACCAACAAGGAAACGAAAAAGCCAAGAAGATTATTGAAGATATTGTTAGAGAAGTTAAAGTGGGCGAAGTTTACCTTGGTAAGGTTAAGCGCATTGAGAAATTCGGCGCCTTTGTTGAAATCTTTAACGGAAAAGATGGTCTTGTTCATATTTCTGAGTTGGATCAAAAGCGCATTGCTAAGGTTGAAGATGTTGTCAATCTTGGAGATGAGGTTTTAGTAAAAGTAATTGATATTGATAAGCAAGGGCGGGTTAAGCTCTCTCGCAAGCAAGCGATGGAGAAAGCCGAAGATAAAGACCCTGTTTCCAATAAATAAGCTATTTAAAAAGGTTATTAGTTGAGGCTCTCAATTAAGCAACCTTTTTTATTTTTGCCTTTTTAACATCCTGTTCTAATTTGGACAATCTCTCGCATAGGTTGGTACAAAGGAGTGATGGGTCTGATGAAGCGCATGATTTTAAGCGGGCTCGTCTTTGCATGCTTAGTTTGGATGACGTTCGGTTCGATTAGCTCTTATCGCGGCTTATTCTTATCACAATTCATCCCTCAATTGAATGCCCTTGATCAAACCGCTGCAGGGGTTTATCATCCATTATTGAATAAAATTAAAACGTATGCAGGTACGCATAATGTGAAGCCGATCGATGCAAAGCTCGATCCTGTTTGGAAAGCTGTTCCAGGTTATAATGGGCGAGAAGTTAATATAATGGCTTCGTATCACAATATGGAAGACACAAAGACCTTTGATCCCTCCAAAGTGGTGTATCAAGAAGTCCCTCCAAAAGTCCACTTGAAGGATCTCGCCCCCCATCCGATTTATCATGGCAACCCAAATAAACCAATGGTCGCGCTGTTGATTAATGTTTCAACAGGCAGCAATGAGTATTTGCCGCAGATTTTAAAGACCCTTGACCAATTCGGTGTAAGTGCGACCTTTTTTCTGGATGGCCAATGGGTGAAGGATAATCCGCGTCTTGCCATGCTCATTTGTGAAGAAGGGCATGCGATCGGTAATTTTGGTTATAACCAAGAAAATATGAAGACTTTATCTAAGGCAAAGCAAACGGCACAAATCAAAAAAACCAATGACGTCCTTGAAGCAGTGTTAGATATCAAGCCGCATTATTTTTTTCCGCCGCAAGGCTCTTTTAATGAACAAACACTAGAAGCAACGAATAAACTAGGCATGAGAACCGTCTTGTGGTCAGTGGATACGCTTGATTGGAAGAACCCAGACCCCAATGATATGCTTGAGATTGTGAACACAGAAGTGGAATCGGGCTCCATGGTCGTGATGCGCGCTTCAAAAGGAACCGCTGAGAGCATTGGATCAATGATCGAATCCATCGAACAAAAAGGATACACCCTTGGAACGGTCCCAGAACTATTAAGTGAAGAACGAATTGGGGATTAACTGTTAAAAAGGTTTAAAAACTGGAATTCATTATAATAATTAATGTTGACAACCTGTCTAACAAAATTTGTTCCTTAATTGCCTAAAATGTTATAGTAATCCATAGGTAGAAGATTCCAAGGAAACTACTGAGAGGTTCTATAGGAGGAAGTTCTTTGATAAAAAAACATACATGTGCAAATGGTATTCGAGTGGTATTGGAAACCATTCCAACAGTGCGTTCCGTGACAATTGGAATTTGGATTGGCACCGGTTCGCGCAATGAAACGAAAGAAACAAATGGCATTTCTCACTTTATTGAACACATGCTCTTTAAAGGGACGGAGACGCGCTCTGCCCGTGAGATTGCCGAAGCTTTTGATCAAGTAGGCGGTCAGGTCAATGCTTTTACGTCAAAGGAATATACCTGCCTATACGCTAAAGTTCTAGATCAGCACGCGCCTTATGCGATTGATGTTTTATCGGATATGCTGTTTCACTCAACGTTTGACAAAGAGGAATTAAATCGTGAGAAACAGGTTGTCTATGAGGAAATCAAGATGTATGAAGATACGCCTGATGATCGCGTCCATGATTTGCTTAGCGAGGCAAGCTATGGTCATCATCCGCTTGGACTTCCGATTCTAGGGACGGAAGCGACACTTTCTGAGTTTAGTCCAGAGAGCCTCAGGGAGTATATGTCCACTCACTATTTGCCAGGTGAAATCGTTGTTTCAATTGCTGGAAACGTCGATGAAAGCATCCTTGCTCAAGTGGATGAGATATTTAGCAGCTACCAAGCCGATCAAAAGGTTCTTGATGAACAAACTCCAAAGTTTTTTACTGGGAAGATCGGCCGAAAAAAAGAAACGGAACAGGCCCATCTGTGTCTTGGGTTTAATGGTCTGGCTCTTGGTGATGAGGACCTTTACACCTTAACGGTCATGAACAATATTTTAGGCGGATCTATGAGCAGCCGTTTATTCCAAGAAGTACGTGAAGAGCGCGGCCTTGCTTATTCGATCTTCTCTTTTCATACCGCTCACAAAGACAGCGGCCTTCTCACTATATATGGAGGGACAGGTGCTGAGCAAATTCAAACCCTTTACGATACCATTTTTATGACACTAGATACGCTTGTTGCCTCTGGGATAAGCGAGAAAGAATTACGAAACAGTAAGGAACAGATGAAAGGCAGTATGATGCTAAGCTTAGAGAGCACATCCAGTCGCATGAGCCGTAATGCCAAGAATGAGTTGATGTTAGGCCGTCATCGTCCTTTTGATGAGCTGACAGAGCTCATTGACCGGGTCAGCCTAAGCGATGTGAAACAAATGGCAGAGCGCCTGTTCACCTCTGATTTTTCCTGTTCAATCATTAGTCCGACCGGCGATCTTCCTAAATCAAAGGTCCATTAAGATCATTTGATTAAGCTATTTTAAGTCTTACACAAATTGTGTAGGGCTTTTTTCTTTTGCTTATTTACTAGATTAAGCGTCTTTATAGAGGTGCCCGAGGAGAATCTTTTCGGATTCCTTTTCACCACTTTCTCTTTTTCCTCATAGTATACGTTAGGCAAAGAAAGCCTAGGTGTATGCACGTGTCATCCATCTTAGAAAGGAGAGAAAAGATGACATGTTAACAGGTATTCATATAGTGATTATAGGTGGCGATGCTCGGCAGTTAGAGGTCATTGACAAGTTAAACAACCTGGATGCACAGCTTGATTTAGTTGGGTTTGATCGACTGGATCAGTATTTTCATGGTGTGAACAAAATGGATTTGGAGGATATTGATCCAACAACCGTTGATGTGATCGTTCTTCCAGTCAGCGGGGCTAATAACGAAGGTTATGTTGAATCTATTTTTACAGAAAAGAAGATTCAACTGACGAAAGAATGGCTTTCCGAGACACCTGAAAACTGTGTAATTTATTCAGGTATTCCTACCGCATTTCTTTTGGAATGTGAGAGAGACTGCAAATGCACACTCGTCAAGTTATTTGAACGAGATGATGTCGCCATTTACAATTCGATTCCAACCGTTGAGGGCACGATTATGATGGTCATCCAAAACACGGACATAACCATCCATGGATCAAATGTAATTATTCTAGGGCTCGGTCGAACAGGGATGTCGCTCGCTCGCACATTTGATGCCTTAGGGGCACATGTGAAAGTGGGAGCAAGACGGCCAGAACACATGGCTCGTATAACTGAAATGGGATTAGAGCCCTTTCACATAAAGGATCTTGAAAATAAAGTGTCGGATGTGGATGTGGTGATCAATACGGTTCCGGCTAAAATTATCACAAGCTTAGTCCTCTCCCAAATGCCTTCGCGTGCTTTGGTCGTTGACGTGGCTTCTAAACCAGGAGGAACCGATTTCCGCTATGCAGAAAGGCGAGGCATTAAAGCCATTCTTGCTCCTGGGATTCCGGGAATTGTCGCGCCGAAAACGGCCGGAAGAATCATAGCGAATGTTCTTTCAGAGCTTTTGCTCGAACGGTTTGAAAAGACCGACAATTAGAAGGAGGATGTATTCTGAATGGATTTGAAAGGAAAACATATTGGCTTTGGCATAACCGGCTCACATTGCACCTATAGTCAGGTCGTCCCGCAAGTACAAGAGTTAGTAGATGCAGGGGCAAACGTGACGTGCTTTGTGACCTATACGGTCAAAAACACCGTCACACGGTTTGGCGATGGCCGTGACTGGGTCAAGAAAGTGGAAGAAATAACAGGAAATAAAGTAGTAGACTCGATCGTTGAGGCAGAGCCTTACGGGCCCAAAAAACCTTTGGATTGCATGGTCATTGCTCCGTTAACCGGTAATTCAATGAGTAAATTTGCAAGAGCTCAAACCGATAGTCCTGTGCTAATGGCTGCGAAAGCAACGATGCGTAACCTTTGCCCAGTCGTTCTTGGGATATCAACAAATGATGGTTTAGGACTGAATATGGCTAATATTGCGGCCCTTATGGCAGCGAAAAACATTTATTTTATTCCTTTTGGTCAAGATATGCCAGATACCAAACCGCAATCCCTTGTTGCCCGAATGGACGATCTGAAGGCAACTGTTGAGTGCGCCCTTGAAGGAAAACAGATCCAGCCAGTGCTCATTGAAAAATTTCGTGATTTAATGTAATGTCCCTTCACTGGAAGTATGCTAAAATAATAAGGAATTTCAAAAAAGGAGAAACAATGTGTTTCTCCTTATTTAAGGATACCCGTTAGTTGTCATTCGACTCGTCTATTTATAGATGGGTAGGGCATGGATTCTATTAGAAACGAGTGCTCATAGTTTAGGGTGAAACAGAAAGTCATTTAATTTTAAAGAGGTTTGCCATGGAGGAGGAACAGACGTGACGGAAAAAGACGGAATAACGGTAGCTGTTGTTGGTGCAACAGGTGCTGTTGGCCAACAAATGCTTCATTTACTTGAAAATGATACAGTGCTACCTATTAAACAATTGAAGGTTTTAGCCTCCAAAAGGTCTGCTGGAAAACAGGTTGAGTTTAGAGGAACCTCTGTAACTGTAGAAGAGGCATTGCCAGAATCCTTTAAAGGTGTCGATATCGCGTTGTTTAGCGCTGGAGGAGCTGTATCAAAAGAATTAGCTCCAGAAGCAGCCAAACACGGTGCCATCGTTATAGATAATACGAGTGCTTTTCGAATGGATCCTGAAGTTCCGCTAGTTGTTCCTGAAGTCAATGAACAGGCACTGTTTGATCATAATGGCATTATTGCGAATCCAAACTGTTCAACCATTCAAATGGTAGCGGCGCTTCAACCGCTCCGTGAAAAATTCGGACTGTCAAGAATTATTGTCTCAACTTATCAGGCTGTCTCAGGTGCTGGAATGACCGCGATTGAAGAGATGAAGCGTGAATCACAAGCCGCTTTAAACGGAGAGCCGGTTAACCCATCCTTTCTTCCTGTGAAGAGTGGTGAAAAGCACTATCAAATTGCCTTTAATGCGATCCCTCAGATCGATAAATTTCAAGATAATCGCTATACGTTTGAAGAAATGAAAATGATAAACGAAACGCGCAAAATTATGGGCGACGCATCGATTAAAGTCGCGGCGACTTGTGTCAGATTGCCGGTTCATTCCGGGCACGCTGAATCCGTTTATGTTGAACTCGGCAAAGCTGATCTCAGTGTTGAAGAGATTCTAAATGTGCTAAGTGAGGCGCCAGGAGTCATTGTAGAAGATGATCCGGCTACGCAAACTTACCCGATGCCAATTAATAGTGTTGGAAAGACAGATGTCTTTGTCGGCAGAGTTCGGAGAGACCTTGATGTTGCGAGTGGCTATCATTTATGGATTGTCTCGGATAACTTATTAAAAGGTGCGGCATGGAATTCAATTCAAATTGCACACAGTCTTATCAAATTAGGACTTATCAAAACGAATGGGTAATGTCAATCATCCGAGATGAAGCGCTGATTGATTAAGGAGATTTGGTTAATGAAGATCGTTGTACAAAAATTTGGAGGAACATCGGTTCGGAATGTTGAGGATCGCCTTCAAGCTATTAGACAAATAAAAAAAGCAACACAAGAGGGCTACAAAGTCGTTACAGTGGTGTCGGCAATGGGACGTATGGGTGATCCGTATGCGACCGATACACTATTAAGCTTAATCAAACAAGATGAAGCCTCTAAGAGAGAATTGGATCTTCTCATGTCTTGCGGCGAAACGATTTCGTCTGTTGTTTTTTCGAATTTGCTTAAACAACAAGGGTTGAACGCAGAAGCCCTGACTGGCGGGCAGGCTGGTTTCAGAACGAGTGCCAATTTTAATTCTGCCAAAATTACAGAAATGCGTGTGGAACGAATTAGGGAGATGTTCAAAGACGACTCTCTAAATGTAATCGTCGTGGCAGGCTTTCAAGGTCAGACCGAAACAGGGGAGATTACGACACTTGGCCGGGGCGGCAGTGATACCTCAGCGGCAGCCCTTGGAGCGGCACTTCAGGCTGAGTGGATTGATATCTTTACTGACGTTGAAGGGGTTATGACAGCCGATCCGAGAATCGTAGAAGGCGCGCGTCAATTAAGTGTTCTCACTTACCAAGAGATTTGTAATCTCGCTTATCAGGGTGCCAAAGTGATTCATCCGCGCGCTGTTGAAATTGCCATGCACGCAAAAGTACCGCTTCGCATTCGGTCGACTTACTCAGATGATCCAGGGACACTTGTGACCTCTAATCGAGAGCTTAAAGAAGTGCATGATGTACAAGAACGGCTGATTACAGGAATCACTTATGTGGATAATGTGACGCAAATTGAGGTAACGGCAGTTGAAGGTGACTTTGAATTTCAAAATCGCGTCTTTAAAGCCATGGCTGAGCATCAAATTAGTGTTGATTTTATTAACATAAGTCCAAAGTCTGTCATTTATACGGTCAGCGAATCGGCCACAAATCTTGCCATCCAGCTATTAAATGAGCTTGGGTTTGACCCGGCTGTCAAAAGAGGATGTGCAAAAGTCTCAGCAGTTGGAGCAAACATTGCTGGCGTTCCAGGTGTGACATCCAAGATTGTCCAAAGTTTAACAGATCTCGGCATTCAGATTCTTCAATCCGCCGATTCTCATACAACGATATGGGTCTTAATCTCTAATCAGCATTTGAATGAAGCGGTCAATGCCCTTCATGATGTGTTTGAACTAGATAAACCCGATCAAGAAAAAGAACAGTTGTTTTAGTGCTCGAGAAAAGCTTAAGGAGGAGTCGTCATGACTTTTGGTCGTATGTTGACCGCTATGGTAACTCCATTTGACCAAGAAGGTCATCTGGATGTTACGAAAATTAAAGGTTTAGTAGATCACTTAATTAATACAGGTACAGAAGGACTTGTCGTTGCAGGAACGACAGGTGAATCACCAACCCTTTCTCATGAAGAGAAAATTGAGCTTTTTAAACGTGTTATTGACGCAGCAGAAGGACGTGTTCCCGTCATAGCTGGAACAGGCAGTAATAATACGAATGCCTCGATTAACCTCACAAAAGAGGCGGAGACACTCGGGGTGGACGGGATTATGCTGGTGGCGCCTTATTACAGTAAGCCTAACCAAGAAGGCTTATATCGCCATTTTGAAGCGATCGCGACGTCTGTTCATTTACCTGTTATGATTTACAATATTCCAGGACGTTCCGCTGTTAATATATCGACTGATACGATAGTGAGACTCGCCCAAATCGATAATATCACTTGTGTTAAAGAAGCGAGCGGCGACCTTGATCAAATGGCGCAAATCATTGAGAAGGCACCTGATGATTTCATTCTCTATACAGGAGATGACGGGTTGACGCTGCCAACCCTTGCGATTGGCGGCTATGGAGTCGTATCCGTTGCCTCTCACGTTATCGGTCGCGAACTATCGGGGCTTATTCAAGCGTTTCAAGAAGGCCGCTTAAGTGAAGCAGCAGCTGAACATAGACGTCTCTTGCCATTGATGCGTCAGTTATTTGTTGAACCAAGTCCAGTACCAATTAAGACCCTTTTAAATGGGTTAGATATAAAAGTTGGTGGTGTCCGCTTGCCGTTGGTCCCATTAACTGATGAAGCGCGCGTCGATTTGCAGCGTGTTTATGATAAGGTTGTAGAAGGAGCCAACTAATGGGCTCTTTTTTTTTTTTTGAAATTAAAAAATCCCGACTTTTGGATACATCGACATTGAAACGTCGTTTTTTGTGCGAAAATAACCTCGCTTTGCGCGGGCACGGCAATACGTCCGCGCAAAGCGAGGGAATCGTCGTTACACGTAAAACGATTAGGCGTAACCAGAATACGCTATCCGCCGCTAAACGGGGCTGAAATGCCGAAATAAAGGAATGCCGTTACGCCTATTTCGGTTGAGCGTAACATGGATTCGCTATCCGCCGCGAATCCGGCTGGAATGCCGAAATAAAGGAATGCCGTTACGCCTATTTTGATTGAGCGTAACGAGGATTCGCTATCCGCCGCGAATCCGGCCGGAATGCCGAAATAAAGGAATGCCGTTACGCCTATTTCAGTTGAGCGTAACGAGAACACGCTATCCGCCGCGAATCCGGCCGGAATGCCGAAATAACGGATTGACGTTACGCCTATTTCGGTTGAGCGTAACAAGGATACCCTAACCTCCGCGAAATGGGACGGAATGCCGAAATAAGGGAATGCCGTTACGCCTATTTCAGTTGAGCGTAACGAGAACACGCTATCCGCCGCGAATCCGGCCGGAATGCCGAAATAAAGGAATGCCGTTACGCCTATTTCTGTTGAGCGTAACGAGGCTACGCTATCCGCCGCGAATCCGGCTGGAATGCCGAAATAAAGGAATGCCGTTACGCCTATTTTGATTGAGCGTAACGAGGATTCGCTATCCGCCGCTAAACGGGCCGGAATGCCGAAATAAAGGAATGCCGTTACGCCTATTTCGGTAGAGCGTAACGAGGCTACGCTATCCGCCGCTAAACGGGGCTGGAATGCCGAAATAAGGAAATGGCGTTACGCCTATTTCGATTGAGCGTAACGAGAATACGTTATTCGCCGCTAAACGGGGCTGGAATGTCGAAATAAGGAAATGCCGTTACGCCTAATTCGGATGAGCGTAACATGGATTCGCTATCCGCCGCTAAACGGGCCGGAATGCCGAAATAAAGGAATGCCGTTACGCCTATTTCGGTAGAGCGTAACGAGGATTCGCTATCCGCCGCTAAATGGGGCTGGAATGTCGAAATAAGGGAATGGCGTTACACCTATTTTGATTGAGTGTAACGAGGCTACGCTAACCTCCGCGAAATGGGCTGAAATGCGGAAATAAAGGAATGCCGTTACGCCTATTTCGGTAGAGCGTAACGAGGCTACGCTATCCGCCGCTAAACGGGGCTGGAATGCCGAAATAAGGAAATGTCGTTACGCCTATTTCGGTTGAGCGTAACCAGAATACGCTATCCCTCTCCCAATTGCCCATTTGAGTCGTTAGGCGTAACGAGCATTCTCTATTTAACTCGGAACGGCCCATTTTACCCAGGAAGTTGACCAGTAACTTATCCTAGTTACGCTTCTTATGTTAAAATGGGACGATTTTCCACATTGGTTAGACAATCACCTCTATTTGTTAAACGTTTAAACAGAAAACAGTGTCAAGAAAGACTTTTGGGTTAAGTTTATATTTTGAAACAAGAGTCCGGCTTTAGTGCTTTTGTCTTTATGACTATTAGAGTTGTTTGACTCTCATCTTGTTCAATGTTCATTGCTTCGAGTATAATGGAGGAAAGCGTTGGTACGGGGGAAAGTATTGTCGGACTTTTATGCTTTTAAAATTTAGGAGGAATGTCCATTGCAAACTGAGAGAGACGAAAAAATTAAGATTTATGCGATGGGCGGCGTTGGTGAAAACGGGAAGAACATGACGGTAATCGAAATCGACGAAGCTATTTTCTTGGTCGATGCCGGTGTCATGCTTCCAAAAGATGATATGCTTGGAATTGACCGAGTGATTCCTGATTTCACTTATTTGGTCGATCGTAAGGAGCGAATTAAAGGGTTATTTTTAACTCATGCCCACCAAGAACAGATCGGCGGTATTCCTTATCTACTCAAGTCGATCAAAGTCCCTATCTATGGTTCCGCTTTTACAATTGGCATGCTTGAGCTTTTATTAAAAGAGCATGGTCTGAATCGACAAGTTAAGCTTAATGTGATCGACCCAGATCGCACGTTAAAAATAGGCAGGCATCGATTAACCTTTTTTAGAACGACCCATGATATCCCTGATTCCATTGGCATCTCGATTCATACGGCGCAAGGAGCCATTGTTCACACAGGGGATTTTAAGATTGACTATACGCCTGTCGATGGAAGAAAATTCGATCTGAATAAACTGACTCGCTTAGGAAATGAGGGCGTCCTCTGCTTGCTGTCAGATAGCTATAATGCTGAACGCAGAGGTAAAACCCTTTCAGAATCAGACATACAAGATCATTTAGAAGAGCTTTTCTACTTTAACAACGGAAGAGTGATTACGGCCCTCTATGCATCCAATATACATAGAATTCAGCAGGTCGTAAATGCCGCTGTTAAGACGAATCGCAAAGTGGCTTTGGATGGCCGTTATTTGGAGAAGGTCGTGGGACTTGCGGTCAAGCTGGGCTATTTGGACATCCCTAAGAATGTGTTAATCACCCTCGACAAAATGGATCAAGTTAAAGAACGTGAATGGGCGATTATCACATCGGGTCCTGATGGTGATCCAATGACACCATTTACGAAAATAGCTCAATATGCCCATAAAAAAATCCAGCCAAAGGATACGGACTTATTTGTCTATGCCTCCTCTGCAACACCTGCTGATGAGCGAAATGTGACTCGAGCTATTGATTCTTTAATGCGCCTTGGGGTTAATGTTGTCTATGGAGATTCGGTTCATGTGTCAGGTCATGGCTCACAGGAAGATTTGAAGTTGGTTTTAGAGCTCGCTAAGCCGCGCTATTTCATTCCAATTAGGGGAGAATTTCGTCTGCAGAAAGCTCATATGGATCTCGCAAAGGCAATGGGGATTCCCGCTTCTAATGTTTTCCTTGTCGATAAAGGAGATGTTGTTGAATTTATCGATCAACAAGCCCGTTCAGCCGAACGTGTTCCGGCTGGTCACATTCTCGTGGATGGTCTTGGCGTGGGAGATGTCGGAAATATTGTGCTAAGAGATCGCCGTTTGTTGGCAGAAGATGGGACGGTCATTGTTGTGGTCACCCTCTCCCGGGAAACGAAGGCGATTCTAGCAGGGCCAGAAATCATCACAAGAGGGTTTGTTTATGTGAGGGAATCTGAAGCGCTTATTGAGGATTCTGCCAAGATCGTGACAGAGGTTCTGACAAATGCGTTAACCCAGAAAATCTCAGAATGGTCAGCCTTGAAGAATGGGATCCGCGATGCATTAAACCGTTATTTGTATGATAAAACAAAACGCCGTCCAATGATTTTACCTATATTAATGGAAATTTAATCAACCTGTTCAACTCCCGAGAGTCCCGTACACTCGGGAGTTTTTTATTGGCGCTCCTGTTAACGAAGGAGAAATTTCTGTTTAAACATACATTTTGTATCAAACCTTTCCTCTCGTTGAATACTACGGATAGTTTCTTACCTTGTTTATTTGTTCACAAAAGAAAGGAGAGACATCTGTATGTCAAATGAAGAGCATGAGCTTGAGGAAGAGGAAATGGAGGAGAATTCCACACAGAATTCAATCTTAAATCAAATTCAGAAGCTGGGTCAAACCACGGCTCCCGCTGCTGTCTCCAATATTCACTGCTTGACGATCATTGGTCAAATTGAAGGGCATATGGCCTTGCCGCCTAAAAATAAAACGACCAAATACGAACACTTAATCCCTCAATTGATTGCGATTGAGCAGAATGAGCAAATCGAGGGCTTGCTTGTCATGCTAAATACTGTCGGTGGGGATGTAGAAGCTGGTCTCGCTATTGCTGAAATGATTGCGACCTTATCGAAGCCGACGGTTACACTTGTTATTGGAGGCGGTCATTCAATCGGGGTTCCCATTGCCGTTTCATCCAGTTACTCTTTTATTGCCGAGAGTGCCACGATGCTCATTCACCCTGTCCGTCTCAATGGTCTAGTAATCGGGGTTCCGCAAAGCTTTGATTACATTGAAAAAATTCAAGAAAGAATCGTGCGGTTTGTCGTTTCCCACTCAAAAGTGACCGAAGATAAATTTAAAGAATTGATGTTCAATCGAGGCGATTTAACGCGCGATATCGGAACAAGTTTAAATAGTGAGGAAGCGGTGAAGAGCGGTTTGATCAATGAGATCGGCGGAATCAGCGAGGCTCTGAAAAAGCTGAATGAGCTAATTGGCCAAAAGCCAGCTAAACAAGAGCAGGTGGTGCAATAATGCTTTACACGGCCGTCCCCATTGAATGGATATTTGAGGAAGACGAAGCCGCTCCCTCAAAGACACGGGAAATCGAAATAAATGGGGTCAAATTGATTGTTGCGGAGAGAGATTCTTCCACTTATGAGATCGTACAACTCATCAGTTCAAATCCTTCTCATTATCTGGATGATCACTATCAACCTGGAAAGACCCTTTCATTAAGACCTTTACTCTAGATGGGAAGTTAAGGTACAGTATAACTATAGGGAAATCACGAGGTCCTTATCTGTTTGGACGAGCAACATCCATTCAGACGGGACCTTGTCCTTATCTATCAGATTGTTTGAACCTGAAATCCAAGCCTTTAAAGAGGTGTCAAGAATGGCTACAAGAAAGAGGAGAAAACGTCAGAAAACAAGGAAGGGCTGGAAACAGACGGTCATTTTTGAAATAGTCGGCCTGCTTATCTTCGCTCTCACTTGTATCGGGATATCTAGAATGGGCGTAGTTGGCGACATGCTCGTCCAAATCACCAAGTTTTTTGCTGGAGATTGGAATTTTATCATTTTTATCGGAACATTAGCGTTATCGATTTATTACATATGGTCCAGGCAGCAGCCTGCTTTCTTTTCAAGACGACTAGTAGGGGTTTATCTTTTATGTTTTGCCATCCTCCTATTAAACCATATTGTTTTATTTGAGAAGTTATCGGCTTATAACAAATGGCCTAATGGATCGGTTATTTTGAATACTTGGCAGCTTTATCGTGAACAATTTTATGGAACCGAGCCGATCTCCATAGGCGGGGGCATGATCGGTGCGGTTGGATTTGCCTTCTTTTTTAAATTATTTGATGCGACCGGTGCCATGTTCATGGCTATTTTTTTAATCATAATTGGACTTATGCTAATAACAGGGAAATCGCTTCGTGAATATCTCAAAAAATGGGGCAATCGCTTTGGCAGAGCCGGAAGATCGCTAAACCAAGCCGCGTCGAATAAGGTTGAAAAGGCTAAGGAACAGCGGAGAGAAAAGCGAGAGGCCAAACAGACAGCCCAAAGGGAGAGAGAGATTCAACAGCAGCTAGACCTTCAAGAGGCTGAAGGGGAGAGCAATGAGCCGATTGTCGAACCGGTTATCCATGACTTTAGTGATCGCTTATCGACGCAAGCTGAGACTCCACCCGCCGAGCCGGAGGGAGATCCTAATAAAGGGACTGATTCGGATGAGGGACCTGAGCCTGAATTTACCGAGCCAGAACTAGAAAATGAGGATTATCAATTACCGCCAATTTCGTTATTGAATAAGCCGCAAAAAAATTCCCAATCAAACGAACGTCAGCATATTTCAGCAAATGTGAAAAAATTAGAGCAAACGTTTGAAAGCTTTGGGGTTAAAGCAAAGGTCAAGAAGGTTCATTTAGGACCCGCTGTTACAAAATATGAAGTGTATCCCGATGTTGGGGTAAAAGTGAGTCGTATTGTGAATTTGAATGATGATTTGGCTCTCGCGTTAGCAGCTAAGGAAATCCGGATTGAGGCGCCGATCCCAGGAAAGTCAGCAGTTGGTATTGAGGTGCCTAACCAAGAAGTAGCGATGGTTAATTTGCGGGAGATCTTAGAGTCAGAAGAAGCTCAAAGACAGGCTTCAAGGCTTTCAGTTGGTTTGGGCCGTGATATTTCCGGTGAACCGGTTCTCGCTGATCTCGGAAAGATGCCTCACCTTTTAGTGGCGGGGGCAACTGGGAGCGGGAAGAGTGTGTGTATCAACGGGATTATTACGAGTCTGTTGATGCGAACCAAGCCGCATGAAGTCAAACTGCTTATGGTTGACCCGAAAATGGTGGAATTGAATGTCTATAACGGTGTCCCCCATCTTTTAACACCTGTTGTGACGGAGCCAAGAAAAGCGGCACAAGCGATCAAGAAAGTGGTTTCGGAGATGGAACGCCGGTACGAGCTCTTTTCACATAGCGGGACGCGTAATCTTGAAGGGTATAACAATTATATAAAAAGACAAAATGAACTAAATGAGACTCATCAGGCGTTGATGCCTTATATTGTCGTGATTATCGATGAGTTAGCCGATCTTATGATGGTAGCTTCAAAGGACGTGGAGGATGCGATCACACGGCTCGCCCAGATGGCGAGGGCTGCTGGAATTCACCTGATCATTGCGACACAACGTCCTTCAGTGGATGTCATTACAGGGGTCATAAAAGCTAATATCCCATCTCGAATTGCCTTTAGTGTCTCATCACAAACCGACTCTCGAACGATTCTTGACGGAGGCGGTGCGGAGAAGCTTTTAGGTAAAGGCGATATGTTATTTTTACCAGTGGGTGCCTCCAAGCCAACACGAATCCAAGGCGCTTTTCTTTCAGATGAGGAAGTCGAAAGTGTTGTGAATTTTGTCATCTCCCAGCAAAAAGCCCAGTATCAAGAAAATATGATTCCAACCGATGAGCCTGAACAAAAAAAAGTTGAGGTAGAGGATGAATTGTTTGATGATGCTGTGAAGCTTGTCGTTGATATGCAGACAGCGTCTGTATCGATGCTGCAGCGACGCTTCCGAATTGGTTATACTCGCGCCGCCCGGTTGATCGATGCTATGGAAGCTAAGCAAATCGTTGGACCTTATGAAGGAAGTAAACCGCGCGATGTTTTAATAACTTCCATTGAGGAAGAGAAAACCTCATAAAATTGGATTATAAGAAAACAAGGCCTTTTTCTATTAAGGGTCTTGTTTTTTTTCTTAGTGGTTGTACCAAGGTTAGTTAGAGGTGAATGGAAAACGAGAGTCTGCTAGTGACAAGATTAGGAATTGGGGCGAAAGTGGGGAGAAATGAACCGACTAAAAAGCAAGAAGTATAGTTGAAATGCTCTTTGGATGCTCCTTCGAATGGTTAATAAGGTTTCGGACAAACTAAAAAGGAGTAATTTCAGGTTCTTGGTATCTTGGGACCATTTTCTTTTAAATTTGACATTTAGGAGGAGCAGGATTGAAATCGATTAAACACGTTTTTATTGCTTTAACTCTTGTGTTTACAATGGCGTTAACTGCTTGCGGAACATCCACCAATAATAATTCGAGTACGAGCGGCGGCGGTTCTTCCAATAATATGAAGAACTTTAAAGTCGGAATGGTGACGGATATTGGTGGCGTCAACGATAAATCCTTCAACCAATCAGCATGGGAAGGGCTGCAGCGATTCGGTAAAGATATGAAATTAACTCAAGGGACTCAATATAAATACCTCCAGTCTACGAGTTCACAGGATTACGAGACGAATCTCAATGCTTTAGTCCATACTAACTATAACTTGGTCTTTGGAATTGGTTACTTAATGGCGGATGCCATAAAAGATGTGGCCACTGCAAATCCCAAGGCACATCTTGCTATCGTCGATTCAGCGGTAGATGCCAAAAATGTTGCAAGTATTTCTTTCAAAGAAGAACAGGGCTCCTTCCTAGTTGGTGTTGTAGCGGGCCTTACGACGAAAACGAATAAAATTGGCTTTGTTGGCGGTGTTCAATCCGCGCTAATTAAAAAATTTGAAGATGGCTTTACTGCTGGGGTTAAAACCGTAAACCCAAATGCCACCGTTATGAGTCAATATGCCGGGAGCTTTGCCGCTGCTGATAAAGGGCAAACCATTGCTTCCTCTTTCTATAGCCAAGGAGCAGATGTGATCTATACGGCAGCGGGTCAGACTGGGAACGGTGTCTTCACAGAGGCCAAAACACGTAAGAAGAATGGGCAAAATGTATGGGTAATCGGAGTGGACCGCGATCAATATGATCAGGGATTACCGGAGAACGTCACACTGACTTCAATGGTTAAACGGGTTGATAATGCCGTCTATAAAGTTTCCCAAATGGAAATGAACGGAAAATTTCCTGGAGGACAAACGTTGGAATTCGGATTAAAAGAGGACGGAGTCGGCCTTGCCCCTACTACCAAAAATATTTCAAATGATGTACTCACTAAAGAAAAAGATTATGAAAAACAAATTATTAGCGGAAAGATTAAAGTGCCCCAAACAGATAAAGCATTAACCACCTATTTAGCCAGCTTAAAATAGTAAGTTAAAACCTAACAGGCGGGCAAAGGGAATCCCTTTGCTCGTTAGTTGCAGAAAGGGGGCTAAATCATGGATGCTGTCATTGAGATGAATCACATTCGGAAAACTTTTCCAGGCATTGTTGCCAATGACGATATAACCTTGCAAGTAAAAAAGGGAGAGATTCATGCTCTTCTTGGTGAGAACGGGGCCGGAAAATCAACTCTTATGAATATCCTGTTCGGCCTCTATCAGCCTGATTCCGGTGAGATACGGGTGAAGGGGCAGGTGGTCAATATGACTGATCCGAATGTTGCCACCCGATTAGGGATTGGTATGGTTCATCAACACTTTATGCTCATTGATTCGTTTACGGTTGCTGAGAATATTGTGTTAGGCAGTGAGTCGAGAAAAGGTCTAGCCATCGATCTTAAGAAAGCAGAGAAACAAGTAAAGGAATTATCGGATCAATATGGATTAAACGTGGATCCTAAAGCCCTAGTTAGAGATATCTCAGTGGGAATGGGTCAGCGTGTCGAAATACTTAAGACACTCTACCGTGGGACGGACATCCTTATTTTCGATGAGCCAACAGCGGTTCTGACGCCGCAAGAAATACGAGAATTGATAGGTATCATGAAACGGTTAGTTCAAGAAGGAAAATCAATTATATTAATTACACATAAGCTCAAAGAAATTATGGAAGTGGCCGACAAATGTACGGTCATACGCCGCGGTAAGGGGATCGGAACGGTTAATGTTAGAGAAAGCAACCCGAATGAATTGGCGAGCATGATGGTTGGACGAGACATAACCTTTCAAGTCAATCAGGAACCGTATCAGCCTAAAGGAACGATTCTTGAGATTAAGGAATTAGTGGTATCGGACTCAAGAAAAGTAAGAGCAGTTGATCATCTCTCTTTAGAGGTGAAGGCTGGCGAAATATTAGGCATTGCGGGTGTCGATGGAAACGGACAGCGTGAATTGATTGAGGCCATAACAGGTCTTAGAAAAGTGGATTCAGGAGACGTTATTATAAAAGGGAAACAGGTAACCGCCCAACAGGTTAGAAAAATTACCGAAGCCGGGGTTGGACACATACCTGAAGACCGGCACAAACATGGTCTTGTTCTTAATTTTTCAATCGGGGATAATATGTCCTTGCAAAGCTATTATCACCCTCCTTTTTCTAGAGGGGGCATTTTAAACTTTGACGCGATCAAAAAACATGCTGATCAATTAATCAACGAATTTGATGTAAGGACCCCGAGTGTTCAGACTCTTGCCAGAGCGTTATCCGGAGGAAATCAACAAAAAGCGATTATTGCCAGGGAAATCACCAGGGATCCCGACTTGTTAATTGCGGTTCAACCGACGCGGGGATTGGATGTCGGGGCGATTGAATTCATTCATGGCCGTCTTATTGAACAACGAAAGCGGGGAAAGGCAGTCCTCCTAGTGTCCTTTGAACTGGAGGAGATCATGAATTTAAGTGATCGAATCGCGGTTATCTACGAAGGTCAAATTATCGATACGGTCAAACCGAGTGAAACGAATGAAGATGAACTCGGTTTATTAATGGCCGGTAAGAAAAGGCAGGAGGTGTAAGGCATGGGAGGCTTAGCTAGTAAAGATCGATTCAATCGATTTGCAACTCCAGTTGCGGCCGTTCTCTTAGGATTAATAGCAGGCGGAATCATTATGTTAATAAGCGGCTTTAATCCGTTTACCGCTTATGGAGCGATGCTGCAAATGGTCTTTTTAAACCCGTATTATTTTGGGGAAACGATTGTTTCAATGATCCCTCTCGTCTTAACAGGACTTTCTGTCGCTTTTGCGTTTCGAACAGGACTATTTAATATTGGCGTTGAAGGTCAATTATTAGTCGGTTGGCTGACAGCGTGTGCTCTTGGCGTGGAATTTGCCCATCTTCCCAAAGTCATCTTGATCCCTTTTTGCATTATTGGGTCTGCTGTTACGGGTGGGATATGGGGGTATATTCCTGGCTTTTTAAAAGCACGGTTCCATGTTCATGAAGTGATTACGACGATTATGATGAATTATATAGCGCTTTATACGACCAATGCGATTATTCGCCGCTTTTTATATGTCTCAGGAGAGCACACACCTGAAGTCCCAACTTCTGCCTCGCTGTCTTCTCCGTTTTTATCAAATCTGACACAAGGCTCACGTTTGAACTGGGGATTTGTGGTGGCAGTAATTGGTGCCTTATTAATGTGGTTTCTACTTTGGCGGACGACTAAAGGCTTTGAGGTAAGGGCTGTCGGTTTTAATCCGCATGCGTCTCGTTATGCAGGAATGAATGTTGAAAGGAATATGAGTTTTTCTTTTGGTGTATCGGGAGCCTATGGCGGGGTGGCGGGCGCTATGATTGGTCTTGGCGTTTACCATTATATGACCATTAATGCCGATTTTACGGGATTAGGTTTTAATGGGATTGCGGTGGCCTTGTTAGGGATGAATACTTCTCTTGGCGTGGTGCTAGGAGCTTTATTATTTGCGGTTCTGCAAACCGGTCAGGTCAGCATGCAGTCAATGGGCATCCCAACTGATTTAATTCAAATCATTATGAGCTTAATTATCTTTTTTGTCGCTTCGAGTTATTTAATTGAAATAATTGGCACGAAGCTTAAAAGGGGGAAGAAACCTTATGACGTTAATGGAAATTCTTAAGATAGTCATTCCTAGTGCGCTTCTATCAGCAACACCTCTTATTTTCACAGCCTTAGGCGGCATTTTTTCAGAACGCTCTGGTATTGTCAATATTGGTCTTGAAGGTCTCATGATTGTCGGTGCGTTTATCGGTGCGGTAGGGACTTTATTTTTCCAGCATTTAGGTCTAGGTGATGGTTCCCCTTGGTTATCTATTCTAGTGGCGGCGGTCATCGGTGCTTTATTTTCGTTGTTACATGCCCTTGCGAGTATTACGCTGAGAGCCGATCAAACCATTAGCGGGGTCGCGATTAACTTCTTAGCGCTTGGGCTTTGTGTCTTTCTTGTTAAACAACTATACCAAGGGAGCGGTCAAACACCGTTTATAGATAATCAAATTTATAAGATCAATATTCCGCTTCTTTCACATATCCCCATCCTTGGACCGCTCCTTTTTTCGAATGTGACCTATACCTCTTATATTGCCATCATCATGGCTTTTGTGGTTTGGTATATCTTGTTTAAAACGCCTTTTGGGCTTCGGTTACGTTCTGTTGGTGAGCATCCGGCAGCTGCCGACACATTAGGCATTCATGTGTCGCGTATGCGTTACTTAGGCGTTGCCTTAAGCGGTGCTTTTGGCGGAATTGGCGGAGCCGTTTATGTGGTAACCATCGCCACTAATTTTGGTCCGACTACTATTTCAGGACAAGGCTTTCTTGCTCTAGCGGCGATGATTTTTGGGAAATGGAACCCGATTGGCGCACTTGGCGCAGCGCTTTTCTTTGGCTTTGCCCAATCACTAAGCATTACGGGTCAGTCTATTCCGCTATTAAAAGCGATCCCTAATGTCTATCTTTTAATTGCGCCTTATGTCTTAACCATACTTGCTTTAACGGGCTTTGTCGGTCGCGCTGAGGCACCGAAGGCAGTAGGTATACCCTATATAAAAGGAAATCGATAAGGGACAGTTTCGGGATTGAAGAAAATGTTGGTTTTATAACCATAATTGGGTAAAATGAAAATGACTGAAAGACCGAGGAGGATCATTATGGATCATCTGAAAGTGAAAGAGACGACGCATCAGGTTAACGGACTGACGCTTCATACTATTCAAACGACCAAATTTAAGACGGTCACTTATTATTTCCAATTTCGCTCCCCAATTAAGCGGGAAACGGTAACCCAGAGAGCCCTTTTATCAGGAATGTTGAAATCGGCGACTCAAAAATCCCCAACGATCAAACAGCTTAATCAGCGGCTTGACGATTTATATGGAGCGACTTTTTCCTCCCATGTTCAAAAGAAGGGCAATGATCATATTCTTTCTATTTATGTTCATGGTGTCAATGACCGTTATTTATCGAATAATGAATCGGTTGCCTCACAGAGCCTGGCCTTATTAGCAGAAGCCATTTTGCAGCCTTTAATTGAAGGAAATGCCTTCAATAAGGAGCTCTTGAATCAAGAGAAAAGGTCCCTGAAGAGCCGAATTGAGGCTTTATATGATGACAAAATGCGCTTTGCTAGCCAGCGGTTGATTGATGAAATGTGTGAAGGCGAGCCGTTTTCCATTCATACAAATGGCTATATAGAAGATCTCGAGCAAATCACACCAGAATCCCTTTTTGAAGCGTATCAGACGATGCTTAAAGAAGACGAAATGGATCTTTATATTGTCGGTGATGTGACACTTAAGGAGATGTTGGCTTCTGTTCAGAACCATTTCACCTTTGATCGGGAAGCGCCTTTATATCGTTCATTTCAGCCTGAACGTCAGGCGGCCGGAGAACCTAAAGTGGTGAAAGAGAGTCAGGACGTTGAACAAGGCAAGCTTAATATTGGATATCGAACCAACATTGTTTTTGGCGACCCGGATTATTACGCCTCACAAGTATTTAATGGTTTATTCGGCGGCTTTCCTCACTCAAAACTCTTTATGAACGTGCGTGAAAAAGCAAGTTTGGCTTATTACGCCACTTCAAGAACAGAGAGTTTTAAAGGGCTATTAATTGTCATGTCAGGAATTGAGTTTAAGAACTATGAACAAGCAACAGCGATTATTGCCGAACAACTGGAAAAAATGCGCCAAGGTGACTTTACGGAGCTCGAAATGAAGCAGACGAAAGCCCTTCTTATTAATGCGGTCTTAGAGGGGTTAGACAATCCTTTTTCGATGATCGATTTATTATATAATCGTGTCTTGGTGAAAGAGGCTCAATCCTTGGAAACTTATGCGGACGAAATAGAAAAAGTAACGAAGGAAGAGATCATTCAAGTCGCGAATAAAGTCCAACAAGATACGATCTACTTTTTGCATGGAAAGGAGGCGGAGTAAGTGGAACAGAAGCATTTTGAACAGCTTGATGAAAGGGTGTTTCAGACAAGACTTGATAACGGACTTACGGTTTGCGTCGTTCCTAAGCCGGAGTTTAATAAAACCTTTGCCACTTTTACGACGAATTACGGGTCGATCGACAACCGTTTCATTCCTTTGAATAAAAATGATTGGATAACTGTTCCAGACGGCATCGCTCACTTTTTAGAGCACAAGATGTTTGAAAAGCCTGGAGGCGGTGATGTCTTTCAAGATTTCAGCTCTCAAGGCGCACAGACCAATGCCTTTACTTCTTTTACAAGGACGGCTTACCTCTTCTCAAGTACGTCGAATGTGGAGGTGAATCTTCAGACGCTTCTAGATATGGTTCAGACGCCTGGCTTTACCGATCAGACCGTTGAGAAGGAAAAAGGGATCATTGGACAAGAAATTCAGATGTATAACGACAATGCGGATTGGCGTGTTTATTTTGGTTTAATTGAAAACATGTATGAAAAACATCCTGTTAAAGTGGATATTGCGGGGACCATTGAGTCGATTTCAAAAATTACAACCGAGACTTTAATGGAGTGTTATCAGACCTTTTATCATCCGAGCAATATGATGTTTTTTGTCGTGGGACCAGTTGATCCGGAGCGAGTCATCCAGGTAATTGAAGAAAATCAGAAAGCCAAAGATTACACGGACAAACAACCGGTTGAAAGAGACTATCCGACTGAAAAGGGCCATGTTGCAAAACCAAAGTCAGTTCTCAAAATGGCGGTTAATACGTCTAAACTTATGGTGGGCTATAAAGAAGGACGATTGCATCGTAACGGTAAAGAGATGCAGCGCCACGAGTTATCGGTTTCCTTACTGCTTGAACTCATGTTCGGTAAAGGGACGGACCGCTATCAAGCCTTAATTAATGAAGATTTGATTGACGATTCTTTTTCTTTTGATTATACGGAAGAGAAGGAGTTTGGTTTTTCGGCAATGGGCGGCAACACTAAAGACCCTGACCGCTTAGCCAAGCGTCTCTTTGATATGGTAGAAGAATTTAAGGGAGAGTCGATCGATGCGACAGCCTTTGAACGGGCCCGCAAGAAAAAAATTGGCTCTTTGTTAAAATCCTTAAATTCCCCTGAGTATATTGCCAATCAATTTACGCGTTATTGGTTTAACGATATGAATTTATTCGATACTGTACCTATTCTTGAAGCTTTGACAATCGAGAATCTGGAACAGGTGATGAATGAACATTTTGTTCGTGAAGCCTTTACAAGCTGTCAAGTTGTACCAAAGTAAGGAGTCTACAATGAAGGTTGGATTAATAACAGGGGCAAGCGGGGCGATCGGTAACGCGATCGCCTTAGAACTTGCTAAAGAAGGGTATTCTCTATTCTTGCATTATAATTCGAATGAACCCTCGTGCTTGGGGCTGGCTAATCGTCTTTTAAAGGCTTATCCAGAGCAATTTTTTAAGCCTATAAAAGCGAATTTTTTTATTCGGCAGGAGGTCAATCAATTTCTTGATGGGTTACCCCATAATCAAATTGAACTTCTTGTACATAACAGCGGTCATAGTCTTTTGAAACTTTTTCAAGATGTTGAGGAAGACGAGCTTGACCAAATGATCGTCCATCATATGAAGGTTCCTTTTCGTGTGACACAAGCGCTTGTCCCTCATATGATTAAAGAAAAATGCGGTCAAATCATTTTTATTTCTTCTATTTGGGGGCAGACAGGAGCCTCTATGGAAGTGGCCTATTCGATGGTGAAAGGCGCGCAGATCAGTCTGACGAAGGCTTTAGCTAAGGAGCTTGCGCCAAGCGGGGTAACGGTGAATGCAATTGCCCCAGGTGCTGTAGAAACACCCATGATGGCTGCCTTTGATAAGTTAGAGAAAGAAGCGCTCATCGAAGAAATTCCATTGGGACGTTTAGCCAACCCTAGTGAGGTGGCGGGTCTTGTCCGTTACTTGTGTCAGCCTGAAGCAAGCTATATGACCGGTCAGGTACTCGCAATTAATGGCGGCTGGTATTGTTAATTCACTTAAGGCTTGGTGACTTCTCTCATGCATATTTTGCAGGTGAACAGACATCCTATTGATGTATCATCCAAAAAGGAGGAGTCAGCATGTCTATTTTACAAAATTGGGATACGTGGAAAAATTTTCTTGGTGACAAATTGAATGACGCACAAGACAAAGGGATTGGACAGGAAACCATTAGCAATTTTGCGACTCAAATTGGTGGCTATCTTGCTGAACATGTTGACCCTAAGAATGAACAAGAACGTGTTCTCTCCGATTTGTGGAGTGTTGCGAGCCCAGAAGAACAGCATGCTATTGCCAATATAATGGTGAAGCTTGTTCAAAACAACGGAATGCATCAATAATAAAAAATCTTTGAAGAGGGATGTCTGATTCGGCATCCCTTTTCTATCCATTATAAAATCCTCTATTCTCCTTGAATCCTTACATAATTTGTTATACATTAATACTGTCACACTTTATTGGGATCGATCATACGGACTGAGGCAGATTTGACGAGTACGGGATTACGAGGAGTAAGATGGCACGCATTCGAATCTGAGATATGGGGTTTTATAATGGAGAACAAGAAAGAATGGTATCTAGAGTACGAAATACATAGAAATCGGCCAGGACTTTTGGGAGACGTTGCTTCTTTGTTCGGTATGCTCGGTATCAATATTGTCACAATTAATGGCGTCGATAACTCTCGACGCGGTATGCTCCTCGTCACAGAAGGCAGTACTCAGATGGAACAACTTTTTGAGATTGTTAAGACAATGGACAATATTGTCGTTACTAAGCTTAGAGAACCTAAATTAAGCGATCGTCTTGCAGTCCGACACGGTCGTTATTTAGAGCGCGATGCCGATGATAAGAAGACATTTCGATTTATACGGGATGAAATAGGGCTGCTTGTTGATTTTATGGCGGAGCTTTATAAAAAAGATGGTCATAAGCTAATAGGGATACGCGGGTTGCCCAGGGTTGGGAAGACGGAATCGATTATTGCATCTAGTGTGTGTGCCAATAAACGATGGGTATTCATTTCATCCACCCTGCTTCGCCAGACGATTCGTTCTCAGCTCGCTGAAGATGAATTTTCAGATGATCATGTCTTCATTATTGACGGTGTTGTCTCAACTCGCCGGGCAACAGAAAAGCATTGGGAGCTTCTGAGACAGGTCATGCGAATGCCGGTGACCAAAGTGGTCGAACATCCTGATATTTTTTGCCAAGGTACGGAATATACTCTCGATGACTTTGACTACATTATTGAACTGCGAAATCATCCTGATGAAGAAATTACATATGAAGTGGTGGAGGCAGATTCTTTTAACAATGACTTTAACTAATAATTGGGCAGGTGTTTTCCATTGAGTGAACTCGGTTTAGCATTAAGGGAAGCACGGGAAACCATGGAACTAACGCTAGACGACTTGCAAGAAAAGACAAAAATACAAAAGCGCTATCTCCTTGCCATTGAAGAAGGTGAGTATAATCGCCTCCCGGGCCAATTTTATACGCGCGCTTTTATCAAAAGCTATGCTGAAGCGGTGGGATTAGATCCGAATGAGTTATTTGAAACGTACCCTTCAGAAGTCCCACGGTCTGGGTCAGAGATAGAAACCCTTCCGCCGAGAAATGCGCGGGAGACGATTCGTGTCACTTCTAGTCACAATCTGACAAAGAATGTTCAATATTTGGTCATGGCCATAGTGGGTCTCGCGATTGCGATTGGGATCTATGTCTTGGCTCAGCATTTGGTCAGTGGAAATGACTCCAGTGCACAAAGTCCATCCAATGATACGTCTTATAAGAAGGCTGAAAATCTAGGGAATGGGACCAAAGCATCCAAGCCATCAAATTCTGACAAAGCGTCATCTACTCAATCAACAGCCAATACGGATTCTAGTAAATCTGACAACAGTGCGGCAAAGACTAAGGAGAAAGATACGAATGCTGCCGCTAAGCAGAAGATCGAATTAACGTCATCTCAAGGAAGCTATTATACGTATACGTTAAGCGGGGCTGACAAGTTTGTGTTGGATGTGACAGCGACTAATCAATATAGCTGGCTTGGGGTTAATGATACCTCTTCGACAGGCAAAAGTTATTTTGCTGACTCTATTTATGCGGATACAGATGGTAAGACCAAGAGTTTTCATCAAGACTTCAGCAGTTTGAAACAAGTGTTTTTAAAAGTTGGTAACGTGGATAATGTTAAGATAACGATTAATGGCGAAACTTTGGACGTTCCAAAGGATCCCGTTTTTCAGCATATTACGATTGTATATAAGAAGTAATGTTGACAGTGAGGTGTCTTATGGGTCTGACTCCCTCGTTTTACTTGCATTTAGACCAAGTCTTTTTTTGAAACAACGTCTAAGTGCGGGAAACTTGAGGGGATCTGGCCCTTTGTTTTTACTGGGCGGCATTAAAGAAATAGATCTATTAAAAGTTGATTGGAGGGGTTTAGATGAATATCGCGAATCAATTAACGGTACTTCGAATGGTTCTCATTCCGGTTTTTTTAATTTTATTATTAGTGCCGATGGGGCATGCCGAGTTAATGGTTGGGGATGCTCAGTTTACCGTTGCCCGATTAATTGCAGCCATCGTGTTTATTGTAGCTTCATTGACCGACTTCTTAGACGGCTATTTAGCAAGACGCCTTCATCTTGTTTCGAATTTTGGGAAATTCATGGATCCACTTGCTGATAAACTGCTGACCATGGCCGCTTTTGTCGCATTGGTTGGTCTTCGCGAAATGCCGTCATGGATGGTTATTGTTATTCTAGCGCGTGAGTTTGCGATCACTGGTTTTCGATTGGTCGCGGTTGAACAAGGGCAAGTGATTGCCGCAAGTCCGATTGCCAAGTGGAAAACAACGTTTCAAATGCTTGCTCTCATTCTTTATCTTTTGAATAATATTCCATTTGGGACGAACGGTTTTCCTCTCGCCTACATTTGCCTTTGGGTGGCCGTGATTTTAACCATCCTATCTGGCTGGGATTATTTTGCTAAAAATAAACATGTTCTAAGAAACTCAAACTTGAAATAACAGCAGGACTTTTAACCGTAAGTGTGAAATTAGTTTAAGTGGGAAGATTTTGGGACAATCATTTTTATGGGAGGCTATTATGAACGCTGAAATCATCGCTGTCGGAACCGAATTGTTGCTTGGACAAATCGCCAACACAAACGCTCAATTTATTTCACAGGAATGCGCTGAAATTGGGATCAATGTCTTTTATCATACGGTCGTTGGGGATAATCCTGAACGACTAAAAAATACGATAAAAACAGCTGAATCACGTTCGGACTGCCTGATATTCACAGGTGGATTAGGGCCAACAAAAGATGATCTGACAAAAGAGACGCTTGCACAGTCTTTGGGAAGGTCATTAGTCATGGATGAGGACGCGCTTGAAAAAATCGAAGCTTACTTTAAAAAAACGGGGCGAACGATGACGGAGAACAATCGTCGCCAAGCGATTGTTTTGGAGGGGGCACAAGTGCTTCCTAACAATCATGGCATGGCGCCAGGAATGATTCTTGAAGGAGAATCCACTCGTTATATCTTAATGCCTGGACCGCCATCGGAAATGAAGCCCATGTTTATGGAAAGTGTAAAGCCTTATCTTCTGTCATTGCAAGGAGAGCGGATTCACTCAAGAGTGTTAAGATTTTTTGGGATCGGTGAATCACAGCTTGAGACAGAGCTAATGGACTTGATTGATGGGCAAACCAATCCGACGATTGCACCGTATGCAAAAGAGGGCGAGGTTACCCTGAGACTCTCCGCTCGAACAAATGATACCGAAAAAGCAAACGAGATGCTGGATGAAATCGAAGCAAAAATTTTAGAGCGCGTCGGTTCATTTTTGTATGGGTATGGAGAAGAAAACTCCCATGCAGCCGTGGTCTTTGATCTTTTAAAGAGAAAAGGCTTAACGGTTGCTATGGCAGAAAGCCTAACTGGCGGTGCATTCTCACAAACTTTAACAGATTTTGCAGGCGCATCGGAAATAGTTAAAGGCGGCATTGTCTGTTACACGAATGAAGTAAAAGAGAACGTGCTCGGAGTACCTAAAGAAGTATTGGAAACAGATGGGGCAGTTAGCGCAACTTGCGCGAAGGAAATGGCTGAACGAATTCGACTCTTGACTGAAGCTGATATGGGAATCAGCTTCACAGGCGTGGCAGGGCCATCAGAAAGTGAAGGCAAACCTGTCGGGACCGTTTTTATTGGTCTATCAATGGCAGATAAAGAGACAAAAATCCTTTCCCTTCAACTATCGGGCTCGCGCACGGCGATTCGTAACCGGACGGTCAAACAGGGACTTGAACTCATTAGAAAAAGTCTCCAGTAAAAAAAAAAGCGAATAAATGTTCGCAAAACCTATTGTCAAACTGCCTAAAAACGTCTATCATAAGATTAGTTAGTAGAGATTACTTCCTAATTACAAGACTATCATGATTTTTATCGTTTTGATGGAATCCGCGAGACTCCCAAGAAGTGACAAATCAGACACGAACTTGCGGGAAAGCCAAGCGGGATTTCGTTTGTTTTAATAAAAATCGAACCGTCTTTATCCTACCAAAATTATAATAATATGAAAGAGGTCATAATATGAGCGACCGCAAACAAGCCTTAGACATGGCTTTGAGACAGATAGAAAAGCAATTCGGAAAAGGATCCATCATGAAGATGGGTGAGCAAACGGATAATCGTGTATCAACCGTATCGAGCGGTTCCATAACTCTTGATATCGCTATGGGCGTCGGTGGTTTCCCGAGAGGACGTATTATTGAAGTTTACGGCCCTGAATCCTCAGGTAAGACAACGGTCGCCCTTCATGCAATTGCCGAAGCTCAAAAAATAGGCGGGCAAGCGGCCTTTATTGATGCAGAGCATGCGCTTGATCCGGCCTATGCGAAGAATCTTGGAGTCGATATTGATGAATTGCTGCTTTCACAACCTGATACCGGTGAACAAGCCCTTGAAATTGCTGAAGCACTTGTTCGCAGTGGAGCTGTTGATATTATTGTCATTGACTCAGTTGCAGCACTTGTTCCAAAGGCTGAGATCGAAGGCGAGATGGGGGATGCACACGTTGGTCTTCAAGCTCGTTTGATGTCTCAAGCGCTTCGTAAGTTAGGCGGGGCGATTAGCAAATCTAAGACTACAGCTATTTTTATTAACCAGATTCGTGAAAAAGTCGGCGTTATGTTCGGAAACCCTGAAACGACGCCTGGTGGACGTGCTTTGAAATTTTACTCGACCATCCGTTTAGAAGTGCGCAGAGCAGAAACGCTTAAGCAAGGTAATGATATGGTAGGGAACCGAACGAAGATTAAAGTCGTCAAAAATAAAGTAGCGCCTCCTTTTAAACAAGCAGAGGTCGACATCATGTACGGAGAAGGCATTTCAAAAGAAGGCGAAATTCTTGATATTGGCTCCGATCTCGATATTGTTCAGAAGAGCGGTGCCTGGTATTCATTTGATGAAGAACGCCTTGGTCAGGGCCGTGAAAATGCCAAGCAATTTTTGAAAGAAAACCCTGAAATTGCCTCTACCATTGAAAAGAAAATCCGTGCTCATTACGGGTTAGATGCCGAGCAAACTGATGTTGAGCAAGAAGGTTTTGTTGAGCAAGGTGAATTGCTCTAAATTTTTTATTTCAAATCAAAAGCTAGAAAACTTCTTAACTGGCTCATTTAGAGGCAGTCGATAAGTAAATATCCTAGAACTCTCGCACGGTATTTCTCCAATGGAATTTACCGTGCTTTTTTATTAGGAATCCTTTCCTATTATAAAAATCAACGCATGCATCAGGAATAAATGTTGTAAAAAAAACCGCGTACAACTCTGAAAATTAAGTCGAATCTTAATAGAGTTGTCCTGAATTAAGTTGACATCTATTTTTGTTAAATTTACAATGGAAATATATTTATTCATTTTCAATTAAAAAAATGACAAATGATTTAAATGTAAATGAAGTTGAAACTTCAAAAAAATGACAAAAAAGCAAGGCGACTTGTTGAGAGCAAGGGGGTGAATGACTTGACAATGATCATCAGTATCATCTCCATTGCGCTCATCTCTGTAGTCGTTGGAATTTTGATCGGTTACTTGATACGCAAATCGATTGCGGAAGCCAAAATTTCGTCCGCTGAAAGAATGGCTTCACAAATCGTGGAAGATGCCAAACGTTCTGCAGAGGCTTCCAAGAAGGAAGCACTCCTTGAAGCAAAAGATGAAATTCACAAATTGCGTACGGAAGCAGAAGGCGAGATTCGCGAAAGACGTAATGAATTGCAAAAACAAGAAAATCGACTAGTTCAGAAAGAAGATCTCCTTGATCGCAAGAGCGAATTACTTGATAAAAAAGAAGAATCACTTGAGAAGAGGGAGGATTCTCTCGAAAAACGACAACGACAAACTGAAGAGATGGAAAGCAAAGTGGAGGAAATGGTTCGGCTTGGTCAGTTAGAGCTTGAGCGGATTTCTGGTTTGACAACAGAAGAAGCGAAAGAGCTCATTCTCACACAAGTACGACAGGAAACAGTTCATGAAGCCGCTCAGCTGGCGAAAGAAATCGAATTGCGGGCTAAGGAAGAGGCAGACAAGAAAGCGAAGAATATCCTTTCTCTCGCTATCCAGCGTTGTGCAGCCGATCATGTTGCTGAAACAACTGTCTCTGTCGTGAATTTGCCGAATGATGAAATGAAAGGCCGTATTATAGGGCGTGAGGGACGTAACATTCGAACTCTTGAGACCTTAACTGGGATTGATCTCATCATAGACGATACACCAGAAGCCGTTATTTTATCCGGATTTGATCCGATTCGACGTGAAATTGCACGCAATGCATTAGAAAAACTCGTTCAAGATGGTCGTATTCATCCAGCACGTATCGAAGAAATGGTTGAAAAATCACGCCGCGAAGTGGATGAAATGATTAGAGAGTACGGGGAACAAACCACTTTTGAAGTAGGCATTCACGGCCTGCATCCGGATCTAATTAAGATTCTTGGCCGACTTAAGTTTAGGACAAGCTACGGACAGAACGTGTTAAAGCATTCAATGGAGGTAGCCTATCTAACTGGGTTAATGGCTGCTGAACTAGGTGAGGATGTTACTCTGGCTAGACGGGCAGGTCTTCTTCATGACATTGGTAAAGCAATCGACCATGAAGTGGAAGGAAGCCATGTTGAAATTGGGGTTGAGCTTGCGACGAAATACCGTGAGCATCCCGTTGTTGTCAACAGTATAGCGTCTCATCATGGGGACACCGAAGCAACCTCAGTTATAGCGGTCTTGGTAGCCGCTGCGGATGCCTTATCTGCAGCACGGCCAGGTGCACGTCGTGAGACTTTAGAAACCTATATTAGAAGACTTGAGAAGCTTGAAGAAATCTCTGAGTCTTTTGAGGGTGTCGAGAAATCATTCGCTATACAAGCAGGGCGAGAGGTTCGCATCATGGTTCAACCAGAAATCATTGATGATGCGAATGCTTATCAACTCGCAAAAGAAATTACGAAGAAAATCGAAAGTGAACTCGATTATCCAGGTCATATCAAAGTAACGGTGATAAGAGAGACACGTGCGATTGAATACGCAAAATAAAATAAAAAAACACCTTTGTTGGTAATTAGCAAAGGTGTTTTTTTATTGGAATTATTTTCTAATCATTTGAAACCTTTAAGTGACTATTTCGTATTAAGTAGAAAGTGATGGTTGTTTTGTTGTTATTATATTAGTTCCTGAGTAACTAACAATAAAGCTTTTCGAAAATAGACTTACTATAAGTGGCGGTTATTGGCTTTTGAATCCTGGTAGGGAAAACACCTTGTCCGCTTTACTAAATCGAGTTGCTTTAAATAGCTTATTCAAGGAAATTAGGATTCATAATCAATAAGATTCACAAAACAGACTTTGTAAAGTGAGTGATGTGCGATGAGTGAGGTTATTTGCAAACTTGAAAATTTAACGAAACGGATTGGAAAGAAAACAGTTGTTGACCGATTAAATCTAGAAATAAAGAAAGGAGAGATTGTTGGATTTTTAGGACCGAATGGAGCGGGAAAGACAACAACGATGCGTATGATGGTCGGCCATATGGCGATCACGGAAGGCGATGTCAAAATAAATGGATATAGTGTTAAAACAAATAAAGAACAGGCATTAAACTATGTTGGGGGAATTATTGAGACGCCAGAGTTATATAAGTTCTTAACTGGTTATGATAATCTGCTCCATTTTCAGAGAATGACAGGACCCATTAATAAAGAACGCATTGTGGAAGTTACAAAGTTAGTGGGGTTAACCGATGCTATTCATCAGAAGGTGAAAACTTATTCATTAGGGATGAGGCAACGGCTTGGCATTGCTCAAGCGATTCTTACGTCTCCGGAGCTCTTAATTTTGGATGAGCCTACAAACGGTTTGGATCCTTCAGGAATAAGAGAAGTCCGGGAATATTTAAGAAAACTTGCTAAAGAACATGGGATGACCATTTTTGTATCGAGTCATCTCTTGGCTGAAATCGAATTATTATGCGATCGAATCATTATCATCCAAAAGGGACAGATAACGGATACCGAAGAAGTTCATCGTGATGAAAGGAAGGAGAAGGTGACGATTGCTCTTCAGGCGACCCCAACTGACAAGGTAGCGTTGTTTTTGCAAGAAAGAAACATTCCGGTTATCGAGCAGAAAGAGGATACATGGATGGTGTCATTGTCCTTCGAAGACCTGCCGGCATTTCATCGACAAATGATGGAACAGAACTTGGATGTCTATACCGTTTCTCTAGTAAGAGAATCCCTTGAGGAGCGGTTTCTTCAGATGACAACAGAAAAAGTGGGTGACCAGCGATGAATGCTTTTATACGTTTAGTTCAAAATGAAAATATGAAACTTTATAAACGGAAGCTGCTGTGGATTATGGTCGCGATCCTTATCGTGACACTTGTTCTTTCGCTAGTGGTGACATTGAAAACAACGAGCGGAAAGTCAAACGATTGGAAGGCGGAGACGAACAGTCAAATAAAAAAAGACCAAGAAGCGATGGACTCTAATCAATTTAAACCACTGAATGATCAATATAAAAATGAAATTAAGATTGACCAGTATCGTTTAAAAAATGACGTTCCGCCTCTAAATGCCAATACGTCGCTGGGGTTTGTCCAATCCACTTTAGGCTTCTCAACGCTTTTGACAATCTTTATTATCATCATTGCTTCAAGCATTGTTTCACAAGAATTTTCATGGGGAACCATTAAATTAGTGACGATGAGACCCATACAAAGATGGAAGATTCTTTTATCCAAATACGTTTCAGTCTTATTTAATGCCTTGGTTCTGTATCTGCTATTAATTATCCTGTCGTTTTTACTTGGTGTCATCGTATTTGGTTTCGGCGATATGTCAACACATTATGTCTATATTCAAAATTCGGATGTCCGAGATGTATCGATATTAACTCACTTTGTTCAATACTTTGGTTCCAATTTTATCGGTGTGGTCATGATTGCGACCTTTGCCTTTATGCTGTCAACTTTATTTAAGAGCAATGCATTGGCCATTGCTTTAAGCATTATTATTCAATATGCCGGTTCGCTGATTACAAATCTTCTAAGCTCGTTTGACCAGAATTATGTTAAATATGTCTTTTTTACTAATACTGATTTATACCAATATGTTGAAGGGACGCCTCCTGTGCAAGGGATGACTTTAAGCTTTTCCCTCTTTATTTTGCTCGCTTATTTTGTCGTTTTCATTGGACTATCTATAGTGGTTTTTCAAAAAAGAGATATTGTATGAGAACGGATGCCTTCACCGCTGTTAGGGACAAAAACCGTTCAATGGGTTATACTTACTAATAGGAATTCAAAAATTTAATTTAAGTATCTTGAAGTTAGTGAACGTATGAACTTCATTTTTAAGGATGGTTATTGGATGCGATTTTTGTTTGTTGGAGATGTCTATGGCAAAACAGGAAGGCAAATGATCCAAACGTATTTGCCTCGACTTAAAAGTAAATATCGTCCCTCTTTGACGATTGTAAATGGGGAAAATGCAGCAGGTGGGAGAGGGATTACAGAAGAAATTTATAAATTTTTAATGACTCAAGGGGCAGATGTTATCACAATGGGCAATCATACTTGGGATAACAAAGCCATTTTCGAGTTTATTGAGGATGCCAAGCGTATGGTCCGACCGGCTAATTTTCCTGAGGAGACACCGGGAAACGGGATTGTTTACGTTAATTTTAATGGACAAGAGGTGGCTGTTATTAATCTGCAGGGACGCGTGTTTCTCCCGGCCATTGATTGTCCTTTTAAAAAAGCGGATGCTTTGATTGAAGAGGCTCGCAAGCGAACCCCTATTCTATTTGTAGACTTCCATGCTGAAGCAACGAGCGAGAAATTGGCGATGGGCTGGTATTTAGATGGAAGAGTGTCTGCAGTTGTCGGTACGCATACCCATGTTCCGACTGCGGATGAGCGTGTTTTACCTGATGGAACAGCCTATGTAACGGATGTCGGTATGACGGGTCCGTATAATGGGATCATTGGCGTTAATCGTGATACGATCATTAATCGATTTATAACGGCAATGCCTACCCGCTTTGAAAGTGAGGCAGGTCCTGGGCAATTAGCTGCTGTCATTATTGATGTGAATCCGGAAACCGGAAAAGCAACTAAAATCCAGAGAAAGCTGATTAATGATGACCATCCGTTTGATGAGTGAAGCCTTAAAATGTTTTATGAATGAAAGAAGGAATACCTCTCTCCAATAGGGAATATACATATTTACGAGATCACCCTTAAGGAGGAACGGAAATGGATATATTAAAAGTTTCAGCAAAGTCGAACCCGAATTCAGTTGCTGGCGCGCTAGCGGGTGTTCTTCGTGAGCGTGGTTCAGCCGAAATTCAAGCCATTGGTGCAGGCGCAATTAATCAAGCGGTGAAAGCAGTAGCGATTTCAAGAGGATTTGTTGCACCCAGTGGTGTTGATCTCATTTGTATTCCAGCCTTTACGGATATCCTGATTGAGGGGGAAGAACGGACAGCGATTAAATTGATCGTTGAACCTCGTTAACTCTTAATCGAAGGCAAGCCTGTTTGTTCGCTATGAACAAGGAGGCTTTTTATTTTTGGTGGCATTCATTGAGACGTCGTTTGAGAATATGGTAAGATGAACTTATAGGATAAAAAATTCTAAAGATTAACAAAATACGAAAGGGCGATAAATGATGCTCCCTATTTTTGATGCGCATTGCGATGTGCTGTTTCGTTTGGAAAATGACCCCTCCCTTTCATTTCAATCCAGTGAGGATTTACATATCAACATGAGTCGGTTAGAGGAAGCAGGCGCCAAGGTTCAGTTGTTTGCTCTTTTTGTGTCAGACACCGTCCCTCAAGAGTTGAAATTCACAAAAGTGCTGAATATGGTCGATCTTTTTTATAACGAAGTCTTGGACAAACAGCCTAACTTAAAGCCGGTTCGAACGAAGAAGGATATTGACCATTTACAGCCGAACGAAGTCGGTGCGATGCTGACTTTAGAAGGCTGTGACGCTATCGGGCGAGATTTGGTTAAGCTGCGGACGCTCTTTCAATTAGGAGTCAAAAATGTCGGTCTGACCTGGAATGCAAGCAATGCCGTAGCGGATGGGGCGAAGGAATCACGCGGTGCTGGATTAACGGATTTTGGTCGTGAGGTCGTACGTGAAAACAATCGATTTAAGGTATGGACCGATGTCTCTCACTTATCCGAGGCCGGATTTTGGGATGTGATGCAGGATGCGGAATTTCCCATTGCCTCTCACAGCAATTGTAAAGTTTTTTGCGACCATCCGCGTAATCTGTCAGATAAGCAAATTACAGCTCTTATTAAACGAGACGGCATGATTGGCGTCACCTTTGTTCCTGATTTTTTAACCCCAACAGGGAAAGCGACCATTGATGATGTCTTAAGGCATGTTGAACATATTGCGTCTCTTGGGGGAATGAAAAATTTGGGCTTTGGCTCTGACTTTGATGGGATTGAAACGACGCCTGAAAACCTATCCAACTTCGGCCAATACCCAAACTTAATCAATGAATTGTTAAAGCGGTATTCTGAAGAGGATGTTCATGGAATGCTCTATCAGCATTTTGTGAACCATTTACCGGAATAACCCGGGAACCAACCAGTTGAATGACCGCAAACTAGACAACCTTTCATGGAGCACGCACGGAAGGTTGTCTTTTTGCAAGTTAGGGAACGTTACACCCTTTCCTAGAAGGGTCGCCTCTCTTATGAAACGGGAGAACCGTCCCCGCGTTTCGAGGGCAATCCTTGGTTTAAAAGTGAAACGGGAGAACCGTCCCTCCGTTTCATTCGTTAACATTATCTAGTGCCTATGGTATAATTAAAAGAGTTTGAGTGAATGAGCATTCTAGTAATTGATTGGTTGGGTAATTTGTTTTGTTTTTACTATATTGATGAGTGGAAGGAGGGAACGGGTTGGATTCGAAAAAAGAGAAGGATTATTCCACCTATTTCCAACATACGTTCCAAGCGCCTAATTTAAAAGAGGCGAGACGTCGTCGCAAAAATACGGTACAACATTTAAGTGATTTTTCCATTCCAGAGGATATGAAAAATATCGGTGAAGGAAAGCACTTTTTAATACGAACTTACGGCTGTCAAATGAACGAGCATGATACAGAAGTGATGGCAGGTATATTAGAAGAGATCGGCTATACGTCGACTGAACTGGAAGAAGAAGCAGACATTATTCTTTTGAATACGTGTGCGATTCGAGAAAATGCAGAGAACAAGGTGTTTGGTGAAATCGGCCACTTAAAAGCATACAAAACAGAGAATCCGGATCTTATTGTAGGGGTTTGCGGCTGTATGGCTCAAGAGGAGGCCGTTGTTAATCGCATTTTAGAAAAGCATCAGCACGTCGATTTGATTTTTGGTACCCATAATATTCATCGTCTCCCTCAACTGTTGAAGGAAGCTCTCTTAAGTAAAGAGATGGTGCTTGAAGTGTGGTCAAAGGAAGGGGACGTCATTGAAAACCTTCCGAAGGCACGTAAAGGCAACATTCGAGCATGGGTGAACATTATGTACGGTTGTGACAAGTTCTGTACGTATTGCATTGTTCCTTATACAAGAGGGAAGGAACGCAGTCGTCATCCGCAAGAAATCATTGATGAAGTCCGAGAACTTGCGCGTCAAGGCTATAAAGAAGTGACCTTGCTTGGTCAAAACGTGAATGCGTACGGGAAGGATCTTAACGATGGGACATATCGATTAAGTCAATTAATGGATGATATTCGCCATATTGGGATTCCGCGCGTTCGTTTTACAACAAGTCATCCATGGGATTTTACTGATGATCTTATTGACGTGCTTGCAAAAGGCGGCAATTTAGTTGAGCACATCCATCTTCCTGTCCAATCAGGGAACTCTGATGTTCTCAAGATCATGGGACGTAACTATTCTCGTGAGAAATATCTGGAGCTTTTCCATAAGTTGAAGAAAGCCATTCCTCATGCTTCTTTTACAACGGATATTATTGTGGGCTATCCAAACGAAACCGAGGAGCAGTTCCAAGATACACTTTCACTTGTTGAAGAATGTGAATTCGATGGAGCTTATACGTTTATCTATTCACCAAGACCGGGTACACCAGCGGCAAAAATGACAGACAACGTCTCGCTTGAGGTCAAGAAAGAACGTCTTCAGCGTTTAAATAAGGTTGTCAATGAGCATGCCCTAAAGAGCAACCAACGCTTAGAAGGGCAAATCGTAGAGGTATTGGTTGAAGGACCAAGTAAGAAAAATGAAGAGGTTTTATCCGGGCATACACGTATGAATAAACTCGTGAACTTCAAAGGTCCAAAAACGTTAATTGGCGAATTAGTCAATGTACGTATTGTTCAAACAAAAACATGGAGCTTAGACGGTGAATTAGTGGAAGAGGCGGAGGTTGTCAATCAATGACTGAAAAATTTAGTCGAGAGGCCATTATTGATAAAGCCAATGAATTAGCCAAATTGTTAGCCGAAACAGACGAAGTGGATTTCTTTAAACGTGCTGAAGCGCAGATTAATGAAAACGAGAAGGTTCAACAGCTGATTCGGCGGATTAAGCTGCTTCAAAAAGAATCCATTAATCTTCAGCATTACGGTAAAGAAGAAGCATTGAGGCAAAATGAAGAAAAGCTCAACCAATTAATGAAAGAACTTGATGAGATTCCAATCGTTCAAGAATTTAAACAATCACAAGCAGATGTCAATGACCTCTTACAGTTTATCTCCATAACTATTTCAAATAAAGTAACCGATGAAATATTACTTTCTACAGGAGGCGATGTGCTATCAAACCAAACCGGTTCAGCCATAAAAGCACAAGCCCCAGGATCAACCTGCTGAGACCACTCAGCAGGTTTTTTTTGTGCGAGTGGCAGTGAAACGCAGAGTGAAACGCGGGGACGGTTCTCCCGTTTCATTTCATAAACTAGTTCGAAACGCGGGGACGGTTCTCTCGTTTCATTCCATAAATGAGATCGTTCTTCCTAGACCAAAAAATAAGCGGAAGTTTTCCGGTTAAACATCAAGCAGGAGCGCAAAATCCTAGAAGGTTGTTCATTTATCCAAGAAGGTCGCAAAAAAATCCGAGAAGGTTTGTCAAAAATCCTAAAAGGTCAGCCAAAAATCTGAGAAGCTCACCCCCAGCCGCATGCAGGAGCGCAAAATCCTAGAAGGTTGTTCATTTATCCAAGAAGGTCGCAAAAAAATCTGAGAAGGTTTGTCAAAAATCCTAAAAGGTCAGCCAAAAATCTGAGAAGCTCACCCCCGGCCGTATGCAGGAGCGCAAAATCCGAGAAGGTTGTTCATTTATCCAAGAAGGTCGCAAAAAAATCCGAGAAGGTTTGTCAAAAATCCTAAAAGGTCAGCCAAAAATCTGAGAAGCTCACCCCCAGCCGCATGCAGGAGCGCAAAATCCAAGAAGGTTGCTCATTTATCTAAGAAGGTCGCTAAAAAATCTGAGAAGGTTTGTCAAAAATCCTAAAAGGTCAGCCAAAAATCTGAGAAGCTCACCCTCGGCCCCATGCGTGAGCGCAAAATCCAAGAAGGTTCCCCATATATCTAAGAAGGTCGCAAAAAAAATCCGAGAAGGTTTGTCAAAAATCCTAAATGGTCAGCCAAAAATCTGAGAAACTCACCCCCAGCCGCATGCGTGAGCGCAAACTCCTAGAAGGTTGTTCATTTATCCAAGAAGGTCGCAAAAAAATCCGAGAAGGTTTGTCAAAAATCCTAAAAGGTCAGCCAAAAATCTGAGAAGCTCACCCCCAGCCGCATGCGTGAGCGCAAACTCCTAGAAGGTTGTTCATTTATCCAAGAAGGTCGCAAAAAAATCCGAGAAGGTTTGTCAAAAATCCTAAAAGGTCAGCCAAAAATCTGAGAAGCTCACCCCCAGCTGCATGTGTGAGCGCAAAATCCAAGAAGGTTCCCCATATATCCGAGAAGGTCGCTAAAAAATCCGAGAAGCTTAGCTAAAAAATCCGAGAAGCTTGGCCAAAAATCCCAAAAGGTCAGCCAAAAATCCCAGAAACTCCCTCTCCCACCCACCACTCCCTCCCCCACCCCCAAGCTTTTGTCTGCTAATTATTAGGGTTAGTTAAGTTGTTATTTTAGATTTTCTCTCACGCTTTGGAACGCCAATTAGTACACGAGTTTTTTTACTGTCTCTTTTGCTTGATCTCTTGTCAATTCCCTTCACCCTTTTTGAGTGCCCACATACACTATTAAGGCAACAGCCTGGAATCCTTACATTGATTTTGATTGGCTGTTATCCTCCATGAGTTAAGTTCAGAGATAAAGAGGGGCGCTTACATTATGGAGAACGACTCTGGGGCATTCGCCCAACTTTCATGAAGACCTTTAAAGCGAATCACACTAGTCATTTGCCCTGCATAACATGATTTTGAAGAAAGAAAAGGAGGTATCGGTCACGTGTCTGATTTCAGAGAGATCTACACGAAAGCCGTTTGCGGGAAAGGCAAGAAATTCAGTCAGACGGCTCATTCCGTCACGCCGACTCATAAGCCATCAAGTGTATTAGGCTGTTGGGTGATCAACCATAAATGCCGCTCCAATTTTCGTAATGATGTTGTTGTCGTCGAAGGAACCTATGACATAAATATTTGGTACTCATATAACAACAATACGAAAACAGAAGTTGTAACAGAAACGGTCACCTATCGTGACGAAATTGAATTATCCATTAAAGATAAAAATGTAGCAAGCGAACAAATGGAAGTCGTTCAACATGTTCTGCAAGAGCCAAACAGCCTAGATGCCGATATTTCACCAAATGGAAAGATTGTCGTTCAAGTCGAACGAGAATTCTTGGTTGAAGTCATTGGCGAAACAAAAATTAAAGTGAGTGTTGATCCAGAAAACGCTCTAGGTGACGAGGATTGGGACGCCGATTTAGATGAGGCTTTTGAAGACCTCGACTCCGAGTTTTTAGTCGGGGAGCTTGAAGAATAACTAGGGAGACTCTCTTCCTAGTTTTTCTTTTGCTTCTTCCTATTTAAGCAAGTTTTTCTAATCGCCGTTTCTCTCAAGTTCCGAGTGTTATATGCTATAATAATAGTGTCGAAAATGCTCGGATGGGGATGACAGTATGGCTTTTACACCAATGATTGAACAATATTTATCGATAAAAAAAGATTACGCCGATGCCTTTCTTTTCTTTAGGTTAGGCGACTTTTATGAAATGTTTTTCGAAGATGCGATTCGCGCGTCTAAAGAGCTTGAAATTACACTGACGTCACGGGATGGGGGTTCTACGGAGCGCATCCCAATGTGCGGTGTCCCTTACCACTCTGCACAGTCTTATATCACCCTACTAGTAGAGAAGGGGTATAAAGTCGCGATTTGTGAACAAGTTGAGGATCCAAAAGCGGCAAAAGGGGTTGTGAAGCGAGAAGTGGTCCAGCTCGTTTCTCCTGGGACGATCATGGAAGGCGGCCTCCTGCAGCCGAAAGAAAATAATTACTTAGCCTCACTCTCACTAGATAATAAAGATACCTTTGGTCTTGCTTTGATTGATTTATCGACGGGGGAAGGCAAGGTTACACAGCTTCATGAAGTGGACCAGATCATGCCGGAGCTCATGACCTATAATGTGAAAGAGCTGGTGCTTCCGGTTCTTACAGAAGAGGAAAAACGCATGCTGACTCCTGTGCTTGAGACAAGCCAGCTCACCTTTTCAGTTCAGAAATCGTTTGAAAAGGATGAGGCATTTACCCATTTATACAATGATTTATTAGAACAAGCTGAAGAGAAGGCTTATGTACTGTTGCTCAATTATCTTCAGCATACACAAAAACGGGCACTCGAACATTTACAGCCGGTAGAGCGTTATCAAGTCAAAGATTATATGCGGCTTAATCGCCAAACGCGTCGAAACTTAGAACTCACCAGCTCTTTAAGAGAAAAAAAGAAGCATGGTTCCTTGCTATGGCTGCTTGATAGAACCATGACCGCTATGGGCGGCCGGAAATTAAAGGCCTGGATTGAGAAACCATTGATTCAGCTTCAGCCTATTTTGGACAGGCTTCATGCGGTAGAGGCGCTTAAAGAGGCCTTTTTTGAACGAGAAGGACTTCGAGAAGCCCTCTCCAATGTTTATGACCTTGAGCGTTTAGTGGGGCGCATTGCCTATGGAAATGTGAACGCTCGTGAGCTGATCCAACTTAAGGAATCCTTACGTCAAATACCGTCTATTACGAATCAATTGAGTCAAGTCAATTATGAACCGCTCAAACAGTTGGCTCAGCGGATCGACCCTTGTCAGGACATTTTTGATCTAATAGAGAAAGGGGTTATGGAGGATCCGCCTATATCGGTAACCGAGGGGAATATTATTAAGGATGGCTATCATCAACAGTTGGATGAGTACCGCGACGTCACTCGAAATGGGAAGGCGTGGCTCGCGGCTTTAGAGAAGAAAGAGCGTGAGGAAACCGGGATCAAATCTCTTAAGATTGGGTTTAATAAAGTCTTTGGTTACTATATTGAAGTGACCCGAGCTAATTTAAGAGCCTTGCCTGAAGGCCGTTATGAGCGGAAACAGACGCTTGCGAATGCCGAGCGTTTTATTACGCCTGAACTTAAGGAAAAAGAACGACTTATTTTAGAAGCCGAAGACCGTAAAATGGATTTGGAATACCAATTGTTTCAAGAGATCAGAGAGAGGATCAAACAAGAAGCCAGTCGTCTTCAAGCGGTTGCCAGTGAGCTTGCGACATTAGATGTCCTCCAAAGCTTTGCCAGTGTCAGTGATGATTATCATTACGTGAAGCCTGAATTTAAAGAGGAGAGGGCGATCCATCTTGTCACGAGCCGCCATCCTGTTGTAGAAAAGGTGTTAAGCGAAGGGGAGTTTGTGGCAAACGATGTGGAGATGCCTGCCTCTTGTCAAATTCAGTTAATTACAGGTCCAAATATGGGCGGGAAGAGCACCTATATGAGACAAATTGCACTGACTGTCATCATGGCTCAAATCGGCTGTTTTGTTCCTGCTGATCAAGCTTCTCTGCCTATCTTTGATCAGATCTTCACTCGAATTGGTGCGACGGATGATCTTGCAAGCGGCCAAAGTACTTTTATGGTGGAAATGGTTGAAGCAAAAGAGGCGCTTGCTCAAGCAACAGAGAACAGCTTGATTTTACTTGATGAAATCGGACGCGGAACCTCGACTTATGACGGCATTGCCATTGCTCAAGCGATTGTTGAATATATTCACAATCATATTCATGCTAAAACTTTGTTTTCCACGCATTATCATGAATTGACCTCTCTTGAGCAGCAGTTGGAGCACCTTGTGAATGTTCATGTCAGTGCGATGGAACAAGACGGAAGTGTCGTGTTTTTGCACAAAGTCAAGAAAGGCTATGCGGATAAAAGTTATGGGATTCATGTGGCTGAGCTCGCAGAACTCCCTCCCACGCTAATTACAAGGGCGGCAGCGATTTTAAAGACACTTGAAACGCCTGACCAACAGGTTGACCGAGTAATTAAGAAAGCGGCAGAACCTCTAGAACAATTACCAGAAGTACGGGAAGCAGATGGGATCGATTCAGCGGTTGATTCAAAAGCCGACAGCGGCCAGCTTACTCTCTTCGGTGATCTAGAAGTAAAAGAACCAAAGCCCGGCAATAAAGCGTCAGAATTGGAACGCCGTATCAAAGAATTGGATTTGTTGAATATGACACCGATGGAAGCCATGAATGTCTTATATGACTGTCAAATGGCTCTGAGAAACCACCGGCGGGCCAAATCGTTAACGAAGGGGTGATTAAATGGGAAGAATCGTGCGAATGGATGAAGCGTTGGCCAATAAAATCGCAGCGGGGGAAGTAGTTGAACGCCCGGCATCTATCGTGAAGGAATTGGTAGAGAATGCTTTAGACGCGGACGCGACGGCAATCACGATCGAGGTCAAAGAAGGCGGCCTTGAGAAAATAAAAATAACCGATGATGGCCATGGTTTTTTACCTGAGGATTGCCTTTTAGCATTTGAGCGGCATGCAACAAGCAAAATCAAGAGTGAAAAGGATCTTTTTCATGTGAGAACTTTAGGCTTTCGCGGAGAAGCCCTTCCAAGTATCGCTTCTGTTTCTCATTTTGAACTTCGCACCTCCACAGGAGAGGGGCCGGGTAGACATCTCGTTTTGGTGGGCGGACGTGTTGAAACGGATGAACCGTCTCATAGTCGTAAAGGAACGGAAATGACAATTACCCAGCTTTTTTATAACACACCTGCTCGGTTAAAATATCTAAAAACAATTAATACAGAACTTGCGAATATAACGGATGTTGTGAATAAATTAGCTCTTGCCCATCCCGACATCCGTTTTCATCTTGTTCATAATGAGAAGACCTTGCTGAAGACGAATGGGAATGGAGATTTGGCACAAGTGCTCGCTGCAATATATGGCGTTGAAACAGCCAAGCAATCCCTCCCCTTAAAAGCCTCCTCTCTTGATTTTGAAGTGGAGGGAAGGCTAGTGAAGCCGATGATTTCTCGGGCTGGGAGACAGTACGTCTATCTATTTATCAATGGCCGCTATATCCGTCATTACAGCTTATTTAATGCCATCATGAACGGCTATCATACCCTTCTTCCGATTGGCAGGTTTCCGATTGCCGTCGTTCATATTAAAATGGATCCCACGCTTGTTGATGTGAATGTCCACCCGGCAAAGCTTGAAGCTCGGATAAGTAAAGAGGCAGAATTAGTGGAACTGATTCAATCGGCAATTAAAGGCGTTTTTCATGCCCAAAGACTTATCCCTGATGTTCAGAAAACAAAACGAGAGCGTGAATGGACAGAGCAGCAAGCGATGGATTTTCGCCCGGTTCCCGGTAAAACAGCTCTTGACCAAGTGAAAGAAAGAGCGGTGAGCCCGTCATTTGAGGCAAACCCTGAGCGACTCACTCATCAGGAGCCAGAAAGACAAGCCCTGACCTTCCAAGCTCAAGATCAACCAAGCCGTTCTTTGGAGGGCCCTTCACAAAGAGAGATTTTACAGGAACAAGACGTGGAGGACATGGAGTCAATGAGTGACCCTATCGACCTATCAGATCGTGACTCTTTTAATCCTTCTCAAGTGATCAGAGAAGACAGGCCGGATCAAGAATTCACGTCAGAGTCGGGTCTCGACCAAAACGAACCAGAACGTAAACGTATGCCAAAACTTTTTCCGATCGGTCAATTGCATGGGACTTATATTCTTGCCCAAAATGAAGAAGGACTTTTTATTATAGATCAGCATGCGGCTCAAGAGCGCATCAAATATGAATTTTTTCGGGAAAAAGTAGGGGAGACCGGTCATAAGAACCAAGAACTGCTCTTTCCGTTAACCTTTGATTTTACGGCAAGTGAAGCATCTATTATTGAAGAAAATAGGCAGATTCTCTCAGAACTAGGTTTGAATTTCGAAGCTTTTGGCCATCATTCTTTTATAGTCCGTTCTCATCCAAATTGGTTTCCAAAAGGAAGGGAGCGAGAGACGATTGAGTCGATCGTGGAAGAATTGATCGACAGCCAATCCGTCTCCATTAAGAAGCTGAGAGAAGCCCTAGCGATCATGATGTCCTGCAAACAATCGATTAAGGCGAATCGGCATTTGAGAATGGATGAAATGGAATCCTTGCTTGATCAGCTGATTGAAGCGCAAGATCCGTTTACCTGCCCGCACGGAAGACCGGTCATTATTCATTTTTCAACATATGAAATGGAAAAGCTGTTTAAGAGGGTCATGTGATGTCTCAGAACAAAGAACGTTGCGTGGTAATCGTAGGACCAACGGCGGTTGGCAAAACCAAGCTTGGAATCGAAATTGCAAAAGCTTTTCATGGAGAAGTCATTAATGGCGATGCAATGCAGGTCTATCAAGGACTAGATATTGGGACAGCCAAAGTGACTGAAAAGGAGGCAGAAGGGATTCCTCATCATCTGCTTGACTTTCTTGATCCAAGGGAAAGCTATACGGTCGCGAGATTTCAGAAGGAAGCACGGGAACAAATTGACTCGCTTTATAACAAAGGGATACTTCCGGTTCTCGTAGGAGGGACAGGATTATATGTCAAGGCGGTCTTATATGATTATCAATTTAATGAGGTGAAAGAAGACACTGCTTTTCGTGAACATTTACAAAAACGAGCAGAAGTCGAAGGACCTGATCCGTTATATCGAGAGTTGCTGGAGGTGGATCCTGAAGCAAAGGACCGAATACATCCTAATAATGTGCAGCGCGTCATCCGCGCTTTAGAGATTTATCATAAAACAGGTAAACCGATGAGCGAGCATCTTCCTGAGAATGAGCCGGCCCTCCTTTTTGACCCCGTTATCATCGGTTTAACGATGGAGCGTCATCTTTTATATGAACGAATCAACCAAAGAGTGGACATGATGGTTCAAAAAGGGCTAATTGAAGAGGCAAAGTCCCTATATGATCAAGGGATTCGTCATACTCAGTCGGTTCAAGCGATCGGCTATAAGGAATTGTTTGGTGCCTTTGACGGTGAATACTCCATTGAGACAGCCGTTGAGTTAATAAAACGCAATTCCAGGCGCTTTGCTAAGCGTCAGTTGACATGGTTTCGACACCAAATGGCCATCGAATGGTTTGATATGACTGACGTTGAAAATTCTTATAAAAAAATAAATGAAATCCTTGAATTTGTAGCAGGAAAGTTAAAAGATTAGTCGAACTAATTGTATTAGAGAGAATAGAGGAGGATTAAAGGCACTATGAAACAGTCAGTTAATATTCAAGATAGCTTTCTAAACCAGCTTCGTAAGGATAACACCTTTGTTACGGTTTTCTTATTAAACGGATTCCAATTAAAGGGCTTAGTTAAAGGATTTGATAATTTCACGGTTCTGATCGAGAGTGAAGGAAAACAACAGCTTATATTTAAGCATGCCATTTCAACCTTCTCGCCTGCCCGACCCGTTCAATTTCATCAAGAAGAAGAATAAGGAACTAAAGCAATAGGAAACAAAGAGGCTGATGCATTTAATCAGCCTCTTTTCTTATGCTTCAAAATCCCGCTGCCTATTTTGAAGCCGATAACGTATTCGAGTTATCTAATCATAACTTTGGCGTCACGAACATTCTTTATTCAAAACGCAATAAGTTTATGAATACAGCCTTTAATAAAAATCTTTAAGGAAAAACAAGAGCAAAGAGGCATACATATAAATATGAAGCCTCTCTTTCGGGGCTTTCATTATATTTAGACAGAGGCAAGTTATTATCTGCCATTTTATTAAAAGAGGTGAGCGTTGTGCCGGAAAGCTTAACCTTCAAACAGAAAGGTCAAATCAATATTGTATTGAAACAAGAAGAGCAAAAAAGCCCGCCTCCATTAAAAAAACCATTTGAAGAACGCGTAAGACATCAATCTTTACAACAGCTTGAACGTGAATTGGACCGCCTTGTCGGGCTTAAGGACATTAAACAAACGGTTCATGAAATTTATGCGTGGCTCTATGTTAACCGACTCCGCAAAGAACATAATTTGGCCGTTAAGCAGCAGACCTTGCACATGCTTTTTAAAGGAAATCCAGGGACAGGCAAGACAACGGTTGCCCGAATTCTTGGGAAGTTATTTGCAGACATGAATATCCTCTCAAAAGGCCATCTTATTGAAGCGGAACGTGCTGACTTGGTGGGAGAATATATCGGTCAAACCGCACAAAAGACACGCGAATTAATAAAGAAGGCGCAAGGCGGGATTTTATTTGTTGATGAGGCTTATTCGCTTGGGCGAGGTGGCGAAAAGGATTTCGGGAAAGAAGCGATCGATACACTAGTAAAACACATGGAGGATAAGAAAGATGATTTCATCCTCATTCTAGCGGGTTATTCAGATGAGATGGATGATTTTTTGGATCTGAATCCAGGCTTGCCTTCTCGCTTTCCCATTATCTTAACTTTTCCCAACTATAATGAGCTTGAATTGTTAGAGATTGCTGAACAAATGATAGAAGATAGGGAGTATCTCTTCACAGAAGAGGCGCGAAAGAAGCTCCAGCGTCATTTTCGTCATAAGGTATTGGAAGAGGCCGAAATGTTTAGCAATGGTCGCTATGTTCGGAATCTCATTGAGAAAATGATACGTAAGCAGGCGGTTCGACTGGTGAAGGAGGGAGTCCCTAATCGAGAGGCCTTATTGACGATCCGCTCGATGGACATTACTATTGAGGAAGAACCTCGCCAAACAGACCTGTTCCCATTAACTAGGAAACGAGAAGAGGGTGACTAAATAATTTGGAAAACGTTATACTCGTTGGTTGTCAATTAAAAAAGATGGATGATAGTCTTTTCCAAAGCACGATGGAAGAGCTCGCAGCCTTAACAGAAACAGCAGGTGGCCAAGTGGTGGCCACCCTCACTCAAAAAAGAGAGCGACCAGACTCAGCGACGTATCTAGGGCAAGGAAAGGTGCTAGAACTTGGCCAAGCCTGTGAAACGACAGGGGTTGAAATGGTCATCTTTAATGATGATTTAAGTCCGAGTCAGCAAACGAATCTGCAAAAAGAATTAGATGTCAAAGTGATCGACAGGACTCAATTGATCTTAGATATCTTTGCCCAGCGCGCCAGATCACGAGAAGGTCAGCTTCAGGTGGAGCTCGCTCAATATGAATATTTGCTCCCGCGTTTGAGCGGTTTTGGAATTGCCCTTTCCCGGCTTGGCGGAGGAATTGGAACAAGAGGGCCCGGGGAAACAAAGCTTGAAACGGATCGCCGTCACATTCGACGCCGCATATTAGAGATTAAGAAGCAAATTGATACCATTGTCCAGCACCGTGAACGCTATAGGGAACGACGCCGCCGAAACCGAGTTTTTCAAGTGGCATTGGTAGGGTATACGAATGCTGGGAAATCCTCGCTTTTCAGTCGTTTAACAGATGCTGAGACATTAGCAGAGGACAAGTTGTTTGCGACACTTGATCCACTAACACGTAAGCTTCGTCTTCCAAGCGGCTTTACCGCTTTATTAAGTGATACCGTTGGATTTATCCAGCACCTGCCGACAACACTAGTGGCTGCCTTTCGTTCCACTCTAGAAGAAGTAAAAGAAGCCGATTTGATTCTCCATGTCGTGGATGCCTCGCACCCGGATCATACCCAGCATGAAGAAACTGTAAACCGACTTCTGAAGGAACTTGGCGTAGGACATGTTCCAATGCTTATTATTTACAATAAAAAAGATAAGCTAAGTGAGCCGTTCCAGCCGCCGTTATACAAAGATTCTTTAGTTATTTCGGCTTTTGACGCCTCTGATTTAGTGAAAGTCAGTCATACCGTTGAAAAGAAAATTATTGAACAAATGGATCCTTACCAGACGGTTGTACCGGCAAGCGATGGACGACTTGTGACACGCTTAGAACATGAGACGGTTGTCCAGCACCGGGAGTGGGAGGAACAAACAGAATCTTATTTAGTAGAAGGGTTCGTCTGGACCGAGTCCCCTCTATATGAAACATTGACAGCATCAGCATCGTCACATGAGGAGAGAGAGACCAATCATGACTTTGACCACCCCGCAACAACTTGAAGAAATCAACAAGAAAATAGAAGAACAATGTGCGCCTATTTTTCAAAAGCTCGAGAGCATTGAAAGACATAATCAGAAGAAAGTACTAGAAGCCTTTCAAACAGCCAAAATTAGTGATGCCCATTTTAATGGTTCCACAGGTTATGGCTACGATGATTTTGGACGAGAAGCTTTAGAAAGCGTTTATGCAGAAGTATTTGGTGCTGAGGCGGCCTTAGTGCGGCCTCAGCTTATGTCTGGCACACATGCCATTACCGTCTCTTTATTTGGAGTGCTGCGTCCTGGAGATGAACTCATGTACATAACGGGAGCCCCATATGATACGCTTGAAGAAGTCATTGGCCTTCGCGGTGAGGCAAGCGGTTCTCTTAAAGATTTTGGGATTTCATGCCGAGTTGTCCCGCTCGAGAATGAGACAATCGATACGAAGAGGGTCATCAATGAAGTGTCTCCTACGACCAAAGTGATCGCCATTCAACGATCGCGCGGTTATGCCACACGAAGATCCCTCTCTATAGAAGAAATTAGAAAGGCAATAAAAGAAATTAAAGAGAAGCATCCCCATCTCATTGTCTTTATTGATAATTGCTATGGCGAATTTGTGGAAAAAGAAGAGCCCTGTGAGGCGGGAGCGGACCTAATAGCCGGTTCACTCATCAAGAATCCTGGTGGAGGTTTGGTGAAAGCGGGTGGTTATATCGCAGGACGCGAGGATTTAGTCGAGCAATGTGCTTACCGCTTAACAGCCCCTGGACTTGGCAAGGAAGTCGGTCCAACGCTCAATCAATTAGGCGAATTCTTTCAGGGCTTTTTCCTAGCTCCACATGTCACCATCGAAGCACTGAAAGGAGCTATCTATACGGCAGCTTTAACCGAGGCAATGGGTCTTTCGCCTTCTCCTAAGTGGGATGAAAAACGAACCGATATTGTTCAATCCGTTAATTTCGAGAATGCTGAGCAAATGGTTCTTTTTTGTCAAGCGATTCAAAAAGCATCCCCTATTAATAGTCATGTGACCCCGTATCCAAGTGCGATGCCGGGTTATGAAAGCAAGGTTATTATGGCTGCCGGAACCTTTGTTCAAGGGTCTAGCATCGAATTATCTGCAGATGGACCGATTCGTCCTCCCTATACAGCCTTTATTCAGGGTGGCCTTACATTTCGTCATGTCCAACTTGCTTTACTAAATGCAGCCGAGGCATTGCTGGAAAAGAAACGGGTCCAACTTTAAATGGCAGAGAGACACTTAACGAACCCTTTTGATAGAATCGTAGGGAAACGTTGCAGTTAATAAAATTCAAAAAATAACAAACTATTTTTGTTAGAAAAGGTAACATCTGTTGACATAACCTTTGACAAAAAGTAAAATATAATTAAGTATATCTATTATTTTAGGAAGGAGGTATGGGAATGGATGACCAACTGCGTCGAAACATGGCTTTGTTTCCTATGAGTATTGTGAGAGAATTGACGGGGTTAACGGCAAGACAGATTCGCTACTATGAGGAAAATCATCTCGTTTCCCCCCAACGCACGGAAGGGAATAGACGAATGTATTCTTTTAATGATGTCGATCGTTTGCTTGAAATCAAATCACTTCTTGAAAAAGGCGTCAACCTTGCTGGAATTAAGCATGTCTTTGATAATAAGGCGCCAGCTGCCATTTCTACACTGCCTCCCAAGCAAGAAGAAAAAGATCTATCGGATGAAGCATTGATGAAAATGTTGAAGCAAGAGCTCTTAATTGCAGGTAAACAAGGAAAGACATCATTAATACAAGGAGAACTTTCACGTTTTTTTCATTAATGTGAGGGAACTCCTGTGTTAAGATAAATAAAATTTAGGAGGCTGGCCACGCTTATGGGAAAATTTTCAAAAGACGATATTCTTCGTATGGCAGAAGAAGAAGGCGTTAAGTTTATTCGCTTACAATTCACTGATTTATTAGGAATTATTAAAAACGTTGAAATTCCAGTAGACGAACTGCCAAAAGCACTTTCTAATGAATGTATGTTTGATGGCTCTTCTATTGAAGGATTTGTACGAATTGAAGAATCGGATATGTACTTGTATCCAGATTTTGATACATGGGTCGTATTCCCGTGGACTGGTGGTAAAGGAAAAGTAGCCCGTTTAATTTGTGATATTTATAACCCAGATGGTACACCATTTGAAGGGGACCCTCGCCAAATTTTGAAACGCCAATTAGAAGAGATGAAAGCACTTGGATTCACTGCTTTTAACATTGGACCAGAGCCTGAGTTTTTCTTATTCAAAATGGATGAAAAGGGTGAACCGACTCTTGAATTAAACGATAAGGGCGGTTATTTCGATCTTTCACCAACTGACCTTGGTGAAAACTGCCGTAAAGATATCGTTCTTGAACTTGAAGATATGGGCTTTGAAGTAGAAGCCTCTCACCATGAGGTAGCACCTGGTCAGCATGAAATTGACTTCAAATATGCCGATGCTGTCGCAACTTGCGATAATGTCCAAACCTTTAAGCTTGCCGTTAAAACAATTGCGCGTCAACATGGTCTTCATGCAACGTTTATGCCAAAACCATTGTTTGGTGTCAACGGTTCTGGTATGCATGCGAACATGTCCTTATTTAAAGGGAATGACAATGCGTTCTACGATCCATCTACTGAAAAAGGGTTGAGTGAAACCGCCCACTACTTTATTGCGGGGATCCTTGAGCATGCTCGAGCGTTTACAGCTGTTACGAACCCGACGGTTAACTCTTATAAGCGTCTTGTCCCTGGATATGAAGCACCTTGTTATGTGGCTTGGTCACTACGCAACCGTTCACCGCTTATTCGTGTTCCAGCTAAACGCGGCTTAAGCACTCGTATTGAAGTGCGCAGTGTGGATCCATCAACGAATCCATATCTTGCAATGGCGGTCTTGCTTGCTGCCGGCCTTGATGGTGTGAGACGCAAGCTTACTCCGCCAGCACCAACGGACCGCAATATCTATGTAATGGATAAAGCAGAGCGTGAAGCAGCTGGGATTAATGACCTTCCAAGCACTTTGAAAGAAGCGCTCGAAGTCATGACAGCTGACGAAGTGATCACCAAAGCACTCGGGTCTCACGCCCTTAGCCATTTCGTTGAAGCTAAGGAAATTGAGTGGGATATGTTCCGCACTCAAGTCCATCCTTGGGAGCGCGAGCAGTACATGAGCTTGTATTAATAGCAGGACCCCTTGATACCATTGGTGTTAAGGGGATTTTCTTTTGTGGGTGGAAATTATTTTTTTGTAATGAAGCAGGAGCACCCACGAAACAGCACCCTAAAAAATGCCAGGATAGGATTCAAATTTTCTCCTAGCTCCCTTTACTTACCATTTTTTTCTAGAGGGGAATAAAGAGAAATCAGCGATGATCCTCCATGGAAACGAAAGACTGAATCACTTTGTAGTGGCTCTTATTTAATTCCGATCCGTATGTATGGTGAGAGAGAAAGGGAGCCAGTCGCTCCCTCCTACACGATTTTTAACTTTATCGAGATCCTCAGACGGTGACAGTAAGGAAAGTTACAAACAAGGCATCACAGAGCAAATGGCTTATCTATTTTTGGAACTTTCTCGGTGAATTTCTAGTGGCCATCATGGCTAATTAAGGATGCGTTTGCGCTTTAAAATAATTAGAAGTTGTAGACGAGATTGAGGACAATTGGGTCGCCTGGATCCAAAGTAGCACCATCAGTAATTGTTAAGTCTGATGATGTAACAGCGGATACACCGTTTTCTTGCGGTTGTCCGTTAATAAAAAGTGTAAGATTTGCAAAGCTTGTGTTGAAGGCAGTGATCGAAGCGCCGCTGTCATCTACAAATGCAGTGGCTGCAATGACTAGATCAGAACCTGTAACAGTCCCAGCACTAGCAGGAGCATAGTATTTATATGATTTTAGGTTAGGGGGAATAAGCGAAGCTGCCATGGTTATCACCTCCTTTCATAAAGTATTAGTCATAACAAATTCCAATGAAATCGGATCATCCTTATCTAGAATGGAGCCGTTTTTAATAGTGAGTTGGAAAGGATCAACAGAACCAACGCCGTTTTGTTGAATGACTCCGTTTATATACAAATTGAAGTATTGATATAACTTAGGAAACGCCTCAATGGGCGTTCCATCATCATCTACAAACGAATTTACAGAAATTATTAAGTCCGATCCTAAAATTGTTCCATTAGAAACTTTCGAAAAATATTTTTGTGAAGTCAACATGATAGTGGGAATAGGCGGGGGTTCTTTGCAGCAATAGAAATTATTATTAAATGAGATGTAAATATTATTAAATGAATGATCGACTTCAATGGTTTTTTGATATTTCGAATCTTTTATTACATAGCTAATTCCATCTTGGATCTCTCGGGTGTCGTTTAATTTGTTGCCCTCTCTAGTATTCTGTAATTTTTTTATTGCCTTTTGTAAATCCTTTTCATGATTCTCCATTTATTTCACCACCCATCCATTTAAACTTATTCCGATGTAAAATCACATACACCTTCTCCTTTCTTCGATAAGGTATGCCGTTTTCTATTCCCTTGTATAGTAAAATTCCCTCATGGCATGCGCCAATTTTAATGGTTTATTAGAACCAAATACTTAACAACTAAAAGGGGGCCCATAGATCTAATGAGTTTGTCAGTAGTCAGCAGAGGCACTTGTATGAGTGGAGATAGTTTCATATGTCGATTTTTGAGGAAACGCTAAAGTTGGGAGAGGGAGATTGAGAGGGTTTAAAAGATCGTGCCTCTTATATAAAGGAGAAATATCTTGAACGTTTAATACTCCGACAAAAACTTAAAGAGGAATGATTGAACCACTAAGAGGCTGGGACAGGCGTAGTTTACGAATAGAAAAAACCGAACTTATTCACAGATTAACGTGATGGGTTCGGTTTTTCATTTATAAGTTAAGTCAATTATGAAACGCTCGTCAAAATACGTCGCTTTCCTCGGGCACGGCCCAAGCCTCCTCAGCAAGAAAAACGCTTGCTTGCGGGGTCTTCGGACACGTGCTGTTCCCGCAGGGGTCTCCGTATTTTGACTACGCCTTCTATTTGCTTCTGTACGTATAAACATTTAGTGTTCAGAGTTTAAGTCAGCTAATTTAGTTTTGTCCCAGCCTCTTACATTTAATGAATCTCTCGGATAACACCGACTACTTTTCCTAGAATCGTACAGGTTGGTACAAGAATAGGTGCCATAAAAGGATTCTCGGGTTGAAGACGAATATGGTCTTTTTCTTTGAAAAAACGTTTAACGGTGGCTTCATCCTCTTCGGTCATCGCAACAATAATATCGCCGTTATTTGCGGTATTCTGCTGCCTCACGACCACCTTATCTCCATCAAGAATGCCGGCATTAATCATACTTTCCCCAACCACATTTAGAATAAAAGCCTCTTCATGACCTACCATGTTGACAGGAACAGGATAGTAATCTTCAACATTTTCAATAGCTGTAATCGGCTCACCAGCTGTCACTCGTCCAACAATCGGCAGCATCAGACTGTCTTCCCCTTGTGTACGCGGTAAGTCTTGCCCGGGCTGTATTAATTCAATAGCGCGAGGCTTAGTTGGATCGCGCCGAATGATTCCCTTTTTCTCTAATCGCGATAAATGGCCGTGTACGGTTGAACTAGAAGCTAAGCCGACGGCATCTCCAATTTCTCGTACTGATGGTGGGTAGCCCTTTTTATCTACTTCGCTTCGAATAAAATCAACGATCGCTTGTTGCCGTTTTGATAATTCCATCCCATGTCCCTCCTAAGCTCCTCGTTCCCCAAACATTCGTTCTCTATTAAAAGTATAGCATGCTCCCATATAAGGTGCAAACATTCGTTCGAAAAGAACGCTTGACACGAACGTGTATTCCTATTATTATATAAAGCGAACATACATTCGTTGCAGGGGGATTTTAAATGGAACACTCACCATCACTATCCAAATCACATTCTTATTCGGTCTTATATATAGTTTTTATCGGTTTAATTGTAGCGTGTATTGCTTTTACAGTGCACGATTTGAAACAATCAGATGCCAGTCATTCCGCATCAATAAAGGTCCAACGTGGTGATACGCTTTGGTCATTAAGCGAGAAATATAAAGGGAAAATGTCTGCCGCACAATTTATGTCATGGGTGGAAACGAACAATCAATTACATAATCGTGATCAAATTAAAGCTGGACAAACCCTGCTGATTCCAACCGATCAGAATGAACCCGGTGGCACTGCAAATCAGATTGCGGGTGCAGGGGTGCCTCACTAAAAGCAGAGGACTTGAACATCTCTTTTTAATACGTTAAGCTTATGTCATTCATTTTTGAAACTAAATGGCTGCCGTCGGTGTAGTTAGGAGTCAAACGTCATGGCTTTTTTCTAAAAGCTTCTTGCTATTTTTCGTGTGTTAAGAAGCAATAAAGTTTATGGAAGCAGCCTACTGTTTAAAGGAGAGTAATAATGCTAGAGAAAGAAAAGCTTGCCCGTATATCAGAACTATCAAGAAAATCAAAGTCGGAAGGGTTGACACCTGCAGAGAAAAAAGAACAGGCTCATTTGCGTCAAGCCTATTTAGAAGCATTCCGTTCGGGTTTTAAAGATCATTTGCATACCATCAAAGTCGTTGATCCTAATGGGGACGATGTCACACCGCTCAAATTAAAGCAATCCAAGGAACGGAGAAGTAAGCACTAGAATCGATTTGTTTGGACTTACTCTTGTTGAGGATTGTTCAAATGGGGGGAGCCCCTATTAAGTAAATGATCTTAAAGAGACCCTGTCATGATGGGTCTTTTTTAGTCTATATCCGAGAACAGAATCGGTTGATTTGAACAGGAGGCTAGCCGCAAAAGTTCGCTCAAAGTAGCCTTTACAGAAACCATTGCCTAATTAATAGGCAGAAGGTATTCGTGCCGATTCGCGAAAGTCGGTGAATCGCAAGCAAATCAGATGATCTTTTGAAAGCATCAGAAGGACAACTCCTGAGTCTAGCAGCAGGTGGTTTGCGGCTTTAGTAAAGGAGCTCACTCCCATACCGCGCGACCAAAATTCTAAGCGAACATTCTGAATCGGTAAAATCTGTGTCAGTGTGACAAAATATAGTAGGTGTTTCTTCTTCTCATTCGACAGCTTTTTCAGAGGGTCTTGTCTATAATATGGACAAACACTGTGAGTCGGAGGGATGGCTATGAGGCATTATGATATTTTTATTATAAAAGAAGAGGTCCGAGAGGCGTATACTGGAAAAGAAGCTTTGCTAGCTCAATTGTTTTCAGAGGCGTTTCATACCACCGATCCGAATGAGCGATGTCAGCTTGAGAAACAAATCGACTTTATTACCGAGACTATTCCTGTCTTTCGAATGGAAAGTCTGCTAAAGCGCCGTTTAAAGGAGCAGATCGGCTATACCAGTTTAGCTGGAGAGCAGGTTATTATGCTAGAGTCGAACCATCAGGAAAGCCATTCACGTCTAGAGATTAAAGAACGGCAATTAACTTTAAAAAGCAGCGGAAGCTTATTGACGGAGACGTTATTGTTTGAAGTATGTCGTTCCATTCAGCCTGACTTTTTTGCAGTCGACCGCACTGGAGAGCGTAGCGGCTGGCTTCGCGCGACGAAAAAGCATTTGATTAAGAAAGTAAAATAAGCAGTCATGATTTGTGAAAAGACGCTTCTGAATAGAGTTGTACTTCATTCATTGATAGTGTAAACTTAGATAGGATTATTATAATAACTACAAAGATTATGCGCATCGTTGTGGGATTAAAGGAGGATGGAAGATACTCATGGTTTGGTTATATATTGTAATTGGAATCGTAGGCGTCATTCTTGGCGTAGTGTTAGGATTCTTTATAGCACGTAAATACATGATGGATTACTTGAAGAAAAATCCGCCAATTAATGAAAATATGCTTCGCGTCATGATGATGCAAATGGGGCAAAATCCATCGCAGAAAAAGATCAATCAGATGATGAAAGCTATGCAAAAACAAATGAAGTAAGTTTAAAGGAAGTCTTTACTTTCTAAAGGGATAGGGGGGGAAGTCTTTACCCCTATTTATGACATAAAATGTATTCTTTTAGACATAAACCACTTTTTCTATTATGAAGTTATAGAAGAGTGGTTTTTCCTTATCTGTCATCAAAATGGGTATTTGCTCCTATAATGTTCAAGATCTGTAAAAAAATTGCCATCCTGTTCTGTTTTTTTGCAATCTTTTTTATTATAATAAGTTAGAAGAACTAATTTAATCGACATGCCAATCCGTTCTTTTAACTGAAAAGTCATGGGAAGTTGGTTTTTTTTGGGAGAATGTTATTATTTTTAGTAAAATGGTCTCTTTTTATTTTCTTCAATTAATGGAATAATAAGAGAAGAAGTGAAAGCAGACCCACGATTAAGAGAACGCGAGGGAACTCAAGTGGTAGGAGATAGAATAAAGAAATTAAGAGAATCGAGAGGATTGTCTCTCACCGAGTTAGCAGAGCGTGCCGGCGTTGCTAAGTCTTATTTAAGTACAATTGAAAGAAATCTGAGAAGCAATCCCTCGATTCAATTTATTGAAAAAGTGGCAGAGGTATTAAATGTCAGTGTCACAAGTTTAATTGATGAAGATCAAAGCGATTCCATTTTAAATAACGCTATTCCATCCAGTGACGAGCTTGATTCGGACTGGATCAAAATTGTCAAAGAAGCGATGGACAGTGGCGTTGACAAAGATGAATTTAAGGCTTTTCTGGAATTTCAAAAATGGAGGAAAAGCCAAGACTAATTTGGCTTTTTCTCTAATTTCATCTATTTTTATTTTATTCCTTGTTTTTATAATTTTCAAAAAATAACCGTACTTCTTCAACCGATAACCCTAATTCTTTAGCCTCCTTTATAAGTTTAACCCATTCAACATCCAACACACCCATTTTCATATAAGGCTTCATCCTCCCAAGGACTCACTGAATGTCCAGCTGCCGGTCGGTTGCACCACTAACTCAGGATATTTAAGGTGCCCAAATAGAAAATACCCCTCATCGTCTCCAATAAATCGTCCTACTTTTTTTCTTAATTATAATCAATTTGTCTATGAGAAAACTGTCAAAATATAAGAAGGTTAATATAGAATCTAATGACAAAAAACGACAAAATCCCCCGATTTAAACAATCCTTTGTGCGAGTTAAGACGTCTAGCCCCTCGTTCGTCACTTTTTGTCCAATAATATGTCGAAATAGTAAAATTACAACCGTTGTGTGAAGGGATTGATTAGAGGAAAAATAAGAATATCTAGTTAGATGTGATAATCGGACTCTTAATTGAGAGGTTGTCTGATGGTAGAGTGCCGAATGAAAAACGATCAGCTGCCGGTTAATCGTAAATGAAAAAAGAGATAAGGTGCAATTAAACCTAACTTAGCCTATTTTATTTTCATTAAGGGGACAGGTCATCTTATGACATGATCAACAAAGCTCTTACACAATCCTTTTAAATTTCGGGGGTTCACGCTATAATAGGAATAAAAGTGTCAACAGCTTGAGATAAGAAGGTTGATAATTATGTGGCTACAGCTTTTAAGTTTATTAATAGGGATTTTGTTCGCTGGAAGCATTATTATTGTGCGGCTGAAGGCGTCTAATCGCCCGACGAATGCACGAAAAATCCTTATCCCACCAATGGGGATGTCAACAGGCTTTTTAATGTTTATCGCTCCGCAGTGCCGTGTTCCTTGGTTAGATTTTTTTGAGGCCCTTGTCGTTGGTGCCATCTTTTCTATTTTGCTTGTTAAGACATCCAAGTTTGAAATACGTGATGAGCAAATTTATTTGAAGCGGTCAAAAGCCTTTGCCTTTGTGTTGATTGGATTGTTAATCGTCCGTGTCATCATTAAGATTTTTGTTGAGCAAGAAATCAGCTATGCGCAGACCGGTGCGTTGTTCTTCGTCCTTGCTTTTGGCATGATCCTCCCGTGGCGCGTTGCCATGTATATTATGTACAAACGTCTCGAAAAACAAGCCAATTCCATTATTACTACAACTTGATCCAACAAAAAATGAAGCCCCCTCCCTGAAATGAGGGGGCTTTTTGCATGTCAATAATGAGTTGAATATGTGCTTAAAGTCTGTAGATTTTGCTTAGATCCGTTTCTATTTATAACGGGTGAAGTTTCAACATTAGAGAAGGGCTATATAAAAAGAAGACATTTTAGTACGATCAAGATCGCAAAATAAACAGCGTCATTTCAGGACGACAGTTAAAACGAAATGGGAGGTAGGTTGTCCCAATGCCTCGATTCACATAGAGTTTCATGTCGGACTGACCAATTGTTTTTAAACCTTCTATATAATGTTTCGCACCGTCTGGCCGGTAGAGGGCTCCCAAAAAAGGAACACGAATTTGTCCGCCATGGCTGTGGCCGGAAAGCATAAGATCAACGGGATAAGGAACAGCCTGCTTCCAATCAGCGAGATCCGGCTCGTGGGCAAGTAAAAGGGTAAATCCATTTCGAGGGATTCCCTTTAGCGCTTTTTTGCCATCAGGGTGTCCGCCAAAAAGATCATCAAGACCGGCGATATGTAGTGCGCTCTTCCCTCGGGAAATGGTCATATGACTGTTTTTTAAAAAATGAAAATCTGATTTTTCAAGTGTTGCCTGAACGCGTGCGGGGTCCCCACCGCGAAAATCGTGGTTGCCAAAGATTGCGACCTTCCCGAGGGAAGCGTTTAGTTTTTTTAAGACCGGTATACTTTTCTCAATTCCATCAAGCTGTTCATGGACCAAATCTCCCGTGAAACAAATTAAGTCAGGATTTAATTGATTCACACGCCGAACAATTCCTTCTAAGTTATGAACATCGTAATAAAATCCAAGATGTAAGTCACTAATTTGGACGATACGGAGGCCATTAAAGGCATGGGGGAGCCGGGACATTTTTAAACTGAGCTGAGTAGTTTCGACCCAGAAACGTTCGAGGAAAAAGGAATAGCCAGGTGTGGCGAGGAGGGAGGCTGTTATGAGACCGAATGAGGTTTTTAAAAATTTCCGTCGGTTCATGGTTAAAGACGGGGGCAACGAATCCTTTCTCTTGGACATGGGACCACTCCTTTTGGCAGTGAGTTTTTTTGTGTAAATAAATATGAAAATTTTAAAAATAACATTGACAGAACTTGGGCGGTAGTGTTAATTTAAATTATAGATTTGTTCTATATAGGAAACATGGTTGCAGCTATAAGCTTTAAGGGAGTTCGATTTCCTTGGAGATTAGTGAAAAGAAATTCTGGAATTAGTTAATTTTCTAGTTGTATATGTAAAAGCAGAGCCGATAGCTGAATTTGTTCATTATATAGAACTAAGAACATTATGTTGAATTGACGAAGTGTGTTTCCTAATATTATATAAAAAAATTAATAAAATAAAAAGTCTAATAATTCGGAAGGTGAAACCATTGAGCAATTTTGAACAAGAGACGCTTCCTCATTCTAAAAGATTAAAAGAAATTGATTTAAAGGAAATTTTCTCTGTCTTAAAGAGATATTATGTCAGTATCCTCATTTTTACATTATTTGGATCTGCTCTTTGCTATTGGTACTCAATTGAACATCAACCGAAACCATCATACCAGGCTTCGACACGCGTCTTAATCAGCAGTAATGGACCACAAAATGATGCGAGCACGCTGAGCACTCTAATGGTCATGTTTACGGATCCAAATGTTTTGTCAAATGTAAGCAACCACATTATGTCGAAAAGATCTCCAAATGTTCTTTCAAACGAAATTTCGGTTACCAATATTAATGATTCTCAAATTATTGATCTTAGAGTCAGTGATTCTGATCCTTATTTGGTTAGAGAAATTGCAAATACCGAAGTATCTGTCTTTAAAGATGAGGTTGCAAGAGTTTTAAATTTCAAAAATGTACGTCAGTTGTCACCGGCAGAAGTGGAGAGTGTTAATAATGGAATGAATCATAAACTTATCCTTTATGGAGGAGTAGCTGGTTTAATCTTAGGGATTTGTTTAGCCTTTTTAAGGAATTCAATGGATGAATCAATAAGAACAGAAAAGGAGCTGGAAGTCCTTCTCCAATTGCCTGTAGTTGGGTCCATTACTAAGATGACTAAATCAACTTCCGAAAAGGCAAAAAACAAAAGTCAGAGGCAACGTTTTCTAGTTGAAAGAAGAGATCCATTAAGTAGTAGGTTGGAGGAAGAAACTGAAAAAAGAAAGCAATTAAATGAACGTAACATATTACAAGAACGACAGACGCAAGCTAGACACGATTATTTATAATAACAATTTTTATGGAGCTGATAGAATGCGTCATTTTAAAGATAATAAAAAGGAAATAGTCATTAAGAGGCATTTAACCTCTTACTACTATCCGAAATCACAAATTGCTGAAGATTTTAGAAAGGCAAGAACATCTTTACAATTTTTACCTAAGAACAGCGAAATCCAAACCATGATCTTAACATCGGCCGAATATGGAGAGGGAAAGACAACTTGTCTTGTTAATCTAGGGGTTTCATTATCGCAGCTAGGAAAAAAAGTTTTACTCGTTGATACAGACTTAAGGAAGCCCTCCCTACATAAAATTTTTACAAAAAACTCAGAACTTGGTTTGTCCTATGTATTAAAGGGTCAGTCGTTATTAGAAGAAGCCATTTATCCTACGGGTATCAAAACACTGGATGTCCTGCCATGTGGCCCGATTCCTCCGTATCCAGCTGAAGTTCTAGTGTCGGTCGCTATGAAACGCTTTATGAAACAGGTTAAGTCGATGTATGACTATATTTTATTTGATTCACCTCCTGTCTTGGAAGTAACCGATACCTCTATTTTGGCTCATCAATGTGATGGCACTTTATTGGTAGCAAGTAGTGGTAAGACCTCATATAAGAAAATCTTAGAAGCAAAGAAGCTGCTAGAGCAATCAGAAGCTAAATTAATCGGAAGTATTCTTAATAAACGAGTAACAAGGTAGTTTTTTTGGTGATGGCGTTCTATATTAAGAACAGAAGGAAATGTCTACTTTCCTTTATCAACGTAGGCACTCGGTTATTCTGTGGGTTAGAAGACCTTAGACGTAGATCGTCAATGGTGTAACGTGAGGAAGGGTTAAATGCCCATTTAAATTCATAAAAGTTTAAACACGGATGTCTATCCTATTAGGAGTAGGCATCCGTGTTTAGTCTTTTACTGCTTACTAGTATAGATCAAATCAAGACGAAAGGGGTCTAATCCAAATAGTTAAGTTTCCGTATTCTTAGTCTATATATTTATATTAAACAGGAGGCTTTCGATGGAACAATTAAAGGATGTTAAGAAGGGGCTTGAAAAAGTTACCCATATCGAACGATTAAATCTTCATTCAATTAACTAAGGAAAGTGGGGGAGGGAGGCTTGACCTACGCTAAACGGCTCACCGTGTTTGTATTAGTAGACTCACTGATTGCAATATCATCGGTGCTCAGTGGGCTAACAATTATTCAGTTCCATCCCGTCTATTCTGAAACTATGTTGTTTAGTACAGTTTGTCTTTTAATTTGTCATTATTTTTTTTCATCCATTTATAAGCTGTATAAAAAGGCCTGGGAATATGCAAGTGTTCATGAATTAATTATGATTATCAAGACCGTTACCTTTTCAGTCTTATTGGTTGGAGGGTTCCAGTTTATCTTATTTAAAAAAGTAGATGTTCGTTTCCTTGTTGTAACGGGATTGCTTTATCTTTTTTTAATCAGCGGCTCTCGTTTAATGTGGCGATTGATACGTGATACATACATCATAAAATGGGAACCTAATAAACGCACATTGATCATCGGAGCAGGTTCTGCTGGAATTATGGTTGCGAGACAATTATTGACCAACAAAAATGCAGAATTATGCCCATTTGGATTTATTGATGATAGTCCATCCAAACAAGGCCTTGATATATTAGGAATGCCAGTTCTAGGTGGAGTTGGCGATATAGAAAACATTGTTGAGGATAACCAAATTACAAATATTGTTATAGCCATCCCCTCATTAAGCAAAAAGGATTTAAATCGAATTTTTGTGGAATGCTCTAAGACCAATGCTAAAACACAAACGATACCCATGCTTGAAGATTTAATGACAGGCAAGGTGTCAGTGAGTGAATTTAGAGATGTTCAAGTAGAAGACCTGTTGGGACGTAAACCCGTTTCTCTCGATATAGCCTCCATATCAGAATTTATTAAAAATAATACTATTTTAGTAACCGGGGCAGGCGGTTCGATTGGCTCTGAAATATGCCGGCAAATCATTCCCTTTCAACCGAGTAAATTGATTTTGCTCGGTCATGGTGAAAATAGTATTTATTCCATCAACAATGAACTCAAAGAATGGGCTATGAAACAAGATATAGAATTAATTCCAGTGATTGCAGATGTACAGGATTTTGAGCGGATTCAAAAAGTTATTCAAACCTATCGTCCATCTGTTGTCTATCATGCAGCTGCACATAAACATGTCCCATTAATGGAGGAAAATCCTGAAGAAGCCATCAAAAACAATTTAATAGGTACCAAGAATATGGCGGAGGCTTGTCATTCACAGGGGGTTGAAACATTTGTGATGGTTTCCTCTGACAAAGCTGTCAATCCAACAAGTGTCATGGGCGCAACCAAACGTTTAGCAGAAATGATCATTCAGCATATGGACTCCATCAGTTTAACAAGATTTGTAGCCGTTCGTTTTGGAAATGTACTAGGGAGCAGAGGAAGTGTTATTCCTCTATTCAAGAAACAAATCCAATCGGGTGGACCCGTTACAGTCACACATCCTGAAATGCAGAGATATTTTATGACGATTCCTGAGGCATCGCGACTTGTCCTTCAAGCAGGTGTCTTAGCAAAAGGCGGGGAAATATTTGTTCTCGATATGGGAGAGCCTGTAAAAATAGTAGATCTTGCTGAAAATTTAATTCGATTATCGGGTCATACGATAGAAGAGATTGGATTAACTTTTACAGGGGTTAGACCAGGTGAAAAATTATCAGAGGAGCTATTAAATTTAAATGAAAGACATGAAGAACAAGTTTATCCGCACATTTATATTGGTAAGACTTCCCAAATTCTCATCCAAGAAATTAATGAACTATTAAATCAGTTTCTGACTTTAAGCTCTGATGAAATTAAAAAGAGGGTTGTTGAGATGGCGAATAGAAATAGTTTTTCAGAAAAGCTGCTTAGTGTTTCAAGTTAATTTAGAGGAGTTTTGAGATGCATAAATTAAATAGGCGTTTATCTGAATTTGTCACTAATGGCTTAAAAATAGTTGACCCAGGAACCCTAACACAATGAGATCTTTTGTGCCATTATATCAAGAAGTCTCTGAGGGACTCCAGGAAAAAAAACGTGTTCTTTTTTGTGCAACTGTGGATTATCATTTTCAAAAGTTTCACTTGCAGATCCTAAAGTGGTTTCATGATCAAGGATGGGAAGTTCACATTGCCGCTTATGGGGATATGGAGCTGCCGTTTGTTAATGTAAGACATCACCTCATGGTTTCTCGTTCTCCATTTAGAACAAAGAATGTGAATGCTTACTTGAAACTCAAAGAGATTATACAGACATATCGGTTTCAAATCATCCACTGTCACACACCTATGGGCGGTGTCTTAACCAGACTGGCAGCAAGATTTGTTAGAAAACAGGGGAGTTCTGTTCTTTATACAGTGCATGGGTTTCATTTTTATAAAAAGGCTCCAATCATGAATTGGATCATCTATTATCCAATTGAGAAATGGCTTTCTCGATTTACCGATGTATTAATTACGATTAATGAAGAGGACTATCTTTTATCTAGAGCAAAGAAATTTAAAGCAAATCACATTCTTAAAGTGAACGGTGTAGGAGTAGATACAGGGCTCTATAGACCTCTTCTAAACGGAGAAAAAAAGTTATTGAAAGTGTCATTGGGGTTTCAGCCAAAAGATAGTCTCCTTTTTTACGCCGCAGAGTTTAATGCAAATAAAAATCAGCAGTTTTTAATTGAAGTACTAAGTTATCTGCATCAGGAACTTCCACATGTTCATCTATTACTTGCGGGGGATGGGAAGCTATTAGAGGCTTGCCAAAAGCAGGCCGTTGAAAGAAGGCTCGGCGATCGGGTTCATTTCTTAGGTTACCAAAACGATGTATTACCTTTTCTTCAGATGTCAGACATAGCAGTAGCTTCTAGTTATCGAGAAGGGTTACCGGTAAATATTATGGAGGCGATGTCGTGCGGGTTACCAGTTGTTGCTACTGATAACCGGGGACACCGAGAATTAGTTCAACATGAAAGCTCTGGTTATTTGGTTGACCATTCTTCTCCCCTGAAGATGGCCGAAGCTCTTAAAACATTAATCTTGAATCCCAAAGTTGGTCGCCAATTTGGAAAAGTGGGAAGAGAACAGATCCTTCTGCGGTATAGTAAAGAGCTCATTATGGAAGCCCATCAATCTATATACAATGATTTGATCGAAAAGGGGGTGAGGGCATGGAGAAAACCGCATTAAGAGTTTTACAAGTTGTAGTGAATATGAATCGCGGCGGGGCAGAAACCCTATTAATGAATCTGTATCGCCATATTGATCGTTCTAAGATTCAATTTGATTTTTTAATTTGTAATCCTGGTGTTTATGACAAAGAAATCAAAGAGTTAGGCGGGCATATTTTTCGAATACCCTATGTAACAAAGGTAGGTCCGGTTAACTATCAAAAAGAGTTAAGAGCCTTTTTTAACCAACACGCTCATTATTTAATTGTTCATTCTCATCTCGATAAAATGAGTGGATTAGTATTAAAAGAAGCTTATAACGCTGGTATACCGATTAGAATCGCGCACAGTCACAATACAAGCAGTGAAGGGAATTGGCTAGTTAAAGGCTATAAATGGCTTGTCGGACGATTCATTCCTAAGTTTGCTTCTCATTACTTTGCCTGCTCTCAAGAAGCCTCTAATTGGCTGTTCAAGGTTCATAGTACTCAAACTTCCATCATAAAAAATGGAATTAATCTTAAGACCTTCCAATTCTCTGATGCAATAAAGAAAGAGATGAAAATGAAGCAACAGCTTGGTGATTCTAATCCGTTTGTCATTGGCCATATTGGAAGATTTAATAAACAAAAAAATCATCATTATCTCATCGATATTTTTAATGAGGTTGTCAAACATCATTCTCATTCATTATTAGTTCTTGTTGGAGAGGGTTCTCTTAAATTACAGATCGAAAACAAGGTTCATGAATTAGGCTTGGAAAATCAGGTGATATTTATGGGTGTTAGGGAGGATGTTCATAAAGTGTTACATCTTTTTGATGTACTCATCTATCCATCCTTTCATGAAGGGCTACCTTTAACACTTATAGAAGCACAGGCTGTAGGCGTTCCTTGCCTCGTATCAGAAAGGATTACGAGAGAAGTCGATCTGGGCCTTGGTCTCATGAACTATAAATCCTTAAATGAAGCGCCGAGCATGTGGGCTTTGAAAAGTTTAACTTTGAAAAGATTAAGTAATAGCAATGAAACTTTGAAGATAAAGAAAGCGGGATATGATATTCAGGATTCGGCCAATTGGCTTGAAAATTATTACGTTCTTGAAGCAGAGCGAATAGTCAACGAGACCATTTCAGAACAAGTTCAATCTGTGAATCTATAAAATTGGAGAAAGCGATGAAACCTCTAATAACAATCTTTACGCCAACTTACAATAGAGCTTATACCTTGCCAGTTTGTTATGAAAGTTTAAAAAGACAAACCTGTAAAGAATTTATATGGTTAATCATTGATGATGGGTCGACTGATAACACTCGGCAGCTTGTTCAAAGCTGGATCAAAGAAGGGTCTATTAAGATCGTTTATCATTACCAGGAAAACCAAGGCATGCATGGTGCCCACAATAAGGCCTATGAATTAATAGACACAGAGCTCAACGTGTGTATTGATTCAGATGATTATATGCCAGATGATGCTGTCGAGAAGATAACTTGTTTTTGGTTAAAGAATGGAAGTGAGACCTATGCAGGTATGGTGGGACTTGATGCTACTTTCAATGGAGAAATTATTGGAACTAAACTGCCTGAAAAGTTAGAGGCTTCCACCCATTCAGACCTCTATCGAAAGTATAAGGTTAAAGGGGATAAAAAGCTTGTCTATCGAACAGCCTTAACGAAGAGGACATCGCCTTATCCAATTTATGAAGGCGAAAAATATTGCCCTCTTGCCTTTAAGTATATTTTAATTGATCAATTTGGTCCTTTACTCATCTTGAATGACATTTTGTGTCATGTTGAATATTTAAAGGATGGGTCAAGCCGAAATATCATTACTCAATATAAAACCAATCCAAAGGGTTTCTTACTTTATCGGGTGACCACAATGAACTATGCTCAATCGTTTAAAGAACGATTCCGTGCTTCCATTCATTTTATTTCTAGCAACCTTTTACTTAAAAATTATAAGTATTGGATGTCGTCACCGAATAAATTAATCACCATTTTGGCAACTCCGCTTGGTGTTGCTTTATTTTTGTTTATTAAAAAGACGAAAAGGGTGACTTTTATGGAGGTTAACAAGACTAACAGTTGAAAGGATTCAGAACATGGAAATCATATGGCTTAATCTAGGTTTTGTTTATTTATCCTCTTTCCTTGCACGATATTTTTCTTACTTTGATCGGATGAAAATGCATTATACAAAACCTAATAAAATCCTTATTTTTTTCGTCATGCTAGCATTGGTCTTAGTTTCTGGGCTCCGAAATAATATTGGCGATACCTATTTTTATATCCATAGCTATGAAGTGATAAATTATCAAATAAAAAATATAAGTTTTAAGGATGATTTTGGTTTTTTTATTTTACAATCACTTCTTCATAAGCTATCTAATAATCCTCAAATCCTAATATTTGTAACGGCTTTGATCACTAATGTATTAATTGTTATCGTTCTTTATAAGTATTCAAGAATGATTGAAATTAGTTTTTTTATCTATTTTACTTCAGGTATGTATACTGTTTCGATGAATGGGATAAGGCAATTTTTAGCATCGTCCATTCTATTCGCTGCTACGCCTCTAATCATAAAGGGCGATTGGAAAAAGTTTATGCTCATCGTGCTGTTTGCAGCGACGATTCATCGAACGGCACTTATCTTTATTCCTATTTATTTTATTGTTAGAAAAAAGGCCTGGTCAAAATGGACTTTTTTACTTCTTATTTCTGGATTAATAATGGCGATCGGATTCACTCTATTTCAATCGGTTTTGTTTGATGCACTTTCAGATACGGAATATGGCCATTACAGTGATTTTCAAGAAGGTGGAGCTAATATTATTCGTGTATTTGTAACGGCGTCACCGCTGCTTATTGCTTATTTAGGGAGGGACAAATTAAGAGAAATATGGCCAGAGAGCGATTACTTTGTTAACCTGAGTATTTTAGGGTTAGTTTTCATGATCGTTTCAACAAAAAATTGGATTTTTGCACGATTCGATATTTATTTTGGCCTCTACAATTTAATCCTATTTTCCTGGATCCTTTTTCTATTCGTAAAGAAACAACGCCAAATCATTTATTTTCTGCTCATTATTTGTTATCTCGGCTATTTTTATTATGAACAAGTGATTTCACTCGATCTTCAATATGGGAGTACCTATCTTAAACTTTAGGAGGTGAAAAATTTGGAAGGACGACGCAAACGAATTTTGCATGTTGTAAGTGCGATGAACCGAGGAGGAGCAGAGACACTTCTTATGAACGTTTATCGAACAATTAATCGGGATAAGGTACAGTTTGATTTTGTATCACATCGCTTGACAACCTGCGATTACGATGACGAAATTCAAGAGATGGGTGGAAGGATCTATAGAATTCCAAGTCTTGGTCAATCAGGATTCGTGTCCTATGTTAAATGTTTAAGGTCTATTATTAGGTCCGAAATTTATGAAGCTGTTCATTGTCATACGGACTATCAGTCAGGGATTGTTGCTTTAGCGGCAAAATTAGAAGGCGTTCAAAAACGAGTGTGTCACGCCCATTCGAATCAATGGGTGAATTCACACTCATTCAGACACTATTTGACATTTAAAGGATTGCAATCTCTTATAGGGTTTATGGGAACGGATTATTGTGCGTGCAGCGAAGAGGCTGGACGCTTTTTATTTGGTTCAAGGCGATTAAAGAATGGGCAAATTCGAATCTTGAATAACGGGATTAGTTTGGACGATTTCATACAAATAAGTGAAAATAAGGTTATTCAGTTAAAAGAAGAATTAAAACTACATGAGGGTACACGAGTAATTGGTCATGTCGGGAACTTTTCTGAAGTGAAGAACCAACGATACGTACTGATGATTCTAAAACAATTCCTTCTAGAGGAAGAAAAAATGATAGCTGTTTTTGTTGGAGATGGACCTCTTAAGAATGAGATCATGGCGGAATCGAGTCGCCTAGGCCTAACGGAAAATGTCCGATTTCTAGGAGTAAGGGAAGATATACCGTTATTAATGAAAAGTTTTGATGTCTTCGTCTTTCCATCCCTGTCTGAAGGCTTTGGTTTAGTTGTTCTAGAGGCACAAGCAGCTGGAAAGCCTTGTGTGGTATCAGATACTGTCCCTAGGACCACGGATCTGAAGTTAGGGCTAATTTCTTATCTCAGTTTAGAAACAGACATGACTCAATGGGTTCAAGTTATTCGTCAGTCATTCGAAAATAAGAGATTAAGCATCAACGAGATCCAACATGCTTTCAGCCGCTTAAGGTTTACTGTTAACGATACAGCTAAGGATTGGTTATCTCTTTATGGTTTCTTAGAAAAGTCTTGGATCATTGAAGGAGAGTCGGGATGAAGAAGAAGCTCTTATTTGTAGCGCTATACCTTCAAACAGGAGGGGTAGAAAAAAGCTTAATATCGCTGCTTTCAAACCTCGATTATGCGAAATACGAAGTGGATCTTCTATTGTTTGACCATAGCGGCATGTTATTTAAGCATGTACCAAGAGAAGTGAACATTCTCCCCCCTTTATTTGAGACGTTTTCTACGCCGATAACCCTTGCCCTCCCTCAGTTAATAAGAAAAAAGAAATTCTTGTTAGTGGCAGGCAAAGTATTAGCTCCGTCGGTTGCTTTATTCTCAAAAGGAGTAGGAACGGGTGCAAGGTGGGCCGTTTATAAACGCATCTTACCCTCTGTCAATAAGGAATATGATGTGGCTGTAAGCTATCTTGACTTTTTTACTAATTACTATGTGGCTCAAAAAGTAAAGGCCAAGAAGAAAATTGTCTACAATCATATGGATTATGCTTCAAAAGTCGGCTGGCAGCAACCGACACTTGAAAGAAAAACCTTTGAGCAAAGCAACTATATCGTGACAGTTGCTGAATCCTCAAAGCAATCATTGGTAACTGCTTTTCCAGAGATTAAACATAAGATTAGAGTCATCCATAACAGTGTCTCTCCAAGAATGATTAAGGAACTCTCAGAGGCATTTGAACCTTATGGCTCCTTTCATGGATTCACGATTGTTACCGTCGCACGATTAGTAAAAGAAAAAGGAGTCCTCTTAGCCCTTGAAACGTGTAAAAAAATAGTAAAAGCAGGGAAACCCATAAGATGGTATCTCATAGGTGGGGGGGATTTATATGAAGAGCTAAAAAAGCGAATCCAGCAAGAAGAACTAGAGGAAGTGTTTATCATGCTGGGTGAGAAGGATAACCCTTATCCTTATATGGCACATTGTGATGTTTATGTTCAGCCTTCATTTACAGAAGCCCATTGTGTAGCGGTAGAAGAAGCATTAGTTTTAGCTAAGCCAGTTGTGGTCACAAACATCCCCCCCTTTCAGGAACAAATTAACGATCGAGTAACGGGTATTCTTTCAGAACCAAATGTTGAGGCATTGGCCTCTACCCTTCAAGCCTTGATTAAAGATCGATCTTTAAGGGAGCGCTTAACGATTCAACTTCAAGATAACCAAAGAAATCAAGAAGAGGTACATAAATTTATTCAATTGCTAGAAACTTAAATGCAAACTATTAAACTATTACTAGTCATTAACGAATTACTCGAGGTGTTGGGATAGTGGATACGAAAAATCCTGTATCGTTATATAAGAATAAAATTTTCGAAATCCTATTAAATTTTTACTCAGGAGAACAAATTAGAGAGATCAGTGTCCAAGATGCTGTTGAGTTGATGAAGATTCAATTAATGGGAGCTATACAAGCAATCGAAGAAGAGAAGCTTAAGTAAGTATGGAGAGATGATAAATTGAAACGAACGTTTGACTTGAGTGTCGCCCTTTTTTTTCTCATTTTCCTTTCCCCTTTGATAGTTTTAATAAGTATAGTGGTTAGATGGAGACTAGGATCACCTGTTTTTTTTAAACAGCTTCGACCTGGTTTAAATGAAAGGCCATTTTATTTTTATAAATTCCGAACGATGACCAACGAAACGGATGTAAGCGGTCAATTGCTGTCGGACGCAGAAAGGCTCACATCGCTGGGTCTTTTCTTACGGAAATTTAGTCTCGATGAATGGCTCCAACTAGTCAATGTTTTAAAAGGAGATATGAGCCTGGTTGGGCCGAGACCGCTCTTAATGGAGTATCTCCCCCTTTATTCCACGGAACAGGCAAAACGACATTTAGTTAAGCCAGGTATCACAGGATGGGCTCAAATAAATGGTCGAAATGAAATTTCCTGGGAAGAAAAGTTTAAGTTTGATGTTTGGTATGTTGAGAATCAATCATTTTTATTAGATTTAAAAATATTAGGTATGACTTTAATAAAAGTCATACGTTCTCAGGGTATTCACCATCCAGAACATGCTACGATGGAGCCCTTTCGCGGGGTTAAACAAGGTTAAAGGTCGGGAGGTAAAAGGGTGAAGGTTGTCATTATAGGCCATGGCGGTCATGGTAAGGTTGTTAAAGAGCTTTTAGACCATTTCCCTGAACATGAATTGATTGGTTTTTTAGATGACCGGTACTCGCGCTTGGAGCATCATGACGGGTATTTATGTGGTCCAATGTCTTTTACACAAAACCTTTTGTTGCAGTTTTATAATGTTCGATTTATTAATGCAATTGGAGATAATCGGAAACGTAAAGAAATAGTTGAATACTTAGATCTTCCTGCTGAAAGGTATCTCACATTGGTACATCCCACAGCCGTGATTAGCTCCTCAGCGATAATTGGAGAGGGAACGGTCATTATGCCGAATGCTGTGATCAATTCCGAAACAAAGATACAAAATCATGTGATTATTAATTCGGGAGCCATTGTTGAACACGATGGCCGCGTTGAGAACTTTTCCCATATTTCACCAAATGCCACATTAACAGGTGGTGTGAAGGTAGAAGAAGGTGTTCATATCGGCAGTGGTGCGACGGTATTACCAGGAGTAAAAATAGGTCAATGGTCTGTTATTGGGGCAGGGGCAACTGTACTTCATGACATCTCTTCCTTTAAGACGGCCGTAGGTGTACCAGCCAGGGTTGTGAAAGAGAAAGCCCCATTCCTTAGAGAGGTTAATAATCATGAATAATCAACGCATTTATCTATCACCACCACATCTAAGCGGAGAGGAAGAACTTTATATCAGAGAAGCTTTCGAGTCAAACTGGATTGCCCCTTTAGGACCTCATGTAAATGCTTTTGAAGAAGAATTAGCTAATTATGCAGGAATTAGAGGCGCAGTTGCGGTAAGTTCGGGAACCGCTGCTATTCATTTAGCACTTTGTCTTTTGGGTGTTAAAAAGGGGGATCGGGTTTTCTGTTCAACACTAACGTTTGTAGCAAGCGCAAATCCAATTCTCTACCAAGGTGCAGAGCCGGTTTTCATTGATTCAGAGCCTGATAGTTGGAATATGTCCCCAAAAGCCCTAGAACAAGCACTCATGGAAGCGGTGAAGGAGGGTCAACTGCCAAAAGCTGTCATTGTTGTCAATCTGTATGGTCAAACTGCCAAAATGGATGAAATTAGCGCGCTTTGTGAGTTCTATCGTATCCCAATCATTGAAGATGCGGCAGAAAGTCTTGGATCGACTTATAGAGGTAAGAAAAGCGGATCTTTTGGTCATTTCGGTGTCTTCTCATTTAATGGAAACAAAATTATTACGACATCAGGTGGAGGAGCGCTTATTTCCAATGATGATGAGAGTCTATCAAGAGCAAGATTTCTGGCAACACAAGCGCGGGATCCCGCGCCTCATTATCAGCACAGCCAAATGGGATATAATTACCGGCTTAGTAACCTTCTAGCGGGAGTAGGCAGAGCGCAATTAAAGGTTCTAGAAGATCGAATTGAGGCAAGGAGAGCAATTTTTAGAAGGTATGAGGAGGCATTGGTAAACGTGCCCGGATTAAGGATGATGCCAGAATTAGAGCAATCCTATTCGAATCGATGGTTAACCACACTCACGATTAATGAAAGAGAAGCGGGATTTTCTGTTAAAGAGGTACTTTCGGCATTAGATAAAGAGAATATTGAAGCGCGCCCAGTATGGAAGCCTCTCCATCTTCAGCCGCTCTTTTTAAAAAACGCTTTTTACTCACATAATCGAGGCAAACCGATATCTGATTCTCTTTTCTATCAAGGAATTTGTTTGCCGTCCGGTTCTAGCCTGACCCCAGAGGAACAGGCTAGAGTCATTCAATGCATCTACGAGGTTTACAAGAAGGCGGGATCAAGTCTTCTGATGCCATAGCCGTTTAGATTTCTTTTTATAAACTTCCTTTAGTCAACAATTTATAACGTTAGATAGAGGGGGATGGGGAGTAAGACAACTAAAATCTAAAACAAATAATCGGGGTATAGCCATGATTGGAAAAAATATTACTAAATTTAGAACTGCTAAAGGACTAACATTATCAGAGCTGGCTGAACGAGCAAAGATATCCAAATCGTACTTAAGCAATATTGAACGAGGTATTAACAAGAACCCTTCTATAAACATATTAGAAAAAACGGCTGCGGTATTAGATGTTGATCTAAATCTCTTACTGTCAGACACTCAATTAGATTCAGAGGTTCTTGATCAAGAAGTATTAGGCATCGCAAATGAATTAAAAGATATGGGAATTGAAAAAGGAACGATTCAGGAATATAAAGCGTTGATTGAGTTTATTAAATGGAAAAATGAGGACAGAGAGAATAAGTAGAAGTAAAGTTTTAGAGCCATGAGGGGTCTGGTAATGAATGACCGATAAAATTAGTATAATTGTTCCCATTTATAAGGTAGAAGCCTATTTAAAACGCTGTGTTCAGAGTGTGATTCAACAAACGTACAGGAACTTAGAAATTATCTTAGTGGATGATGGTTCTCCTGACCGATGCGGAGTATGGATCGAGGCATTTGCCAAAGAGGATTCTCGTATTAGGCCACTACACAAAGAAAATGGTGGATTATCTGATGCACGAAACGTTGGCATGCAAGCAGCAACGGGAGATTACATGTTCTTTCTTGACAGTGATGATTGGATCGCACCAACTGCCATTGAAACATTAATGAACCAGTTGCATCGGTTTCAAGCGGATGTGGTTCAATCCAATTTTTATTATGCGTACCAAGATTATCTTCTCTTGGATGATCGCTATTATGGAGAAGTTTCTCCAGTAATATTAGATAATCCTGAACTGATGAGAGAGCTTGTTAAGAATGAGAAAGTCAAAAACTTTGCTTGGGGGAAGTTGTATAAAACGGAACTGATTAAAGAACTGCCATTTAGAAAAGGTGTCTTATTTGAAGATGTTTTTTGGGCCCATCAGGTAATGCATCGCGTTCATAGATACGTCATCTTGAATCAACCGTTGTATTACTATTTTCAGAGAAATGATAGTATTGTTGCTCATTATACGAGTCGAAATTTAGATATGCTGCGAGGATTAAAGGAGCGCCACTGGTTTATTTCGATGAACTATAAGGACTTGGTTAATGAGTCTCTTAAGACTTTATTAAAACAGACGCTCATTCATTATCACCAACTCCTCTTTAGTCTAGAAAAGGTTGAGAGCAGAGTGAATCGGAGACGGTTAAGAGAAGATTTCAGATGGATCGCAAAGAATGTTCATTTAAACAAACAGGAAGATTGGGATTTAACCCAACAAATGAACCTGTTCCTTATTCACCCCTATTTGCAATTAACTTTTTTATTTTTAAGAAAAATAGCCAGGAGAGCGGGGATACTTCCCAAAGAGAGGGGATTAAAAAGAATAGTCATTAATAAATGAAAATGAGGCGATAAGGAACATGAGTCAATGGGTGCTGAACTTTAAAGGTCTATGTATATTCGTTCTTACATTCCTTCTAAGAATCTTGCCAATTAAGTCTAATAAAATTATTTTTTTTAGTTATTATGGAAGTCAATATGGCGGAAATCCAAAGTACCTATCGGAGTATATCCTCAAAAATGTATCTAAAGATTCCTTTGAAATTGTTTGGTCCTTTGTTCATCCCAATGAGAAAAGAGCGTTCTCAGATTACCGTCTTGTAAGATGGTTATCCTTACGCTTCTTTTATGAACTTAGTACATCTAAAGTAATTGTAACGGATTATCGTACCCTGCCTATTATCAGGAAAAGAAAGAATCAATATTACATTCAAACCTGGCATAGCTCGTTACGTCTTAAACAGATTGAAAAAGACGCTATTGACCATTTAACCACACACTACGTGAAGATGGCAAAAAAAGATTCGAGTAAGTGTGACCTCCTCTTGTCGGGATGTCAGGAAAGCACGACTATCTTTCGCCGGTCTTTTTGGTATCAGGGCCCTATTTTTGAGAAAGGGACACCGCGAAATGATGTTTTTTTTCAAAAGGACATTAAGAAGAGTGAATGGATCAAGGCAAAGCTTCAAATCCCTAAAAGTCATAGAGTTGTCACCTATGCTCCAACCTTTAGAACAAATGGAGGATTAGATCTTTACCGATTGGATTTTAACGCCATTAGGAAAAAATTAGAGGCAGAATACGGAGGGGATTGGACATTTTTAGTAAGGCTTCATCCCCATTTACTCTCGCAGTCTCAAGCTTTTTTTATGGGCCAAAAAGTCTTAGATGTCACCCATTACGATGACCCGCAAGACATTCTTTATGTAACAGACTTATTGATTACTGATTATTCATCACTTATGTTTGATTTTGCTCTAACTAAGCGTCCATGTTTCCTGTATCTTCCAGATCTTGAAACGTATATGAGAAATGAGAGAGAGCTTTATTTTTCAATCGATGAGCTTCCTTTTTTAAAAGCTTTTAGTCAAGAGGAGTTAATGGAGCAAATTGGGCAGTTTAAACGAGTTGCCTACTTAAAAAGGATCAACCAATTTTTAGAAAAGGTCGGCTCCTATGAAACCGGTCATGCGAGTGAGGCTTTGGTGTTACACATTCAAAACATTTGCTTTGGAGAACGCGCAACTAGATCCTCAAGTTAAATCCTCTTCCCAATGGCATAAAAGAATGATGTCTTAACAGGTCTTACATAACTTGTAAGGCTTTTTAAAATTTTGTAGGAGGTGAGCGCATGAAACCATTTAAGGTAGGTTATACAACAGGTGTTTTTGACATGTTCCATGTGGGCCATCTGAATATCCTTCAGCGTGCAAAGAACCTGTGTGACTTTCTCATAGTTGGTGTCAGTACGGATGAATTAGTGATGACTTATAAAAACAAGCTCCCGGTTATTCCTTACCTAGAAAGAAGAGAAATTATCGAATCGATTAAATATGTTGATCAAGTGGTCGCTCAAGAAAACCGAGATAAATTTTCAGCCTGGGAGGCTTACAAGTTTGATGCGATGTTTGTCGGAGATGATTGGAGAGGTAATGAACTCTTTAATGAGGTAGAAGTAAAGCTGAACGGAGTAGGGACAACGGTTGTTTATTTACCCTATACCCAAGGGGTTTCGTCGTCATTACTCAGAGAAAAGGTGAGGTTATAGAATGAGGGAGCAGCAAGAAACTCCTTTGGTCAGCATTATTGTACCTGTCTACAATGTTGAAGGCTATTTAGAGAAATGTCTAAATAGCGTTTTGGAACAAACTCTAAAAAACATTGAGATCATCATTGTCAATGATGGGTCAACCGACAGAAGCGGCGAGATTTGCAATCAATATGCCAAGAAAGATTCCCGTATTAAGGTTTTTCACAAAGAATATGGTGGGGTAAGCTCAGCGCGAAATGCAGGAATTCACAAAGCTCAGGGAGAGTTTATAGGGTTTGTTGACAGTGATGATTGGGTATACCCTGACATGTTTGAGGTGTTGTATAAGAACGCAAGAGGTTCAGCGGCAGATATTGTGATTTGTAATTTATTGAGAGAAATCAACGGGGAAGTTATTTATGTTGAAAATAAACACCCTAATAGAGAAATGACTAATTTAGAAGCTATGAGAGAATTATTTAAAGGGCATTTGTATCGATTTGCATTGTGGAATAAATTGTATAGAAGAAGTTGTTTTTCTAATATCGAATTTCCAGAAGGGCGAATCCACGAAGACCTATCGACAACTTATAAACTATTCTCTAAAGCTGAAAAAATAGTTTATCTAAATTACACGGGTTATATCTATGTTAAGAGAGAAAATAGCATTTTAAATCAGACGTACAATGAAAAAAGATTAGATGCGTTTTTAGGCTGGGAAGAGATTTTAATGTATATGAAAAAGAATTACCCTACTATTTTTAAAGAAGTGGTAGCTTGTTTCGGCTATTGGAGTACAGATAATGTGTTTTATATCTTAAATCAGATGAAAAATAGAACAAGTAAAAAAGAATACTTAACAAGGATACAATTGTTTGTCAGAAAGAACTATTTAGATTTAATGGGCAATAAGATCCTGCCTTGGAAATACAAATTGCTATTATCCTTTTATTGTTTAGATATAAAGTGGCTTCTTTTATTAAGAAATAAAGAAACATCGTGAGAAAACCTCAGGTTGCATTAAAACGAGTAATGGAATAAGTCGAACAGGAGGACCAGTTTGGAGCCAAAAATAAGCATAATTGTCCCTGTATATAAGTCGGAGGCCTGTTTAGAGACTTGTGTTCAATCCATTTTGAAACAAAGCTTTTCAGATTTTGAGTTAATCTTAGTAAATGATGGATCCCCGGATTCTTGCGGAGAGATGTGTGAAGAACTCTCAAAAAAAGATAAAAGAATAAAAGTCATTCACAAAAAGAATGGCGGTGCAGCCTCTGCTAGAAATGCAGGTCTTAAGCGAGCATTGGGTAAGTACATTGCTTTTGTCGACAGTGATGATTTTATCCATTATAGGATGTATGAATGTCTTTATAAGGTCATCAATGAGAACGCCTCTGATATTGCGATGTGCGATTTTATCAAGGTGAGTAGCAATAAGAAACCCGCTTGTAAAATCAAAGTGAACGGCGAAGTTAAACTTGAGCATTACAGTAATCTTGAAGCATTGGAACAGTTATACAGTAATACATCCAATCTAAGATTGGTTATTCCGGTAAATAAATTATATAAGAAGCACCTTTTTAAAGGTTTAGAGTTTAAAGAAGGAAGGATATGCGAAGATGAGTTCATAATTCATGAAATCTTATATGCATCCCAAAAAGTTTCTTATATTAATGAAACTTTTTATTTTTACCTTCAAAGGCCAAATAGTGTAATGAACGCTCCTTATTCTGTAAAACGTTTAGATAAAGTTCATGCCCTTAAAGAACGCGTTGATTTCTTTCAATCAATCAAACAACCCCGATTAGCCAACTTAGCACTTAGAGGTTATATCGATTCTTTTTTTTGGAATTATTTTTTAGCTAAAACGAACCTATCAAATTGTGATAAGGAATTGAGAGAATTAAAAAGACAGTTTAGTCAGTTTCGTTATTACTTTATTAGGAATCCATTATTAAGCTGGAAACATAAGCTTGCCATTTTTATCTTTATGTTTAACTCTAATTGGTATAAAAAGATCTTTCTATTTGAAAATAATGTTTGAAGAGAAGTGACAGAAGGTATGACAAACAAACAAAAGCTTCTTTTTGTTATTGATTCTCTAAATTGTGCCGGAGCTGAGAAAAGTCTCGTCACATTATTAAATCTTTTGGATTTTTCTCAAGTCACAGTGGACCTGTTACTGTTTGGGTATGGGGGAGAGCTCGAGCCCCTAGTTCCAAAGGAAGTCCATTTATTACAACCGCTTAAATATTCGACGTTCTCTCAACTTAGTCTAAAAAGAGCATTTAAGTATGCCATCATTCAAAAAGACTTCAATCTCTTGCTTTCAAGACTTAAGTATTCTGCTTCTTTAAGAGCGAACCACTATTCCAATGCTCAAAAAGCTAGAGTCTTTTGGGAATGTGTGTCTCCGATGATTGAATCCAATCCTCATTTTTATGATGTTGCGATTAGTTATGCTCAAGGAATTCCAACCTTTTATGTGTCAGAAAAGGTGAAAGCAAACAAAAAACTTGCTTGGGTCAATGTCAGCTATCGGCTTACCGAAAAAGACCGACTGTTCCAGCAAAGCTATTATGAATTAATCGATCAGATCGTATGTGTTTCCGAATCCACAAAAGACATCTTTATGGAAATGTTCCCTAGCTATCGGAATAAGACAACCGTCATTTACGATCTGCACGATCCAACATTAATTAATGAAATGGCCTCTTTGGGTGAAGGATTTGATGACAAATTCGATGGGCTAAGAATCCTAACGATTGGGAGATTGGCTTATCAAAAAGGATATGATTTAGCTTTGGAGGCTTGTAAACGTCTGAAAGAAAATGGGATTTATTTTAAATGGTATGTACTTGGGAAAGGGCCGCTCCAAGATGAAATAAACCAATTTATAAAAGCTAATGATTTACAGGATTGTTTTAAGTTGTTGGGGATCACTTCTAATCCCTACCCTTATATTAAGAATGCAGATATTTACGTTCAAACCTCCAGGTATGAAGGATATGGGTTAGCTATTGCGGAAGCCAGAATGTTAAATACTCCTGTTATTACAACCCGATTTGATGCTGTTGATGCCCAAATGATTGATCAAAAAAATGGATTAGTGGTTGACTTAACGGCTGAGGCTGTTTGTGAAGGCATTATGAGATTAATCAATGATCCTTCTTTAAGAACAAGCATTGTAGAGTATTTGAAAAAAGAAAAGAAAGAGAATTATGAAGAACTATTGAAGTTCTATAAGTTGCTAAACGATGAATCATTAGTAGGTGTGGAATCAAAATGAAAAAAAAAGTCGCATTTGTGGCAATCAATTTGAATGTTGGCGGGACTGAGAAAGCGCTGCTTAACATGCTCACGGTCATGCCAAAAGATCAGTTTGATATAACACTTATTCTTTTGGAAAATCGAGGGGAGTTCAGAAATCAAGTTCCAGAAGGTGTTAAAACAATTATTTATGACCAATACCCGTCAATTAAGGCTGTGATTAATGATCCATTACCCCAAACCGTACTTCATACCTTAAAACAGGGGCGAATTCTCAAAGGAATTCGCTATTTTAGTTTTTACATTGTTCAGAAGTTATGGGGGAAAAAGCAGAGGTTATTTCATGAGCTAACAACATTGGCTCCTTTGGATATCCATGAATGCTATGATGTGGCCATTGCCTATGCTGGCCCAATGGAGTTTATTTCCTATCTGGTAATTGAAAAAATAAAAGCTGCAAAAAAAATACAGTGGATTCATTTTGATCTATCAAAATTGACGATCGATGTTAAATATTGGAATACGATGTATCGGAAATTTGATAATATATTTGCTGTTTCTAAAGAAGGAAAGGATCATTTAGTTAGTTGCTTTCCAGAATTTATGAATAAAACGGAAACATTTCTAAATGTCTTTTCACCAGAGTTAATCTTACAAATGGCCGAAAATGGGAATGGGTTTAAAGATAATTTTAAAGGTTTTCGGATTCTAACGGTTGGAAGGCTTAGCTTTGAAAAAGGTCAAGACCTTATTATAAAAGTTCTTGCAAGATTAAAAGGAGAAGGGCATTGCGTAAGATGGTACTGTGTGGGAGAGGGACCTATGCGGTCAGAATATGAGGCCTTGATTAAGAAATATAGTCTTGAAGAAGATTTTATTCTGCTGGGGTTACAAACGAATCCATATCCATTCATGAAGGAATGTGACCTGTACGTTCAGCCTTCCCGACATGAGGGTTACTGTCTAACTTTAACTGAGGCTAAATTATTTAAGAAGCCAATTGTGGCAACCAACTTTGCAGGTGCAAATGAACAAATTTCAAATAATAAAACAGGTATCATTGTCAATTTTGATGAAGAAGAATTACTTACTGCACTTAATCGAATTCTTAATGATCACGATCACTATCAAAGAATTAAAGCCAATTTAGAAAAAGAGCAGATCGTTTATCGAGGAGACCTCAATAAATTTTATACCTTATTAAACTAGGATCTAAGAGCAAATGATTACAAGGAGGAGCTAGTTGTGAAAAAGATTGCCATTGTAACGTGGAAAATGGCATTAGGCGGAACGGAGAAGTCTCTGATCTCGATGCTTGAAGCCATACCAAAGGAAAATTATCATGTGACTCTGTTTATCATGGACCCTGGTGGAGAGTTAGATAGCGAAATCCCTAAACACATAAAAGTAGAATACTTACATCGTTATGAAACCACCGCGAGTAATCAAATTAAATCTTATCTACAGCATGGAAAATTATTAAAAGCGCTGAAAGTAAGTTATTTTGCGTATCAGTCCAGTCGCTCTAGAACAAAGTTTGATTGGGAAAAAAACCATTCACGAGTTCTACCAAAAACAAAGGAATCTTTTGATATGGCTATTGCTTATCATGTTCCTACCTCCTTTTCTGTTTTGTACGCCATGAATAATATTAGCGCGGCTTTTAAAGTGGCATGGATCCATAATGATGTGGAATACGAAAAGGATATTAGCCTGTATAGAGACTATTATTTAAAATACGATCGGATTTTCTGCGTTTCAAAGCAATCAAAAGACAAGTTTGTTAATGTTTTTCCCGAGTTAAAAAACCAGACATCCGTCTTTTACAATATCTTAGATGTCATCAAAATGTACGAATTAGCTGAGAAGGAAGTTGACTTTAATGATCCATCTTTTAATGGAATTAAGTTGTTAACGGTTGGTCGACTCGATGGAGCAAAAGGCTACGATCTTATCCCTCCAATTCTTCAGCGGCTTGTGTCTGAGGGCTTAGATGTTAAATGGTATTGTGTTGGGGAAGGGGATTATAGGGGAAAAGTTGAGGAATTAATTAAGACCTATCATTTACAAGATAAACTCATTCTATTAGGAATGAAGTTGAATCCATTTCCTTATTATAAGCAATGTGACATCTATGTACAGCCTTCAAGAAATGAAGGGTTCTGTAATACTCTTTCAGAGGCAAAAGTATTTTATAAACCGATTGTGACTACGGATTTCGTTGGGGCAAAGGAACAAATTAGTCATGGGAAAACAGGCCTAATGGTTAAATATAATGAAGACGAACTCTTTCATGCAATTAAAGAGTTATGTTTGAATCAAAAGCTTTGTCAAACTCTGACAGAAAATTTAAAAGTAGACTTTTCTCTTAATAAAACGGATATATCTAAATTGTTGAGCATTATAGCTTAAAGGAAAAGGGGGAGAAAGACGGCAATGCGTATAAGACATCTATTAACGAACGCTGAAAAAAAAGCAAGGATTATTTACCATGATTGGAGGCATATTAATTATTTGAGTCAACTTGTCAAACAGCAGCAGGCCACCAGTTCACTTGGAGAATTTAAAGTTAAATATCTCAATAAACCGGGTATTGCCTTTTCATTTGATGATAGTTTTAGAGTGGATGGCTGGTATGATACATTAAGAGAGTTATTTGGCTATTATGATATTAAGGCCACATTCAATGTTAATGCCTTTCATCATTTTGAGGGCCAAAGAGAACACACTCAGGAGGAAATTGATAAGTTAATTGAATTGCAGGCTCACGGTCATGAAATAGCTCATCACACGTTTAAGCATAATAATTCAGTTGATTATACAAACCTTCATGGTGTTCAAGCCTGGATCACGGATGAAATTGAGCCCTTATTTAATTGGCTGGAGAATCAACAGCACTCCGTAACAGAAGAGAAATTTAAGAGACCTGTCACGTTTGCCTTTCCTTACTATAGGAAGGATGAAAGAACAATTGAGGGTATAAGTCCAAAGTATTTTAAGGCCGTAAGGGGTGGAGGTCATAATGAACTCGTTATCCCTTTTAATAAGACTGGATATATCCCTTCGCTTGGTATTGATCAAATTAATTTATCTCATCCTAGGTTTCTCAAAAATCTTTTAAAAGAAATCAAACAAACTGAGAAGAACCTTGTTTTCACCTGCCATTCTGTATTACCCAAACACATCGATTGGGACTCCTTTGATTATGGCGAGGAAGCGCTTGATGCTGGAAAATATCGAATTACACCAGAGACGTTAGAATTCGTAATAAAGGAAGCCAAAAAGAATGACTTGGAATTTTATACAACGGCTGAAATTGTAGGGGTCGCCACTTTCATTGATCGTAACTTTGAAAAGCATATCCGGAAGCTCTTAACAATTTCAAACGATCGCTGGATTCTAATTAAAGATCTTTTAAAAATCAAAGAGTTGGATTTGAGCAATCAGGACATAACAAACCTCGATGGTATACAGTATTTTTTAAACTTAGAGACTCTAGTTATTAACCTTAATTATATTAAAGATTTAAGGCTGTTAAATAAGCTTCAGAATCTAAAGCATGTGATCGATTCATCGTCTACTCCAAATAAGGGACTGGATGCTAGTGTAACCTCAGGTCTATAAAGGCGTGAGGTTTTTTGTCAGGGAGGAAGTCATGAGACAACGAGTACTTTTTATGCTTAGTAGTATGAGAATTGGAGGAGTTGAAAAGGCATTTACCTCTTTATTATCTGAGATTCCTAGAAATCGCTATGATGTCACGGTTATGCTTTTAGAGAAGCGAGGCGAACTTTTGAATTTGATCCCAGAGTGGGTTCATGTTGTTGAAGCGCCATGGTATAAAACGATTAAGCCCATCATTATGGGGACACCGCAACAAACCATTCAGTTATACAGGTCTAAACGCCGTTATGCGCGTATTCTCTCATTTATTGGTTACTATCTTGTTTCAAAACATGCCAATGATCGACTTGCTTACTACAATTATGTAATGCGAGATATTGAAAAAGAACAGGATAAGTATGATATTGCTGTGGCTTACCAGGGACCAACAGATATTATAGATTTCTATATCGCTTACAAAGTGGAGGCGGCAAGAAAACTATCATGGGTTCATTTTGATGTCAATCATCATGTCATTAATAAAAGATTATATAACAAAATGTATCAAGAGTTTGATCAATTAGTTGCGGTCTCAAGTGCTGCCAAAAAATCGCTTGTTCAGTTAATTCCATCTGTGAGAAATAAAGTGATCGTTGTAGAAAATATCCTGTCTGAAAAAGCCATAAAAGAAATGGCCAAAGCATCCATCCAGTTTGATCCTGGATTTGAAGGAATTAAAATTGTGACAGTTGGCAGGCTTTCAAAAGAGAAGGGCCAGGATTTGTTAATCCCTGTTTTAAAAAAGCTACAAGAAGAAGGCTATAACGCCAGGTGGTATTGTGTGGGAGAGGGGAAGGCAAGGATAGAGTACGAAAGCTTGATTGAATCGTATCAATTAAGCGATGATTTTATTCTTTTGGGATCAACTCTAAACCCCTATCCCTATATAGCGGAGGCAGATATCTATGTTCAACCGTCAAGACATGATAGTTTCTGTCTAACGTTAGCTGAAGCGAAACTATTAAAAAAACCAATTGTAGCCACAAATTTTATAGGAGCTTATGAACAATTGGTTGATGGTTATAATGGGTTTATTGTCAATAATGAGAAAGAATTATTTAACAGGCTGAAACAGCTTATTGATAATAAAGAGTTAAGAAAAAAGCTTATTAATAACTTATAGGCTACTTAGATTTTTAAGAAAGCAGGTTAATGGATGGAGCCGTTGGTTAGCATTATTGTTCCTGTCTATAATGTTGAGCCCTATTTATCTAGTTGTATAGATTCTATTCTAGCCCAAACATTTAAAGCTATAGAAATAATCCTCGTTGACGATGGTTCTGAAGATGGCAGTCTTAAAATCTGTAATCAATATACAAAAATAGACAAAAGGGTAAAAGTTATAAAGAAGCGAAACAGGGGGGTATCCTCTGCTCGAAATGTCGGAATTGACAATGCAAGAGGGCTCTATATTGGGTTTGTCGATCCGGATGATACCATTGAGCCTAATATGTATAGTGCTATGGTTGATGTCATGGTAAAAATGAAACCAGATGTAGTGGTTGCACAATTAAAAACAGATAACCAAATTATTAATAAAGTGTCGGTTTCAGAGGTTTGGAAAGATGTTGATTGTCCGATTAATCAAAGCGTTATTAGAGATGAAATTATGCCAATGGTTATTGGGGGAAAAAGGTTTAGCTTAATGCATTGTGTGAATAAACTTTATAAGCGCTCCTGTTTTCAAAATAGGCGATTCGATGAAACGAGAAATCATGGGGAAGATGCTCGATTTAATCTACTATTACTGTCCATGGTAGAAAGCATTGTTTTTCTTGATCAACCCCTTTATAATTACGTGATTCGTAAAAGAGAATCCTTAACCGTTACGTTTCGTCCTAATTTATATGATTATCTGCTTGATAATCGAAACTTTGGAAGAAAGCTTTGCAGCCAATATCATTCCATCTTCTTAATTCGAAAAATCGAGAATGAATTTATTCTTTCCACACTTAATTACATACAGAGTATTGTAGAATCAAGTTTATCCAGGAAAGAAAAAAAGAATCTTATCAAACGCATTATTAATGACGACCAATTTACAATGAGTTTAAATAAATGCAAATGTCCCTCCTGGTATTATACGTTGTTAAAAAAATTGTGTAAGAAAAGAGAGGCAAATCTTATCCTTTTTTTCGTTCAAACGAAGCTTTTGGTACAAAAGTATATCTATAAGGTAGGATCTTATGAGAATAAGCCATTCATTAAAAAATATGGTCATTAGCCTTTCAACGCAGGCCATCATGGTGTTTCTGGGTCTTATTTCCAGAAAGGTGTTTCTTGATTCCTTGGGCATTCAGTACCTAGGTGTTAATGGACTTTTGACCAATGTATTGGCAATGCTTGCGTTAGTAGAAGGCGGTGTTGGAAGCAGTATTGTTTTCTACTTATATAGAGCATTGGCAACGAATAATCAATACAAAATAAAAGCCTTAATACGTTTATATAAAAAGACTTATATTCTATTATCAATCATTATCACGTTCTTAGGTATCATGCTATATCCATTTCTGCATTATTTTTTGAAAAGCGAATCCATGCCTCATATAGGTGTTGTTTATTTCCTTTTTATTGCAAGTAATATTGTGGGCTATTTAAATGCCCATAAAGTTGCACTCATATATGCTGATCAGAAAGGCTATATTTTAACTCGTATTAATTTTTTATTTAGTTTGTTTAGTATGATTTCAAAAATCGTCATCCTCTTAGTGACGAAAAGCTACATATTTTATTTAGCCTTTGATCTGCTCATTTTTATTGTGCAGAATCTTTGCAATGGAAGGCTTATCAATAACCGTTACACCTTTCTCAAAACTAAGGAGACAACTAAGATTAGTGAAGAAGAGCAGAAGGGTATTATAAGAAATGTGAAGGCTCTCTTCTTACACAACTTGGGCTCCTATATCGTGTTTGGAACGGATAATTTACTTATTTCCTATTTTATTGGTGTGAAAACGGTTGGAATCTATTCAAATTATATAATGATAATCAATCAACTCAGTGCTTTTATGACACCAATATTAGGAAGTATGGGGGCGAGTATCGGAAATCTTATTGCAACAGAGGATGAAAACAAAACGTATTCCATTTTTAAAGTCACCTACTTTGTTAACTTCTGGGTTTATTCAGTTGCGACGGTTTTTTTATTTAATTTATTAGATCCTTTTATTAGCTGGTGGCTGGGAAAACAATTTCTATTAGATCAAACCACCTTCTATCTAATCTTATTTAATTTTTATTTAACAGGTTTAAGAGGTTCAATATCAGCTTTTAAAGATAAATCGGGGGTCTTTTTACAAGATCGTTATGTTCCCCTTATTGAAGGAGCGATTAATCTAGTCGCTTCTATTATTTTGGTTAAAGACATGGGCCTATCGGGTATTTTCCTTGGGACAACAATTAGTACACTGGTGACCGTCTTTTGGGTGGTTCCCTATTTAACCTATAAGCATGTTTTCAAACGTTCCTCTCTTTCTTATTACTTAACCTATTCGTTTTATACGATTTTGTCGATTATCTCTATCTTTTTGACTAAACTCATTTGTCAGCACTGTGTTAAAGGATCTGATTTTTTTACTTTGATTGAAAAAGGGATCATCAGTTTGATTATTCCAAGTGTTTTGTATCTCTTTCTATTCTTCAAAAGTGATGAATTTAAATATTTAGCTCGAATTTTTATTGGGTTACTGCACAAGGTAAATGTCAAAAGAATTAAATTAGTCAAATCAAATCATTTTTAAGGAGTTTATAGGATGGAGCCGAAAATAAGTATTATTGTGCCAGCCTACAACATTGAAACTTACATTGAAAGATGCGTTGACTCTATTTTGAATCAGACGTTTTATGATTTAGAACTCATCATAGTTAATGATGGTTCTAAAGATAAAACAGGTGAAATTTGTGATGAAATCGCAGAACTCGACCAAAGAGTTAAGGTTGTCCACAAAAAAAATGGCGGTCCGGCCTCTGCAAGAAACCTTGGTATTGAGAAAGCAAAGGGTGAATTCATTGGATTTGTTGATGGAGACGATTATATCGATTTAGACATGTACGACTTATTATATAAATTAGCGGTTCAGTATGAAGCGGATCTGGTCGAGTGTGCGGTTAAAATGATTTGGAATGATCGGATCGAGGTAAAGGAAAATCACGGGGGAATTGAATCGGGGGATCACTTGTTTGCTATAAAAAGTCTGCTTGATTTCCCCATTCGTAATTGTCCCGTCAATAAATTATATAAGAGAGAGCTCTTTGCGAATTTACGATATCCCAATAAGCTATATGAGGATGGATTTATGGCTTATAAAATCTATTATCGAGCAAAGAAGTACGTCTATGTAGGAAAAGGGAAATATAATTATGTCCGAAGAGAAGGGAGTCGTATGGACCAACAAGGAACCTACTCGCTTCGAAACCTGGATGGGGTTGAATCCCAAGAAGAGCGGTATTATTTTTTGAAAGAACATGTCGAAGATCCTTATATCATAAAATTAGCCAGTTTTCGTTTTTTTAAAGACATTTACAACAATTATAGAAATCTGCAATTAAATAAGAAAGTAGATCCTCAAAAAAAATATAGAAATGAATTAAGACAGAAAATTGCTGAAAATGGAACTGAATTTTATGCTAATTTCCGTTTGAATGAATTTAAACCATATATAAAAATAGCTCACTTTCCCATTTTTCTTTTCGATATCTTATACCGATTTTATCGTTTTTACTTTAATTTTGTCTTAACTATAAAAAGGCCTCTTAGCAAATTAAAGCAGCGTTTCATTAGACCGGTTGCCGATTAATGAAGCATGGATTCAATAGGAACATTGTAGTAAAGGCTGGCTGAATAGGCCATCCTTTATTGATGTTATGAGTGACCATTTTGTTGTGAATGGACCTCTTTTTATAAGAAGTCCAGGGAGGAAGGTTAAAAGAATGGAAAAACGATTCGGGCAATTGGATTCCCTGCGTGGTATAGTTGCTGCTATTGTCATGTTTGCTCATATTTCACTAGTTTACAAAGTGACGCCACTTCTAATAACCCGTTTATTAACGTGGTCACCGTTAAGAGTATTTATAAATGGCGGTGGTGCTGTTATGTTTTTCTTTGTGTTAAGTGGTTTTGTGCTGTCATTACCTTTCTTAAATCAGAATAAGGTGCCTTATCTTCCTTATATAATAAAACGTATTTTCAGAATTTACCTGCCCTATATATTAGCCATTTGTGTGGCTTTTTCATTGGCTCTCTTGGTTTCTGGGAATATAAAAAGTGTTAGCTTGTTTTTGAACGGGGTATGGGATGCTAAGCCAATTGGGAAATACCTTCTTGAGCATTTAACTTTAATTGGTAACATCCATTCAAATGCTTATGATCCCGTCATTTGGTCACTCATTCATGAGATGCGTATATCTCTTATCTTTCCTCTAATTGTGCTTCTGGTCAAGAGAACCAAACTAAAAACAACCATTTCTATTTGTTTAGCTATGGCTATGGTAGGCGGGTTAAATAATAAATTTCACTTTGAGATTTCAAATGGTTATGCAACCACCTATTTTGATACGTTAAGAATGATTCCCGTTTTTGTTACAGGGGTCTTAATTGCTAAGCACCGACTGAAAATAATTTCGTTTTACAAAAGTCTCACTCTTATTACTAAAATACTCCTATTTGTTTTTTCACTGGTGATTTATAATTTTTCAGAAGTTTTGTTCCCTTTTATTATAAATCATGGTTTGCTTAATGCTTCTTTTCTTTTTAAAGAAATCGGTAATGGTATGGTGGATATAAATATTAGTCAATACGGTGAGATGCTAGGCGCAGCTGGGCTGATTCTATTTGCTTTAGGTTCTAACAGGGTTGAGAGGTTTTTATTAAAAGGACCTTTTGTTTTTTTAGGAAGGATCTCTTTTAGTCTATATCTTTATCATTTCATCGTGATTCTATTACTAGTTCACTTGTTTTACAGGTCCATTCCATTAACCTTGATTTTATTCGCGTCAATCTTCCTGAGTATTGGAGTGGCCAAATTAGCCTGGCTCTTTGTAGAGGTCCCTTGTATAAACATTGGTAAAGATTTATCAAGAAGGCTCGTAGAAGTTAAAAGAAGAAAGTATGCCAAAAGTGCTTAAGATGAGATGGGGGAAAGTGAGTGGAAAGAAATTATTCAATTGATTACATGAAATGTTTTCTAATGTTTCTCGTGGTCTGGTATCATGCGGCACCATCTGCAGCAAATGTAATAGGAATTAATCGAATATACTCGCATGACTTTATTCCATTAGTACCAAGGTTCGCCGTTTCTTTTTTCTTTGTGGTATCAGGTTTTTTATTTGGCAGAAAAGTAATAAATATTAAGGATATTTCTAGTTATACAAGAAAATATCTTTTGAAATTAATTAAATTGTTTGTGTCTTGGTACATTTTTTATTTTGCCTATGATGTGATTAATTGTATCATCCAGGCAAGATCGGCTGGGCAAGATGTTACAAAACAAATCATGATTTATGTTTACTCACAATTGAAGTTAATACCCATTTATTATGGTGATGCTCAAACATCCTACCAACTCTGGTATTTAACGGCCCTCATTTGGTCGGTCGTGATTTTGGTTATTTTTATCAGATTGAAAAAAGTGACGTTTTTATTGACCTTTAGTTTACTCTTAAATTTTATTGGCTTGTTTGGTCAGACCTACTCAGGATTATTCCATCTTCCTTTACAAACACGAGATGCTTTGTTTTATGGTCTGTTTTATACAACAATGGGTTATTATATGGCCATTCACTACAAATCAATGTTAAAACTATTAGAGAGATTTAAATTGTCTGATTTATTCCTTTTGTTTTTGGTTGTATCTTTTTTGGCTGTCATCGAAGAAGTGGTCACCATTGGTTTTCTAAATGGGGATACAGAAGGTGAAAATTATTTAATAAGTACCATACCTTTAACTATTATCCTATTTGGTATAACCATTAAGAAACAAAATTTCGGAGAGAAATCTTTCTTTACCAAAATAGGCAAAAACTCAGTAGGGATCTATGTTTCCCATACCTTTTTTGTGAGTTTGCTGGCAAGTACTATTAAATTAATAGGGTACTCTCCAACTCAACACTACCTCTTCTATCACCTTATTAGTTCCCTAGGTATCTTTGTTGTATCATATTACTTTTATAGTTTCTTGCAAGTAGTCAAAAAGAAATTTTCGTTTTATCTTAAACCCGATAAAATTGTAATTAAAAAGGAAACAGAATGGGTTTAAGGAAAATGTTCTATATATAGAAAGGTGGCTGTTAGAATTTTCAATGCCTGTGAGAATTAGCCTTCTTGACACACTTGGTGTTTATAACTTTAGTAGTCTTACTTTTGAAATTGAATAATTAGTTGAATGGACTATCTATTAGTGGAGTTTTTTTAATCCTTATCTAATCAAAAAAAATTTAAAAGGTGGAGATTGTATGATATTCAATTATGAAGCAGAATGCATGCCCCAAAGTAACATAAGAGAACTTCAATTAGAACGTCTAAAGCAGACTGTCAATAGGGTGTTTAATAATGTCCCTTTTTACAAGACAAAGTTTTTAGAGAAAGGAATCGAACCATCGCAGATTACGACATTAGAATCTATAAAACGGCTTCCATTTACAGTCAAACAAGATTTACGAGATCATTATCCATTTGGTCTTTTTGCAGTTGAACAGAAGGATATTATCAGATTACACGCTTCATCGGGAACAAAAGGAAAGCCAACACTTGTTGGGTATACCAAGAATGACCTTGATAACTGGTCAGAGTTGATGGCAAGAGCGTTTGCAGCAGCAGGTGGTGAACCTGGAATGGTAATGCATAATGCTGTTGGATATGGGATGTTTACGGGTGGACTTGGCTGTCATTATGGTTCAGAACGTTTAGGAATGACAACAGTACCGATTTCAGGTGGAAATACGGAAAGACAAATTTTAATGATAGAGGACCTAAAACCTACAATTATTAGTGGAACCCCTTCTTATGTTTTGAATATTGCGGAAACAATGGAGAAAATGGGGAAAGATCCAAAGGGGACATCCTTAAAGTACGGCTTGATGGGGGCTGAGCCTTGGTCACAAGAACTTAAATTAGAAATAGAGAAACGCATCGGAATAAAAGCGATGGACCTTTATGGATTAAGTGAAGTAATGGGGCCAGGAGTATCAAGTGAATGTCTTGAGGCTCAAAATGGATTGCATATTGCTGAAGATCACTTTTTTGTAGAAGTTATAGATCCGACTACTGGTGAAAATGTACCAGATGGTGTTGAAGGAGAACTAGTGATTACAAGTTTAACTAAAGAGGCTCTCCCAATCATTCGATATCGAACCGGAGATATCGCCACTTTATATAGAGAGCCATGTAGCTGTGGGAGAACGACTACTCGTATGTCTCGAGTTAAAGGAAGAATCGACGACATGTTAATTATAAGAGGGGTCAATGTTTTTCCATCCGAGATAGAAAGTACATTATTACAAATTGATGAACTAGCCCCGCACTATCAACTTGTTTTAACCAAAAACGGTGCTCTTGACCAAGTGACATTGTTTGTTGAGATTTCCAAGGAGAGATTTCAAAGGGGCATAGATAATAAAAATCTAATCTCTAAAATAGAAAAGCTTTTAAAGAGTCAATGTTTAGTCAATATAAGTGTTAGGATTCTTGAGCCAGAAAGTATCCCGCGATCAGAAGGAAAAGCCATAAGAGTGGTCGATAAGCGAAAAGAAGAACTTATTCCAATGTAAATTAACTTAGAAGAAGGATTTTTAATAAGGCTAACAGCAATAAGTGGGGGACAATGGGGGATAATTTAAATGGAAAAAAACTATATGATTGATTACTTTAAATTTTTTGGAATTTTGCTTGTGGTATGGTTTCATGCTGCTCCATTTATCCCCCAAACTACGGGGGGGTTAAACTCTTTATATTTCCAATATGCCATTCCTGTTCTACCAAGATTTGATGTATCCTATTTTTTTGTTATATCAGGATATTTGTATGGGAGAAAATTACGGATTTCTACATCGGGATATAAATATACCAAAAAATATGTGATTCGATTAATTAAGTTTTTTGTTGTATGGTATTTATTTTACTTTGCCTATGACGTATTAATGTGCATTTATTTATCAAGCATTCATGGACAATCGATAGCAGTTCAAGTTAAATCCTTCATCTGGTCCCAATTAAAATTAATTCCTATTTATTATGGCTACGGCAAAACTTCATATCAACTCTGGTATTTAACCGCATTAGTTTGGTCTGTTTTAATTTTATCTGCGTTTATAAAGTTTAAAAAAGTTTATTTTTTACTAGGATTAGGGCTTTTGTTTAATTTGATAGGGCTGTTTGGCCAAAGATATTCAGGAATCTATTATCTACCCGTTCCTACAAACGATTGTTTATTCTATGGATTGTTTTACACAACTTTAGGTTATCTTATAGCAGTTAATTATGAATGGATAATGGAGAAATTAAATCATGTAAAAAATATATCTCTTATATACCTTTTAATTCTGTTCTTCTTATTAGGATTGGCGGAAAACATCATTATGCTTGGTCCAATGAATGGGTACAAAGGTGAGAGTAACTATCAACTATGTACGATCCCATTAACAATAATAATAGTGTGCTTTGTCTTAAAAAATTCTAATCGGGGTAAAAGTTCCATCTTTACGAGAATTGGAGGTCAAACAGTTGGGATATACGTTACTCATGTATTGTTCTTAAGTATCATGACCAATTTTCTAACCCAATTAAATAGTGACTATTTACAATCAAGAATATGGTTTCATATTTTGATAACCCCAGTGATTTTTGTTTTATCCTATTATTTTTATATTTTTCTTCATTATTTTAAAGAGTTTATTAAAAAAATTGGTAGGCGACTAAGTGTGTTGAATCCAAAATCACTAAACTTTAAGGGGTCAAAACAAACATGAAAAGTAAGAGACAAAAAATTTTTCTAATTATAGGAGTTGTAATCGGTGTCTTTTTATTATCTATCGCGGGTTACGGCTTTTACCTTTACCATTCCGTCTCAAGTACTGCTGCTCATGTCTATAAGCCCTTAGATGGCGTTACGAGCGATCCCTTATCTAAACTATCCTCATCTAAGTTGTCGAGTAAGAAAAATTTAACTAAGGTAGCGGCATCGTCAAATGGCATAGCCCCTAATGCTATTAACATTCTCTTATTAGGTGTCGATGAAAGAGCAGGAGATAAGGGGAGGTCAGATACGATGATCGTTGCTTCCTTAAATCCAGAGAAGAAATCGATGATGTTAACCAGTATACCAAGGGATACGCGGGTCAAGATTGCTGGTCATTCTGGTTACAGCAAAATTAACGCTGCCTATTCCTATGGGAATGAATCATTGGCTGTTCAAACAGTAGAGAAATACTTAAATATCCCTATCTCTTATTATATAAAAGTAAATATGGAAGGTCTCTCTAGTCTAGTGAATGCCTTTGGAGGCGTTACCGTCAAAAATGATTTGGATTTCACTCAAAATAATTTTCATTATAAAATTGGGACTCTCCACTTAACTGGGGCAGAAGCCCTAGCCTATTCAAGAATGCGCTATGACGATCCACAAGGGGATTTCGGACGCAATGAGCGGCAGAGAGAAGTCATCGAATCTTTGTTAGATGAAGGGAAAAGCATTACAACCGTACCTAAAATAAATAAATTATTAGGTGTGGTAGGGAATAATGTAAAAACAAATCTTACGTTAAACGATATGAAGAAGCTCGCTACTAATTATAGACAATGCCGTCAATCGATCACTAATTATGAAGTTCAAGGAACTCCGAAATATCTTGATGGTGTGAGCTGGGTCCTTGTTTCCAATTCGGAATTCAACCACGTCCATCAAATGATCCTCAATTCATTAAAAGGTTGAGACTTTCGACTTACTCAAAATTCGATAAGTAGAATGTGGGAGGATCGGCTCTATAACAGGATTTTTCTGCCGTTATTTGTATAAAAAAGTCGTTTCTCATCACTATTTGACGATCGATAGTTCTTTTAATAGAACGGAAATGAAATTATAATAGAACTGTAATATAAGTGACGATAAAAAGGGTCGCTTGAAAGAAATGGGTGCGCGGATTGACCTAGTTTGGTTATGCTGGCGAACCTAGTCTTAGTATGTGAGACTGCTAGTGTAATAGAAGTGGGAGTGATCAATCATGTTAGCAAATCGCGAGACCATCCAAATGGTTTATCAGGTTGTTGAATCAAAGGGCTATATTGATATCGAAGCAACGGGAAGCAGTATGTCTCCTTTTATTCGCGACAAGGATAAATGCCGATTTATTCCTTTTAAGACGACGGACCTGGCTAAAGGTGATGTGATCCTATACATAAATGCGAATGGGGAGTTAATCGGGCACCGGTTTTATAAAATGACCAAAAATCCCGATGGAGTTAAGCAATATTGGTTAAAGGCAGATAATCAACCTGATTTTGATGAGCCTGTTCTGCAGGATCAGTTTATTGGCAGACTTTATGTTATTGAGCGCAAAGGGAGAATAATGGAGCCTAGTGATTTGGGGATGAGACTTTGGACGGCTCTCATTCTTAATGTGCCCTTTGTTCCAACCCTTTTGAAACGACTAGCTGATAAAAAACAGTATAAGACTCTGAGTAACTCAGGAAATGTCAGTTCGATCATGGAGAAAATAAACAAGTGAAGCCTATTGGTGTGAATGAATAATGAAGTCTGTTGCTTTTAAGTTGCCTTAAATGACTTGAGGCACTTCTTATGCTGTAGTAAATGCAACCGTATGATCTAAAGAAAGAGTCTCCTCATAGATGTTATTTTGCGTGGTCGATGATGAGAGAGGTAGGGAGAAGTCAATCCCTGCCTCTTTAAACAAGTGCGGATTACTCAAGTATTCTCCTCTGATGATTTGTTTGATCTCCCCATTGCGCTTCTAAACCTTCATTTTGAACAGTGAAAATCCCCTGTTTCAAGGTTCATCTTTAACGATTATGAATGGAAAATCTCCGAGTAAACATAATATTTTCTTCCCCAAAAAAATCATGGTAAGCTTAAGCGAGAATAGAAAAAGGAGTAAACCATTTGTGAAGACAGGATTGAAAGCAGCCTCGCTTGTTTTAATGATTTCGATGTTAACTGCATGCGGAACGGACCGTGACTCTAATGCTCCAAAGCTAACGAATCCAAAAAGTTCTACATCTCGAACCCATGAAGAAACCTCCACAGCGACCAACGCAAACGGAACGAATGGGTCGACAAAAGCGAGTGACTCAACTAGCTATTCAGAAAAGACTCCAATTAAAAGCGATTCGCCCGATTCCAAGACTGCCGAGTCTTCCAGCAGTAAGATAAGCTCTAAAAGTGATTCTGCATCGGGTATTCAGGTTGTGAAGGATCCGACTTCAATAACAGTACTAGTGAATAAAACACACAAGCTTCCGGACGGCTATGTGCCTCCACATCTTGTTTATCCGAAAGTGGCGTTTCCTTATTCGGATTTAATTGAGAAGCGAATGATGCGCGATGTGGCTGCCAAGGCGCTTGAATCCATGTTTGCTGCGGCTAAGAATGATGGGATCGTGCTTTATGGTGAATCGGGGTATCGGTCCTATATACGACAAGAATCCGTTTATGCCTATAATGTTAAAACAAAAGGGAAAGCACAAGCTTCCATTGTCAGTGCATACCCAGGAACAAGTGAGCACCAGACAGGACTCGCTATGGATATAACAGCAGCCGATGTTCAGGATGATTTAGTTCAGGCCTTTGGGAGTGAGCCAGAAGGAAAATGGGTGGCTAAGCATGCTCATGAATATGGCTTTATCATTCGGTATCCTAAGGGGAAAGAATCAATAACGGGTTATGAATATGAACCTTGGCATATTCGCTACGTAGGTGTCAAAGCCGCTACCTATATTTATGAGCACCATTTGACACTTGAAGAATATGCGACCCAAAAGGAAAATTCGTGAGTTTGGCTAAACGAAGTTGTTAAATTGAACCTTTCTAATTAATGCCTGCCAGAAAAAATGACCCTTTGCATTTTATAAAAAGCCCCCTTGGAAAACCAAGGGGGCTATTCGTTTACGGCTCAAAAAGATGTTCATAGGGTCGAAGTGAAACATGATGTTTGATTAAGGTTTGACGCAAGAATTTGTGGTCACGTTTTGGTGTTGCCTTGATGTATCCCTCAATGATGATGGCTTCGGTTAATTGCTTGGCCCGTTTCTGAAGCGCTACTTCCCCAATTTTTCCTGCTATTTTATCTCTGGCGACGTCTCTAAACAAAGAGGGGACAGGCGTAACGAGTTCTTCAAGAAAAGCAAGCTGTTCTTTAGACCATAGATGGCGGGTTTGTTTAATATAATCGTTCTGCCAATCTAAGATCGATTTGCCATCTTCTTTTGGAAGGCTTTTCAAGAATTTGCGAAACATGAAGTAGCCGCCAATTCCCATCATCACGAGAAAAAAAACAGACCACAGAACAATAAATAGCATAAAATAGGAGTTCATCATTCTCATACACCCCGCAATTTCCCAATTACTAATATTATAAAAGGGAAACTCTTGGAGTAGCAAGAATTTTGTGTGAAAAACAATTTTTCGGGAAAGAGGTGAGGGTGAGACTCATCTCGTGCACAAGAATGCAATGTGGACAGCCAAACAGTGTTCACACACAGATTAAGTGGTCTAAGTTAAAAAAGTGATGATGAGCCCAAACGCACTGCGAGTACACGCTTTGTCTCTTACTGCCCCTGTTGCTGGTTAACGATTTGTGCCTGTGCTAGGGCTGTTTGTGCTTGCTCCAGGGCTTGGGCTGCTTTCTGATAGTTTTGTTGTTGCTGCTGTTGTTGTTGGTTGAGCAGTTGTTGCTGAATAGGGGATTGACTTTGTACCCCCTGGGCTTGTTGAAGGACTTTCTGCGCTTCTTGCAATTGGGTTTCGGCCTGTTGCATTTGATTTGTGTCACCTGAATTTATGGCGGCTTGAACAGCTGCTTGAGCAGCAGCTACAGCTTGAAGCGCCTGAGTAATTTGTTGCGATGGGGCCATCCTAATACCTCCAATGAACCTCTATAATGGTTAATTCAGATAGTGTTAGCGTGTGTTCCTTCCCTCATTTTATACATAGTCTTCTTGTTCTGATTTAAGTGGTTTTGAATGGAATATAGGACTTTAGAATGTTACAATTAAGAATGGTCTTGTTTCTCAGGTTAAATTTGGCGTATAAAATAGAGGGGGCTAACTTAATTGAAGAGGAAAGTCATTATTTTATCCGCCGATTATGGAGAGGGTCATGCTCAGGTTTCTCGAGCTCTGAACGAAGAACTGACATCCATTGGGATGCTAGAGGTTAAGACGCTTAATCTGATGAATCAATCCCATCCTGTTATTGATTATCTGTCACGTCAATTTTATCTGCAAAGCTATACTCACTTTTCTGCTATTTATGGATGGCTATATAATAGTACGAAATATTTGCCGCTCACATCAAAGCGGGCCAGGATGCTGCACTCTTTTGGTATACATAGAATGAAACAGTTATTAGAGGAAGAGGAACCGGACCTCCTCATTCATACATTTCCTGGGTCAGCCGCTTCTGAGCTCAAAAGAAAGGGTGAGCTTTCTCTTCCGATTTTCTCTGTCATTACGGATTTTTCTTTTCACCAAAGATGGATACATCCGGAAATTGACCGTTATTTTGTCCCCACAGAAGAATTAAAAGAGGAGATTATTCGTGCGGGTGAACCGGCTGATAAGGTAATCGTCAGCGGAATTCCCATTCGAGAAAGCTTTGAAATTCTAAGTTCCAAAGAAACTCTGTTTGAAAAATATCAGTTATCTCCTGATAAGAAAATGGTGTTAATTTTGGCTGGAGCCTATGGCGTATCGAAAGACATTAAGTCGATGTGTGAGGGATTAAGAAAAGATGCTTCACTTCAAACGATCGTCATCTGTGGTAAAAACAGCGAATTGAAGGACGAAATGGCTCAAAAATACGCCGATGCTCCTAATATCCGGATTATGGGATATGTCAATACGCTTCATGAGCTCATGCAGCTTGCGACAGGAATGGTGACGAAATCAGGCGGTGTCACTCTCTCAGAGGCACTTGCATGCGGCTGTCCCCTTCTCATTCTGCCCCCTGTCTCAGGTCAAGAAGAAGAGAATGCAAAGTATTTGCAGCGGGAAGGCGCTGCCAAAATTTTGACTCATGAAACGGACATGGCCAATCAAGTCGAGCTCTATTTAAATGATTCGCCTTGTCTAAAAGAAATGCATGAGAACAGTCTAAGGATCAGGAAAATGGGAGCGACAAAACGTATAGCCCAAGAAATTATCGATTTTTTTAATCACCCAGTTTCCTAGATTTACCACTCAACCCGTAAAGCCACCTTTATGTATATAAAACATGTATACTTGGTCGGTCGTGCTAAATGTAAGTTTTGACAAGAAGGAGGGGGGAGCATGATTGTCACGGGTCTTATTGTACTCATTATTATTGTTTTATGTTTGACTTATAAGAAATGGTTCCTGCCATTATGGTTGGGATACGAACATATTTTTCAAAAATTATTTCATCTCAAAACCATTGATGAAGAGAATCCTTTTTTTCACTATCGAGTGCGTCCTTTTAAAGGTCGTCCGATTCAAATGACAAATGGGGATCAGCTGAGAAAGGGAGATCTAGTTTTTGAACTTCATTTTGATAATGATCGTCTTTATCAGCTTGGCTCGGAATCGCAGTCGTATGTTCAATTGGCGATCAAGCTGATTCGATTGGCTCAGAAACAGCTTCCTCTAGTGGATGATTTACTTAAACAACCTGAGTTTAAAGAAGTCAAAGCCGTTTACGGAATTTCTATGATTAATCGCGGCGTCAAGCAAATGGGCTTTCAAGTGGTGGATATGACAAAAGGCCTTATGTATTATTTTACGTTAATGTATCTGCGCTTTTTAGTTGGGGTAATCCATCCAAGCGGGCGCGAGCGTTTAAAACTCAATCCGGAAGATTTGGTACCGAAAATTATGATTCGTCCTGCTTCTGAGACCTTTACTATAAACAAATCGGCGCGTGAGAAGAAGAAAAAGACGTCGACCTCTGTTTCACCCATATAATCCATAATAAAAGGACATCACCTAGGTGATGTCCTTTCGCCATTTTATAATTGTTTATTGTTGAGAGTATCCGCCAAACTGTTGTTGAGCTTGAGCAACGAGACGTTTAGTGATTTCGCCACCTACAGACCCGTTTGCACGAGAAGTTGTATCAGCACCAAGTTGTACACCAAATTCTTGAGCGATTTCTTGCTTCATTTGATCCAATGCTTGTTCTACACCTGGAACTAAGATTTGATTACTGTTGTTTGACATTTGAAATTCACTCCTTTGGTTGATGTACTACTAGTATGTGTCTTTTTTATAAGCGTATTCTGGTAAGTGTTTCCACTGTTTTAATGATATAATGAATTCAAAAAATGAAGAGTGGAATAAAGAGAGGTGGTCGTTTTTGTCAGCCAAAACAAATGCTTGTCGTGTGTTGGATAAGAATCACATTGCCTATAGTCTTCATGAGTATGAATGGAAGGAGGAGGAACTAGACGCTGTAACGGTTGCAGCGAAATTAGGCCTTTTTCCATCCCATATTTTTAAAACGCTTGTCTTGCGCGGTGATAAAACCGGAATTTTAATGGCGTGTATCCCAGGTGATAAAGAATTGGATCTAAAAGCGCTCGCCAATTTCAGTGGGAACAAAAAAGTTGAAATGGTTGCGGTTAAAGAAATTCAAGGGTTAACAGGTTACATCCGAGGGGGCGTATCGCCGCTTGGTGTGAAAAAGGCTTATCCTTTATATCTAGACCAATCCATTGAACCGCTTGACCCAATCAGTATAAGTGCAGGAAAAAGAGGCCAACAGATCTTTTTAAAGGGAGTCGATCTTATTAAAGTGACTCAAGGTACAACGGGATCCTTCACAAAATAAAACCTGTCAGTTGAAAAGGCTGACAGGTTGTTTTCTTGTACGATTAATTGGTGATCCTTGTAAAGACTGAAATAGCCCGTTTAAGAAAATCAGCTAAGCCGGGCTGTTCTTTATCATAATAAGCTTTAAAACGCTCATCTTGAACATAAATTTGGGCAAGACCGGCATGCGCTTTTTTTTGAATAGGTTGGCCAATAGCATTCCAGCCATTGTTTGTGAAGAACAGCTGCCTCTTGAGCAAGAAGGCCTCCCGGATTCCCGGTTTTAAAAGCTTCTTTTAGCTTTTGCAACATTTCCTGCTCAAGGGACTTCGCGTGTTCATGCTCTTCGGGTGTTTGGTTGAGCCATTTCTCATTCGCCTGGTTGACAACATCGTCTCCGAAGCTTTCTCGGATTTCGACTCCATAAGTGGCTTCATTTTGTTCAACCATTTGTTTCTTAAACCCTTCGAACTTCTCCTTATCATTCATCGTCTCACGTCCTTTCATGGATCTAAGTGTTTTCTCAACATTATTAATCAAGCGGTCAAGGGAGCTTCTTTGTTGTAAAAGCTGTTCGCGATGCTGCAGGAGGGCTGATTGCCTATCAAATGTCGGTTGATTGATGATGGAAGCAATTGTTTTTAAATCAAAGCCAAGTTCTTTATAGAAGAGGATATCCTGTAATCGATCAACCTGCTCGGGCCCATATAAACGATAACCCGCAGGATTTCTCATGACAGGTTTTAAAAGGTTAATGTCATCATAATACCTTAAGGTTCTAGTACTAATATCGGCGAGCTTGGCGAGTTCTTGAATCGTATACATCCTCACACTCCCTTTACAGCTATAGTTTAGTCCTTTACGTTGCGTCAATGTCAATTAAGAAATTTTAAAATCAAAAACAAATCAACTTATTGTTCGGAAAATTGTGATATAAATTTATTAGGAATTTATGTCTAGATAAAAAGATGAGGTTTAATGAAATGACATTAATAACAGAAACCGTGATTGATGGCATTCCTGTTTTACATAGCTGTCCCCCTGACAAAACGGGGACGTTGCCTACGGTGTTTATTTATCATGGCTGGGCATCAAGTAAAGAAGCGTATCGGTTAATGGGCACTCTTTTAAGTGCATTAGGGTATCAAGTTATTTTACCGGACCTGCCTAAGCATGGGGGACGCTATGAGGAAAAAGACCTCCAGAAAGAGTTTTGGTCGATTATTTTTTCAGCTGTTGAGGAGTTCGCTCTCTTGCTTCGCTATACGAAGGCGCATTGGCAGGTCGATCCCAGAATAACAGCTGTGTTGGGAAGTTCAGCAGGCGGGTTGGTTGTCTCGGGGATTTTTGCTCATTTTCCAGAAATCTATGGGTTAATCGCAGCAAATGGATCAGGAGCCTGGGAGGAAGCCGAGCGTTTATTCCGAGAACTTGATGGTCGTACAACTGCGACAGAAGAGGAAATGAAGCCCATAAGAGAAAAAGACCCCGTTTCCCGTTTGAAAACCTTACCTTTAAGGCCTGTCCTTCTTCAGCATGGCAGCTCCGATTCAATCGTCCCAATTGGAGGTACTAAGTATTTTTATGAGGCGTTACGCGATGTTTATAAAGCCCGGCACGAGCTTATCACTTATCAAGAAATTCCGCGGCTGGATCATTACATCAGTTTAGGGATGCTAGGAGAGATGGTTGATTGGCTTAACCTGCATCTTAAAGGCGAGAGTTGCTCATGAATGAATGGAAAACAGAGGCAGAAGAAGCGATTCAAGAGACTGATTTAAAAGAGCTTATTAAGAATTTAGAGAAACACTCGACAAAACATGCAGGTACAGCCCCAGCCAAGATTAAATAAGGAAATCAAAGGTGGAAGATCTATTCCCATTTATAAAAAGCCTTATGAACGCCAAAAAGAGGGAGTGGGGCAGCCGGAAAGGCGTTCATCAAGGGGATGAACGCCAAAATGAGTGGATGAGGCAGCCGAAAGGGCGTTCATCAAAGGGATGAACGCCAAAATGAGTGGATGAGGCAGCCGGAAAGGCGTTCATCAAAGGGATGAACGCCAAAATGAGTGGATGAGGCAGCCGAAAGGGCGTTTCATCGAGGGTATGAACGCCAAAATAGGGTTGAGAGTAGGTAAGAATGGCGTTCATCAAGGGTATGAACGCCAAAAAGAGGGTTGAGAGCAGGCAAGAATGGCGTTTATCGACGGGATGAACGCCAAAAAGAGGGAGTGGGGCAGCTGGAAGGGCGTTCATCAAGGGTATGAACGCCAAAATAGGGTTGAGAGCAGGCAAGAATGGCGTTCATCAAGGGTATGAACGCCAAAATGAGTGGATGAGACAGTCGAAAGGGCGTTCATCAAGGGTATGAACGCCAAAAGAGGTCTGAGAGCAGGCAAGAGGGGCGTTCATCGAGGGTATGAACGCCAAAAAGAGGGAGTGGGGCAGCTGGAAAGGCGTTCATCAAGGGGATGAACGCCAAAATGAGTGGATGAGGCAGCCGAAAGGGCGTTCATCGAGGGTATGAACGCCAAAATAGGGTTGAGAGCAGGCAAGAAGGGCGTTCATCAAGGGGATGAACGCCAAAAAGAGGGAGTGGGGCAGCTGGAAAGGCGTTCATCAAGGGGATGAACGCCAAAATGAGTGGATGAGGCAGCCGAAAGGGCGTTTCATCGAGGGTATGAACGCCAAAATAGGGTTGAGAGTAGGTAAGAATGGCGTTCATCAAGGGTATGAACGCCAAAAAGAGGGTTGAGAGCAGGCAAGAATGGCGTTTATCGACGGGATGAACGCCAAAAAGAGGGAGTGGGGCAGCTGGAAGGGCGTTCATCAAGGGTATGAACGCCAAAATAGGGTTGAGAGCAGGCAAGAATGGCGTTCATCAAGGGTATGAACGCCAAAATGAGTGGATGAGACAGTCGAAAGGGCGTTCATCAAGGGTATGAACGCCAAAAGAGGTCTGAGAGCAGGCAAGAGGGGCGTTCATCGAGGGTATGAACGCCAAAAAGAGGGAGTGGGGCAGCTGGAAAGGCGTTCATCAAGGGGATGAACGCCAAAATGAGTGGATGAGGCAGCCGAAAGGGCGTTCATCGAGGGTATGAACGCCAAAATAGGGTTGAGAGTAGATAAGAATGGCGTTCATCAAGGGGGATGAACGCCAAAATGAGTGGATGAGACAGTCGAAAGGGCGTTCATCAAGGGTATGAACGCCAAAAGAGGTCTGAGAGCAGGCAAGAGGGGCGTTCATCGAGGGTATGAACGCCAAAAAGAGGGAGTGGGGCAGCTGGAAAGGCGTTCATCAAGGGGATGAACGCCAAAATGAGTGGATGAGGCAGCCGAAAGGGCGTTCATCGAGGGTATGAACGCCAAAATAGGGTTGAGAGTAGATAAGAATGGCGTTCATCAAGGGGGATGAACGCCAAAATGAGTGGATGAGGCAGCCGAAATGGCGTTCATCAAGGGTATGAACGCCAAAATAGGGTTGAGAGCAGTCAAGAGGGGCGTTCATCAAGGGGATGAACGCCAAAATGAGTGGATGAGACAGCCGGAAAGGCGTTCATCAAGGGGATGAACGCCAAAAAGAGGGAGTGGGGCAGCTGGAATGGCGTTCATCAAGGGGATGAACGCCAAAATAGGGTTGAGAGCAGGCAAGAAGGGCGTTCATCAAGGGGATGAACGCCAAAAAGAGGGAGTGGGGCAGCTGGAAAGGCGTTCATCAAGGGGATGAACGCCAAAATGAGTGGATGAGGCAGCCGAAAGGGCGTTTCATCGAGGGTATGAACGCCAAAATAGGGTTGAGAGTAGGTAAGAATGGCGTTCATCAAGGGTATGAACGCCAAAAAGAGGGTTGAGAGCAGGCAAGAATGGCGTTTATCGACGGGATGAACGCCAAAAAGAGGGAGTGGGGCAGCCGGAAAGGCGTTCATCAAGGGGATGAACGCCAAAATGAGTGGATGAGGCAGCCGAAAGGGCGTTCATCAAAGGGATGAACGCCAAAATGAGTGGATGAGGCAGCCGGAAAGGCGTTCATCAAAGGGATGAACGCCAAAATGAGTGGATGAGGCAGCCGAAAGGGCGTTTCATCGAGGGTATGAACGCCAAAATAGGGTTGAGAGTAGGTAAGAATGGCGTTCATCAAGGGTATGAACGCCAAAAAGAGGGTTGAGAGCAGGCAAGAATGGCGTTTATCGACGGGATGAACGCCAAAAAGAGGGAGTGGGGCAGCTGGAAGGGCGTTCATCAAGGGTATGAACGCCAAAATAGGGTTGAGAGCAGGCAAGAATGGCGTTCATCAAGGGTATGAACGCCAAAATGAGTGGATGAGACAGTCGAAAGGGCGTTCATCAAGGGTATGAACGCCAAAAGAGGTCTGAGAGCAGTCAAGAGGGGCGTTCATCAAGGGGATGAACGCCAAAATGAGTGGATGAGACAGCCGGAAAGGCGTTCATCAAGGGGATGAACGCCAAAAAGAGGGAGTGGGCCAGCCGGAATGGCGTTCATCAAGGGTATATGAACGCCAAAAGAGGTCTGAGAGCAGGCAAGAATGGCGTTCATCAAGGGTATGAACGCCAAAATGAGTGGATGAGACAGTCGAAAGGGCGTTCATCAAGGGTATGAACGCCAAAAGAGGTCTGAGAGCAGGCAAGAGGGGCGTTCATCGAGGGTATGAACGCCAAAAAGAGGGAGTGGGGCAGCTGGAAAGGCTTTCATCAAGGGGATGAACGCCAAAATAGGGTTGAGAGCAGGCAAGAATGGCGTTCATCGAGGGTATGAACGCCAAAAAGAGGGAGTGGGGCAGCTGGAAAGGCGTTCATCAAGGGTATGAACGCCAAAAAGAGGGAGTGGGGCAGCCGGAAAGGCGTTCATCAAGGGTATGAACGCCAAAATGAGTGGATGAGGCAGCCGGAAAGGCGTTCATCGAGGGTATGAACGCCAAAATAGGGTTGAGAGCAGTCAAGAGGGGCTTTCATCAAGGGGATGAACGCCAAAATGAGTGGATGAGACAGTCGAAAGGGCGTTCATCAAGGGGTGTGATGTTGAGAATCCAACTGCATAGGAGATTGGCGCCATGGCCTTGACTGATTATTTTTCACGCGATCAAGATTGTGTCAATCTGACCTTGGACAAGCTAGCTAACAGTTCTAATTGGGAAGTTCGCGAATGGGTGGCAAGTGCCTGCGGAGTAATCCTTGAACGATTTTTTTGATGATTGTTTGCCTATTATTAAAATATGGTCAATTGATCCAAATAAAAATATCCGCCGAGCTGCTGTTTTAGCGATCATGTATGCGGGAAAGACACAAAATCCCCAGTGGATAGAGCCTTTTTAGATATTTTTGAGCCAATACTAGAAGATCGTTCTCGTTATGTCAGCAATAACTTAGGGCCATTTGCCATTGGAAGTGCACTCATCAGCTATTACCCCGAACAGAGGAATGGGTCAAGTGTCAAGATGAACAGGTGAGGTGGAATGTTGCGATGATTTTCAAGTACTGAGAGGGCAAAGCAAGCAAGTGCAGCTCAAACGATCCTTGCCTACCGGATACGGCTATGACTACGGGGTTCATGTTGAGAAGCATCATGGATACACCATCATTGCCCACAGTGGAGGAATTAAAGGAGTTTCCTCTGATTTTCTTGTTTTTCCTGATTTGGGTCTATCGGTTGTTGCATTGGTGAACATAGCTGGTGTAAATGTATCTGATTACGAAAGACCCTTTTGATCGTGACCGCTTCGGACAACTTCGTGAAATGAGCATGGAGATTTTAAACGAATATACCAAATTTATTTACAACTGAAATGGGGTATTAACCCCAAAGGTTGATATCCGAGGAGCCGTCTTCGAGGATCAAAAGCTTTTAATGGTAAAAAAATTAGATAATCTACGGTTACTTCTGGGAGGATTTTGTGATATTGGCATATCTCCATGGGAAAATATTATTAAAGAAATAAAAGAAGAAGCTGGATTTGATGTCATTACAACAAAGTTTCTTGCGGTTTGGGATTATAATAGACATCCTCATCCTCCCATCCTTTTCATTATTATAAATTGTTTATTCATTGTGAAATTGTAGGGGGACAGGCTGAAAAGGGGGTCGAAACAGCGGATGTTGCCTTTTTTGACGAGAATGATTTGCCCGAGCTTTCCAATAAGCCTGTTCTAGAGATCCAAATTCATCTTCTATTTAATTTCCTAATTAAGAGGTAAAAGTAAATAACCGATTGAGTTTACATAAAACTAAGATGGTGACGAACAAACCTCTTTCTTGAAGTACCCTCATGAATTTACTTCGGTGAAATTTTTCGTGTTGGCTAGTGCTTGAGGAAGCCAACTACAGAGCGTATGCTTTTAGTCGCAAGGAGCCTTTTGCTTGAAGCACGTCATGAATTTACCCCGATGACATTCTCCGTGTTGGCTTGTCTAAATTCCCTAAAAATATAGGTGCATTATCCTTTAGTTTTGCATAGACCCGAGAATGATAGCCTTAGCCATGGAATTAGCAAGACAAGTTCGGCTGAGAAGCCTAGTGCGTTTGTCCCAATATTGATAGAACTGAATTACTAAATGTATAGGAAGGTATAAGCTATTATAGAGTGAACATGAATTATTTAGAAATAAAGTTGTTGACGTAACTCGTTTAAGATGATATATTAATAAGCGTCGCTTCTGACGGATGATTTTAACGAAGAAAAAACTTGTTGACTTCATCTTGTTGGTGTGATAAGATAATAAAGTCGCTTTTGAGAGACGGCGATTGATAGTGAAAGATTAATAGATTGTTTCGTACATTGAAAACTAAACAAAAACCAAAAGCGCCAGTCAAAGTTATACTTTGAGTTTAACGCTAGGAATCAAACGAACATAGTTTTTTAAAGGGGGACAGGCCTCTTTTCAGAAGAGATCTGTCCTCGGCAAAAGCCAGCAGTGCTTTAACTGCACTTTTTTTGAGAGTTTGATCCTGGCTCAGGACGAACGCTGGCGGCGTGCCTAATACATGCAAGTCGAGCGCGTGAAACTTCCAGATCCCTTCGGGGTGATGGTTGTGGATCGAGCGGCGGACGGGTGAGTAACACGTGGGCAACCTGCCTGTAAGACTGGGATAACTTCGGGAAACCGGAGCTAATACCGGATAATCGTTGACACTGCATGGTGTCAATGTAAAAGATGGTTCTGCCATCACTTACAGATGGGCCCGCGGCGCATTAGCTAGTTGGTGGGGTAATAGCCTACCAAGGCGACGATGCGTAGCCGACCTGAGAGGGTGATCGGCCACACTGGGACTGAGACACGGCCCAGACTCCTACGGGAGGCAGCAGTAGGGAATCTTCGGCAATGGACGAAAGTCTGACCGAGCAACGCCGCGTGAGCGATGAAGGTCTTCGGATCGTAAAGCTCTGTTGTCAGAGAAGAACAAGTGATAGAGGAAATGCTATCACCTTGACGGTATCTGACCAGAAAGCCCCGGCTAACTACGTGCCAGCAGCCGCGGTAATACGTAGGGGGCAAGCGTTGTCCGGAATTATTGGGCGTAAAGCGCGCGCAGGCGGCTTCTTAAGTCTGATGTGAAAGCCCACGGCTCAACCGTGGAGGGTCATTGGAAACTGGGGAGCTTGAGTGCAGAAGAGGAGAGTGGAATTCCACGTGTAGCGGTGAAATGCGTAGAGATGTGGAGGAACACCAGTGGCGAAAGCGGCTCTCTGGTCTGTAACTGACGCTGAGGCGCGAAAGCGTGGGGAGCAAACAGGATTAGATACCCTGGTAGTCCACGCCGTAAACGATGAGTGCTAGGTGTTGGAGGGGCCACCCTTCAGTGCTGACGTTAACACATTAAGCACTCCGCCTGGGGAGTACGGCCGCAAGGCTGAAACTCAAAGGAATTGACGGGGGCCCGCACAAGCAGTGGAGCATGTGGTTTAATTCGAAGCAACGCGAAGAACCTTACCAGGTCTTGACATCCTCTGACCACCCTAGAGATAGGGCTTTCCCCTTCGGGGGACAGAGTGACAGGTGGTGCATGGTTGTCGTCAGCTCGTGTCGTGAGATGTTGGGTTAAGTCCCGCAACGAGCGCAACCCTTGATCTTAGTTGCCAGCATTCAGTTGGGCACTCTAAGGTGACTGCCGGTGACAAACCGGAGGAAGGTGGGGATGACGTCAAATCATCATGCCCCTTATGACCTGGGCTACACACGTGCTACAATGGGTGGTACAAAGGGCAGCGAAACCGCGAGGTCGAGCGAATCCCATAAAGCCACTCTCAGTTCGGATTGCAGGCTGCAACTCGCCTGCATGAAGCCGGAATTGCTAGTAATCGCGGATCAGCATGCCGCGGTGAATACGTTCCCGGGCCTTGTACACACCGCCCGTCACACCACGAGAGTTTGTAACACCCGAAGTCGGTGAGGTAACCGTAAGGAACCAGCCGCCGAAGGTGGGACAGATGATTGGGGTGAAGTCGTAACAAGGTAGCCGTATCGGAAGGTGCGGCTGGATCACCTCCTTTCTAAGGAAACGATTCTTAGCGTTAGGTGCTTTTGGTTATTTGTTTGGTTTTGAGTGTGTGAACACTCGAAATCGTCCCTTGAAAACTGGATAATGAAGTGCAAACAAGACATCAATTGTAACAAGGTTAAGCGAATAAGAGCGCACGGTGGATGCCTTGGCACTAGGAGCCGATGAAGGACGGAACGAACACCGATATGCTTCGGGGAGCTGTAAGTAGGCTTTGATCCGGAGATTTCCGAATGGGGAAACCCACTGCCCTGAACGGGCAGTATCCTTACCTGAATACATAGGGTATGGAAGGCAGACCTGGGGAACTGAAACATCTAAGTACCCAGAGGAAGAGAAAGCAAATGCGATTCCCTTAGTAGTGGCGAGCGAAACGGGAACAGCCCAAACCAAGAGGCTTGCCTCTTGGGGTTGTAGGACACTCATCCCGGAAGGGGAGCTGTAGACGAACCGGTTTGGAAAGGCCGGCCAGAGAAGGTAACAGCCCTGTAGTCGAAACAGACCCCCAACCTGAGTGGATCCTGAGTACGGCGGGACACGTGAAACCCCGTCGGAATCCGGGAGGACCATCTCCCAAGGCTAAATACTCCCTAGTGACCGATAGTGAACCAGTACCGTGAGGGAAAGGTGAAAAGCACCCCGGAAGGGGAGTGAAAGAGATCCTGAAACCGTGTGCTTACAAGTAGTCGAAGTCCTCCCCACCCACAAAAGCAGGCTTTTGCGGGGACCCGGGGGGATGACGGCGTACCTTTTGTAGAATGGACCGGCGAGTTACGATCTTAAGCAAGGTTAAGTTGAAGAGACGGAGCCAGAGCGAAAGCGAGTCTGAATAGGGCGATAGTTTAAGGTTGTAGACCCGAAACCGTGTGATCTACCCATGTCCAGGGTGAAGTTCAGGTAACACTGAATGGAGGCCCGAACCCACGCACGTTGAAAAGTGCGGGGATGAGGTGTGGGTAGGGGTGAAATGCCAATCGAACTCGGAGATAGCTGGTTCTCCCCGAAATAGCTTTAGGGCTAGCCTCGAGGGAAGAGACTTGGAGGTAGAGCACTGATTGAGTGAGGGGCCCCCACAGGGTTACCGAGTTCAGTCAAACTCCGAATGCCAAGGACTCATCCTCGGGAGTCAGACGGCGAGTGATAAGATCCGTCGTCGAGAGGGAAACAGCCCAGACCATCAGCTAAGGTCCCCAAGTATACGTTAAGTGGCAAAGGATGTGGCGTTGCCCAGACAACCAGGATGTTGGCTTAGAAGCAGCCACCATTTAAAGAGTGCGTAATAGCTCACTGGTCGAGTGGCGCTGCGCCGAAAATGTAACGGGGCTAAACGTATCACCGAAGCTATGGATCCCAATGGGATGGTAGGGGAGCGTTCTAAGGGCAGAGAAGGTAAACTGGAAGGTTTGCTGGAGCGCTTAGAAGTGAGAATGCCGGTATGAGTAACGAAAAGAGGGGTGAGAATCCCCTCCGTCGAAAGCCTAAGGGTTCCTGAGGAAGGTTCGTCCGCTCAGGGTTAGTCGGGACCTAAGCCGAGGCCGGAAGGCGTAGGCGATGGACAACAGGTTGATATTCCTGTACCACCAGTAGACGTTTGAGCAATGGGGGGACGCAGGAAGGCAAGGCAAGCGCGCTGTTGGTTATGCGCGTCCAAGCAGTAAGGCTGAAGGTGAGGCAAATCCCGCCTTCGTAAGGCTGAGCTGTGATGGGGAGGGAATTTTAGTACCGAAGTGCCCGTGCTTACACTGCCAAGAAAAGCCTCTAGCGAGTCTCAAGGTGCCCGTACCCCAAACCGACACAGGTAGGCGAGGAGAGAATCCTAAGACGCTCGGGAGAACTCTCGTTAAGGAACTCGGCAAAATGACCCCGTAACTTCGGGAGAAGGGGTGCTTGGCGGGGTGAATAGCCCTGCTGAGCCGCAGTGAAAAGATCCAAGCGACTGTTTAGCAAAAACACAGGTCTCTGCTAAACCGAAAGGTGATGTATAGGGGCTGACACCTGCCCGGTGCTGGAAGGTTAAGAGGAGGGGTTATCCTTTTAGGAGAAGCTCTGAATTGAAGCCCCAGTAAACGGCGGCCGTAACTATAACGGTCCTAAGGTAGCGAAATTCCTTGTCGGGTAAGTTCCGACCCGCACGAAAGGTGCAACGACTTGGATACTGTCTCAACGAGAGACCCGGTGAAATTATAGTACCTGTGAAGATGCAGGTTACCCGCGACAGGACGGAAAGACCCCATGGAGCTTTACTGCAGCTTGATATTGGATGTCTGTATCGATTGTATAGGATAGGTAGGAGCCTTTGAAGCCGGACCGCCAGGTTCGGTGGAGGCGTCGGTGGAATACTACCCTTTCGGTATGGACATTCTAACCCGGGACCGTAATCCGGTTCGGAGACAGTGTCAGGTGGGCAGTTTGACTGGGGCGGTCGCCTCCTAAAGAGTAACGGAGGCGCCCAAAGGTTCCCTCAGAATGGTTGGAAATCATTCGCAGAGTGTAAAGGCACAAGGGAGCTTGACTGCGAGACCTACAAGTCGAGCAGGGACGAAAGTCGGGCTTAGTGATCCGGTGGCGCCGCATGGAAGGGCCATCGCTCAACGGATAAAAGCTACCCTGGGGATAACAGGCTTATCTCCCCCAAGAGTCCACATCGACGGGGAGGTTTGGCACCTCGATGTCGGCTCATCGCATCCTGGGGCTGAAGTGGGTCCCAAGGGTTGGGCTGTTCGCCCATTAAAGCGGTACGCGAGCTGGGTTCAGAACGTCGTGAGACAGTTCGGTCCCTATCCGTCGCGGGCGTTGGAAATTTGAGAGGAGCTGTCCTTAGTACGAGAGGACCGGGATGGACACACCGCTGGTGTCCCAGTTGTTCCGCCAGGAGCACCGCTGGGTAGCTATGTGTGGACGGGATAAGTGCTGAAAGCATCTAAGCATGAAGCCCCCCTCAAGATGAGATTTCCCATGACTTTAAGTCAGTAAGATCCCTTAGAGATGATGAGGTAGATAGGTCCGAGGTGGAAGTGCGGCAACGCATGGAGCTGACGGATACTAATCGATCGAGGGCTTAACCTTAAATTAGTGTTTGTTTGACTTCCTATCTAGTTTTGAAGGTACGATCCTTCAATTGAATACTTTGTCCGGTGGTTATGGCGAAGAGGTCACACCCGTTCCCATCCCGAACACGGCCGTTAAGCTCTTCAGCGTCGATGGTAGTTGGGGGCTTCCCCCTGCAAGAGTAGAACGCCGCCGGGCAATCGATAAAGGAATCGTTTAAATGACGATTCCTTTTTTACATAAGATCATTAATTACTGATAGTGGCCGGGCCCCTGCGCCTAACCTTGGATTAAAAGAATGAGGTCATGCGCAAATCAACAAGGTGTCAATCGAAGAAGGGGACCCACGAAGTATTCCAAGCGAGTAGAGTGGCAAGAGTAGAACGCCGCCGGGCAATCGATAAAGGAATCGTTTAAATGACGGTTCCTTTTTTACATTGGATCATTAATTATTGAAAGTGGCTGTGCCCCTGCGCCTAACCTTGGTTTAAAAGAATGAGGTCATGCGCAAATCAACAAGGTTTCAATCGAAGAAGGGGTGCCACGAAGTATTCCAAGCGAGTAGATTGGCAAGAGTAGAACGTCGCCGGGCAATCGATAAAGGAATCGTTTAAATGACGATTCCTTTTTTACATAGGATCATTAATTATTGATAGTGGCCGGGCCCCTGCGCCTAAACTTTGGCTTGAGGGAATGAGGTCATGCGCAAATCAACATGGTGTCAACCAAGAAGGGGACCACGAAGTATTCCAAGAAGCAGATTTGCAAGAATAGAATGCCGCTGGGCAACCGAAAAAAGGAGAATTGCGATTAAGCAGTTCTCCTTTTTTCGTTTATAGAGTAGTGCTGTGTTTCTAACGGACATTGAGTTCGTTAGAAGGGCAAAAATGGGGTACTTGGAAATCTAACGGACACTGAGTCCATTAGAGGGCAAAATCGCCCCATGAAAGAGGCAAAATGTGTCTGTAACGGACTGAGTGTCCGTTACAATTTAAAAAGCATCAAAATGGAGGCTGTAACGGAATATATGTCCGTTACAGCAATTCGGGACAACAAACTAGGTATAGTAATCGACTTATGCCTAAAATCTAATATATGGGGAATTACCTATGTACAACATCCGTTATATGGAAATTGTTCGAGCGTAAAATCCATTTTCAAAAGATGAAGATTTTTCGCAATCCGGCACGATGAAGATTCTTAGAAGTCCTTCACGAGGGAATCTAAGCAGCAGGCTCGAAAGTCCAGCATGGCGTTTGCCAAGTAGCACTTAAACTAGATTTCCGAATTCGAGATGATCGGCAACACCGTTTGAAATGTGGTCAAGTCTTCGGTGACAAAACAGGTAATTTTACCGTTATGTTTTTCGATAATGTTTTTACAGACAAATAATCCGATACCCGTTCCTAGTTTCTTGGTTGTATAGAAAGGCTCGAAAATGAGATGGATAGCATCCGCATCTAGAACGGGACCATTATTTGAGAAGGAAATGACGACCTGACTATGAATCACTTCAGTATGTATGTTGATTTGTCTATGTATTTCGACTTCACTTACGGCATCAATGGCGTTCATTAATAAATTTTGAAAAACTTGCTTTAGTTCATTGGGATCTCCGTTAACGATTGTTTCTCCTTCGATAGTGGAGTTTACCTCGATATTACAATCGGCAATACTCGGGTATAAAAAATCAAGGACTTCTTCTAAAATTTGTTTGACTGAGATCTCCTCATTTTTGGTTTCAGCGGTAGGGTACAGCTTGGATGTGTGAAGGAATTGAGTAATTCTGAATTTGAGTTGTTCAAGCTCTTTATTGACAATGTCTAAATAAGGCAAATCCGGATAGTCATTTTGAAGCAGTTTAATAAATCCCATAACGGATGTAAGCGGGTTTCGAAATTCATGAACAAAGCTAGAAGACATTTGGCCAAGAATGGTTAATCGGTCTTTATGGGTTTGAGTAATGAATAAGTTCTTTTCATTGATCTTTTTGTCTAATAATTTTGTATACCTTGAGACCGCGTAGTAGCAGAATAAATCAAATTGTTTATTGATCCTATCAATGATTTGCTGTAACACTTCTGACTTAAAACCGGAGTGGTTAATGCACTTAATGATGATGCTTCTTCCAAGATTCACATTATAAACAAAATCGCCAATGTTAATATTGGCTTCACAGCGTTCTTTTGCTACTTTTTCTGCCAATAATTTTAGTTCGCTCTCTTTGCCTTCATTAATCATGGAATGAATAGTAAATTCATACATCAAATACCCGTTTTCTCTTACTAAATCCTTTTTATCTTCAGGATTAAGAATGAGTTGTTCCTCCCATAAAGCTAAGAATTTCTTTTTATTTGTTTCGAGAAAGTCACTTAAAGCTTTGTAAACATTTTCTTCTCTTATATTTGTTTCCATAACAGCCCTCTTTCTATTTATGATAACTATTATGTAGAATTCCTTACCCCTATAGCTGAATTATACTATTATTATAAAAATAGTCATTTAGTATTTTTTAGTAAATGTATTATTTTACGAAAATGAGAACAACAATAGGGGAGAGATTTAGTAAGGAATGCTTCAAAAATTTGGCTAATTGAAAGAAATTCTTGGATTTGCAAAATAGGCTTAACAGGACTGTTAGAAAAAAGTCTCTTTGCTGCCTTCTTTCCAGGAAGCTTGCGACGGCGCTTGAGATTTTAGTTTAGAAAAGGCAAAATAAAAGACCGACACTAAGTCGATCTTAACGTTCTTATTTAGTGGTCAGGGAAAATTTGTTGATGCGATTAAGGGTGGAGGTATAAGAGTAACTAAACTTTCGCCATTATAACCTGACGACGCCCTCTATTTGTCATGTTCTTCAAAGTTACATCAAAGTCTTCTGCGGAAAGCGACATTCAACTAAGCGATTTCTTTACTGCCGTTCAATGACGGCCATCGTACATCTTGAGATACAAATGAGCCGGTTGTCTTCGTCTGTCAATTTGATCTCCCAAACCATCGTTTTACGCCCTCTATGTAAAGGGGTAGCTGTCGCCGTTAAAAGGCCGTCTCTTTTGCTTTTAAGATGGTTGGCATTGATCTCAAGTCCCACACAGTTGTGGGTTTCTGGGTTAATATTAAGCATGGTTGCCATTGAAGCAGTTGTTTCAGCTAAAGCGACTGAGGCGCCGCCGTGAAGAAGTCCCATCGGTTGATGAACCGTCGAATTAACCGGCATCGTTATCACTAAACGGTCACTCGCGATTTCGGTATACGTCATATTAAGTGTTTCAAGCAGCGTATTTTTAGAGAGCTTTGCCAAAAAGTTAAGAAAGGTGTCTTGGTCCATATGGAAATGCTCAAGCACCTCATGGGAAACGCGGATGGATTCGGTCATGAGTTGTTCTCCTTTTTGAAAGAATGCTAAGGTCTTTTAAGAGTAAGTAAAGATGCCCTCGTGCTATAATAATGGAACAGAATACGTACTTTGAAAGGAAGATCATCATGGATATCACCTATACGGATCTCGCCTGTGAGGTCTTAGAACGTGATTTTGATCAGTCTGACCTCTTGATTCGCTTAGACTATGACACAGAAGGCTGCGGGTGTGTGAATGACGGGGTCATCCATTTGAAGCAGATTGCTTCTCCGACAGAAGGAGATCAGGCAATCAACAGCAGTCACTACCCCACTTATATCCCAAGTGCTTTCCAAGTCTATTATAATGAGCACTTAACCGTCGATTACTCTCCTCATTATAAAACTTTTCAGCTTAAAAGCCACCAGCGAATGATCAATCCGAGGATGCGCGTGATTCCGATTAACGGCTAGAGGATTCTTTTCGGTAAAGTTGATACTGCTTACTGTCCAGCGGTCTCGTGATGGAAGGCTTCACGAGATCGACTGCTTCGAGGAGCCTTTGACGATCAATTCCTGTTTCAATCCCCATCTCTTCAAGCATGAAGAGAACATCCTCAGTCGCCACATTGCCGCTTGCGCCTGGTGCAAAGGGGCATCCTCCAAGTCCTCCGGCAGATGAATCAAAGCGTGTGATGCCCGCTTCTAAACTCGCGTAAATATTGGCTAAGGCGGTTCCTCTCGTGTTATGAAAATGCCCCGTGATTAAGACGCTGTCACTCAGTCTCGTCTTGAGCTCACTAAAAACTTCGTATACATCTTTTGGATTGGCCATGCCAATGGTATCCGCGACACTCAATTCATCCACTTCATAGCCCGCAAATGTTTCGCATAGCTGATAAACCGCTTCAGGCTGGATTTTCCCCTCGTAGGGACAATAAAAAGCGGTCGAAATGCAGGCGCGGACAAATTTTCCGTTATCTTTTAGCTCTTTTATGAGTGGTTTAAGTTCATTCAAGCTTTCATCTGTTGACTTATTAATGTTTTTTTTGTTAAACGAATTGCTGACGCCAACGAACACCGCAACCTCTCGTGCATGAGACGCATAAAAGCGTTCCAGGCCCTTCTGATTGGGGGCCAAAACAAACTGACGGATCATCGAGGAATCTAAGCATGCCTCCAAAATCGCTTCAGCATCACTCATTTGCGGAACCCATTTTGGGGAGACAAAGGAGGTTAACTCCATTTCCTGAATGTGGGCTTTCATGAGCGCTCTTATAAAAGTGATTTTGACATCGGTTGGAATCAGATTGGTTTCATTTTGCAGCCCATCTCTCGGGCCAACTTCAATCAGAGTGACTTTTTCAGGGAGTGACAAGTCGATCCCTCCTTTTTCGTTGGTAACGCTTACAAGACCTTATGTTTATTTTACATGGCAAGGTAAGATGACGTAAAGTATCCTGTTCTTTTTTTTATTTGATTGCAGTTGGCACAGTTATGATATAGTTATTGTAAGCGTTTTAAAAGGAGTCTGGAAGTGGGATGAAGGAGGCTAAAAGATGTCAATCTATTTATTAGAAGGGGCACGGACACCTTTTGGAAGCATGGGGAAGTCCCTTCGAAATGAAAGTGCCGTAACATTAGGCGTCGCGGCATCGAAAGCAGCGCTGGAGCGTGCAGCCGTCGAAGCAGAGGCGATCGATCAAGTGGTTTTTGGAAATGTCATTCATTCAGATCGAAATGCGGCTTATTTGGCACGTCATATTGGCCTGAAAAGCGGTGTGCCTGAGATCGCTTCAGCCTTAACCGTCAACCGTTTATGCGGATCGGGCTTGCAAGCTGTCGTCTCGGCTGCTCAAGGTATTTTATTAAACGAATCCGAGGCAGCCTTGGTGGGAGGGGCAGAAAACATGTCTCAAAGCCCCTATAGTAATTTTACGATTAGGGGAAACGGGGCCAAGTTCGGGTCTGTTGTCTATGAAGACATGCTGTTAAGTACCTTAACGGATGATCATGCTGGCTGTGGGATGGGCATCACAGCAGAAAATTTGGCGAAGGACTATGCTATCTCGAGGGAGGAGCAGGATGAATACGCCGCTCTTAGTCATGAACGTGCAGCCAAAGCTCGGTCAAATGGGCGCTTTCGGGAAGAAATAGTTGCGGTTCCAACCAAAAAAGGTTTAGTCGAGCAAGATGAGCACATTCGTGAAGGAACGTCTGTCCATACACTTTCAGGGCTTAAGCCAAGTTTTTTAAAAGAGGGGACGGTCACAGCAGGAAACGCAAGCGGAATAAATGACGGAGCAGCCGCATTAGTCATTTCTAACAATGAATTCATAGAGAAACGCAACCTAAAACCTTTAGCAAAAATCGTGTCTTGGGGGATGGCCGGTGTCGACCCAACGAAAATGGGGATTGGTCCTGTACCGTCCAGCCAAATGGCGCTCAAACGTGCAGGCCTCTCTATAAAAGACATCGATCTTGTGGAAATCAATGAGGCATTCAGCGCTCAATATTTGGCAGTTGAAAAAGCGCTCGAGCTCGATCGAGAGAAGACCAATGTAAACGGCGGGGCGATTGCTCTCGGTCACCCAGTCGGGGCAAGTGGGGCACGTCTGCTGCTGACTCTGGCTTATGAGCTGCGCAACAGAGGCAAGCGGTATGGACTCGCCTCCTTATGTATTGGCGGCGGCCAAGGGATAGCGATGGTCATTGAAAACCAAGCTTTTTAAGTTGAGAAAAAGCCATTAGATCAATCCGCAAGCCGAGGTGAGGCGGCGGGGCAGGTGTGCGGGGCTGGTCTGTAACGGACACCCAGTCTGTTACAGCTACCTTTTGGCTCATTAACGCCCCGATTAGGCCTTCTAACGGACTCCGTGTCCATTAGATTGACAATATCCTAAATTTTGCCCCTCTAATGGACTCCGTGTCCGTTACAGCAACAACCAACCAAATGGGTAAGCTAAACTAACAGCCGAACTTTTGATCTGCAAAAAAAAGAAACGCTTGTCTTCATCCTCAGGAAGACAAGCGTTTTATTATTATCTATGCTGATCATAAAAGAGAGCAGGGGTGAGCTGACGAAGGGAGTCGCGCTCTGCTTGATTTAATGGCTCGAGTTGTGCGGCTTTTGCATTATCTAGCAGCTGGGAAAGACGGCTAGCTCCTGGAATCGCTGTTGCGACAGCTGGATGGTCGATGACGTAACGCAAGGCAACCTGTGACAAATCGCGAGGCTTCACATGTTCAAGCAGTTGCTCGATCGTTTTTTGGAGCTCATCTGGCGAATGGGAAAGATAGCCGTTTGCCGGAATCTTGTCTAACCCTTTTTCAGACAGCAGCCCCTTTGCGACAGGTCCACGTGCAATGACCGAGATGTGATGCTCGTGCAATAAGTCTAAAACAGCTTCTTCAGGACGGCGATCGAGTAAGCTATACTGCATCATGACACTGACTAGGTTTGACCGTTTGACGTATTCGCGAATGACATTTGGCCGAATGGAACTGATGCCGTAGTAGCGAATCAGTCCTTCCTGCTTCAATTCTTCAAAAGCTTCAATTGTTTCATCAATGGGATCATCGAGTGTGCCGCCATGAAGCTGATAGAGATCGATCGCGTCGATCCCGAGTCGCTGTAAGCTGCCTTTGACGGCTTCCTTTATGTACGCCTTAGAAGGATCCCAATACCAGCCATCTTTTCCTTGCTCCCAGTGATTTCCGACCTTTGTCGCAATGACGAGATCGTCTCGCTTTCCTTTAATGGCTTTTCCAAGGACCGATTCAATCCGGCCTTGATCATAGAGATCGGCTGTATCAAAGAAATTAATGCCTTGATCAATCGCCTCATGGACGAGACGAATCGCTTCTTTCTCATCCTGTGGCAAGGACATTGTACCGAAGCCAATTTCGCTGATAACTAAATCTGATGTCCCTAGTTGATGTTTCTTCATTCCAACACCCGCCTCAAAAAAGTAGTTTAACCTTCTTCTATTATAATAAGCAGGAAAGGCGCAGTCTAAAAAAGTGATTTGGGCATTAGGTTTACTTGGCCTATCGCCAAGTCCTTAATGACGGAAGCCTTAGTTTTACTTATACTTTGATTCTAAAAATTTTTTCTGCGTCGCTTTTCTGCATGGCTAAAATTTTATTTCTTAATGTAAAAAAGAACCCCATGGCTTGAGGTTCTTTTGCCGTTACATGATCGGATCAAAAAGGGCTTTTCTTATTGGCAGGAGGCAGATAGCCAAGATCATATCTCGATGTTCCCAGTGCCTTAAACTTAGGATCATAAAACGTAGTGACCGTGAGCGTAAAAGGAATGCTTCCTTTTTCATTTGATGTGAAATGAATCGCCTCGACATAGGCATAACGGTCCATCGTTTCTAGACTGTGAATAAACGCCTGCATGTCAGAAAAGCTAGTCGCACTGCCAACGATATCATACGTACTGGATGGTATTCCAGACGGCAGTTGAGTAACCGCACCTGTTGCAGAGGCCGTGCTGGAAGACGTATCTGCTGCAGTCGTACTGTTTCCGGAAACCGAATTGCTTGGCGTAACTGAGGTCAACTGACAGTGTGCAGCAGTGGCGTTGTCATTTAGACGGATTAAGAATTGACCAAACTCAACACTCGCTGGAATATGGGAGAGCAATAGATCCTTATCGAGTTGCTTGGCTTCTTTTGTGTTGGTCTGTAAGGTTTGAAGCTGCGTTTCTTTCTGACCGATTTGAAGATTGACAGCCTGAATCTGTTCGTTCAAAGGATTGATAAGGTACAAATAACTGTATGCCAGGCCGCCGATCACAATCACGCAGCCAAGAATGACGAGTAGGAGAGGGCTAATGCCAAAAGGGCGCTTCATTATTTCTTCCCTCCCAAAGCTTGATAGGCTGTTGCGTCGATCTGGATGGTCATGTTCGCTGTACAGCTTGTGGCCGATGTGGCATTGACATTGTTAATGGTCGCCTGGCTGACTAGTGAGTTAGTTTGAACAGCATGGTAGAAGGCCGCCACTTCATCGAGGCCTTTAAATTGTCCTGTCAGAGTTATAACACCATTTTGATAGTCAAAAGTCAAAAACGTCCCATTTTTAGGTAGAAGACCCACAAAGGTCATCAATAGCGCCTCTGATTGAGGAGCTCCATTCGTAACCATGGTTGCTTCGCTCTGAAGTGCTAGAAGCTGAGTCACATTTGCTTGATCGTTCGTATGTTTTTGAATGATTTTTTGAATCGTTTGCAGTCGTGCGTGTGCTTGGTTACGTTCATGAATCTTTTGAAAATAAAGTCCGGTGAGGCCTGCAACAAGCAGAACAAAAATAATGATGCTAAGTATGGAAACGGGCTTTCCCCATTTTTGTTTTCGTGTCTTAAGAGGGATAAGATTGATTTCAATCGTCATCTTTTTACCTCCTCTTTAAGGGCAAGACCGATATTGACCTGGTAGCCGCTTGGAAGAAGCTGGTTCGTCAGGCTGCTGATCTTCTCATTGAATAAAGGATACACAGGAATATGAACGGTTCTTTCCAAGCTGGTGAAGAAAGATTGGATATCCGGATGATCGCCTGTCAGCACGATTTTTTGGACACCGGCAAGGCCGTTATTGATCGTAAATTCATAGAAATTCATGATGCGATCAATTTCAGAAAAAATTAAGGTGAAACGTTCTTCTGTTTCAAGCAACAAGTCCTCATTATAGTCGTTAGCAACTTGACGAATAAAGAGGAGCAAGTCCCTATTGAAAATACTGACGTTCGTTCCATCCTCATCAAATTGCAGGAACATCGTATTTTGTTCGGTGCTTAGATCAAGCTTTTTATAGAGCCGGTGCAAAGATAAAGGTGAGATTTCTGCCGCAACGGGCTTTGTCCCGCAGTCCTCTAATAGATCCACATAACTTCTGACAACATTTTCAGGCGCCGCAAAAAGAAGCAGTTGGGTAATGTCTTGACTGTTCTCGATCAGATGAGTGTCAAAGACCGGATTGTCAAAAGGAAGGTGGATGCTTTGACCGATCTCCATAAAAAGATAAGGACGAATTTCATTTATTGTTAAATGTCCGGGAAGATCGAGCTTTCGAACAACGGAAACCGAGTTAGGTACCGTAATAAAGATTTTTTTGCCTCGCAAATGCCAATCTTTAATACAGTTTTTTAAAAGGGTTTCTAATTCTTTCTTCCTCATAATATGTCCATTTTCAATAACACCTTGAGGGATCGGCTGCTCCAAAAAGTGGCGAACCCCATTAGGTACGGGCTTTCTTAATTCAACGAACCGAATAACATGGTCCTTGATGATGAGACTATAGTGTGCATTTGATTGAAACATTGTAAAGGCCACTGAATTACCTCCATTACTGGTAAATCCAATTCATGTAAGCTTGGATGAGACTGTTTCCATAGAGATAAGCGGTTAAAGTGCCAAGGGCTATAAAGAGACCAAAGGCGATGGGTTTGCCTCGCTTTAGTGTTCCACTGAGGAGTCCGATACAACCAAAGAGGGTGCCATAGAAGGAAGCAAAAATTAAAGACAGGATAACGAGCTTGGTTCCTAACACCCATCCTAAAACCGCGTATAGCTTAATATCGCCGCCGCCCATGCCGCCACGGCTGACGATCGCAATAAGCAGCAGAAGGAATAAGCCGACTGCTGCGCCGAGCAAGCTGTCCCACCACGGGGTGAGGGGATGAGCGAGGCGAAGCCCAATGAAAACAATCGAAAAGACAAGTAAAACCTTGTCCGGAATCATCATATAGTGGATATCAGAAATCGTAATAATTACAAGCATAGAGACAAGGGCTAGGGCAACGAGCAACTCACCCGAAAAACCGAATCGATCAAGCATTAAGACAAAAAGAAGACCAGTGATCAATTCCATAATAGGATAGAAAACTGGAATTTTCTTCTGGCAAGTCCGGCAGCGTCCCCTCAAGAACAACCACGAGAAGACCGGGACGAGGTCTCTATAGGCTAACCGCCGTCCACACTGCGGACAATGTGACGGCGGTTGAATGAGTGATTCATTTTTCGGCACCCTAAGCCCGACCACGTTATAAAACGAACCGAGGACCAGGCCAAGGGCGAGAAGGTAGAGATAGATTAAAATCATTAGGATCCAGAAGGAAGGGTACCATCATTAATATACTTAATTAATTGAGCTTCAGTTGCATCATTGGCAGCTGTTGTAACAGGGTCAGTTTTTCCATTTACTTTGTGGCCAACTATGTGGTAGGCGCCACTAGTATCTTCATAAACATATTCAAATGTTGAACCCGAAACAGTGCTGTTTAGGTAAGTTGCTAAACTATTTGTATCCCCTGTTGTACCCACAATTTCGGAGTCAGTATCTGGAGTATCGCTAGGTGTATAATTTGGATGATCTGCTACATAAAGTTTTGCTGCATCAATTATCTGAAGTGCATCGTTAACGGATGCTTTATTACGACTATTATTGATAATGTGCCCAATGGCAGGAATAGAAATAGCTGCGATAATTGCAAGAATAACGATAACGGCAAGTAGTTCGACGAGGGTGAAACCGTCTTGTTTTTTGAGTAATTTTTTGATCATTGAATAATGTGCCTCCATAAAAAATAAAATTTGTTGGTTTAACTTAATTGACTGTACAGGTTAAACATTGGTATCACGATAGATAACACAATAAAACCTACAACAGCTGCAAGAATGATGATCATCACAGGCTCAATGAGGGACTTTAAACGGTCTGTCATAGTCTCAACTTCTGCTTCATAGAAGTCCGCAACTTTCTCAAGCATATAGTCAAGGGCCCCCGTTTGCTCCCCAACCGCTATCATGTGATGAACAAGCGGTGGAAATACCCAGCTCTCTTTTAATGGCTCGGCTAACGATCTTCCCTTCTCTAAAGAATCTTTGGCATTTATTATGACCTTGCGAATGACCTCATTATTCGTAACTCGCTCTACAACTGTTAAGGCTTGCAGAATCGGCACGGAACTGGAGAAGAGCGAACTGAGTGTCCGTGTGATTCGAGCAATCTCAGCCTTCTGAGATAGTTTACCGAAAATGGGCACTTTTAATATAGCATAATCTAGGACCATTTTACTAGACTTATTTTGTAGCAAAAAATAGAAAAATATCGAAATAACGATGATGATGAAAAGGACGATCCACCAATAATGAACAATGACGTGGCTTAAGCCTAGTACAAACAGGGTTATAGGCGGCAGCTTCGCATTGAAGCCTTCAAACATGTTCGCAAACATGGGCACCACATAGACCATAATAAAGACAATGACACCGATCGCCATTAGGCCTATAGTCGCAGGGTAGAACATGGTCGACACTACTTTTTGTTTTAATTCATGCTGTTTTTCAGTGAAAGTGGCGAGTCTTTCAAGGGTTTCTTCAAGCGAACCGCCAATTTCGCCCGCTTTGATCATATTGATAACGAGCGGCGGAAAGAGTTTCTTATGCTGTTCACAGGCTGCTGAAAGCGATTGACCTTGCTTGAGCTCATGGGCGATTTGGGTAAGTGTTGCTTTTAAAGCCTTGCTTTCGGATTGCTCAGATAAAATTTCGACCGAGTCAACAATAGGAACCCCCGCCTTAATGAGAGTAGCAAATTGCCTGAGGAAAATAACCATATCACTGGACTTGACACTCGGCCCAATTTTAAGATCCATCGTAAGGAGAGAGGGCGTTCCTTCGGCGATCTCCATAGCAGCAATGCCTTTTTCTCTAAGAGCCTTTACGGCATCTTGTTTGGATTCAGCCGTGATATTTCCCTTTTTCATTCTGCCTTTAACATCCCGGCCTGTGTAATCAAAATACGCCAACTGCAACGCCTCCTTTTAAGTAAGGCAGGGCAGCCTCTCGGGAAATGGCTCCCTCTTTCAGCAAATCAAGAATCGCATTTTCCATGTTCTGCATCCCTTGTGCACGGCTCGTCTGAATGACACTTGGGATCTGGTAGACCTTTTCATTACGAATCAGATTTTGGATGGCTGGATTATTGATCATAATCTCAAGAGCAGCCCGTCTCCCATCATGATGAGGGGTTGGAAACAGCCGCTGGGAAATGACCGCCACGAGCTCAGAGGCAAGCTGGATGCGAATTTGCGCTTGCTGGCCGGGCGGAAAGACGTCGATGATCCGATCAATCGTACTAGGAGCATCCGATGTATGCAAGGTGGCAAAGACAAGATGTCCCGTTTCAGCTGCCGTAATGGCCGTCTGAATGGTATCTAAGTCTCTTAACTCTCCGACCAATATGATATCGGGATCTTGGCGAAGCGCGGCTCTTAGTCCACTTGTAAAATTCTGCGTGTCATACCCGACTTCGCGCTGGTCGATAATCGAGTTCTGATGCCGATGCAAATACTCGATAGGGTCTTCCAGCGTAATGATATGTTTTTTAAAGCTTAAGTTAATATAGTTAATCATAGAAGCAAGGGTGGTCGATTTCCCGCTTCCGGTTGGTCCTACAACGAGGACAAGTCCTTGAGGCTTTTGGCAAAACGTTGTGAGGATCGTGGGAAGCTTCAAGTCTTCCATCCTCGGCACATTTGGCGGAACGGCACGAAAGGCGATGCTAACGGACGAGCGCTGGCGATAGGCATTAACACGAAAGCGGGAAATGTTAGGAATACTGTAGGAAAAGTCAAGCTCCCCGTTTTCTAGAAATGTCGCATATTGTTCTTCTGTCAAAATTTCTTTTGTAATTTCCTCAGTCATATGAGGTAAGATCACAGGCCCTTCAATCTTAAAGAGGTCGCCGTGAAGCCGATAGGTCGGAGGGGTCCCAGCCGATAAGTGAATATCTGAAGCCCCTCTTGAATACGCAAAATTTAACCAGTCATCTAACTCTGTTTTCATTGAGACACCGCCCTGTTTGATACTCTTAATACCTCTTCTACTGTGGTAATTCCTTGTAAAGCTTTCTTAAGTCCATCATGTATTAATAAGGCGTGTTGGCCGGAAAAGGCATAGTCCTGGATGGAGGAAGCTGAATGATTGTTCATGATTTTTCGGCGGATCTCTTCATCAATAACCAACACTTCGTGAACCGCGATACGCCCTCGATAACCCGTCATATTACATCTGCCGCAGCCAACTCCACGATGGAGATGCTCTGGGACTTCCATCCCTTGATCTTTAAAAATGGATTTTTCCATTTCACTCGCTTCATAGCTTTCCTCACAATCTCGACAAATTCGACGGACAAGCCGCTGGGAAACGGCCCCTGTTAATGAGGAAGCCACAAGAAAGGGTTCCACACCCATATCGATTAAGCGTGTAATGGTGGAAACGGAATTATTGGTGTGAATGGTGCTTAGTACTAAGTGGCCAGTAAGAGATGCTCGGACCGCGATATTTGCCGTCTCGGTATCCCGTATTTCTCCGACCATGATAATGTTAGGGTCCTGACGCAGAATCGCTCGCAGTCCATCCGCAAAAGATAACCCAACACGTGGATTCACCTGGATTTGGTTAATACCCTCAATTTGATACTCAACCGGGTCTTCAACTGTTATCACGTTGACCGTTTCGTCATTCAACTGATTAATAGCGGCATAAAGGGTAGACGTTTTACCGGATCCCGTAGGTCCTGTGATTAAAACAATTCCCGTTGGATTGGCAATAAGCTGTCTAAATTTCTTTTCATTGTCTGGATCAAAGCCTAAGTGACTCATATTGACAATCGCTTCGCCGACCGTAAGCAGCCGGATAACAATTTTTTCCCCAAGAATGGTAGGCAGCACGGAAATTCGCAGGTCAATCTGCTGATGGTCCATCGTGATTTTCACACGGCCGTCTTGTGGTCTTCTTGTTTCAGTAATATTAAGATTAGCCATGACTTTAATTCGGACAATTAACATTCTAAGCATATCCCGAGGCAATGTCCGTTCAATTCGCAGCATCCCGTCTACACGGTAGCGTACTTGGATGGAGGTTTCTTGAGGCTCAATATGAATGTCACTGGCCCGCTGTTGGACCGCGTTTTGGATGAGTTGGTTGACAATACGAATGACAGGGGAGTCATCTTCTTCCAAATCATAATTAATCGGAGCACTGCTGTCCTGGATGGTGTCCGGAACCAATTCATCTATGTTTTCTGTGACTTCGTAAAATTTGGTGATGGTGCGCTGAATATCTTCTTCAGTTGCCAGGACCGTTTCGATCGTAAAACCAGTCGATAAACGCAAATCTTCTATTGCATAAAAATCAAGTGGATCCGCCATGGCTACGGTCAATTTATTATTTTCCTTACTAAGAGGAATTAACAGATTACGTTTGGCAAATTCCTTCGATATGATGGATTTTAATGAAGGATCAAGCGGATATTGATAGAGACTCACAAATGGGATACCCAATTGAATCTCAAGCACTTCCAAAAGCTGCTGCTCGGTTAAATACCCGCTTCTTACAAGCGCGTTTCCGAGCTTCTCATTTGGATCCTTTTCTTTAAGGGTCTTGTCCAATTGTTCTTGCGTAATCGTACCGACTTCAATTAACAAATCTCCAAGTCGTTTATGTTTGCGTATCAACTCGCAGTCCTCCCATGATGAACTAACACTCGGCTTCTTATAGTAGGTAATAAGTCTCGTTTGAAAGTGGATGTTTTTAAAAAAATATCTTTTATAGGTATAAAGGACTAATTCATCAAAGAATAATCATTGAATCTAAGTGTAATATAGTATACTCTGACATTAATGTATATAATCCGACACGAAAATGACTGATATTTTTTTTAGCCGATAGGAGAATAGGACCAAAATGAAAAGAAAGATCGTACACTTAGTCACCTCCAAATCAGGATTTACACTGATCGAAGTCATGGCCTCTATTGTTCTCCTTGCCTTAATTGTAGGACCATTTTTGACTATGTTTGTCCAATCCTCCAAAACCAATCAAATCACTAATAAGGTGGATGACGCCACCTTTGTCGCGAACAGTGAGATGGAGTTTTTTTATAATCAAAGTACATCTTCTTCCATCAGTCAAATTTCGACTAATCCTGGCTTAGTAACCGGGTATACGCCAACGGTTCAAAATTGCAGTAGTACAGGATCACTCTGTTATACAAAAACAAACGGCACTCATTATGTGTTCGTTCAACTCACACCGAAACAAACGCCATTGGAAGATGTGACGGTAAAAGTCTATAAAACGGCTGCCATGAATCAACTGCAAGCGCAAATGGAGACGGTGTACTCGTGGAAAAATTAAAACGTATTTCCAAACACATGTCGGGCAACCAAGGTTTAACTTTAGTTGAAGTTATGGCTACATTAGTCATCCTCTCTATTGTTCTTGTTATGATTACTTCTATCCATCTTCTTGGTTTAAAAGAATACAATGTGCAATCACAAAATCTCAAAAATCAAGATAATGTAAGACTCGCTATGTCTCTTCTGACTAAACAAATAAGGAGTGTTGATCTGAGTGATCTAACCGTTGACGAGAATAACACGCCGGCGAATCCTTATGATAACAGCTTGAAGTTTGTCAAAGAGAACGTGACCTATAAAGAAGGCACGTCTGCCATAAATAAAAATGGCCAGCCTGTGGTTAATGGAATCAGTCAGTTCGGGGTCACTCTAATAGGAAATAAAGTAACCCTTACTTTGGTAAGTGTTCCAGATCAGCAAGGGAATAAAGTAACCCTTTCTACAAATTTATATATTAGACAATAAATGAATCAAAAAGCGTTTAGTTTAATTAAAGATGTCTTGGAAAATAAGCCTGCAAAGAGGAGGCTTAGAAACTGATGAGAGTAGGGAAAGGAATGCGAAAGGGATTTGGGAAGGCTTTAAGACAACTCCAGAATCAGCAAGGCATGGCGCTCGCTATTGTTTTGATGGTTATCGTTGTGTTTTCCATTCTAGGAGTAGGTCTCCTAACAGTTGCTGAGACGAATATCAAGCTTGCGACAGTCGATCGGAGTCACCAATCCGCTTACTATATAGCTGAAGCAGGGGCAACCTATAAGTTAAAAGAGATGAATGATCAAATTAATAGTACGTACAAAACGGCAACTAGCGCTTCCGCCTTTTTTAGTACGCTTGCAACTTATCTAACGGCTTCTAACTACGCTGATTTTTCTCCCCAGAACGGGAACCAACCAACAGCAACAGCTAATGTGCAAGATGTCACACCGAGTGGCAGTGCAGCAACGACCAAACAATATAAGATTACTTCAGTTGGAAAAATTGGGACAGAAACGGCTACGGTAACCCAATCTTTTAGTGTTAATTATGTGTCAAAAACTCCAACTTATGCTTTACCCAATATGACTGTTTTTACGACCTCTCAGGATAGTTCGAAACCATCCATTGACTTGGAAGCGAGCGGTACTATTATTGGAACAGCTGGAACAAGCGGAGGGGTCCACTCAATTACGATGTCAGGTGGGGGAGGTAACCGAATTGACGGCAATATATATTATGTTGGACCTGCTTCGATTGCAGGACAAGTTGTTAATATACAAACGAATGGCATTACTCTTAAGAGCACGCCTCAGCCAATCACTGGTTATTCAATAAAATTACCAGATTTCCCTGTTTATCCAAGCTATCCAGTGCCTGCTAATGCATCCGTCCCATCTGATTCAAATTCATACGAAATAATTAAGAATGGGGTTCTGGATGTAAACAGTTGGATTGCACCAAATTACACTTTAACAATGAATAATAACATGTCTTTTTCAAAGATTCACATTGGGAGTAATTATACTCTAACCATTGATACTGGAAATACCGATAGAAGCATTGTCGTCGATCAATTGTCAGTTGAGACGGGTCACCTTGTTGTAACCGGAAGCGGCAAGCTCACGATTTATGTTAAATCGAGCTTTACCACCGGTTCTGGCAGTATTAATCAATCAGCAAATGGGTCTGCGGGTGATCCTAATAAATTAAACATTTATTATGGTGGAACGAATGATTTGACATTTGCGAGCGATATGCCAATTTATGGGAATCTCTATGCCAAAACGGCAGATATAACAATTACTGCTGGAGCTGGTTTTACAGGGGTCATTTTGACTGGCGGTCAGCACTTTACAGTCAGTGGGGGAACGTCTAACACCACTCAATTATTTTTTGCACCCAATGCCGACTTTTATCTTTCTAACGGGGGACAGATTAAAGGCAATGTTATTTCCAAAACTTTTAAGGCGGATGGGGCAGGCAAGATAACGAATGGAACAATTGATCCTTCAACTCTTCCGTTTTTTCCTAGCGATTATTTTACTTCTTCGGCTGGTACTTCAACCGGCGATCCGGACCTTGTTTCAACCAACCCAATCCATCAACAGTAAAATGATGATAGTCAAAGAGCTTGGTACAAAACTAAACTAACTGACTTATCTTATAAATGAAAAACCGAACCCATCACGTTAAAAGGTGTGAATAAGTTCGGTTTTTTCTATTCGTAAAATTCTTCTGTCCCAGCCTCTTTATTTTATAGCTGTATTAACCCCTAAAGTAAACATTCTTTTTACAGTTGTGCCTGCACGTCGGTGTGTTTAGTATGAAGCAGGATCGTTCTGTCAGGTGTGACATCAAAGGTGAAGGAATCTCGTCCGTACGGTGGATTGTGCGCCCCTTCAAAGGTTTGAATACTAACGGTTACAATAAAGTGGAAGCCACCGCTTTGCGGACGTTCGATTGTTTCGATCTTTGCATTAAAAAGATCGTAAGGCTGCGGTTTACCATACACCTTTTCAACGGCTTCATCGAGAGCAGGGGTTAGGAGTGTGAGCAAGGTGTCTTGCAGTTGGTCATTCTTTTCATCGATTGAGACAACATTCTGAGCATGGGGTTTAGCGAAAGTTTGTGCAGCCGGCATGCCTAGTCCAATGAGGCAGCCTGAAATAAGTATCATACATCCTTTTTTAAATTTCTCCATGATTATCACCCACTCTTAACATTTCCTTTTTTTAATAAAACATGTCAAAAAGGTAAAATTAATCCTTAAGCCAAAATATCCGAACAATCATTTGAAAGTCAAGGTTATGTTAAACTATAAAGTGAAAAAATGCTGACATAAGAGAGGTTGACTAATATGGATCATTTAATAGAAAAGACGCTTTCATCCAAGGTCTTGTTTGAAGGCCGTGTCATAGACGTCTATTTTGAAGAGGTAGAGCTTCCTAATGGACAAACGAGCACCCGTGAAATCGTGAAGCATCCGGGAGCGGTGGCGATTATTCCGATCAACTCAAAAGGAGAACTTTTATTAGTCCGCCAGTTCCGGAAGCCGCTTGAGAAAATTCTTTATGAGATTCCAGCAGGAAAGCTTGAAAAAGGGGAAGAACCCGAATCCTGTGCTTACCGGGAATTGGAGGAAGAAACTGGATTTAAAGCGCTTGGACTAGAGAAGATTGCAGAGTTCTACACGTCACCTGGATTTGCTGATGAAAAAATCTTCATCTATTATACCAACCAATTGGAACAAGGTCAGGCAGAATTGGATGAAGATGAATTTTTAGACCTTGTACCCGTAAGCTTAAATGAAGCGAAAGACATGGTGAAGGATGGACGAATCGGTGATGCTAAAACCGTTTATGCAGTGCAGTATCTCGAGTTACTAGAGCTAAAGAAGCAGGTGTGACGATGGAGTCATTGAAAACCATTTATGCCGATTTACATATTCATATCGGGCGAACAGGCTCCGGAAGACCCGTCAAAATAACGGGCTCGAGATCACTGACACTTGAAGCTATTTTAGAGGAAGCGGCGTTTCGCAAAGGTCTAGATTTAATTGGTGTGATTGATTGCCATGTTCCTGAGGTATTGGATGAATTAACACAGCTGATCGAGTCAGGCCGAGTGATTGAACTGAGCGAAGGTGGACTTCGTTTTGATGAAGTCACCCTCATTTTAGGTACAGAGATTGAAGTCAAAGAGGAGTCGTCAAAAGGACCGATTCACCTCTTAGCTTATATGCCAACCTTAAAAGCGATGAGGACATTTAGCAGCTGGCTGTCCGAGCACATGACCAACATTACGCTTAGCACCCAGCGTTTTTTTAACGGGACCGCAAGAGATATTCAGTATAAGACTAAAGCGCTTGGAGGATTGTTTGTTCCTGCTCATGTTTTCACCCCTTTTAAAAGTTTATATGGCGTGGGAGTGACGCAGTCTTTGAGTGAGATTCTGGACCCTGATGCCATTGATGCTATTGAGCTTGGCTTAAGTTCAGATACAGAAATGGCCGAGCAGCTGTTGGAGTTGCGTCAGTTCCCTTTTTTATCCAACTCAGATGCCCATTCGCTTGCGAAAATCGCGCGTGAATACCAAACCATGAGGGTAAAGGCTGCCACTTTCTCAGAATTAAAAAAAGTGTTAAAGCACGAGGAGGGAAGAGCCATTCTAGCCAATTATGGACTCAACCCGCGCTTAGGGAAGTATCACCGTTCGCGTTGTGCGGACTGTCAAGCGGATGTAGAGTCAGAACTTATGGGTCAACCTTGTCCCGCTTGCGGCAGTAAACGGCTGATCAAGGGCGTCTATGAACGTTTGGTGGAACTTTGCCCTGGAGAGCTTCTTTCAGGAATGGAAACAATCGCTCACCCGCCGTACATTCATCAAGTTCCATTAGATTTTATTCCTGGAATCGGGAAGAAGACGCTAATGAAACTGCTTGATCATTTTGGGACGGAGATGGCGATTCTCCATGAAGTGCCGATTGAAGCACTCGAAAAAGTAGTGGGTGAAGAGATTGCCGAGCGCATTGTCCGTGCCCGAGAAGGAACCCTTACCATCCAAGCAGGCGGGGCCGGTCATTTTGGCAAAATCACTTAATTAGGAGGGGACGGTTCGAGCTTCCGGGCAAAAAAAGGAACGCGAGAACCGTCCCCGCATTTCAACCCGTTTCAAATTAGTTTCTTCTTTCTATTAATTTGAGTCATAGAGTTGTTAGCCGATTCATAGAATGGAATCAGATGATTGAATGATGTCGGTGCTCGGACCTTGATAGAATGAAGAAAGAGGGTAGGCTAATGTCCAAAACATTAAAATCTCGTATCTTGAGTCATTTACAAGAAAATATCTCTCTTTATATTTTTTCCATTGCGCTTTTTTTAACAGGGATTATTTTCGGCGCGATTATTGTCAATAGTCTGCCTGCTAGTGCGAAGACGAATCTTTTAACTTATTTGAATACTTTCTTTAATGAAATGGGAAAAGGGAATCTGGTTGATCCCTCCTCCTTATTTAATGAAAGCTTTACTCATGGATTTCAATATCTCGGCTTTATATGGTTATTAGGACTCTCGATTATTGGCTTGCCACTAATCTTTGTTTTATTATTTTTAAAGGGAATTGTGGTCGGTTTCACGGTAGGCTTTCTCGTTAACCAGATGGGCTGGCATGGTTTTTGGATGGCGTTAGCAAGTGTGTTTCCACAAAACTTAGTCTTAGTTCCCGCTTTTATTATTGTAAGTACAGCGGCCGTTTCTTTTTCACTAAAAATGATTCGGCAGCTTTTGATGAAAAATCGCAAAACACCTCTTTTTCCTCAATTTGGCCGTTACGGTCTCTTGATGGTCGGGATGATCGGTGTGATTGTAGTCAGCTCTCTTTTTGAAGCCTATATTTCACCGGTCTTGATGAAGGGGATTATTCAATAGAACCGCTTGTTGAATAGTCAATTAACCCCTCTTTAACTAAAGAGCAACAAACAGATACATTTATAATCATTCTCATTTATACATTAGAATAATTACAAATTGACACTGCTTCCACTGCCCTTTATAATTGAGAAGTGAAAAGGGGCGAGGAGGTACCTAGATGGAGGAACGAATAGACCGAATTAAGAAGCAGTTGCACTCTCAGAAATATAAGCTGACCCCTCAGCGTGAGGCGACTGTCCGTGTACTACTAGAAAATGAAGAAGATCACTTGAGCGCGGAAGACGTTTACCTCCTAGTCAAAGACAAGGCGCCTGAGATAGGACTTGCTACGGTATACCGAACCTTAGAGCTTTTAACCGAGCTTAAGGTTGTAGATAAAATTAATTTTGGTGATGGGGTCTCTCGTTATGATCTCCGTCAAGAAGGAGCCGCCCATTTCCATCACCACCTAGTCTGCATTGAATGTGGTGCAGTTGATGAAATTCAGGAAGACCTTCTTGGTGATGTTGAACAAGTGGTAGAAGCGAATTGGCATTTTAAAATAAAAGATCATCGTTTAACGTTTCACGGCATTTGCCATCGCTGCCAAGCCCGTGAGAAAGACGGTCGATCAGAAGCTTAAACCAAAAACCTTTTCCGGCTATATAGGAGAAGGTTTTATTTGCATAAAGTGCGCTTGCCTGTGTATAAATCCGTTTTGAATTGGCATATCTTGTACTATTGGCCAAGTTCTTATATTGGATTAAAGCAAGATACAGGAGGAGCGTCATGAGAAAATCGTTTAGAACTTTTTTGGATTCACTGAAATTATTTGTGTTGTTTATTACTTGTACCGTCATGTTTTATTTTGGGCTCAAATGGCTTGATCAGCACTATGCAAGCTCTCATAAATACGATGAACCAGGGGATGGGGCGGTCAAGGTGGTTGGTCAAATACCTGCTCAAAGTCAACCAACCGCTGCTCGGCTTTCGAATCGCTTGTTTCAGTTTTTGCGTGACGGGGAATAGATATTGGCGTAAGATGGAGACTAATGAGTGTTAAACTAAAAAAGATGAGTGATGTAATAGAAAGGGGGCCGCGATATGAGTGAAGCGCGTTCATTTGACCGAGTGGCTTTAATTGTTTTAGATTCTGTAGGGATTGGCGAGGCACCCGATGCAGCTAAGTTTGGTGACGAAGGGGCCGATACATTAGGGCATATTGCCGAAAGCTTAAATGGCCTAAAACTCCCTCATATGAATGAATTAGGCTTGGGACGTCTTAGACCAGATGTTAAAGGCTTGTCGCCTGATGTCGCAGTAAAAGGCGGTTATGGCATTCTTCAAGAAGCTTCTAATGGCAAAGATACGATGACTGGCCACTGGGAGATTATGGGCTTATACATAGAAAAACCTTTTAAAGTCTTTCCAGAAGGTTTTCCTGAGGAGCTTTTGTCCGCTCTGAAAGAAAAAACAGGAAGAGGTATACTAGGGAATAAACCGGCCTCAGGAACGGAAATTATTGAAGAATTAGGCGAAGAGCATATGCGGACAGGGGACCTCATTGTCTATACGTCTGCGGATTCGGTTTTACAAATTGCCGCCCATGAAGAGGTCGTGCCTCTTGAGGAGTTGTATCGGATTTGTGAGACGGCCCGTGAGATGACGCGCGACGTTCCTTACTTAATCGGCCGCGTCATTGCCCGTCCATTTGTCGGACAACCCGGTCATTTTGAGAGAACACCGAATCGCCATGATTATGCGCTCAAACCGTTTGGACGCACCGTTATGAATGATTTGAGTGACGCAGGCTGGGACGTCATTGCTCTAGGAAAGATTAATGATATTTATGATGGCGAGGGTGTAACCAAAGCCGTTCGGACAAAAGATAATGCGGACGGCGTTGACAAATTGCTTCAGACTCTCGATGAACCATTTAACGGGCTTGCTTTTTTAAATTTGGTCGATTTCGACGCTAAATACGGGCACAGACGCGACCCAGAAGGCTATGGACGTGCTCTTGAATACTTCGATGCCCGTCTGCCCGAAATAATTGGCAAGCTTGGTCCGCGCGATCTTCTCATGATTACAGCGGATCATGGAAACGATCCTACTTATAAAGGAACGGACCATACACGTGAAGTGGTGCCGCTGCTTGTTTATCATAATGGAATGAAGGCTGGGACTGAGATATCTACAGGGGATACGTATGCGAATATTGGTGCGACGATCAGTGAGATATTTCAAGTGAAAGCACCTGTTTACGGACAAAGCTTTCTTAACCAGATAAAAGGGTGACGAAGATGAGAATGGTTGATTTAATTCAAAAGAAACGTGATCAAAAGACGCTTGCGACAGAGGAAATCAATTGGCTGATTCGCGGGGTGACAGACGGCACCATCCCTGATTATCAAGTCTCTGCCTGGTTGATGGCGGTTTATTTTAATGGGATGTCGAGACAAGAAACTCGCGATCTCACACAAGCCATTGTACAATCCGGTGATACGATCCAACTTAATGGGATCAAGGGGATTAAAGTGGACAAGCACTCGACCGGCGGCGTAGGAGATAAGACAAGCTTGATTGTCGGACCGCTTGTAGCGGCGGCTGGCGTACCAGTAGCCAAGATGTCAGGGCGCGGGCTTGGACATACAGGAGGCACCGTCGATAAGCTTGAATCGATTGCGGGCTTCCACACGGAATTAGACGAAGCAGCTTTTATTGAACATGTCAATAAATATAAGCTTGCTATCGTGGGCCAAACCGGACAGCTTGCTCCTGCTGACAAAAAGCTCTACGCCATGCGCGATGTCACAGCCACCGTTGATTCAATTCCGTTGATTGCAAGCTCCATCATGGGCAAAAAACTCGCATCAGGCGCTGACGCTATTATTCTTGATGTTAAAGTTGGAAACGGTGCGTTTATGAAAACGCTGGATAAGGCGAGAGAACTCGCTGAACAAATGGTTGAGATCGGAAAAGGGTTAGGTAAACCAACCATCGCGATTCTTTCAGATATGAATGAGCCTCTTGGCTATGAAGTAGGTAATGCCAATGAAGTGAAAGAAGCGATTGAAGTGTTAAAAGGAAATGGGGAGCCGCGTTTAACCGAGCTTTGTCTGACCATTGCCTCTCACATGACGATTCTTGGCGGAGTTTATCCCTCTTTGAACGAAGCAAGGCAGGCGCTTGAAGAGATTCTTCACTCGGGTAAGGCTCTTAACATGTTAAGAACATTTGTGGAAGCTCAAGGCGGCGATCCGCTCATGATCGATCAGCCTGATAAGCTTCCACAAGCGCCTCATCAACTACCGGTCCTAAGCGATAAGGAAGGGATAGTCGAGTCGATTCAAGCCGATGAGGTAGGACTCGCAGCGATGAAGCTAGGCGCTGGCCGTGAAACCAAAGAGGGGTCGGTCGATCACAGTGTCGGGATCACCTTGGTTAAGAAAGTGGGAGACCGAGTTGAAAAGGGAGAGACTTTGGCCTTTATTCATGCAAAAGAAACCAACCCGGTTGAAGCTCTGAATCAATTGAAGGAAGCCTACTCGATTTCAGATGAATCGCCTTCCGTTCCACCGATTATCTATGAAATCATCCAATAGAATAATGCTAAAAAAACAAGACACGGGCTCGGGCCCATGTCTTGTTTTTTGTTTTAGAAAGAAAAAACGCCGACTTATATGACTTTTGCACGCTCGTTTTTTGGCTTATGAGCTCTTTTAACGGTCCTGCAAATCAAGAGAATGGCTAAACGGGTTACAAATAGAGCATCCTATGTCCGGATTTCACACTTGCAACAAGTCTCCTGACCCCGCCTACCTGCTTATTTTTCAAGTTCCAGTGCTTGTCCCTCTGAATGCCCCCAAACACACCTCTCAACAGCCCTTTAACTATAAAATTTTATTCTGGATCGTGACGTATAAATTTTCCTTTGTTGGAAGAAAATAAAGGATACGTCGAATGGAGGGATACAATCTATGAAAGCAACACTGGCAATTGTAATGAGTGCCATGCTCCTTGTTCTGAGCATTCCGGCTCATGTGTCTTTTGCAGCAGAAGAATCAACCCAAAAATCAGCCATGTTAGATAATGTGAGCTCTGCCATTCTAATTGAACAAGACACAGGGAAGGTGCTCTTAGAAAAAAATGCAGAAAAGGAATTGCCGCCAGCAAGTATGACGAAAATTATGACCCTATTACTCATTTTCAAGGCACTCGACCATCATGACATCTCGCTAACTGATAAGGTTCGAATCAGTGAACATGCTGCTTCGATGGGCGGCTCACAAGTCTACCTAGAACCCGGTGAAGAAATGACGGTTAACGATTTGTTAAAAGCCATTGCTATTGGCTCAGCTAATGATGCTTCAATGGCCATGGCGGAGTACATAGCAGGTTCTGAACAAGAATTTGTGAAAAAGATGAATGAAGAAGTGAAAACCCTTGGTCTCAAACACACTCATTTTAATAACCCAACAGGATTGCCAGAGAATGATCACTACTCTACCGCTTCCGATATGGCGAAGATGGCACAAGCTTTGCTTCAGTATCCAGATGTTCTAAAATATACGTCCCTATATGAGTCTTACTTAAGAGAGAACACCGATAATAAATTTTGGTTAGTCAATACCAATAAGTTACTAAAGGCCTACCCGGGTGTTGACGGGTTGAAAACCGGGTTTACCAATGAGGCGAAATATTGTCTAACAGCAACAGCCAAACGAGATGGAATGCGCGTTATCGCAGTCGTAATGGGTGCTCCGACATCCAAAGAACGTAACCGTGAAATTACTCAGTTATTTGATTATGCATTTGCCAATTACAAAACGAAACCCATTTTGGCAAAAGGAAAAGTCGTGAAAGAAGTAACGATTAGCAAAAGTGAAGAAGGAACGGTCCCAATTGTGACTCAAAGACCGGTAGTCGTTCTGCTCAAAAAAGGAACAGGAGCTGCAACACCTAAATTAAAAACAGACATTGTGATCAATAAAAATTTGAAAGCACCAATGAAAAAGGGAACAGTTGTAGGAAGCTATGAAGTGAAAGATGGGCAAAAAGTCTTGTCTTCCACTCCATTAATCGTTTCAACAAATATCCATGAAGCAGGCTATTGGCAATTGCTCAAGCGTTCTGTAGGAAAAATGACAAATTGGTCTTGGTAGGTCGAATGTTAACTAGTTTTGTCGACGTGAAGGAATCCCGCAGTCTTTTATAGAATTCTGTCTCTAGTAACCATTTCTATTAAACCGAGAGCTTTAATGACATGGTACTTAAGCTCAAGTTAGAACTAAATTGTTCTAGATGGAAATGAGATGTGCTAAAGGAGGAGAAGCCTGTGGGCCTTCAAGTCAAATTAGAAGTCAAACATGAAGTGCTTTGTATACGTTTGGAAGGAGAATTAGATCACCATACGGCGGATGAGCTGCGCGCGCGCGTTACCGAAGCTATTGAAAAGCAACCTGTGCGTCATATTCTATTAAATTTAGGGAATTTAGAGTTTATGGATAGTTCGGGTTTGGGCGTCATATTAGGACGTTATAAACAAATTACGAGCACAGGAGGAGAAATGGTCGTTTGTTCGATCTCGCCCCCAGTCAAGCGATTATTTGAGATGTCTGGTTTATTTAAAATTATTCGCTTTGAAGAAAATGAAGATTATGCGCTTCATGCATTGGGGGTGGCTTAGTTGAAAAATGAAATGACGCTGGAATTTTCAGCTTTAAGTGAGAACGAATCCTTTGCTCGAGTAACCGTTGCGGCATTTGTCGCTCAATTAGATCCAACGATGGATGAACTAACGGAGGTCAAAACAGTCGTTTCCGAAGCGGTGACGAATGCGATTATTCATGGCTATGAAAATAATGGAGAGGGTAAAGTCTATATCCACGCTGAGTTAGTGGATGGATCTCTGCATTTAGTCATTAAGGATAAAGGGGTCGGCATTGTTAACTTGGATGAAGCGAGACAACCTCTATTCACAACTAAGCCTGAACTTGAACGTTCTGGAATGGGCTTTACGATTATGGAAAATTTCATGGATCATGTTGAAATCCAAACGGCTCCCGACCAAGGAACAACCGTTATTCTCACCAAACATCTTTCCAAGAACAAAGCCTTATGTAATTAGGGAGACTTGCAGATGGATGTAAATTTAACGCGCGATAACAAAGAGCCGCTACTTGATGACGGGGAAGTAAAAGCATTAATCGAACGGAGTCAAAATGGGGATAACGAAGCGCGAGATTTGATTGTTCAACGGAATATTCGTTTGGTATGGTCCGTCGTTCAACGCTTTTTAAATCGCGGGTATGAATCAGACGACTTGTTTCAAATTGGTTGTATCGGTCTTCTGAAATCCGTTGATAAATTTGACTTGAGTTATGACGTTAAATTTTCAACATACGCGGTGCCCATGATCATTGGAGAAATCCAGCGCTTTATCAGGGATGATGGCACAGTTAAAGTCAGCCGATCATTAAAAGAGATGGGAAACAAAGTCCGTAAGAAAAAAGACGAATTGTCCAAAACCTACGGCCGAAACCCAACTGTTAATGAACTGGCGCTGGCGCTGGAAATATCTCCTGAGGACGTGGTCATGTCACAAGAAGCGATCCGCACCCCATCGTCCATCCATGAAACCGTCTATGAAAATGATGGAGACCCCATCACTTTGCTTGATCAAATATCGGATAAGGATGAAGCGAAGTGGTTTGATAAAATTGCTTTGAGAGATGCGGTCGGGCATCTTCAAGAACGCGAAAGGCTCATTGTCTATCTGCGCTATTTTAAAGATCAAACCCAGTCGGAAGTTGCCAAACGCCTCGGAATATCACAAGTGCAAGTCTCTCGATTAGAGAAGAAAATACTCAATGACATCAAAGGCCAAATGGTAGAGTAATCCACCAAAACATGGGGACGGTTCTCACGTTTCATTCGAAACGCGAGAACCGTCCTTTTTCTATATCCCACGCTTTTGGCTCCCGGCAGGTCTCGTTTTGGTGTATTGGAGCCTTTAACGCACACTTTTGGCTCGCGCCACGCCCCAATTTGGTGTGTTGGAGCCTTCAACGCACACTTTCGGCTCCGCGCGCGCCACCTTTTTGTGTATTGGAGCCTTCAACGCACACTTTTGGCTCCGCGCGCGCCACCTTTTTGTGTATTGGAGGCTCCAACGCACACTTTTGGCTCCGCACCCGCCACCTTTTTGTGAATTGGAGCCTCCAACGCACACTTTCGGCTCCGCGCGCGCCACCTTTTTGTGTATTGGAGGCTCCAACGCACACTTTTGGCTCCGCGCGCGCCACCTTTCTGTGAATTGGAGCCTTCAACGCACACTTTCGGCTCCGCTCCCACCTCAATTTGGTGTGTTGGATAGAGCCCTTGATCTCAAGCAGAAGGCTCGCAAGAGAAATCAAAAAGGGTCGGCTGATCCGCTTGTTGGATTCAATTGATGAGTAAGAAGCATGATTTGGGCAGACAATATCCATAATAAGGGTACGGAGGTGATGGATGTGACAGAATCAACGGTTTATTTGCGGCTGAGGTATAAACTTATGGCTTCTTCGAATGAACGGCTGACAATTAATCGCCTAGCCAAAGTCATTGCGCCCAAGCAGGTGGCTGATGCCATTCAGGAAATCCACATTCAGACCATCCAACCAGAGGATAGCTCACACCTTGTTATTGATGCCATTGATGTCATTAAAGCCATTCATCACTATTTTCCGGAGCTTGATATTCAGACAGTCGGACCTGCGCAAACGATTATTGAAGTGGCCTCAAACAAGAAGAAACGGGTGCGGCCTTTTTTTATTGCTTTAGTATGGCTCCTTTTATTCATTGGGGCAGCGCTCACGATTATGAATTTTCATGAAGATGTGGCAATGGGGGATGTTCATAAGCGTATTTATACGCTCATGACGGGAGACCACAAAGAGAACCCATTAATTATTCAAATTCCGTATTCGATCGGAGTTGGGGTTGGCATGGTCTTATTTTTCAACCATTTATTTAAAAAGAAATTCAATGAGGAACCGAGTCCATTGGAAGTGGAGATGTTTAATTACCAGCAGAATTTAGATCAATTTGTCATCTTTCAAGAAAAAATGAAGAAAGAGCAAGAGGAACATGATTAAATCCTTTGTAATAGCTTTTGTTGGATTCGCAGGAGGCCTTTCGGTAGGCGCGGCTTTTGTGTCCTTCTTAGCCGTTGTCGGTCTGATTCCAAGGCTTGCGCAATTAACGAAATCTTATCATAAAATACGCTCTTACGAATGGGCGATTATTCTTGGCGCGTTAGTCGGGACCATGTGCGGCCTTCGTTCGATGGAATTTCATCTCTTACCGATTTTACTCGTTCCAATTGGACTTGGTCTTGGCGTATTTGTTGGCATGGTAGCAGCCGGATTAACAGAAGTCCTAAATGTATTGCCGATCTTGGCGAAACGTCTGGGAGTGAACGAACAAATCTTGATTCTGCTCATGGCAATTGTTCTAGGAAAGATGCTGGGTTCTCTTTTTCATTGGTCTTATTTTGTGAATCATTAGAAGGCACACATCGTGTTTTTCTAATAAGAAAGTTAAAAACGTGGCAACTTATACCTATCTGGAGGGATGAAGTATGAAACAACTTGATCACCCAAAAGAATATAAGAAAAATGTTAAAGCTTATTATCCAAAACCAAAGTATTTTATGAATTGCTTGAAAGCCTTTATAGTAGGCGGGTTAATTTGTGTTTTAGGCGAAGGTATTGAAAAATTTTATATGACCTATTTTAATTTTGATGAAAAGTCAGCGGGTAATCCGACGGTTGCAACTTTAATTTTGATTGCTTCACTTTTGACAGGATTTGGTGTGTATGATTCGATTGGAAAATTTGCAGGGGCGGGGTCCCTTATTCCGGTCACGGGCTTTGCCAATTCCGTTACAAGTGCTGCTCTTGAACATAAAAGTGAAGGTATTATATTCGGAATTGCAACCAATCTGTTTAAATTAGCAGGGGCCGTGATCGTGTTTGGGGTGGTTTCCGCAACCGTCTTTGGTGTAATTCGACTAACCATTGATCGATTATTAGGGTAGGAGGGAGCTCGAATGAGACAAGGCAAGCAAACATGGGTGTTTGACCAATCCCTATATCTAACATCGACAGGAACAACAGGAGGTCCGTTAGAAAAAAAGGGCCCTTTAGGTTCAACGATTGATAAAACCTATGATCAGCTTTATGCAGGTGAGAAAACATGGGAGAAAGCTGAACGAAAGCTGATGCGTGAAGCGATCGATATTTGTTTAAAAAACATAAATAAAAAGCCTGATGAGATCGATTTCTTTTTTGCGGGCGATTTACTTAACCAAACCGTCACCTCTAACTATATTGCCAATGAATTAAAAATTCCTTATTTTGGCTTATTTGGAGCCTGCTCAACCTCAATGGAGGCGTTAGGATTAGGCGCTCATTTTGTCGATACCGGGCGGGCCGATATGGTCTTAACGGCAGTCAGCAGTCATAATGCATCGGCAGAACGGCAATTTCGTAATCCAACTGAATACGGCGGTCCCAAACTCGGGACAACCACGTTTACCGTTACAGGAGCAGGTGCTTCTATTGTCAGCCGCACTCCTTCTCCAATCAAAATCACCGCAACTACATTTGGGAAAGTCCAGGACTGGGGGATTACGAATGCAAGCGACTTAGGTTCGGCCATGGCACCGGCTGCTGCTGACACGATTGAGCAGCATTTTAAAGATACCGGTCGAAAGGTAACGGATTATGACATGATTGTGACCGGTGATTTATCGAGTATCGGCAGTCCAATACTTAGGGAGTTAATGTGGGAAAGAGGCTATGACATCAGCATGGTCCATCAGGATTGCGGTTTGATGATTTATAGTCCGGACCAGCCCGTTTTTGCTGGAGGAAGCGGTGCTGCTTGTTCAGCCGTTGTCACGTATAGTTATCTCACACAGTTGCTCCGAAAAAAAGAAGTCAAACGAATTTTTGTTGTCGCGACCGGTGCTTTGTTTAACCCAACAATGATTCAGCAGAAAGAATCGATTCCTTGTATTGCACATGGGGTAGTTTTAGAAGCAGCAGAAGGAGGGTTAGGATGATCTTTCTTTGGGCATTTTTAGTCGGCGGCATTATCTGTGTGGTCGGTCAGCTTCTATTAGATGTCTTTAAACTAACACCTGCACATGTTGTGGTTATATTTGTTGTCTTAGGAGCCTTTCTCGATTCCTTTGGGCTTTACGATCAATTAATTGAGTTCGCTGGAGCAGGCGCGACCGTCCCCATTACAAGTTTTGGCCACTCACTCCTTCATGGGGCTATGCTTGAAGCCGACGAACATGGTTATTTAGGAATCTTAATGGGAATTTTTAATTTAACGGCAGCTGGTATTTCATCCGCCATCCTATTTGGTTTTCTTGTTGCGCTAATTTTTAGACCGAGAGGGTGAGCGGCGTATGAAACGCCAAGTCATACTAGTAACAGATGGTGATAAATATGCGACGGAAGCGGTTGTGAAAGCGGGTGAGCAATTGGGATGTCCAGCCCTTTTATGTTCTTCAGGCAATCCCTCTTCAATGAATGGCAAAGAATTAGTCGAGGCCATTTTGCAATGTGACAAGGAACCGGTTTTGGTCATGTTCGATGATGGCGGGTTTAACGGAGTAGGGTCAGGTGAATCGGCTCTTCGCTATGTGGTGAATCATCCCGATATTATCACGCTCGGCGCCATTGCAGTGGCTTCTAACAGCGATTCGAAGGAGTGGACCCATATTGACATTGCCATTGATCGGTTTGGGGAATTAACGCCTTATGGGGTTGATAAAGAAGGCTATCCCGAGCATGATCTGGGCCGATTATTTGGGGATACGGTCTACAGTCTCGATGAGTTAGATTTGCCAGTTGTAGTTGGAGTAGGAGATATAGGAAAGCTTAGAGGGGTGGATGATGCGGAACACGGGGCGCCCATCACCAAGAAAGCCATTGAACTTATACTCGAAAGGAGTGGTAACTATCGCCCAGAATACAGCGGCTTATCAAGAGCCGATAAAACGACGGATTAAAGAAAATAAAACGTATATGAAAGATCGCCTGGATATTGGCACGAATTTCGATGTCGGGGTACGCGAGATGAAAATTCTCGATCATGACATCGGAGCGTATTATTGCACAGGATTATGTGACTCCTCTTTCATTATTGAGCTTTTCAGAGAGCTGTTAAGAATTGAACACATCCATCGAACAGGGGTTAATGTAAAAGATGCCATCAAAAATCATCTAGCGCATCAACAAGTGATGGAAATTAAAACGTTAGATGAAGTAGTCGACCAGATGTTGTCAGGTCTTATTGTCATCTTAATAGATGGTGAAGAAGTCGGACTTGTAGTGGATGTGAGAAGTTATCCTGGTCGAACTCCGGAGGAACCCGATATTGAACGGGTTGTTCGTGGAGCGAAGGATGGCTTTACCGAAAATATAATCGTTAATACAGCGCTTATCCGCAGAAGAATCCGTGATGAACGGTACAGAAATGAAATTATGCGAGTAGGAGAACGGTCTAAGACGGATGTGTGTATCTGTTATTTACAAGATGTGGCGAACCCGGGTTTATTAAAAACGCTCAAAAAAGCATTAAAGCAAATAGAAGTGGATGGCATTCCGATGGCGGATAAAACGCTTGAGGAGTATATCGTTAAACAAGGATGGAATCCGTTTCCATTAGTGCGTTATACCCAAAGACCGGATGTCGCAGCGGCGCACCTATTAGAGGGACATATTCTTGTCATTTGCGATACATCACCAAGTGTCATTATTTTCCCAACAACATTCTTTCACCATATGCAGCATGCGGAAGAATATCGGCAAACCCCAATTGTTGGGGCATTGCTTCGATTGGCTCGATTCACAGCCGTGTTGACGTCGATCTTAATCGTTCCATTATGGATCCTCATGGTGATGCATCCTGATTTGCTCCCGCACTGGCTAGAGTTCATAGGGCCAAACAAAAAAGGCCATATTCCATTATGGATGCAAATTGTTATTGCAGAAATTGGGATCGAGATTATCCGAATGGCGGCGGTCCACACGCCGACTTCTTTATCAACCGCACTCGGTTTGATTGCAGCGGTGTTAATTGGCCAGATTGCGGTACAGGTCGGCGTGTTTTCACCGGAAGTGATCCTCTATATTTCAATTGCGACAATTGGTTCCTATGCCACTCCAAGTTATGAATTAGGTCTGGCGAACAAGGTGGTGCGGGTATTTATAACGATATTAGCGATGATTTTTGGAGTGCCGGGCTTTACGATTGGGTTAACCCTGGTTGTTTTATATTTAGCACGCTGTCAAAATCTCAATACCCCTTACCTCTGGCCTTTCATCCCATTTAATCCAAAAGCCTTTTTGGATATTATGATTCGAACAGCGATGCCAGATTCTCAAATTCGTCCAAGCATTGTACGTCCCCAAGACAGTACCACACAACCAACCAATTAATCAAAAGGTAGAAGGAACAAGTCATCTCATATGGGGTGGCTTGTTCCTTTTGGCTGGTTTACTTTCAATCCGCGCTTTGTTATAATGACTACTAATTTAAATTATCTGTTAGAGTCGGACGAGATGTGTTTTTTATTTGCAAAACGAATTGGGCTTTTGCCTTGGCATGAGCCCTTTATTCATTCAAACTTGGCAATCGTGCCACAATTAATTAGGAAGAGGAGAATGCCAAATGCGTGGCACTCAAACCATTAATGAAAAAGGCCATTTGGTAATCGGCGGGGTAGATACCACCCAGTTGGTTGAAAAATACGGAACCCCTTTGTATGTCTATGATGTGGACTTAATCAACCAAAACATTCAGCGCTTTAAGGAAGCTTTTGAGCCCTATGCAGTCAATTGGCAAATTGCTTATGCAAGTAAGGCTTTCTCGACTCTTGCCATGATTCAATTGGTTAAGGAGCACGAGCTTTCACTGGATGTGGTCTCAGGTGGAGAGCTTTATACAGCACTCAAAGCGGGTTTTCCGGCCTCACGCATTCATTTCCACGGGAATAATAAAAGCGTTGAGGAAATTCAAATGGCGATACGTGCGGGCATAGGCGCTTTTGTTGTCGATAATTTTTATGAATTAGCCATGCTTGAAGAAGAGGCGCAAAAAGAAGAAATCGTCGTTAACGTCCTGTTAAGGCTGACTCCTGGTGTTGAGGCACATACTCATGCTTATGTCACAACAGGACAAGAAGATTCCAAATTTGGCTTTACACTCTCAAACGGGGATGTTGAGAAAGCAATCCAGCTGGCACTAAATGCCCCGCATATTCATTTGCTGGGTGTTCATTCACATATTGGCTCACAAATCTTTGATGCAGAAGGCTTTGTGTTAGCGACAACGAGAATATTAGCTCGGTTTCTTGACTGGAAGGACACATTTGGCTATACCCCAAAAGTACTAAATGTAGGTGGAGGATTCGGTATCAAATATACTGAAGAAGATGATCCACTCCCGCTTGAGAGCCAACTTAGACCCGTCCTTGAGACGATTCTTGCATTTTGCCAGGAGCATAGCCTTCAAACGCCAGAGGTCTGGATTGAGCCAGGCCGTTCAATTGTCGGGGAAGCAGGGACCACTTTATATAAATTAGGTTCTTCTAAGACGATTCCGGGCGTTCGGAAATATGTGTCAGTGGACGGCGGAATGACTGATAATATCCGACCATCCTTATATGGTGCGAAGTATGAAGCCGTCATTGCAAATCGCGCAGATGAACCGAATGTGGAAACCGTCTCCGTTGCAGGTAAATGTTGTGAATCAGGCGATATGCTGATTTGGGATTTGCCGCTTCCCACACCAGCAGCAGGGGATGTGCTGGCTGTTTTCTGCACGGGCGCTTATGGGTATTCAATGGCGAATAATTATAATCGAATAGGAAGGCCAGCCGTCATTTTTGTTGAGAATGAGAAGGACTATCTGGTGGTCGAACGGGAAACCTATGAAGATTTGATAAAAAAAGATTTGCTGATGCCAGAAATGGTTAAACAAAGAAGTTAACTTGATTAATGACGCCTCTCATATAGCTTTGAACAGCCAAGGGGTGCATTGACAGAATCTAATCAAGAGACTATCCTTATCTTTAGTGATTATTATTAAGTAATGGTAGCCAATCCTTTTTGTACACACGGAAAGTGTCATTTATTGCACGTTTGACACACTTATCTTGGTACAAATAGGAGTGGGTTGGATATAATAAGATATAGTGATGTAACCTATACGATGTTACCTGAAATTAAGGGGTTCATGAATCATGCTTATTCGTTATAAACGAAGCTATGAAAAAATAGCAATGGGACTGTTGTCTTTTGTCCCCTCGGAAAAAGATTTGAAAAGGCTTCAACAAACGATCAAGAGATATGAAGAAGATGATCGATGGCAATTGTTTTTGTGGAAAGATGAAGACATCATTGGCATCATAGGAATTGAGATGGATCAAGATCATCAGACTGCCATTCTTCACCATGTCAGTGTTAATCCGTCTTACAGAGGACAAGGGGTGGGACGAGAGATGGTTCAGGCTCTTTCGGATCTGCTTGGACCGGATGTTAATCTCAGACCTACTGATCTGTCCAATGAGTTTTTTAACAAATGCCTTCAATCAACATCTTTTAAAGAATAGAATGACTATTCAGGGTGGCCTTAAGGCTGCCTTTTTAGTTTTAAAGAAAATTCCGTTAGCTCGAGTTAATCTCCTGTTTGATTCTCTGAAATTTTGAGGAACAAACGCCTAATCACTCTCCAAAACGAGCGCATAGACTAAATTAAGAGACATGTGAAAAGGAGGCTTGAACATGTCGCGTGAATATTATTTAGACTTATGCGCGCGATCAATTGGAGAAGCAGTTGAAATCGAAACAACTGATGGGGAATGCATCCAAGGGCTGTCTATAAAAATAGACCAAAATCACCTGTATCTTTGCCCGTTAAGTATGTTGAACGGAGATAAAACAAAGCTTGTTAAACTGCTTTCATCCGAGGAGCAATTGATTGCAGTACCGCTTGCGTCGATTCTATCATTTGAATTTTTACAAATGTATTTTTAAATAATGGCTTTTTTTGGGGTCGGACGACTTCTTGCTGTTCGCTTTTAGGAGAAACAGCAGCCTTGTCTGACTTTCCTTATAAGAGAAAGACAGGCTATCCGGATGAGGTGAATTGCTCCCTTTTCCTAAGGTATGCTATAATACCGCTAGTTTATAAAGTATCTAACTTTTTCAGGAAGGGGACTTCGGTCTTCTGAATGTTTCATAATTGCAAGTGCTAATCCTAAGCTTCATACAGAGTCCGAAAGAAGTGTGCAGTTGCGGAATAGATAGATCTTGGTGATAAGGATGATGGTGATGTTGTGGAATATCAAGTAAAAATCGATGCCTTTGAGGGGCCTCTTGACCTTCTTCTGCATTTGATTAAGAAGTTAGAAATTGATATATATGATATTCCCGTTGCTGTAATCACCGAGCAATATTTGGACTTTATTCATCAAATGCAAACTCTTGAGCTGGATGTGGCGAGTGAATATTTGGTGATGGCGGCAACCTTAATCGAAATGAAAAGCCGAATGCTCTTACCGAAACCAGAGCTTCTCTTTGATGAGGAGATGATGGAGGAGGACTATGAGGATGACCCAAGAGAAGCCCTCATTCGCAGGCTCGTGGAATACCGCCAATACAAAGAAGCCGCTGAGGTTCTAAAAGAAAAAGAAGAGGATCAAGCCTTTCTTTTCTCCAAGAGAGCGCACGACTTATCGCAATTTGAGGTCGAAAAGAAAAGCGAGGCACCACTCGCCCCAACAACTGTCTATGATATGTTATCGGCTCTGCAGCATCTTCTTAGGAAAAAGCATATCAATCGGCCATTAAGAACAAAGATAGAAAGGCAAACTTTGCCAGTAGGTGAGAGGATGAGATCAATCCTTTCTCACCTAAGAATCATGAAGTCACCACAACCTTTTGCTTCATTATTTCCATATCCTGATCGGACGCATATTGTGGTGACCTTTCTTGCTCTATTGGAGTTAATGAAATTAAAACAAATTCACTGCGAGCAAGAAGAAAATTTTGAGGACATTACGATCAGTTTAAATGAGGGAGGGGAAGCACTTGAATTCGACGAAGAGACTTTCCGTGATTGAAGCGCTTCTCTTTGTGACAGGTGAAGAGGGGCTGTCAATGGAGCAATTGGTTCATATTTTGGATGAACCAGAAGCCCAAATTCAAGAGGGCCTTTCCCAATTATCACAAACTCTAGAACAAGAGTCTCGCGGGCTTGAACTCACCATTGTTGCGAATCGGTATAAGCTTGTAACTAAACGTGATGTTTCTGAGTATATAAAGAGATTGATTGAGAACCCTAGACCTGTTTCACTTTCGCAAGCTGCCTTAGAGACGCTTGCTATTATTGCCTATAAGCAGCCTATTTCTCGGGCAGAAATAGAGGACGTGAGAGGGGTAAAGTCTGAAAAGGCCATCCAAACGCTTATAAGTAAAGAGTTAGTAAAAGAAGTAGGGCGCGCAGAAGGAACGGGACGCGCGATTCTTTATGGTGTAACGGAACGGTTTTTAACCCACTTTGGATTGAAGTCATTAGATGAATTACCTGTGATTAAAACAGATCTAAAGGACGTAGAGGAAGAAACCAACCTTTTTTACGAAAATATTCAGCAGACACTATTTGAGTAGAGAAGAAAAGAAACGAGGCTTATATGTAGATGCCTTTTTCCTTACATAGACTTTTGAGCGTTAGAGATTAGAAGAGCCCGAATTGGACTCGGAAAGCGTGGAATGTTGGAGTGGCGTATGATGTGATTGTGATCGGTGCAGGACTTGCGGGTCTTAGTGCTGGTTTTGAACTGTCTTGGCGTGGGAAAAAAGTCTTGTTGCTCGAATCTGAACCCATAGTTGGAGGGAGGACCTCTTCATGGGATGATGACGGGATGAAGGTGGAATCAAGCCTTCATCGATTTAAGGGATACTACACGGCTTTGCCAGACCTGCTATTCCGGGCAGGCATCGACGTAGACCGAATCCTTAAATGGGAAGAACAGGTGGCTGTAAAAGTAGGTTTAGATAAAGTGCTTTTTGGTTTATCGCCATTTCATGGCCCAATTAAAGCCTTGCGTGGCTTTTTGGGCAATAATAAATTTATTTCTGTAAAAGAAAAACTCGCTTTGGCCAGGTTCTTTGCAGCTGGATTTCGAGAATACGTCGCTCACCCGGATCAGCTTGATGCCATCAGTGTTTTGGATTATGCCAAAAAGCATGGATTGAATCAGGATGCCGTTGAGAAAATCTTGATTCCATTAAGCTCTGGCTTTTTCTTTTTGCCGCCGCAAAGGTATTCAACGTACGCCTATTTCGGAATGTTTTTTCCAGGGCTTAAGAAATTTTATAAATTAAGGCAAGGTACCTTTAACGGGGGGATGACTGAAGTTATGGCAGATCCTCTTGCCAAAGCGATCACACGGCTTGGAGGAACAGTCAAAACCTATGCGAAGGTAGAGAAACTGCTTGTTCGTAATGGACGTGTTGGCGGTGTCCTAACAAGTGAAGAAACATTTGAGGCACCTTATACGATCATAGCGACAACACTCGCCGAATCTCAAAGATTAGTCAAGCCGCATGTGACAGAGGGATCGTGGTTTGATGATTTAATGAAACTCGAATCCATGTCTTCGGTTTCCATTCAATTGGAATTGGATAAACCTTCAATGGCTCAAGATATGACGACTTTTGCTCCTTATACATGCCTAGGAACCTTCTCTGAACAATCGCGAACAACGTTTCCAAACTCAAAAGGGCGATTATCCATTATCCTTACTCCGCCCGAGCGCTTTTTAGAGATGGAAGAAGAGGACATCCTTGAGATCGTTCTTCAGGATGCCATGAAAATAGGACTTAATTTGGAAACTCATATATTGGATTATCGCGTTGTCCGCTATGCGAATGCGTCTTACTCCTTGGATACGGGCAATAATCATTTAAGACCAAGCCAAAAAACGCCTGTAGAAGGCTTGGTACTCGCAGGCGATTACACACAACAGCCTTATTTTGCAACGATGGAAGGCGCTGTCGTCTCAGGCAGGCTCGCCGCACAGGCCATACTGTAAATAAAACAAGAAAGTCAGGCTGGGTTAAGCTGATAGAGTCGAATAGCGAATCCTCGTTACGCTCAATCGAAATAGGCGTAACCTCATTCCGTTATTCCGTCACCTCAGCCCCGATTCGTGGCGGATAGCGAATCCTCGTTGCGCTCAACCGAAATAGGCGTAACCTCATTCCGTTATTTCGTCATTCCGGCCGGATTCGCGGCGGATAGCGAATCCTCGTTACGCTCAACCGAAATAGGCGTAACCTCATTCCTTTATTTCGTCATTCCGGCCGGATTCGAGGCGGATAGCGAATCCTTGTTACGCGCAATCGAAATAGGCGTAACCTCATTCTGTTATTTCGTCACCTCAGCCGGATTCGAGGCGGATAGCGAATCCTTGTTACGCGCAACCGAAATAGGCGTAACGTCCTTCCTTTATTTCGTCATTCCGGCCGGATTCGAGGCGGATAGCGAATCCTCGTTACGCTTAACCGAAATAGGCGTAACGACCTTCCGTTATTTCGGCATCTCAGCCGGATTCGCGGCGGATAGCGAATCCTCGTTACGCGCAATCGAAATAGGCGTAACCTCATTCCGTTATTTCGGCATCTCAGCCCATTTCGCGGCGGATAGCGAGTCCTCGTTACGCTCAATTTGTCATCGAGTAACATGGGATCTCGTATCGGCTGTGTTCTAGCGTCACACTCGTTATAGAGACAAGCTTGTCTTTTAATAATGGATGCCAGCAGCTAGATGAAAGGTTCAGCAGTAAGTGGCGAGGGAATAAGCGTTATCAACATATGTGAAAACGATTTATAAAAATTTACAATACCAGCCGAAAAACAATTGAAAGTTCGTATATAAAGGATGAATGCGGTTACACGGAAACTGATTAATTAAAAAAGTCTAAAAATTTGTGTTTTTAAGGTTGACCAATTGGCATTTGGGGAGTATTATAAATCCCAATTAAGGCTTTTTTAAATTATCTTGGAACATTATCTAACAGACTAATTTAAATTGTTTCAATATTATGATGAATGGGTGCTCTTTTTTCCTTTATCGCACTCAAACGGTTGGTTGAAAAAGCCAAACTTCAGTCTGAATTTAAGATTGTTTTAATAACGATATGGAAAAAAGGCTTGTGAAGGAGGAGAGATGTTATGCGAAGCGACATGATAAAAAAAGGAATAGACCGAGCGCCGCATCGAAGCTTACTTCACGCTGCGGGTGTCAAAACAGGAGATCTGCACAAACCGTTTATCGGGGTATGCAACTCTTACGTGGATATTATTCCTGGACATAAGCATTTACGGGAGTTTGCGGATGTTGTAAAGGAAGCCATTTGGGAAGCAGGCGGCGTTCCTTTTGAATTTAATACAATTGGTGTAGATGACGGGATCGCAATGGGACATATTGGAATGCGCTATTCTTTACCGAGCCGGGAATTGATTGCGGATTCCGCAGAAACCGTGATTAACGCACACTGGTTAGATGGTGTTTTTTATATACCGAACTGCGACAAGATTACGCCTGGAATGTTGATGGCCGCTGTAAGAACCAACGTGCCTGCTGTCTTTGTATCAGGTGGGCCGATGGAGGCTGGGAAATCACCAAGCGGCAAAAATTTGACACTTACATCGGTATTTGAAGGAGTAGGGGCCCATCAAGCTGGAAAAATGTCGCTTCAGGAGCTGCAAGAGCTTGAAACGTTGGCCTGTCCGACATGCGGTTCTTGTTCAGGAATGTTTACAGCGAATTCAATGAACTGCTTAATGGAAATGCTTGGCCTTGCCCTTCCTGGGAATGGTACCATTGTAGCCACTTCTGAAGAACGGCATCGTTTGATTAAAGAAGCCGTTAAGCATTTGATGTATTTAATCGAGCATGATATCAAACCAAGAGATATTGTAACAAAGGAAACCATTGATGATGCCTTTGCCCTCGATATGGCAATGGGGGGATCCACCAATACGGTTTTACACACGTTGGCTTTGGCCCATGAAGCGGGTATCGACTACGATCTGGGACGAATTAACGAAGTGGCGGAAAAGGTTCCATACCTTGCCAAAATTGCACCAGCCTCCGATTACTCGATGCAAGACGTTCATGAGGCAGGCGGTGTAAGTGCGATTATTAATGAACTTTGCAAGATTGATGGCTTACTCCATAAAGACCGCATTACGATTACAGGTCAATCGCTCTATGAGAATGTAAAAGATGCCGAAATCCTAAATCCTAATGTCATTCGTCCGATTGAGAATGCCTATAGCAAGGTAGGCGGGCTCTCTATTCTATTTGGAAATCTCGCACCTAATGGCAGTGTGATTAAGGTGGGTGCGGTAGACCCGTCGATCCAAACTTTTATAGGTAAAGCGATATGTTTTAATTCTCAAGAAGAAGCGCAAAAAGGAATTGATGATGGCACAGTACAATCCGGTCATGTTGTTGTCATTCGCTATGAAGGGCCAAAAGGCGGACCGGGAATGCCGGAGATGCTTGCGCCAACCTCCTCAATTATGGGGAGAGGATTAGGAAAAGAAGTGGCACTGATCACAGACGGTCGTTTTTCCGGAGCGACTAGAGGAATCTCTGTTGGGCACATTTCACCAGAGGCCGCAGAAGGAGGTCCGATCGCTTTTATCGAGGATGGCGATGAGATTGTGATTGATTTGCCAAGAAGAACAATCAATGTACTGGTAGACGATGAGGTTTGGGAAGCTAGAAAAGCCCAATTTGTGACCCCTGAGCCAAAGATTCAGACCGGCTATTTAGCTCGTTACGCGAAGCTGGTGACTTCGGCTAATACGGGCGGTGTACTAAAAGTATAATTAAATTATTCTAAATAGTGTTAAATCAATGATAGAGCAAAAGGAAAAGGGATGTCCTTTACAGAGAGCCGGTGGTTGCTGTGAACCGGTAAGAGCCCTTTTATTCCGACATCACTCTGGAGTGCAGGTCTGAAAGAATCCTTCGATTAGGATCTGCCGGGTTTTAAAGAAATCACGATAAAACCCGTTATCAAAAAGACAAAGATCAATTGTCGCTGAGGCAGACCTTGGAAAAGCGTCTGTGAAAAAGGGTGGTACCGTGAAGGCGAAAAGCTTTTCACCCCTTGTTAACCATTCAGTATTGAATGTGTTTCTAGGGATGGAGAGCTTTTTTCTATATAGGAAAATGATTTAGAAGATTTTCATCTGACTTTGATGCCATGTCGAAATACCCCCTATGAAACTCAAAAAATTAAGGAGGTAATACGTTTGACAGTCAACACAAAGGCCAGTTCAGCAAAGGCTATGGAAACTGTAACAGGTTCTGATTTGCTCATTGAAGCTTTGCAAAAAGAAGGCGTTGAGATCATTTTTGGTTACCCCGGCGGTGCTGTACTTCCCATTTATGATGCGCTTTACAAAAATCCAATTCGCCACATTTTAACGCGTCATGAGCAGGGAGCGATCCATGCAGCAGAAGGTTATGCAAGAATCTCCGGCAAACCCGGTGTTGTGTTTGGAACGTCCGGACCGGGAGCTACCAATTTGGTGACAGGAATTGCGGACGCGATGATGGATTCCTTACCGCTGGTCGTTTTTACAGGCCAAGTCGGTCAAAATGTGATCGGAACCGATGCTTTTCAAGAGGCTGACGTGATCGGCATCACGATGCCTATCACTAAGCATAATTATCAAGTTACAAAAATAGAGGATCTGCCGCGAATTGTTAAAGAGGCGTTTCATATCGCGACGACCGGTCGACCGGGTCCGGTTGTTGTCGATATTCCTAAAAATATCTCTGCGGACCCAGTTGTTTCCATTCAGGATGATGAACCGATTAATTTGCCCGGGTATCAGCCAAATGTGACACCGAATCTCTTACAGGTGCAAAAATTAGTAGAGGCAATTAATCAAGCGAAGCGGCCGCTTATTTTGACAGGTGCTGGAATCCTTCATGCCCGTGCATCGGACGCCTTTTTGGAATTTGTCAATCAGACGAAAATTCCTGTCGTCTCAACGTTGTTAGGGCTAGGGGCTTTCCCGGCTTCCCATCCGCTTGCTTTTGGTATGGCAGGCATGCACGGATCCTATGCCGCTAATATGGCGATTTGTGAAGCGGATTTATTGATTAATATCGGGGCTCGTTTTGATGACCGCCTAACCGGCAGTCTTGCTCATTTCGCTAAGGAAGCTGTCGTGGCACACATTGACATTGATCCAGCTGAGATTGGCAAAAATGTCAAAACGCCCATTCCGATTGTTTCAGATGCACGACTTGCACTGGAATCTCTTAATAAAGCGGAATATACGACGCATTCCTTTGAGGATTGGGTAGCTCATCTAAAAGACTATCAAGAAGCTTTCCCTTATTGGGAGACGGAAGGGCATGGAGCGATAACCCCGCAAACGCTCATTAAGCTCATTCATGAAAAGACGAATGGGGAAGCCATCGTTACAACGGACGTTGGTCAGCATCAGATGTGGACGGCTCAATATTATGGTTTTAATCAACCAAATAAATGGGTCACCTCAGGCGGGCTAGGCACAATGGGGTTTGGATTCCCTGCTGCAATCGGCGCTCAATTAGCCTCACCAAAGGATCAGGTGGTTGCAATTGTGGGAGATGGCGGTTTTCAAATGACTCTTCAAGAACTGGCCGTGATTAAAGAGTTTAACCTCCCTGTGAAGATTGTGATTTGTAATAACCAGACACTTGGGATGGTTCGCCAATGGCAAGAATCTTTTTACGAGAAACGTTATTCGGAATCCTTAATTCCTGTTCAACCCGATTTCGTAAAACTAGCAGAGGCTTACGGAATTAAAGGGTTTAAGGTTGAAGATGTTACTGAATTAAGTCAACAATTGGAGACGGCCCTTCGCCTGTCAGAGCCTGTGTTAATTGATTGCCGGGTTCGGGGAGAGGAAAATGTAACCCCAATGGTTGCGCCAGGAAAAGGCCTGCATCAGATGGAAGGAGTGACACCATGAGACGCATTATAACAGCCATTGTTAACAACCAAAGCGGTGTCTTGAATCGGGTGACAGGCTTGTTAAGCAAACGTCAATTCAATATCGAGAGCATCTCAGTTGGTCTGACGGAAACTCCATCAGTTTCGAGAATGACCTTTGTGGTCGATGTTGAAGATGACGCGAAGCTTGAGCAATTAATTAAGCAATTAAACAAGCAGATCGATGTGCTTAAAGTGTCCGATATTACGGATATGGCGATTGTTGCCCGCGAACTGGCCTTAGTAAAAGTCATGAGCCGGCCGCAAACCCGGGGAGAAATTCGTGACTTAGTCGAAACATTTAGAGCGACCGTCATTGATATCGGCCGAGACAGTCTGACTATTCAGGTAACCGGTGAAACAGATAAGGTGGAAGCCTTGATTGAACTTTTAAGGCCTTATGGAATTAAGGAACTTGCCCGAACAGGCGTTACCGCTTTTACAAGAGGCATGCAGAAAACAAATGCGGAACTTAAAACATTTTCATTATTGAAATGATAGTTAACGAGTTTCGGCTCGTTGATATAAAAAAAGGCTTTTTTCAAAAAAAGTGGTGCTATGAATTTGGTGAAAAGGTGAGACTCCTGTTGGGAAAACGAGCCTAAATCGACCCGAATTTAACGAAAACAGCCAACTTAAGAATCTATTAAAATTGAGGAGTGTAAAAAAATGACAAAAGTTTATTACAATGGGGATATTCAAGAAGCAGAACTTCGCACTAAGAAAATTGCTATCATCGGGTACGGTTCACAAGGCCATGCTCATGCACAGAACCTTCGTGACAGCGGCTTTGACGTCATCGTCGGCCTAAGACAAGGCGGTTCCTATGATCGTGCAGTAGAAGATGGATTCGCTGTATATTCTGTTAAAGAAGCAAGCGTTCAAGCGGATGTTATTATGGTGCTGCTTCCAGATGAGCTCCAAACAGATGTGTATAACAACGAAATTAAACAAGGGCTTGCACCTGGCAAATCACTTGTTTTCGCTCACGGGTTCAACATTCACTTTAATCAAATTGTTCCTCCATCTTATGTTAATGTCTTCCTTGTTGCGCCTAAAGGGCCTGGTCATTTAGTTCGTCGTACGTATGAAGAAGGAGCAGGCGTTCCGGCACTGATCGGGATTTACCAAGATGAAACAGGCAATGCCAAAGAATTGGCGCTTGCTTATGCGAAAGGGATTGGGGCCGCTCGTGCAGGTGTTCTTGAGACGACCTTCAAAGAAGAAACCGAAACGGACCTTTTCGGGGAACAAGCGGTTCTTTGCGGTGGGTTAACGGCTTTAATTAAAACGGGCTTTGAGATTCTCACTGAAGCAGGTTACCAGCCGGAAGTAGCGTATTTTGAGTGTTTGCATGAAATGAAGCTGATTGTTGACTTGATCTATGAAGGTGGTTTGAGCAACATGCGCTACTCGATCTCGGATACCGCTCAATGGGGTGACTTTGTATCAGGTCCACGCGTTGTCGATGCGGCAACAAAAGAGCGCATGAAAGGCATCTTGAAGGATATTCAAGACGGGGAATTCGCAAAAGGCTGGATTCTTGAAAATAAAGTGAATCGTCCGGTCTTTAATGCCATCAATAACCGTGAAAATGAACATCCAATTGAAATCGTTGGAGAGAAGCTTCGAGAATTAATGCCATTCGTAAAAAAACAAGTACGCCCATCTCAACCCAAAAAAGTAACAACAGGTGCTGACGCTTAAATCCTATTTTATGATCAGAAAAAAAGAGGGGGTTCCTTGAGCCCCCTCTAAAAAATAAACCGTTAATGAATGATAGATGACCATTTTAAATGTTAGAAGGAGCGTGCCTTGGATGGAGAAAAAGATTGCGGTTTTGCCGGGTGACGGCATTGGCCCAGAAGTGATGGAAGGCGCTCTAAAAGTATTAAGCTTTATCGGCGACCGCTTCAAGCATTCGTTTAAAAGTGAAAAAGGATTGATTGGGGGAGCTGCGATTGATGCAGAAGGGACACCCCTTCCAGAAAAAACCGTTGATCTATGTCAATCGAGCGATGCTGTTCTGCTCGGTGCGGTCGGCGGCCCTAAATGGGACCAAAACCCTGCCCATTTAAGACCAGAAAAAGGGCTTTTAGGGATTCGGAAAGCGCTTGGCCTTTTTGCCAATCTTCGCCCTGTAACGCTTCAACCCGCTTTAATAGAAGCTTCATCCCTCAAGCCATCGATTATTGAGAAAGTTGATTTAATGATTGTAAGGGAACTGACAGGCGGCATTTACTTTGGTGAGCCGAGCGGCATGGTGGACGATGAGACGGTTGTCGACACGTTGCGTTACACCAAAGGGGAAATTGAACGTGTGGTCAGAACGGCATTTGAATTAGCCCGCAAGCGCCGAAACAAGCTGACGTCGGTTGATAAAGCCAATGTCCTCTCGTCAAGTAAAGTGTGGCGGCAAATTGTCGATGAAGTAGCTAAGGAGTATCCAGATGTGACCGTTTCTCATCAGTTAGTGGATTCGGCAGCGATGAAACTGATCCAAGATCCGAGCCAATTCGATGTGATGGTCATGGAAAACCTCTTTGGGGACATCTTGAGTGACGAAGCCTCTATGTTAACCGGGTCTTTGGGCATGCTACCATCCGCCAGTCTGCGTTCAGATTCATTTGGTTTATACGAACCGGTCCATGGGTCGGCTCCAGATATTGCTGGACAAAATAAAGCGAATCCATTAGCGATGCTTCTTTCAGTCAGCATGATGCTGCGCTATTCATTCCAAATGGTGCAAGAAGCTGAGGTCATTGAAGCCGCGATTAATCAAGTCCTTCAAGAGGGATACCGCACATTTGACCTCTACCAAGGAGTAGGGACACGCCTTGGAACAACCGAGATGATTCAGCAAATCTTATCTGTTATCGACCAGCAGCTGGTTGGTTCAAATTAAGGAAAACCGAAAAAGAAAATGCCTTAATCTCTCAGTCTATCAAAATTTTTTCAACTTTAAGGAGGGGCTTAAGATGGCTAAGACCATTATAGAAAAGATATGGGAATCGCATGTCGTACATCAAGAAGAAGGGAAGCCGGATCTATTATATATTGATCTTCACCTTGTTCATGAAGTGACCTCTCCGCAGGCCTTTGAGAGCCTCCGGATGAATGGCAGGAAAGTAAGAAGGCCTGACCTCACCTATGCAACAGCGGATCATAATGTGCCGACCAAACACCGCAATGTGATTACGGACGCCATCTCTAAAAAGCAATTAGAGACATTGACTCAGAACTGTCGCGATTTTGGTATCGAGCTCGCTGACTTGGATCATCCTGATCAAGGAATTGTTCACGTGATTGGCCCTGAGCTTGGTCTTACACAGCCTGGTAAAACAATCGTATGCGGTGACAGTCATACCTCGACTCACGGGGCTTTTGGTGCTTTGGCCTTTGGGATTGGAACGAGTGAGGTTGAGCATGTCCTTGCGACTCAGACCTTGTGGCAAACGAAGCCGAAAACCCTTCAAGTGAAGGTAAATGGAAAGCTTCAGCCTGGGGTGACGGCGAAAGATTTAATTCTTGCTTTCATTGCTCAAAATGGGGTCAGTGTTGGGACTGGTCAAGTTATTGAGTATACTGGTGAAGCGATTCGTGCTCTTTCAATGGAGGAGCGCATGACGGTTTGTAATATGACGATTGAAGCGGGGGCACGTGCAGGCCTCATCAGCCCTGATGAAACGACGATTAATTACTTAAGAGGACGCCGACATGTCCCACAAGGAGAAGCGTTTGAAGAATTAGCCGAGTCATGGCTAGCGCTCGCAACGGACGAAGGGGCGACTTATGACAGGACCATCGAACTGAATGCAGATGAGATCGAACCGCAAGTAACTTGGGGAACTAATCCAGCAATGGGAGCACCGGTATCAGGCAATGTGCCAACCTTAAACGATTTTTCCAATGAAGCAGAAAAAGCTTCTTTTGAGCAAGCCATTCAGTACATGGGTCTTGAAGCTGGAACCTCACTCAAAGATGTGACGATTGACCATGTCTTCATCGGTTCTTGTACAAACTCACGCATAACCGATTTGCGTGCTGCTGCTGAAGTTGTGAAAGGTAAGAAGGTGCACGAAACGGTAACGGCTATCGTTGTTCCAGGTTCACAATCCGTTCGTGTACAGGCAGAGAAAGAAGGGCTGCATCAAGTCTTTATTGATGCCGGTTTTGAGTGGCGTGATGCCGGGTGCAGTATGTGCCTTGGAATGAATGATGATATTCTAAATCCTGGTGAGCGTTGTGCGTCAACCTCTAACCGTAACTTTGAAGGACGCCAAGGAAATGGAGCACGGACTCATCTTGTCAGTCCGCAAATGGCTGCTGCTGCCGCTTTATTCGGCAAATTTGTTGATATAAGGCAGCTTTTAAATGATCAAACGGAGGTGGCACAAGCATGAAGGCCTTAACTGTTCATACAGGACTTGTAACGCCATTAGACCGCCGGAATGTCGATACAGACCAAATTATCCCTAAGCAATTTTTAAAGCGTATTGAGCGTCAAGGCTTTGGTGAATTTCTCTTTTTTAATTGGCGTTATGATAACAAAGGGAAGGAACGCCCAGAATTCGTTCTGAATCAGCCTAAATATAAAGGATCCAGTATTCTAGTAGCCGGTGATAACTTTGGTTGCGGTTCTTCTCGCGAACATGCGCCATGGGCATTAGAAGACTTTGGCTTTCGAGTCATTATTGCGCCAAGCTATGCCGATATTTTCTATAATAATTGCTTTAAAAATGGTGTGCTTCCTATTACACTTGATGAGGCAACCGTCAACGAGCTTCTTAAAAAGGCGACTGAAACGTCATATGAGCTCACTGTTGATTTGGCAAGCCAGACGGTATCAGACGGTCAAGGTTTTACCACCCGCTTCGATGTTGACCCTGAACGAAAGCACCGCCTATTGAATGGCTTAGATGATATTTCCCTAACACTTGAGCTCGAGGACAAAATTGCTTCCTACGAACAAGTACGATTTGCTTAATAACATCTAAATTTAATAGACAGAGAGAGCGCCTCACAATCGTGAGGCGCTTTTATCACGCTTTTGGGTCCATTCTCGCCCTGATTTGGTGTATTGGCGTCTCCATCCCACAGTATTGGTTCCGTCCCCGCCGTATTTTTGTGTATTGGAGCCCTCATCACACACAATGGGCTCCACACACGCCCTGACTTTGTGTATTGGAGCCCCCATCACACACAAAGGGCTCCACACACGCCCTGATTTTGTGTATTGGAGCTTCCATCACACACAAAGGGCTCCGCACACGCCTCATTTTTGTGTATTGGAGCCCCCATCACACACAAAGGGCTCCGCTCACGCCCTGATTTTGTGTATTGGGGCCCTCATCACACGCAATGAGCTCCGCGCACACCCTGATTGTGTGTGTTGGAGCCTTCATCACACACAATGGGCTCCACGCACACCCTGATTTTGTGTATTGGAGCCCCCATCACACACAATGGGCTCCACACACGCCCTGATTTTGTGTATTGGAGCCCTCATCACACACAATGGGCTCCGCTCTCGCCCTGATTTTGTGTATTGGAGCTTCCAACACACACAAAGGGCTCCGCTCACACCCAGATTGTGTGTATTGGAGCCCTCATCACACACAAAGGGCTCCGCACACGCCCTGATTTTGTGTATTGGAGCCCCCATCACACACAAAGGGCTCCGCACACGCCTCATTTTTGTGTATTGGAGCCCTCATCACACACAAAGGGCTCCGCACACGCCTCATTTTTGTGTATTGGAGCCCCCATCACACACAAAGGGCTCCGCACACGCCCTGATTGTGTGTATTGGAGCCCCCAACACACACAATGGGCCCCACACACGCCCTGATTGTGTGTATTGGAGCCCTCATCACACACAATGGGCTCCGCGCACACCCTGATTGTGTGTATTGAAGCCCGAATCCCATGCAAAGGGCGCCACCCAAGCCGAGATTTGGTGAATTAGCGCCCGCATTCCGCCCTCGTTAACCTCTTCCCAGCTTTTATGGATGGTTTAAATTACTTTTTTTACAAGCCTTGCATGTTTCTTGAGTGTCCTGACATAGTCTTACAATAGATTACGAGGAAAGGACGTGCCGCTTATCTTTAAATTGGGTGCATGGCTAAAAAAACAACGCGTTCATGTGAAACCGGTTATCAAGACCTTCAGAAAGTCTTCGAAGGCGTATCTCTTAAAGCTTTGGCCCACTCATTCCAAGAGTCACGCTTTATTTATTAAAATGTACAAAAAGGAGTTAGTTTTCTATTGCTTGGTTTCACCAATATTTTTGGGGATCTCTTGTTATTTGTTTAAAATGGCGTTTACTTCAGGGGTGGGGTACGGAATTCTCGGTGTCTTGATAGGACTCCTATTTTTTATCCCTTGGGCAGTGATTCCATTTGTCTTTATATGGCTTTACAAGAAGTCATGGATGATGATGGTTGGAGCAGCAGGCTATTACAGTGTGTTCATAATCGCTTGGGCTCTCCTCATTCCTTTTATTAACATTTAAAAAAGCCGACACACTTTAACGTTGCCGTCATATTCGGGTGGGACGAACATAAACTTGTACAAACTGAGGCTTTTGCTGACTAAATGGGCCTTAAGCGAAGTACTCACATAAAACAAGGTAAGGGACGGGATAGTGTGTCAATAACAGTTATGAGGAAGGCTTTAATTTGCTTCATCACGTTAGCCTTACTTTTAGTAGGCATTCCTTTTCAAAATGCAAGTGCAAAAGGTGGAAGCCCGCCTCAAATATCTGATTCAGCTGCTGCATCTATATTAATGGACCAAGATTCAGGACGTGTTTTATATGGGAAAAATATCCACCAAAAACGTCGGATTGCTAGTATTACAAAAGTTATGACGGCGATCTTGGCGATTGAATCAGGTAAATTGAACAAGACCGTGACGATTAGCTCAAATGCCTATGGGACAGAGGGGTCTTCGCTTTATTTGAAGAAGGGTGAAAAGATTAAGCTCAAAGATCTTGTTTATGGACTCATGCTTCGCTCTGGAAATGATGCGGCTGTGGCTATTGCCGAAGCGGTTGGCGGGAGCGTGCAAGGCTTTACAACCTTAATGAATAAAAAAGCTAAAGAGCTCGGCATGATGGACACAAATTTTTCGAATCCTCATGGGTTAGATAATACCGAGGATCATTATTCATCCGCTTATGACATGGCGATTCTAACAAGCTATGCGATGAAGAATCCAACCTTCCAAACGATTTTTAAAACGAAGTATTACACAGCCCCAAACCCAGGGGAAAAATGGGATCGCAAATGGAAAAATAAAAATAAGCTATTATTCCAATATGATTATTCCACTGGAGGCAAAACCGGTTATACAACGCTGGCCCGAAGAACCTTAATTTCCACAGCGAGCAAGGATGGAGAAAATCTCATCGTTGTAACGCTAAATGACGGCAATGATTGGCAAGATCATATGAATCTCTTTAACTGGGGATTTACGTATTTTCAACCGACAACGATTGTGAAAAAAGGAAAGATTACCGGCATAGATGATCCCTTTTATCAAAATCATTTGTTTGCAAGACGTGACTTGACTATTCCGTTAACCGCAGAAGAAAAGGAAAACTTGAAGACCGACTTGACGCTTAAGACACCGCCGAAAGAAGACGAACGGGATGTTTCGCCATCCACACCGGTTGGACACTTGACGGTCACGGCAGGTGACAAGACATTGGCGACTTTACCGCTTTTTTATCAGGCGAAAGAAAAAAAGCCATCTTTCTGGAGCGATCTATTTAATTTTATTCATAACCTTTTTGGGGCGGCTAGTCATGATTAATATTATTTGGGCTTTTCTATTTCTTATTGGAGTGGTTTACGCGGCATTTAACGGGACGATGCCAGAGGTTAATAAAGCCGTGTTTGATTCAGCTCAAGAGGGAGTTACCCTCTGTCTGGGGCTGATTTTCATTCTTGTTTTTTGGCTTGGAATTATGAAAATTGCAGAAGTCTCTGGTCTCTTAGATCATCTATCCAAATTGGTCAAACCATTCTTGAAAAGGTTGTTTCCTGAAGTGCCAGCTGATCATCCGGCCATGGGGTATATTGTTTCGAATTTTGTGGCGAACCTCTTTGGACTTGGCAATGCTGCAACACCGTTAGGAATAAAGGCTATGGAGGAGCTGAAAAAGTTAAATGGCGGGTCCGACTCTGCCAGCCGGTCCATGATTACGCTTCTTGCTATTAATACATCGGGATTGACGTTAATCCCAACGACTGTTATTGCAATCAGGATGAAATATGGGTCTGTCTCTCCAACAGAAATCGTTGGTACCACACTGTTTGCCACTATTTGTTCAACTTGCGCAGCCATTCTTTTTGATCGCTATTTTTATTGGCGGCAAAGCAGAAAGAAATAGGGCCGCTGCTCACTAACAAGGCTCTTCGCTGCCATTTTCTGACCCGAAAAACGGACAAGAAGTACCCAATTCTCCTAGTTGAGAGAAGGTGAATCCGATTCAAGTTATTTCAACGATATCTATATGGATCGTACCGATGCTCATTGCTATCGTCCTTTTTCATGGAACGGTAAAACGAGTACCGACGTACGAAGCGTTCGTCGATGGCGGTAAAGATGGGTTTGAGATTGCGATTAGCATTATCCCTTATTTAGTGGGGATGCTCGTCTCAATCGGTGTTTTTAGAGCTTCAGGGGCGATGGATGCCTTTGTTCATCTCCTGCAGCCTGCTTTAAAATATATCGGTGTCCCGCCAGAAGTGGTTCCCCAAATTTTAATTAGACCCATATCAGGAAATGGAGCCCTTGGGATGATGACAGACATCATCCATACCCATGGACCCGACTCCTTTCTAGGGAATCTTTCTTCCACTCTCCAAGGGGCAACGGACACCACTTTTTATATCATTACGGTGTATTTCGGAGCAGTTGGGATCCGAAAGATTGGGTATGCTATGAAGGTAGGCCTGCTAGCTGATTTGGCAGGAGCAGTTGCCGCTATTGTTATATGTACCTTATTATTTAAATAAACCGTGAACGAGGCAATGGCCTCGTTTTTTGATTTTATTATCTTGGTGGGACAGACTTCTACTGAAAGAATAACTGCTTGATGAGGTCTTTCCCCACCTACTCGAAGTAGTCAATGGCGATGAATTTTAAGTAAGAGGCCCATTAATGCTTTCGCTGGAAGTTGGCGACTTGCCAAGTTACAGATGGGTATTCGCTTGTGAAAGCAGTTAAGTAAAGGTATCATGAACAATGAGGTGACAGATTATGGAACGATTGCAAAAAGTGATTGCTCAGGCAGGGGTAGCTTCTAGACGAAAAGCAGAGGAACTCATTAGCCAAGGGCGAGTCCAAGTTAATGGACAAACAGTGAGGGAACAAGGCGTTAAAGTTTCGCCGAATGATAAGATTGAGGTGGATGGGATTCCGCTTGATAAAGAACAGCCGGTTTATTATTTGTTTTATAAACCAACAGGGGTCATATCGAGCGTTAAGGATGATAAAGGAAGAAAGGTGGTAACCGACTTTTTTCCAAACGTGGAGGCACGAATTTTTCCTGTTGGGCGCCTTGATTATGAGACGTCGGGTGCCTTATTGTTAACGAACGACGGAGACCTGGCGAACAAGCTTATGCATCCCCGCTATAAAATAGACAAGCATTATGTCGCTAAGATTAAAGGTCTAATCACAAAGGAAGAGGTGAGGAAACTCGCGCGCGGTATTGAACTTGAGGATGGTAAAACAGCCCCAGCTATTGTGAAAATTGAGTCGGTTGATCGCAAGAAGGGGACCTCTGTTATCTCCTTAACGATTCATGAAGGCCGTAATCGCCAAGTGCGCCGTATGTTTGAAGCGTTAGGTTATGAGGTGCAAAAACTTAAAAGAGAGCGCTATGGTTTCTTAGACCTAAAATCAATGAGTCCAGGGGATTATAGAGAATTAAAACCTTATGAGGTGAAACAGTTGAAAGTGGCTCCATTAAACGGGAACTCTGTCACATAATTGTCACAACTTATTTTCCAACTCGCTTTTATTAGGGTTTATAGTAAAATAGAGTAGTAATATTGAATACTTAAACGTTAATAAATATTCAAATTATTTTATTTTGCAAAATCCAGATGGTGCAGCGTTATGGAAAGTTTTCTGGGAAGAAGAGGTGACCTATGAGTAAACAAGTCTTATGTGAGTGCGGACATCAAAACCCAGAAGGAACCCTCCTTTGTGAGGCCTGCGGAAACCCGCTGCAGGACGTTTCCAGCCAAGAAATCCTAACCATGCGATATGAAGGGGGAGCGAGACGCTCTCAAACGTATACCAGGACCCCCATTGATAAAGTATGGAACTATTTCTCGTCTGTAAAAGTCGGGGTTACACTAATTGTACTCGTTCTAATCGCCATTGCCATTGGAACGATCTTCCCGCAAGAGGTGTATCTCCCGCCTACTGCAGACCCGAACACTTATTATAAGGATACATATGGTGAACTGGGACAGATTTACAAAACACTTGGCTTTGATAATCTGTACTCGTCCTGGTGGTTTATCATCTTGATTGGACTTTTAGGTTTATCCATAATTGTAGCGAGCATTGACCGGTTCATTCCTCTCTATCGGGTTTTAAAGAACCAGCGTGTTACACGACATGAACGATTTATGAAACGCCAGCGTCTTGTCAGCACAACCGTTGTCAACAATCCTGATGGCTTAATGGATCAGCTTAAAGGGGAGCTTAAGAAAAGGCGTTATAAAATCAAAGAGGAAAATGGAAACGTTTTAGCAGAGAAGAACCGCTTCTCCAGGTGGGGACCGTATGTGAATCACATCGGTTTGATCATTGTTATTTTGGCAGGGGTATGTCGTTATGTACCGGGCATGTATGTGAAGGAACAGGTATGGGTCCGTGAGGGTGAAACGGTCGCGATTCCAGGAACAAATGATCAATATTATCTGAAGAGTCACAAGTTTATCCTGCAGACGTATTCCGACAAGAATAAAAAGTACAAGCAAACCTTAGAACAGGTTGGAACCGTTCCAAAAAACTATCAAACAAATGTTACCCTCTATCAGAAAAGCGGTGAGGCGATCTTAGGTCAAACGCCAAAGCTCAAAAAAATAGAGGATGCATCGGTTAAGGTGAATCATCCGTTGGTGTTTAATCACTATAAGGTTTTTCAGGCGGATTACCGGTTGAACCAGATCTCATCAATGAACTTTATGCTGGTTGATAAGAAAACAGGGACGGATCATGGGGATTTTTCCGTTAACCTTTTTGATACGAAGTCTACCTATAATCTAGGAAATGGCTATTCTATTAAAGTATTAGGCTATTTTCCGGATTTCTATTTTAATAGTAAAAATGAACCGGATACTAAATCCCAGCAGCCAAATAATCCAGCTTTTATTTTTCGAATGATTACTCCTGACAAGCCTAAGGGAGAGGTTGCTTTTATTGGGATCAAGAAAAATTTGGAACCATTAGGGAAAAATGATTACGCCATAAAATTCAAAAGCCTTGGTTTTAAAAATATGTCAGGCTTTATCGTAACAAAGGATTTTACATTGTGGATCGCATTAATAGGCGCTATTATTTTCCTCATAGGCGTTGCACAAGGGATGTATTGGAATCATCGAAGAATGTGGTTCCAAAGAAAAGGAAATGAGCTGTGGTTTGCGGCGACGACAAATAAGAATTGGCATGGGTTCAAACGGGAAATGACTCCGATCTTAGAGGCATGCGGCTTAGAAGAACCTATTGATCAATTAGAAGAGAAAACAAAAGCGGAAGATAATGAGAGGAGGACTGTCGAATGACTATGGTGGCTTGGAGTAGTGCCCTTCTGCTTACAGCGTTTATCCTTTACACAGGTGGTACCATTGTTTTCACAGTCAGCGTAACAGGTAAAAACTTTCAGCAAAAAAATGGTGGCAGTGCTGCACGGCGAATCGGTGCCGCTGGTTTTATTATCGCGATTGTGGGCTTTGCTTCACAGCTAGGTTATTTCTTAACCCGTTGGCAGGCTGACGGCCATATACCTGTAAGTAATCTTTTTGAATACACCACATTTTTTAGCATGATGATGGTGTTGGCCTTTATTATTATTTATCTGATTTATAAGAATAATAGTGTTGGCATGCTGACACTGCCGATTGCGGTTGTGGTCATTGCTTATGCTAGTGTGTTTCCTAAAGAAGTTCAGCCGCTCATTCCGGCGCTTCAAAGCAATTGGTTGATGGTTCATGTTACGACCGTTGCATTAGGAGAAGGGATTCTCTCGCTCAGTTTTGTAAGCGGACTCGTTTACCTGCTAAAAGTGGTGGATCAGACGGGTTCAACGAAGAAGACTTTCTGGCTTGAATTTGTCATGTTTTCGATCGTTTGTGTGATTGCTTTTGCCTTAATCTCAACCATTTTTCAACAAGCGGGTTACAAGACTTCTTTTAGCTATGTGGATTCTAAGGGGCAAAAGACGACTCTTGACTATCAAATGCCTGCCATTGCCGGCCCTCATAACGGAAAGCATTTGGATGATGCCTTTGGCCCGCTCTTTCAAATTCCATCATGGATGAATGGTGTGCAGGCGCCAAGGAAGTTAAACACGGTGATTTGGTCGTTCTTCGGAGGCATTGTGCTCTATGCACTGATACGCCTCCTATTAAGGAAACGGATCAGTGCGGTTCTTCACCGGATGATGCAGGGCGTTAATCCTAATCTGATGGATGAGATCAGCTATCGTGCAGTGGCGATCGGATTTCCCATCTTTACTCTTGGCGGCATCGTGTTTGCAGCTATCTGGGCGGAACAGGCTTGGACGCGCTTCTGGGGCTGGGATCCGAAAGAAGTATGGGCACTCATTACGTTCTTCTTCTATGCGGCCTACTTGCATTTTCGTTTATCTCGCGGCTGGATTGGTGAAAAATCAGCCTGGCTCAGCGTTATCGGCTTCGTTATTATTATGTTTAATCTCATTTTTGTAAACTTGGTTATCGCTGGTATGCACTCCTATGCCTAAACGATCGAATCACATTGAAACACCTTCACACTTGTGGGGGTGTTTTTTTCATAATTGTTGTGATTCAATGCTTAAGTTCTTTTCTATTTGCTGTAAAATCAGTGCCGCGGAACGCCTCCCATAAACTATTAAGAAAGGTCCTTCACATGGCTTAAATAAAATACGGTATTTTTTAGATAGGATGTTTTTTGAAAATACGCTTGACGTAGACTATACTTAGAAGTAGTGATCCAAAAAAATCGAGATCTCTAAATAGAATAGAAGATTATAAATGTGATGTTGAAAGATTGAAGGAGGCCATTTAGGTTATGGAATACCAAGCAACCATTTTAGTGGTAGACGATGAAGAACGCATTCGTCGCTTACTTCGCATGTATTTAGAAAGAGAAAATTATATTATCGAAGAAGCGGAGAATGGTGAGGATGCCCTCCGAATGGCTCTTGAAAAGGATTATGATTTAATTTTATTAGATTTAATGCTTCCCGGGATGAGCGGGGAAGATGTCTGTGAACGATTGCGCGAGTCAAAAGCAACCCCTGTCATTATGCTGACAGCAAAAGGAGAGGAAGCGAATCGTGTGCAGGGCTTTGAAGTGGGGACCGATGATTACATTGTTAAACCATTTAGCCCAAGAGAAGTCGTCCTTCGAGTTAAGGCTCTTCTGCGGCGCTCTTCTTCAACGAAGTTTCTTGAAACGGAAACAACTTCTAAGAATGTGCTCGTGTTTCCTCATTTAACGATTGATCATGATGCCCACAGGGTTCTCGTTGATAAAAAGGAAGTAGGATTAACGCCAAAGGAATACGAACTCCTTTTATTTTTAGCTAATTCGCCGGATAAAGTGTTTACTCGTGAAGAATTGCTGAAAGACGTTTGGAATTATGAATTCTTCGGTGATTTAAGAACAGTGGATACACATGTGAAACGCTTAAGGGAGAAATTAACCCGAATTTCTGAACAAGCAGCGAATATGATTGTGACGGTTTGGGGGGTTGGCTACAAATTTGAGGTTGTGACGAATTAATGCTTTGGAGAAGTGTTGTTGGTAAGCTTTGGCTGACGATTCTGCTTCTGGTCTCAGCCGTTCTCATTTTTCTCACGATTCTTTTGCTGCAATTTTTTGAGACGTTCCATATCACACAGGTTGAGAATCAAATGACCCAGATCGGGAAAGAAGTCGCAACCATCATTAGTGAAGAAGGCTCCAGCAAGAAGGCGTTAGCAACGGCTTCGCAAATTACGGATGTATTGGATGCGCGCGTTATTATCTATTCTGAAGACGGTCATTATTGGATTTCTCCAAATGCTTCAACGCTGCCGGCTATTCCAAAGCGTGTGCTTCAGCAGGACGGAGAACTTTCTAAGGTTTTAAGTGAACAAAAACTGGTCAAGAAAAATGAAGTCATCCCTTTTAAGTCGGACCAGGAAGAAAAGATGGTCGTGGTCGGCGTTCCTTTTACCAATGCAAATGGAAAACCTGAAGCGGCCTATGTCTATCAGTCTTTAGACGTCATTCATCAGACGAATACGCAGGCACAGAAAATCATCTATATTGGAGCGGGAATTGCGATCATCTTGACGACGATTTTTGCCTTTTTCCTTTCGACGCGAATAACGGCTCCATTAAGAAGCATGCGAGAAGCGGCTCAGCAAGTGACGAAGGGGAACTTTAATGCTAAGGTCCCGATTCTGACGCGTGATGAAATTGGTGAGCTGGGCATTACTTTTAATCAAATGGCGAGTCAATTAAAGACGAATATTATGGCGCTTCAGCAGGAAAAGGAACAGTTATCTGGTATTTTGAGCTCGATGGCTGATGGGGTCATGACTTTTGATAAGGATGGCCAATTGCTCGTTTCGAATCCTCCAGCCAAGCGATTCTTGTTATTTTGGGAATATGAGAAGAATGAAGAAGAGGGCATAGAGTCTGTTAAAGAAGGCGTTCATCGACTGCCGCCTGAGCTGATTGACTTGTTCAAACAAGTGGCAAAAGAAGAAAAGGAACAAACGATTGAAATGACGTATCAAGGTCGGACTTGGGTTGTTGTGATGACACCATTATACGATCAAAATGATATACGTGGTGCAGTTGCCGTACTCCGTGATATGACAGAAGAGCGCAGACTTGATGAAATGCGCCAAGGCTTTATTGCGAACGTGTCACATGAACTTCGGACGCCGATCTCTATGCTGCAAGGGTATAGTGAGGCCATTGTGGATGGAGTCGCTGAGACCGAAGAGGATAAAAAAGAAATGGCTAAGATCATTTATGATGAATCGCTTCGAATGGGGCGCTTAGTCAATGAATTACTAGATTTGGCCCGTCTAGAAGCTGGGCATTTTCAAATGCAGGTCACGGAAACGCATATGCATGACTTCTTAGATCGGGCGGTCGGAAAGTTTCGGAATCTTGCGCGGGAACAGGAGATACGGGTTGAATTAATTCAGGATATAGACAAAGAGCTCGTTCTATCCATCGACCCTGATCGCATTGAACAAGTGTTAACGAATCTTATTGATAATGCCATTCGCCATACGCCTAGAGGCGGAACTGTTACCGTTTTAGCGGAGCCGATCCCGTCTTTTCTTAAAGTTAGTGTCAGTGATACGGGAACGGGCATTTCAAAAGAGGATTTGCCGTTTGTTTTTGAACGGTTTTATAAAGCGGATAAAGCTCGAACTCGCGGTAAGGCAGGGACGGGATTAGGACTTGCGATCGCAAAAAATATCGTTCAAGCTCACCGTGGAAAAATAGGGGTTCAAAGTAAAGAGGGGCAAGGGACGACGTTTATCTTTACCTTGCCATTATCAAAAGGTGAAATAGAATAAATATTAAGAGAGCTAGTGGTTCATCCTGAGCCACTAGCTCTTTTTATTATGTCAAATACTTTTTTGATTTTTAGATATAGGGAATACACTTACATCTACAATTTCAAAAAAAATGTTAGATCGGTAGCAACTGACAAGGAACTTTATAATGGTTAACCAAACCCTCTCAAATCTGAAGGCCTCGTTTTGTTGTATTGGAGCCCTCAACACACACAATGGGTCCCGCTCACGCCTCATTTTTGTGCATTGGAGCCTTCATCACACACAATGGGTCCCGTTCGCGCCTCGTTTTTGTGCATTGGAGCCTTCATCACACACAATGGGCTCCACACACGCCTCATTTTGGTGCATTGGAGCCTTCATCACACACAATGGGTCCCGTTCGCGTCTCGTTTTTGTGCATTGGAGCCTTCATCACACACAATGGGTCCCGTTCGCGCCTCGTTTTTGTGCATTGGAGCCCCCATCACACACAATGGGTTCCACACACGCCTCATTTTGGTGCATTGAAGCCTTCATCACACACAATAGGTCCCGCTCACGCCTCGTTTTTGTGCATTGGAGCCTTCATCACACACAATGGGCTCCACACACGCCTCATTTTTGTGCATTGGAGCCTTCATCACACACAATGGGCTCCACACACGCCTCATTTTTGTGCATTGGAGCCCTCATCACACACAATGGGTCCCGTTCGTGCCTCGTTTTTGTGCATTGGAGCCCCCATCACACACAATAGGTCCCGCTCACGCCTCATTTTTGTGCATTGGAGCCTTCATCACACACAATGGGTCCCGTTCGCGCCTCGTTTTTGTGCATTGGAGCCCCCATCACACACAATGGGCTCCACACACGCCTCGTTTTTGTGCATTGGAGCCTTCATCACACACAATGGGTCCCGCTCACGCCTCATTTTTGTGCATTGGAGCCTTCATCACACACAATGGGCTCCACACACGCCTCATTTTGGTGCATTGGAGCCTTCATCACACACAATGGGCTCCACACACGCCTCGTTTTTGTGCATTGGAGCCCCCATCACACACAATGGGCTCCACACACGCCTCATTTTGGTGCATTGGAGCCTTCATCACACACAATAGGTCCCGCTCACGCCTCGTTTTTGTGCATTGGAGCCTTCATCACACACAATGGGTCAGTACACGCTTGTTATGAGGGGAATTGTGGATTTATTGGCAAAGGCTCTTTTTGTTTACTTAATGTTTAGGCTCTGTAAAGGTTAACCTTGATTGTCTATTTGCTTTTTTAATTAGGCGAAAAAGGCTCGACTGAAAGCAGGCTTATTTTCGCCTTTATTAAAAGGTAGTGACTGGCGAATCAACAACGGTCTTTAACCGAGCCTAATTTTGAAAGAAATTACCGGACGTTCCCTGAAATGAACATATTAGGGCTGATTGAATATCATACCATTGTACTAAATTTAGGAGGGATTTAGGTGACAGAGTTTACAAGAAATTCTGGACATGATTTTGATCTTAAAGAGATAAAAAAACATTTAAACAAACCAGTTAAAATAAGTACAGCTGACGGTAAGGCTTATGAAGGTGTCCTCAATCGTATAGATGAGACGAACTATGAATTAAATATCCTCATTCCAATTAATGTTGGCAACAAAAAAGTAGACAACACTAATGAAGAGCGAGCATTTAGTCCATATGTCGGCTCAGGTTATGGGCTTCCTGGAACGGGTTACGGAATGACTGGCGGTTATGGCCTAGGGAATACAGGTTTTCCAGGTGGACATTACTCGAGCCCAGGTTATGGCACGGGTGTTCCTGGTGCAGCAGGTTACGGAGCAGGCTACGGATATCCAGGTGTGGCGGGCTATGGGGCCACAGGCTATGGAGCAGGCTACGGGTATCCAGGTGCGGCAGGCTTTGGCTCCGCTGCTGGCTTCGGGTACCCAGGTTTGGCCGGACATGGCGGTTACGGAAACATAGGTTATATTTAATCTCACCGATCTTAAGCAGCTAAATGTAAAATTAAAAGAAAGAGGACCTCAGTGAGCAGGATTCTCTTTCTTTGTTTTTTATTTTTTTGGGAGCAGACCCCCACTGAAAGAATGATTGCTTGAAGAGGTCTGTCCTCACTAAGTTTAATAACTATAAAGGGATAAGCATATAATGTGTCAACTCCATGTTCATAAAGTCCCTTCACAAAGTAACGTTAAGGAACGGAAATTCAGGCAGGAGAGGGAGGCGACCGAGATGAATGAACAAGACATGAAGACATTGAAAATGCGGCTAGATGAACTCGAAAAAATGATAAAGGACATGAAAGACAAGGGTAGGTCTTATTATATAAACATTGAACATGCTGAAATCCAAGGGCCAATTGTTGATAAATTAGATTATAATTTCGATAAATTAGATATAAAAGAAGTGAGCGGTGCATTAAACCTCGGAAATAATTTTGGTGTACGTGTCGGCAAGCTTACAAAGAAAGACGGGAAGGAGAGCACAGAGGGGGCTCATACAGAGAGCGAGTGGACCTCAAAAGTTGAGAAAGAGCGTGGAGAAAGCAGTCAGCCGGGCACCGAAAGTAACTCTTCTTCTATAAAAAAGAGCGAGGGATCGAGTCCGTCTTCAGAGCCAAACTCAAGTGAAACAATCAGTAAGTCTGCTCACTTTTCACAATCACATTCAGATACATCACAAGAAATCAATGGCAGTTCGGCAAACGGCACCCATAAAGGAGAAAGTTCAAGCTCTGAGGTTCCTATTAGTCATAACTCAGAGCGTGCCGTTGTTGAAGAACCATCAAAGCGTCCGAACAGCCAGGCAGCCTCTCCCTTTTCAGAAAAAAAAGAGGAGTTGACCAGCTCTAAGTCATCGATTCTTGGGAAGACTGTACCGGAAGCTGGAAGTAGAGAATTCTCTCCTAATGAGCGAACAGAGAAGCCTAATACAGAGGTTAAAGGCCATGAAGGCTCAACCCATTTTAAGAGAAACGAAGAAACGTCGTCTTCCTTAAATCTAAGAAATAAGAATACATATGCGTTAAACAAAAAGGAGAAAGAGCCGCGAAAATTACTTACTAATAAAAAGCCTGAACCCATTAAGGTTGAGAAAACGAATCAACAGTCATTAGGAAGTCCCTTTCCAACGATGGAAAAGGGGGAGGTTCTCATTCGAACGAAAACGGGGTTCTCTATTAAGAAATATTAAGAGTTAGAGGAAGGCGGACGGCTGTTTACACAGTCAAAGGCAATTCGTGATACCATGAACGTTTCGCGAGTTTTCGGTCATAGGGCGCTTTTAAGGAGAGGATTGTCACCGGGCGAGAAGAGAAGTTCCTACAAAGCGGAGGCATCAAAAGTAAGTTTTCTTCAATTAGGAGACTTGAAAAAGGGGAAGGGGTATGGAAAAATAAAATGAATGGTGCTTAATTTTGAATAATACAGACTTTTTGGTCAAGTTTGAAATAGAAGAGGAGAGGATCGGTTGGCGCAATCAAAGAGGGGCTTTAAAGGAGGAATTCCTTATTTAGTAATTGTTGGAATTTTACATGTTTTAGGCATTGGTTTGCTTTTATTAGGGGGAGCGACTCCTTTTTTAATTGGGATGGCAGTCATTGCTTATATGCTCGGGCTTCGGCATGCCTTTGATGTGGATCATATTGCCGCAATTGACAATACGGTTAGAAAGCTTCTTCAGCAGGGAAGCCGCCCAAGCGGGGTGGGTTTTTATTTCTCCATTGGCCATTCGACCGTTGTGTTTATTATGGCAGTTCTAACTAGTATCTCGGTAAGATGGGCTCAACAAGAAACGCCACGTTTTCAAGAGATTGGCGGTTTAATTGGAACAATCGTTTCGGGCTGCTTTTTAATTTTAATAGCCTTTCTGAATTTGATTATTCTTAAAGATATGGGGAAGGCTTTTCTAAACATGAATCGAGGTAGCTATGATCATGAGAAAGTGGAGAGGTTATTGCTTTCAAGAGGGTTAATGGGGCGCTTTTTCTCACCGCTTTTTAAGCTAGTAAATCGCAGTTGGCATGTGTATCCAATTGGCTTCTTATTTGGGCTTGGCTTTGATACGGCAAGTGAAGTAGCCCTTCTGTCGATTGCGGTAGCGGCTTCCCAACAGGCTGTTCCTGTTCTCGGTATGATGGCCTTACCGATACTGTTTGCTGCGGGTATGAGTTTAATGGATACACTTGATGCGCTTTTCATGGAAAGAGCTTATCAATGGGCTTTTACCACACCGCTTCGAAAGGTTTATTATAACTTAACGCTCACGTCGATTTCCGTCTTGGCTGCCCTTGTTATAGGCGTTATTGAAGTAGGACAAGTTATCAGTCAAAAGCTTCACTTAACTTCAGGGATAGGGGGCTGGTTTAATCGGCTTAGCTTTGGTTATCTCGGTTTTTGGCTTGTCGGTTTCTTCCTTATTTCATGGCTAGTTTCGATCGTGATATGGCGAAATCTGAAAGTCGAGAAAGCTTGGCAGGAAACCGAGTTGTAGTTGGTAAGACAAGCTTACCCACGAAAATGGATGAGACGAGGTTCAAAATGGTGGGTAAGTGGAGGGACGCAATACACAAAAAAAGCCGATGCAGGGTTGAGAGCAGTTAAGAAGGGCGTTCATCAAGGGGATGAACGCCAAAATAGGGTTGAGAGCAAGCAAGAATGGCGTTCATCAAGGGGATGAACGCCAAAATAAGTGGATGAGGCAGTCGAAAGGGCGTTCATCAAGGGGATGAACGCCAAAATAGGGTTGAGAGCAAGCAAGAAGGGCGTTCATCAAGGGGATGAACGCCAAAATAGGGTTGAGAGCAAGCAAGAATGGCGTTCATCAAGGGCATGAACGCCAAAAAGAGCGAGTGAGGCAGCTGAAAGGGCGTTCATCAAGGGCATGAACGCCAAAATAGGGCTGAGAGCAAGCAAGAAGGGCGTTCATCAAAGGGATGAACGCCAAAATAGGGCTGAGAGCAAGCAAGAAATGGCGTTCATCAAAGGGATGAACGCCAAAATAGGGCTGAGAGCAAGCAAGAAATGGCGTTCATCGGGGGGATGAACGCCAAAATAAGTGGATGAGGCAGCCGAAATGGCGTTCATCAAGGGGATGAACGCCAAAAAGAGCGAGTGAGGCAGTCGAAATGGCGTTCATCAAGGGGATGAACGCCAAAATAGGGCTGAGAGCAAGCAAGAATGGCGTTCATCAAAGGGATGAACGCCAAAAAGAGTGGATGAGGCAGCCGAAAGGGCGTTCATCAAGGGGATGAACGCCAAAAAGAGCGAGTGAGGCAGCCGAAAGGGCGTTCATCGGGGGGATGAACGCCAAAAAGAGTGGATGAGGCAGTCGAAAGGGCGTTCATCAAGGGGATGAACGCCAAAATAGGGTTGAGAGCAAGCAAGAAGGGCGTTCATCAAGGGGATGAACGCCAAAATAGGGTTGAGAGCAAGCAAGAATGGCGTTCATCGAGGGGATGAACGCCAAAATAAGGAGGAGCCGAAACGCGAGAGATGAAGGCTCCAACCCACGAAAATCGATGAGATGAGAGTCAAAATGGTGTGCAAGAAGTGTTTGCGCACGAAAAAAATGTCCGTAGCCCCAAAAAATTGTGGGCAAGGCAAGTTTGCCCACGAAAATTGAGTTATAAAAAAATGTGCCCCTTAATTGGCACATTTTTTTAACGGAATTTATCGGGATCGCCTTCAAAGGGCAGGTCTGCTAGACGGATGGAGTCGCTGGGACAGCCTTCATAAGCATCCATCATATCCTCTAATAATTCTTCAGGGATCTCAATTGTTCCGCTGTTTTCATCTATTAAAGAGAAGGCTAGACCTTCTTCATCGTAATCGAAAATCTCCGGTGCAGAAGCCGCGCATGCCCCGCAAGCAATACAGGTTTGTTGGTCCACGATGGTAAACTTGGGCATGATCAGACCTCCATTTCTTTTTATTTCGAGTCTCTCCCTATTTTAAACACCCAACTGATAGAATTCAAGTTGTAACCTTAAGGCGAATCGTGACGAATTTTGGTAGAATAGAAGAAAGGTCAATCTGAGGAGGTGCTGGGATGTATCGTCATTTTTTAATTTTGAAGCTTATTTATGCTTTTAAAGGTGATCGATCCTCATCCGCAGTGTTTCATTTATTGCATGGAAAACAAACCTCTCAAACCATTCAGGACGGGTATACATACAAAGTCCACTCTTATTTTAAAGCACTTCCGTTTTATTTGAGGGAAGACTTTGAACAAGATATGAAAGCCCTTCATGATCAAGGCCTCGTGATTGAAGAAGGTGTGAACCAATGCCGCTTAACGGAAAAAGGCAGTCTTGCTTTAGAAGCGTTCGAACAGCAATTTCAAATACCGGTTGGATTAAATGGCTGGCTGGTTGGAAGTAAAAGCGAGGTGTTCTGGCAGAGACTTTCATTGATTGTCCAATCACTCTCGCATCTCGTACAGGGTGAAAAGCACTTCATAACCATAACGAATGACCCAGGTATTTTAAGGTGGGGAAAACAGTTTTTTCTTGCCTCTCCTTATTCCCGAGAAAAGTTAGCGCAGCTCCTATTGGCGGATTTGCACGGCTTGCTTGCCAGTCTATCCTCCATACAAAAAATACTAATCGTGCACCGCCTGTCCGGTTATCGAAAGGAAGGGGTTACTTTTGATCAATTATCCCAACACTTTCAAAAACAAAAGGAAGAGCTCTATCTCCACTTCCGAGCCGCTCTTGACCGCTGCGTATCCGCTTTAGAAGAATCTTCTAATCAGTATCCGCTTTTATCATCTTTTATTGATCGCGAGAAAGAACTGCGGATGACTCAATCCGCACAAGAAACGTTAGAGTGGTTTAATCAAGGGCTTTCGATCGATGAGATAGCGAGAAGAAGAAGGCTTAAATCATCGACAATTCAAGATCATTTGATTGAAATTGCCCGATTCAAGCCAGAAGAAGTGAGGGAGAAGCTGCTGCCGGCTGAGGTGGGTGAATGCATCCAAAAGGTTCTTGAAGAACAGTCAACAAGGCGCTTATCAGAGTTGAAAAAAAAGCTTCCTGAAGAAATCAGTTATTTTCATATTCGCTTAGCGCTTGTCTTTCAGGAGGTGAATACAGGTGCTTGAAACCCTTTTAAAAGAACGGTATGGCTTTGATAAGTTCCGAATAGGTCAAAAAGAAGTGATTGAAGAGGTGCTGCAAGGCCGGGATGTATTTGCCATGCTTCCAACAGGGACGGGAAAAACGCTTTGTTATTTGTTCAGTGGACAAGTTCTAGGCGGGTTAACGCTCATCGTCTCACCGCTTCTTTCCTTAATGGAAGATCAAGTTCAACAAATAAAGCTCACTGGTGAAAAACGAGTGGCGGCTTTAAATAGTTTCCTCTCGTTTGAGGAAAAAAAGAGATTGCTCAACTCCCTCGATACGTTGCATTTTTTGTTCGTGTCTCCAGAAATGCTGAGGATGAGCAGTGTTGTAGAGGCGCTTAAAGACAACGGTGTTCGGCTCTTCGTGGTCGATGAAGCGCACTGTATTTCACAGTGGGGACATGATTTTCGGCCTGATTATCTGCGACTCGCGGAAGTCAAGCGCTGCTTAGGACAGCCCACTTGTTTGGCATTGACTGCAACAGCGGATAATCGAGTCAAACAAGACATTAAAGAACAGCTTGACATTAAAGGCTGTAAGGAGCATGTGTACAGTATTGATCGGCCGAATATTGCTCTAAAGGTTGAACAAGTGGCAACGCATTTGCAGAAATTCAATCGTGTCACGGAGCTCGTTCAGGAGCTTGAAGGCCCAGGCCTCATCTATTTCTCAAGCCGTGAGGTAGCTGAGCAGGCCGCTGCATGGATCCAAAGAAAATGCGGCAAGACGGTTCGGGCTGCCTTTTACCATGCGGGCCTTACAAGTGAAGACCGGTTGTTTATCCAGCATCAATTTTTAAATGATCAATTAGATGTTCTGTGCAGCACGAATGCATTTGGGATGGGGTTAAATAAGAAAAATGTGCGATATGTGATTCATTTTCATTATCCGCAACATCTCAATGCTTATGTCCAAGAGATGGGGAGAGCTGGTCGGGACGGGCTGCCTGCACTTGCGCTGACGCTGCTTGCCCCAGACGATCATTTATTGCCCGAAGCTATGATTGAGCGGGATTTTCCAAGTGAAGCGAGCTTTGATTTTATTTTCCACCATGGAAAGATAAATGGCTGGACGAGTCTCGCGCTTTATAAGGCAGCGCTTGAGAGTGGGTCAACGGAAACGGCTGCTCGTTTTGTTGGCGAACAATCCAGGCGGCTTGATCCAGATTCGTTTGAAAAAAGTCGTGTGATTTTAAAAAGAATCATAGACGAACGCAGAAACTTAAAATTAAAGGATTTAAGAGCGATGAGACAATGGTTGATGACATCGACCTGTCTTCGGAGAGGGCTCTTAAAGGCCTATGATGAAGAACTTAACGAACAAAGAGAGCCTTGCTGCGACCGTTGCGGCTTTGATTTAGAAAGGTTTTCTTCTAATTTTCAAAGCACAAATTCTTTCCCCGCATTAATAGAGGATTGGGAGCAACGCCTTTCTGCTCTCTTGCCGTCTAATAGCTAATGAGAGTAGTTATGAGTAATTAAGTGAGAGTGAGGTTTTTAAAAATGGACCATTTAAATTCTTATGAGCCTATGCAGGCATTACCGCCACGACGTGTTCGCCATGGGAGAAAAAAGGTTGAACGCGCGACTCGATCAGCTAGAAAATCCCCTGAACTTGAACTTATAAAGCCTAAGCTAGAAGAGAGCCATCATGTATCACTTGATGGGGCGGCAACTAAGACGAAACTTCTAGAAGCGGACCATGCAGAAACAGAATCACCATCTGAAGAACTTGCAAACAAACGCGAACCAAGGGGATCTTTCATTGTCGCCAATGTAATCATGTGGGGATTTCTTTTGCTTGTTGGCGGGATCCTTTTTTATACCATTCGGCATTACTAAGAACAGGCTTGCTGATTGCCCGGTCGTAACGCCTCCGCAGAATGGGGCTAATTTTGCGCCTCGTGAGTCAAAAAATAGGGGCTTACGGAGTTTGACGGCCTTTTTGGATATTCTGAGTGAGTGGAAAAAAAGCGTGATTGGACTTTCCATCTTTTGAAAATGACCTGTCCTAATTCGTTCTCTCTCATCATAGTTTTAATAGGGGGAGGGTTGCCCATGGATAAGGTAGGCAGTCAATTAGATGATATGTTTAACAAAGGGGAATTATCTGAAGTCACGCATGGGGTTCTTAAAAAGCTTGTAAAAAAGCGAAAAAAAGAACGCTATTGGCGAAATCTTCAATTCATAAATGTCATGATGCTCTGCTGCCTTTATTTGATTGTCCTTTTCACTTTATTCCCGTTTCTTAAAGTTTATCAAAATTCCTTTAACGGCTTTATGAAGTGGGCGTTCATCTATTGGCACTTTTTAATGGTCTTTTTTATCATTGCCTGTCATTTTGCTTTAAAGATTGTAACTGATAAATACAATGAGATGGATGGAAAATACGAAAGGTTGCGAAAAGAAATTATTGATCGCGAAAATGAGCTCTGGAACCGGCATGTAGAAGATGCCCGATCGAGATTTCAAGTTTTAACCCTCTTTGATGATAAAGATGTGAACCTTTTTCATAAATAAGGAGGGGGCCCACCCGAAGTGAGCCCTCTTCTGTTAATAAACGATTTTTTTATTGCGCTCCTCCTTAATGATCTCAACGGCCTCTCTGAATCTTTGTGAATGCACAATCTCCCTTTCTCTTAAATACGAGAGAGAGTCATTAAGGAAGGGGTCATCCGACATATTGATCAGCCATTGATAAGTGGCTCGTGCTTTTTCCTCGGCTGCAATATCTTCATAGAGGTCCGCGATAGGGTCTCCTTTTGCTTGAATATAGCTTGCTGTCCATGGAACTCCACTCGCATTATGGTAGAATAGAGCGCCATCATGGTTGGCATAATGATCCCCAAGCCCAGCCTCTTTCATTTGTTCTGGAGTGGCGTCTTTTGTTAATTTGTACACCATTGTGGCAATCATTTCCAAATGAGCAAACTCTTCTGTTCCAATATCCGTTAATAATCCGATGACCTTATCAGGTATCGTATAGCGTTGATTTAAGTATCTGAGGGCTGCAGAAAGCTCGCCATCAGCCCCTCCATATTGCTCAATTAAAAACTTGGCAAGACGGGGGTTACAGGTGCTGACCTTTACTGGATATTGTAGTTTTTTCTCATAGATCCACAAAGACAATCACTTCCTTTTTAAATTTGCCATGGCCAAGGGGCTTCCACCCAGGCCCAAGGAAATTTGGAATAGCTCATTCCAAAGCCTTGTAAAGGACCAAATTGAGATTCGAATACTTGCTTTAACTCCCGTGATTTCTTGGAATACGTATTAAATTGTTTTAAAGCATCCAAATCATCCGGATGTGTGTCAAGGTAGAGATTCAGTTCAACCAAAACGAAATCGATGGCCTGAATTTCTTCCATAAGATCATAAAATTCTTGCGGTAAAGGAGCTTTGTTCTGGGACACTTCGAGACACCTCCTCTATGATTCTCTGTACGGACTTGAATAAGGAGCATATAACGCCGGCCACAGAGTACCATGCTTTAACGCTTCCTGCGGGGTTGGAAACTGCTCAAGCCCTTTCGGCTGAAAGCCTAGATACAATTGAGGCGGTGTTTCATAGGTTTTAACGGGAATTGGGGGGCAAGGGTCAAAGGGGCTGATATAAGGTTCATAGGTTTTTCGAAATGTATGTTCAGGCAGCATCACTGAGACCTCCTTCTGTCTTAAGGACTAGTTAAGTTATCAATCAAGCATTACTAAATTTATTATGTTTGCAGAACTTGTCACATGCATATATTGTGTGTTTACATTTCTATAGGGTGATAAAAATATCTCAGGAAGAAAAAAGGGGAAAAGTCAATTCATGTCGAATCCATTGAGTTAAATCGCAGGAAGTAGAGGGAGGAAGAGCCATGTTCGTAAAAAGCATTATCATACCGAAGCATCGGGTCTTGTTTGTAACTAAGGGATCATCAGCCGGTAAAACCTTGAAATTTTTAGAAGACAACCAAATTGATGGAGTTCCAGTATTAGACGGAGACACTTATTTGGGGCTTGTGACCCGATGGTCGATCTATGAATCAGGTTTTAAATCGGGTTTGGATCAACAGGCTTTTCTTGAAACGGTTAAAGTGGAAGATATTGCGATCAAGAAGAATGCGCATATTGATGATTCGGATGTCTTTGAAGAAACGTTATTAAAAGTAAAGGACGTCCCATTTGTTCCTGTTCTAGATGACCAGAATAAGTTTGTGGGAATTGTGACGCGATACGATGTCTTGGAGCAATTCCAAAGTGCCTTTGGGATGAAGCATAAAGGAATACGGATTGCCTTTTCTTCCGTAGAGGTTGAGGGGCGGCTTGCTCGCCTTGCCAAAATAACGCATGACTTTCATCAAAACATCATTTCACTTGCGACCTTTGATGAGACCGACAAATTAGTTCGACGCCTCGTCATGAGGATCGAACCATCGGCTGACTTAGATAAATATCTAAATAAGTTAGAAAAAAACGGGTTTCAAATTTTAGACGTTAAATCCTTTGAGTGACAAGGTGATTGGTGTTTGTCGGTTTTCATAAAAGGGAAAAAAGACGCCCCTCCTTAAGCGTCTATCTGATTGACCGAAATCAATCGCAAAAACACTTTATGGGGCCTCTTCATACGCTGTGGTATGGAGGGGTCTTATGCGTATCTATGGATGGTTGGTTGTCGGTTTTTTTCTTTGTCATGAGAGCCTTATGCTCTTTAGCACACCAAGTAAAGGCGAATCTTCTCTGTTCAATTTAATCTATCATCCGGTCCTTTTCTTTCAGGCATCTCTGTTAATGTTAATGGGATTGTATCTAGCCACCTTCTCTTTTCGATATGCACTTATTGTTACCCGCCATGAACGTGTAAATCCATCGACCAAATTCGTATATGGTTTGATTTACTCCGCTACCTTTTTAGCTGGATGGGGATGGCTGATCGTTACATTAGTGTGGGGAGGGCTGCTCCTTCTTTTTCTTTCCGTTATTTTATATCTGCTCTGGGAGAAATAGTCGAAAGGTCTTGGAGAAAATTGAATTAAAGATCGTTATAATAGGTGTTAAGAAATAATATTGGATATAATTGGAAGGCTATAGAGAAGGTGGTTGGAATCAGTGAATTTAGCAACAGTTATGATCGAATTAGCAGCAGTCATTGTGTTGGGCTTCCTTTTTTTAGTCTTCATGTTCATAGAAGCTAAGCAATCTAACGTCAAAAACATCAAAGTACCTATCAAGGAACTGCCTACTGCATTCAATGATTTTCGCCTTTATTTTATCTCGGATATTCACAGAAGACGGATCTCTTCTGCTATGCTTCGTCGCGTTTCTAATCCGGATCTCGTTGTAATAGGGGGCGACTTGACTGAAGAGGGTGTTCCTTTTGAGCGGGTGTCTGACAACCTAGCTAAGCTTAAGCAGTTGGGCCGTCCCATGTTGTTTGTATGGGGAAATCATGACTTGCAGGTGGATCCTTATGAACTTCGTGCCCTTTTGAACAAGTATGAGGTAGGCATCCTTACTAACGATTCCTATGAAGTGGTTAAAGAAGGTGAGCGGCTTACGATTCTAGGCGTTCATGATGCCACGACGAATCTCGACGTTGTCAGTCTTCCGCTCTTGAGTGCCAAAGAGGGGGTCCGCATTTTAATCAGTCATAATCCAATCGTATGTGACAAGCTGGATAAGTCACATCGAATTCCGCTGGTTGTATCAGGACACACACATGGAGGGCAAATTCGTCTGTTTGGATGGGGAATAAGAGAGAAAGGCGGCGTGCAGGAGATGGACTTTGGCACCCGCATTATAAGCAATGGTTATGGCACGACGAGGTATCCGCTACGGCTTGGAGCGCCTCCCGATACATTGTTAATCGAATTGAATGCTCTATAGGAGATTACTGGACAGTCATGAGGCTTGTCCTTTTTTATTTACCATTGTATACTACCTTAAAGTAGTTGGCGCAGAGTGTATATTATTAGCAGAGTTACAGGCCCTTTTACGGAACACCTCTAATGCTGGCTACATATAGTGTAAAAAAGACGAATAATGTCCTCAATAAACCACTGTGGTGGGTGACTAATATGGATAGATATAGGCAGAAGGATGACTGGCAGCAAGTCGTAAGCCGCATTTTTCGATCTGGTAAGGAGGATGGACATGAGACTAGAAAGACTGAACAGTGATAAGATCAAGATCTTCTTGACCTTTGATGACCTTCAAGAACGCGGCCTGTCTAAGGATGATTTATGGAGCAATCTCCCAAAGGTTCAAGACTTGTTTCGGGAAATGATTATGGAAGCAGATGATGAGCTTGGGTTCCAAGCGGATGGCCCCATTGAGGTTGAAGTCTTTTCTTTACCTGCTCAAGGCATGGTTATAATTGTCTCGAAAAGTGTGGATACGGATTTTATCGATGAGGATGATCCTTATATAGAGATGCAAGTGACATTGGATGAAAGTGATGTCATTCTTTATCGATTTAACGATATTGAAGAGGTTATTTCGTTAGCTGAAAAATTAACCATGATGGGTGAATCAGGTGGACGTCTTTTCGTCTATGAAAAATGTTATTATTTGGAATTTACCCCTGATGACATCCAATCTGATGAGGAAACCTTTGTAGCTGTTTTGGCCGAATACGGAACGCCTTCAACTCTAACGCATCATCGACTAGAGGAATATGGACAAGAGCTTTTAGGCCGACAAGCGATCAAACAACTTTGTATGTATTTTAATTAAGATATAAAAAAACACATGGGCTGACTTAAGGAACCTTGGTTCTTGTTACGTCAAGCCTTTTCCTTTTTCTAAAGAAACCTTAAAATGATTCTATGTAGGATCAAAAAAAAATATGTGAACGGTTTTTAGGGTCGTTCATGTGCCAAAGGCTGTGATCGTGACTAAAGGAAAAGCTCGTCCGTCAAGGGTTGAGAAAGGCGAGAGCGAGAAACTAAAACGTAAAGGTCCGGTCCCGTTTGCGCGTGTATTAAGTTTAATTTTATTTTTCACCTAATCGAGGAGGAAGAACATGAAAATTGCAGTGATCTATGGTGGTGTCTCATCAGAAAGAGAAGTGTCCTTATCAACAGGAAAAGGGGTTATGGAGGCTTTAAAGAAAAAAGGGCATGAAGTGACAGGAATTGACTTTCATCCTGACCGTTTGGAAGAGGTCATCCAGTTAGATTCGGATTTAGCTTTTATAGGCTTACATGGTAAATTTGGTGAGGACGGACGCCTGCAAGCCCTTCTTGATATGTTGAAAATTCCATATATTGGTTCTGGTGTTGGAGCAAGCTCTCTTGCTATGGATAAAGGTCGAGCCAAGGTCATGTTTGAAAAGGCTGGGATAAGGGTAGCAGAAGGTAGGGTTATAAAAAATAATGAGTTGTTAGAGGCATCACCGTTTGGCTATCCCGTTGTCATCAAGCCTAATCAGGAGGGATCCACTATTGGATTAACGATTGCGGAGGATCAGGAGAGTTTTATAGCAGGGATCCAGAATGCCTTTAAGTATGATTCAGAGGTCATGATTGAGTCTTATGTTAAAGGGAAGGAATTGACCGTATCCATATTAGGAAATGACGCTCTACCAATCATTGAAATTGTGCCAAAGAATAGTTATTACGACTACGAATCCAAATATGCACCAGGCATGAGCGAGCATATTGTTCCTGCTAGAGTTGATCAAGCACTGACGAAGAAGATCCAAGAATGGGCGATTCGTGCTCATCAGGCGCTTGGGTGTTCGATCTATTCACGAGTCGATTTTATTGTTCCTGAGGATGGTTCTGAACCGGTCATTTTAGAGGTTAATACATTGCCGGGAATGACACCAACAAGTCTGTTTCCGGATGCAGCAAGAGAGGTTGGTTTGTCCTACGAGGATATGATCGATAAACTGGTTCAATTAACATTGGCGAAACGGGACGAAAAATAATCGCAGTAAGTTATTGAAAAAAAGAACGGGATTTACTATAGTAAGTGAGTGAAAACGTCTTGTCTTATAGAGAGTCTCTTTTTAAGCTTTTGGCCTTATACTTAATGGATACACGGATCGATTAAGAAGGAAGTTTAGCGTAGGCGAGAGCGGCTCCCTTCTTTAAGAGTGACTCGCCTTTAGAGAAAGTGGTCAGGATTAAGGGGGCTCTCCCCCTGTTCTTAGTAAATTTCCTAATCAATTAGGGAATCTTAAAAACATATTTGTATTTGACTTTCACTTTAGAAAGTCATAGGAGGTTAATATGGTAGCTAATAATAGCTCCGAACAACTCGGTGAAAAAGAATCAATCGATGTCCTTGAATCCACACAAACCGTTATTAAAGATGCCTTAGAGAAATTAGGGTATCCAGAAGAGGTTTATGAATTGTTGAAAGAGCCGCTCAGAATTATGACGGTTCGCATTCCGATCAGGATGGATAATGGTTCGATTAAAATTTTTACTGGCTACCGAGCACAACATAATGATGCGGTTGGACCGACTAAAGGCGGGGTAAGATTTCATCCGGATGTGACGGAAAAAGAAGTGAAGGCTCTTTCTATTTGGATGAGTTTAAAAGCCGGCATTGTCGATCTCCCTTATGGCGGAGGAAAAGGGGGAATTGTGTGTGATCCCCGTGAAATGTCATTTAGAGAATTGGAACGCCTAAGCCGAGGGTATGTGCGTGCGATTAGTCAAATTGTCGGTCCTACGAAGGATATTCCGGCACCTGATGTCTTTACGAATTCACAAATTATGGCGTGGATGATGGATGAATACAGTCGTATCCGTGAGTTTGATTCACCAGGTTTCATCACGGGTAAACCGCTTGTTTTAGGCGGCTCGCATGGCCGTGAGTCCGCGACGGCAAAAGGGGTTACCATTTGTATTCGTGAGGCCGCTAAGAAACAAGGAATTGTCCTTGAAGGCGCCAGAGTGGTCGTTCAAGGATTTGGAAATGCCGGAAGCTTCCTAGCTAAATTCATGCATGATGCGGGAGCAAAAGTGATTGGAATTTCGGATGCCTATGGAGCGCTTCATGACCCGGATGGTTTAGATATTGATTATTTGTTAGATCGCCGTGACAGCTTTGGAACCGTAACAAAGCTCTTTAAAAACACCATTACAAATAAAGAGTTGCTTGAATTAGATTGTGATATTTTAGTTCCAGCGGCTATTGAGAATCAGATAACTGAGGAAAACGCACATAAGATAAAAGCCGCGATCGTCGTTGAAGCAGCCAATGGTCCAACGACATTAAAGGCGACCAATATTTTAACAGAGCGCGGTATCCTTCTAGTTCCGGATGTGCTCGCAAGCTCCGGAGGCGTTACGGTCTCTTATTTTGAGTGGGTGCAAAACAATCAAGGCTATTATTGGTCTGAACAAGAAGTTGAGGATCGTTTAGAAGACGTCTTAGTGAAGTCGTTTAATAACGTTTATAATACATCGGTTAACCGCAAAGTGAACATGCGATTAGCAGCTTACATGGTCGGAGTTAGAAAGATGGCAGAGGCCTCACGCTTCCGCGGCTGGATTTAACAGAAGCCTTATAAGTTGAAACCCAAAGTCACTTCCCCTATGATTTTATAGGGGAAGTTATTTTTTGAAACGAGGGGACGCTTCTCGCGTTTCATTTCCGTTTGAATAGACGAATTAGAGTTACGTGTGAAACGAGGGGACGCTTCTCGCGTTTCATTTCCGTTTGAATAGACGAATTAGAGTTACGGATATGTTATATAGAGCCTATTATAGATATTGGAGTGAATGACATCGTGGAAAATAAAAAAGAACAAGTCATTATTGTTGGAGCGGGGCCGTGCGGATTATCGGCGGCGATTGAATGTAAGAAACGCGGCTTAGATCCTCTCATTATTGAGAAAGGAAATATTGTCCAAGCCATTTCCAATTACCCTACTCACCAACAGTTTTTTAGCACGAGTCAAAAACTAGAAATCGGCGGCTATCCTTTTGTAACGGAGGAACGCAAGCCGAAACGCAGTCAAGCCCTTGCTTACTATAGGGAAGTCGTGCGCCGAACGACTCCACGAATTCATGCCTTTGAAGAGGTTAAAACAATTCACGCTACCGAAACAGGCACGTTTGAGGTCGTAACAGAAACTAGACAAGGCCAAAAGAATGTCTATACAGCCGATCATGTGGTCATGGCAACGGGATATTATGATCATCCGAATTATATGGGAATTCCCGGTGAAGCACTGCCACATGTTTTTCATTATTTTAAAGAAGCTCATCCCTATTTTGATTGTGATGTGACGGTTATCGGTGGAAAGAATTCAGCGGTGGATGCCGCGCTTGAATTAAATAAAGCCGGAGCCCGAGTCACGGTTCTTTATAGAGGAAGTGAGTATTCAGAAAGTATCAAGCCATGGATCCTACCTGAATTCAACTCACTTGTGAAGTCGGGTGAGGTTAACATGATCTTTAATGCCTCTATCAAAGAGATCACTGAGGAGACCGTCAAGTTTGAGGTGGCGGGTCAAACCTATGATCAAAAGTGTGATTTTGTATTTGCCATGACAGGCTACCACCCGGATCATTCGTTGCTGAAAGAGATGGGGATTAACATCGACGCTGAAACGGGACGGCCCTTTTTTAATCCAGAAACTATGGAAACGAATGTCCCGCACCTCTTTATTGCGGGTGTCATTGCCGCTGGAAATAATGCGAATGAGATCTTTATTGAAAATGGACGTTTTCATGGTGAACGAATTGCCGAGACCATCATCAAAAGATGAGTATTTCCTTAAAAAAATACGAATTTCTTATTTTCGTTTCTTAAGAAGCATGGTACGATTAGGCAGAGAAGAACCAATAGGTTATGGTCTTTAATGATGAAATGAGGGCGTTTGATGTTTGGCATTATAACAGCAGGTTTGGCTCCTGGGGTCGCGTTAATGTCCTATTTTTATTTGCGCGATCGTTATGAGTCAGAACCAATTGGAATGGTTATAAGGTCTTTTATACTTGGAGGACTTCTCGTCTTTCCAATCATGGTTATTGAATACGCCCTTCAGGACGAACACCTTTTTATGGACCCTGTTTCTAAAGCTTTTCTTGCAAATGGTCTCCTTGAAGAATTTGCGAAGTGGTTTATTGTTATTTATACGGCTTATCATCACGCCGAATTTAACGAACGCTATGATGGCATTGTTTATGCAACCGCCGTTTCATTAGGATTTGCTTCTGTTGAAAATATTTTTTATCTATTTTCTTATGGGATTCATGAGGCTTTGTGGCGGGCAGCTTTGCCGGTTTCGAGTCATGGACTTTTTGGCGTCATAATGGGTTACTATATAGGTCAAGCTAAGTTCTCTGTCAACAAAAAGAAATGGCTGTCTGTTGCCCTTATTCTTGCAGCAGGCTTGCACGGTATCTATGATTTTCTCCTTAATTTAGGTACAAAATGGATCTTTTTTATCATTCCATTTATGATTCTCTTATGGTGGGTTTCTCTTAGGAAGATCAAGCAATCCCACATAGAGCACCAGAAATGGCTGTTAGCTCACTCCTTGGAGGAGAATCGGAATGGCCGGTTTGAATAGAAGAAGATACAAGGAAAGCCTCACGTTTCATGTGGGGCTTTCCTTTTTTATGAATAAAATAGGTCTTCTGGCAAAAAATAGAGGCAGTTGCTTATATGTCCAATCAAGGAGGATCAAGATGAAACAAAACCGGTTATTACTTCTTTTAGTTATTGGTTTTTGTTTGTGTCTGTCGATGGTGGGTAATCCTTTTGATGCTCATTCAGCAAAAGCCTTTTCAAGTCAAGTCATCCGAAAAGGTGCAACAGGGGATGATGTCGTCGAACTGCAGGCTCGTCTTCAATGGATCGGGTACTATAAAGAAAAAATTGATGGGAAATTCGGATGGGGGACGTATTGGGCTCTTCGTAATTTTCAAAGTGCTTATGGCTTGCCGATCGATGGGTTAGCGGGGCCAAAGACCAAACAAGTATTGAGTGACCATTCTTCATATAATCAAGCTTGGGTAATGGGAAACCTTAATAAAGGCTTGACCTTTACGTATTATGGTGGGACGCCTCTCAGTCAACAAGTGAAAGGCTCAAGTGGAACCTCAAGTTCATCTGCTTCAACATCCACTGCCCAATCTTCTAATCTCCCCACTGGTTATTCAGAGAATGATATTAAATTACTGTCAAATGCGGTTTATGGTGAATCACGAGGAGAGCCTTTTGAAGGACAAGTAGCTGTGGCAGCTGTCATTTTGAACCGTGTAAAAAGCTCAAAGTTCCCAGATACGGTGTCAGGGGTGATTTTCCAACCGGGTGCTTTTACGGCCGTTCAGGATGGCCAAATCTGGTTGACTCCAAATGATACAGCACGCAAAGCGGTTCTAGATGCAATCAACGGATGGGATCCTTCACTCGGAGCGCTTTATTATTTCAATCCAGATACCGCTACATCTAGCTGGATATGGGGAAGACCGCAAATCCTTAAAATTGGTAAACATATTTTTACAAAATAGTGGAGGTGAGGAAACATGGGACGTAATCTATTGATAGCTGTATTGTTCATTGGAGTCATTGGACTAGGCCTTTGGGGTTATCAAGAACATCGTGCCAAAAATGCTTTAATCCTGCGAAATGAAAATAACTATCAACAAGCCTATAACGAACTCACTTATTACGTGGACAAAATCCATGATAGTTTAGGGGCATCGCTTGCCACCGATAAACGTTCAACCTCTGCACCGCAGTTAGCTGAGGTCTGGCGTCTGACTAATCAGGCTCGTAATGATATAGGAAAGCTTCCCCTTGGTCTAGCATCTTTTAATGACACCTCCTCTTTTTTAGGTGACCTTGGGAATTTCAGCTACAATACAGGGATCAAGCATCCAAACGCAAATGGATTAACGGGATCTGATTATCAGCAGCTTGAGACGCTCTATAATGAATCGTCAAATATTGAACAAAGTCTAAGAGGGGTACAAAGTTCAATTATTAACAATAATTTAAAATGGACGGATGTAGCAGAGGCGGTTAACTCCAAGCAACCACAGGATAATCAAATCGTGGATGGCCTTGAGACGGTTAATCAACAAGTTTCGAGCTTCCAAAAAACAATGCCTCCAACCATTGATGTTTCATTTAACAATATGAAAAAATTAAATGAGCTGAACGGCGATTCTATTAATAAGGGTGATGCGATGATTAAAGTTAAACATGACTTTAACATCCCAGCGGATACAAAAGTTCAAGCTCAGACGATTGGAAATGGTGCTACTTATAAAGGCTATAATGTTTCCTATAAGGATGACAAACATAACGAAACCGTAACGGTCAACTTGACACAAAAAGGCGGCCACTTGGTCTTGTTCATGAAGAACAGAACGATTGGTAAACAGAAGTTGAGCCTGCATCAAGCCGTTTTAAAGGCAAATCAGTACCTTAAAAAACAAGGCTATAAGGGCTATGAAGCAACCGTATCCGATCAATATGACACGATCGGAGTCATTACCTTTTCAAAGAAAGATCAGAATGTCGTGGTGTATCCAGATAATTTCAAGCTTAAGGTGGCCCTTGATAATGGTGAGATTTTAGGCTTTGACCAAACCGATCATCTTATTGCTTCCAAAACGGATTTGCCAAGCTTTAAACCGTCTATTTCCGAAAAGCAGGCGAAGCAAGGAATACGTGAGTCGGTCACTATTAAGGACTCCCGCTTAGTGGTTTATCAAAATGAGAACGGAAACGATGTGTTATGCTATGAATTTTTGGCGACAAAGAGCAACGATACGTATCGCATTTTAATCAATGCCAAGACAGGTGTTGAAGAAGATATTAGAATGCTGACGGTATAAAAAAGGGTAATCACTCAAAATTAGCGGAAATAAGCTTGCTCTCCTCGTGCGATCGGCAAGCCTCTGGGTCTAGTATCCTTGAGGCCTTGCAAACATCACGATTCTTACAGGAGCCATGCCTATTTCCGCTGTTTGTCTGTTAACGATTAAGGTTTCCCAGGAAATTAAGTGGCTGGATGATTGAAATTTCAGCAGTCAGGGAATCCTTGTATGTTGAGAAACAAGATTGATTAAAGTGGCTAATCAATCCACGCAAAAGAACGATTTAGAGCTAAAGAGTTGTGTTTTAGGAAAAAAACCACTAGGAGGACGGTTAGATGAAACAAGACTGGACTAAAAGCGTTGAGAGATGGCTTCTACGTTTAGTAGTCATTCAAGGCATCGTCTTAATAATTGGACAAATTTTAATAGGTCACCAGACTTGGACCCCTTTTTTAAATCGCGCCGTTCAGGATGAAGGCGTGTTAAAAAACACCCATTCCGACACCGTAAAGACCATGGAACAGTCACCGGCAGTATGGTATGATAAACAGGCAAACAAAAGTGCCCAATGAGGGTCATTTTTAGGCAACTATTTAAGATATTGTTAGAAGTAGATAGGTGGTATGGACATGCAGGTAGCAATTGATGGGCCAGCAGCTGCTGGAAAGAGCACGGTGGCGAAAATTATCGCTGACCGTTTGCAATATGTGTACATAGATACGGGAGCGATGTACCGTGCGCTTACTTTGAAAGCGGCAGAAGAAGGAATTGAGTTCGATGATGAAGAGAAGCTTGCCAAGCTTTTAGAAGCATCCACAATTGAATTAGATCAGAATCACGGTCAACAACGGGTGTATTTGAATCATCAAGATGTCACAGAAAAAATCCGGGAACCTTGGGTCAGTGAAAATGTGTCAATGGTTGCCCAACATGCCAAAGTTCGCCAAATGATGGTTGAGCAGCAACAAATGCTTGCTAGGAGTCAAAATGTGGTCATGGATGGGCGAGATATAGGGACGAGCGTCTTGCCGAATGCTGATGTAAAAATTTTTCTAAAAGCCTCAGTAAAGGAACGGGCTGAAAGACGTTATAAAGAGCAAATCGCAAAGGGAATCCCCTCTTCCATTGAAACATTGGAGGAAGAAATTGCGACACGCGATCGAAGAGATACCGAAAGAAAAACATCGCCTCTAGTAAAGGCCGAAGATGCTGTGGAGCTTGATACGACTTCACTGTCCATCAATGAGGTGGTTGAAAAGATATTAAGCCTGATTGAAGGAGCGAAGATTAGGTGATGCTTTACAAGTTAGGGCGTTTGATCGTCTTTATAGTATTTAAACTATTATACCGGTTTAAAGTAACAGGCCATGAGAACTTAGATCGTATTCCAGAGAATCAAGGCGTTTTACTTTGCTCGAACCACATTAGTAATTTCGATCCGCCGCTGGTTGGGGTGGCTACAACAAGAACGCTGAGTTTTATGGCAAAATCCGAATTGTTTGAAGTTCCTGTGCTTGGCGCGCTAATCAAACGGCTCAATGCCTTTCCTGTCAAAAGAGGGAGCAGTGATCGGCAAGCTTTAAAGACGGCGATTGAGATTTTAAACAATGGAAAGACGCTGATTATGTTCCCGGAAGGTCATCGCAGCAAAAACGGCCAGCTTAAAGAGGGGCTTGCTGGTGTCGGCTTTTTAGCCTTGCGGACAGAAGCAGCGATTGTCCCTGTCGCGATCAAAGGAGGCTATCATCTTTTTCGTCCCACACAGGTGATATTTGGCCAACCCATTGATTTCACGGAATTAAAGGCTAACAAGGGAAAACCTCAGGAAGCAACAGCCATTATCATGAGCCATATTGGCCAGCTTTTAGAAGAAAAATCCGTTTCCTGATCCTAAAACTTGCCAGGCTTTTTAAGGATTACAAAATGGTTTTTGTCACTTTTTGACGAAGAATTTTATTTGAGTGACTTGGCTTGACAAATGATGTGGTTTGTAAGAAGTTTATTATAGATATTTAAGTGGCTGGCTTATAAAATGAGGTAAAGGTCACATTCACTCTAACTAGAGAAATCATTCTATTCTCTCATTAGGGGCTCTCGCTTTAGTTTATGATCGTAAACTAAAATGAAGAAGAGGCAAAGGTAAAATTAGAGGAGGTCACTGTCAATGGTTGAAGAAATGAATAATGAAATGGCAACGTTTAATGAACTTTCATTAGGAGACGTCGTCAAAGGCAAAGTGACAAAAGTTGAGGACAAACGCGCTTTGGTTGACGTTGGTTATAAAGTAGATGGAATCTTGCCAATTAGCGAATTATCAAGCCTTCACGTTGAAAAAGTCGAGGATGTGTTATCTGTCGATGACGAGGTGACACTGAAAGTAACAAAGCTTGACGAAGATGAACTCATTTTATCTAAAAAAGAAGTCGAGGCTGACCAAGCATGGGATGATTTGGTTGCCAATTATGAAAATGGTGATACTTTAACGGTTACCATTGCAGATGTGGTTAAAGGAGGTCTAGTTGTTGACCTTGGAGTTCGCGGATTCATTCCAGCCTCATTGGTTGAGCGCCATTTTGTAGAGGATTTTTCCGACTACAAAGGACAAACAATGGACGTGAAAATTATTGAGCTTGATCGCGAAAAGCGCAAGGTCATTCTTTCTCACCGGGCTGTTCTTGACGAAAAGGCAGAGCTTGCTAAGCAAGATGTTCTGCAAAACCTTAAAGAAGGCGATATCGTTGAAGGTACCGTTCAACGTCTAACAAGCTTTGGTGCTTTTGTTGATATTGGCGGTGTTGACGGTCTTGTTCATATTTCACAATTGGCTCATTACCGCGTTGAAACACCATCTGAGATTGTTTCAGAAGGGGATCAAGTCAAGGTGAAAATATTGGCTGTTGACCGCGATAATGAACGCATCTCTCTATCCATTAAGGCCACTCAGCCAGGACCATGGGAAGAGGCCGCTGAGAAATTAAAAGCGGGCGATGTGGTTGAAGGAACAGTGAAGCGATTAGTTCCATTCGGTGCCTTTGTTGAAATTTTACCTGGCGTTGAAGGACTTGTCCATATCTCAGAAATCTCTCATGAACATATTGGAACGCCTCAAGAAGTGCTCGAGGAAGGCCAACAGGTTCAAGTGAAGGTGTTAGATGTCAATCAAAGAGATAAGCGTGTCTCACTAAGCATTCGCGAGCTTCTAGAACCCGCTCAGCCTGAACCTATTGAGACCTATCAATCAGATGAACCCTCCGGAACAGGTTTTTCACTTGGAGACGTCATCGGCGATCAATTAAAAAAATATAAATAATGACCAATAAAAAAGGCGGCCGCGGCCGCCTTTTTTTGTTTTAATAGCCAGCGAAAAAAATAGCCAGCGAAAATAGCCAGCGAAAAAATAGCCAGCAAAAATAGCCAGCAAAAATAGCCAGCAAAAATAGCCAGCGAAATAACCAGCAAAAATAACCAGCGGATATAACTAGCAAAATCGCAGCCTATAAACCATCTTGACCATTGTTGTTGTCACTGTGCTAAGGACTAGGTTGAAATTTTTACTAATGGCAGGTATTTGGGTAGCCGGAAATAAGCGGAGATTTTCCGGCTAAACAGCAGAATCGAGCTCAGATGCGGGTATATAAGCGGAGGTTTTCCGCTTAAGCAGGGCAAAAGGACGCCGATCCACGCTTTCTGGAGTCAATAGCCGGAATTCCTCCTTTTATTTGAGTTATTTTCAGTGCGATTTCCTAAATAAGAGGAATTTCTCCGCTTATTTATAAAATCCGCTTTCTCTCGATGAACGCCATTCCGGCATCCTCATCCGCTCTTTTTGGAGTACATCCCCTTGATGAATGCCATTTCGGCAGCCACATCCGCTCTTTTTGGCGTTCATTCCCTGGATGAACGCCATTGCGTCAGCCGCACTCGCTCATTTTGGCGTTCATTCCCTGGATGAACGCCATTGCGTCAGCCGCGCTCGCTCATTTTGGCGTTCATCCCGTCGATGAACGCCATTGCGTTAGTCTCATCGGCTCATTTTGGCGTTCATCCCCTCGATGAACGCCACTCCGTCAGCCGCGCTCGCTCATTTTGGCGTTCATCCCGTCGATGAACGCCATTGCGTCAGCCGCACTCGCTCATTTTGGCGTTCATCCCCTTGATGAACGCCATTGCGTTAGCCTCATCGGCTCATTTTGGCGTTCATCCCGTCGATGAACGCCATTGCGTCAGCTGCACTCGCTCATTTTGGCGTACATCCCGTCGATGAACGCCATTGCGTCAGCCGCGCTCGCTCATTTTGGCGTTCATCCCCTTGATGAACGCCATTGCGTCAGCCGCACTCGCTCATTTTGGCGTTCATCCCCTTGATGAACGCCATTGCGTTAGCCTCATCGGTTCATTTTGGCGTACATCCCGTCGATGAACGCCATTCTGTCAGCCACACTCGCTCATTTTGGCGTTCATTCCCTTGATGAACGCCATTGCGTCAGCCGCACTCGCTCATTTTGGCGTTCATCCCGTCGATGAACGCCATTCCAATTGCCGCACTCGCTCATTTTGGCGTACATTCCCTTGATGAACGCCATTGCGTTAGCCGCACTCGCTCATTTTGGCGTTCATTCCCTTGATGAACGCCACTCCGTCAGCCGCACTCACTCATTTGGCGTACATTCCCTCGATGAACGCCATTGCATCAGCCTCATCCGCTCATTTTGGCGTTCATAAAGCGTTTAATGAGCTTGAAAAACCTATTAAAGAAAAACTCCAAGCTTTATTCAATACGGCGATTTAGATTTTCTCCACACGAGTGCCTTTTTTTATACGACAAGGTTTAATTTTACTGGGATCCACCCATAATTAAGAGGGAGGTGGATCCTTTTTTATGAATAATTTTTGGTTTTATTGGGCACTTTGGGGATTTTGGATCATTGTTGTATTTTTTTATAGAGATGGGAAGAAAAGGGCAACCTTGTCGTGTCTAATTTTACTCATGATTACCGTATCGCCTTTCTCTGTTCCGATAGGACAAACAAAGGTGAATCTAACTTTTCTCGTTTTTGGGTTAACAGGCTGCGGTCTCTTATCTAATTTATCATTTACGAAGGTAGTTAGACTGGGAGTTGCCTCGTTCATTGTTATGATGCTAGATGTACTTGCCCAAATTTATTGGCTTTATGATCCTGCTATTTTAATGATTTTGCCGGAGTGGACTTTTATTTTATTCATGTGCTTTTTCATTTTGGTCTTAACTCAGGATTTTTGGAATCGCGTTGCTATATTATTGATAGGAATGAGTCAGGGAGAATGCTTGCAATCTCTTGTTTTTTACCCGTATGACCAGCTTGTCGGGGACACGGATTATTTAGTGATGGTGAGCTTTATACTCATCCTTCTTGTGAGCTGGGAACTGACGCATCAAGGCTTATTAATAGTCAGAACGGCCACCTTGACAAGGCAGACTAAACGGATTGAAAAATAAACGTGTTTGTCCTAAGCCGAACCATTTGATAAGATAGATTCACTTGGGTTATTACATATTGGAACTTACAAGTCATAAGTTGAGTGTAAAACCAATTGCTCAAAGTGGATTATGGACTGTGATGAAAGGAAGTGCATGAATGGCAAAGCCAGTTGTTGCCATTGTCGGGAGACCGAACGTAGGTAAGTCAACGATTTTTAATCGAATTGTTGGAGAAAGAATGGCGATTGTAGAGGATACACCAGGTGTAACTCGCGATCGTTTATATGGAAATGGAGAGTGGTTAGGCTGGCATTTTCATATTATTGATACAGGTGGGATCGATCTTGGGGATGAACCGCTTCTTTTTCAAATGCGCGAGCAGGCTCATCTAGCGATTGAAGAAGCCGATGTTATTTTATTTATTTGTGATGGGGAAGACGGCGTGACTGGAGCGGATGAAGAAGTGGCGCAGATTCTCTACCGGTCAAAGAAGCCTGTTGTTCTTGGGGTTAATAAAATTGATAACCCCGAAAGAAGACATAACCTCTTTGAATTTTATTCGCTCGGTTTTGGAGAGCCAACCGGAATATCTGGTGCTCACGGCATTGGGCTCGGTGATCTGCTGGATAATGTAGTGGCTCATTTTGAACGGGTGGAAGAAGAAGAATACGACGAATCCACCATTCTGTTCTCTTTGATCGGAAGGCCAAATGTCGGAAAGTCGTCTCTTGTTAATGCGATCTTAGGGACTGAACGGGTCATTGTAAGTGATATTGCCGGAACAACCCGTGACGCCATTGATACGCCTTTTCATCGAAATGATCGGGATTATGTCATTATTGATACGGCCGGAATGCGTAAACGCGGTAAGGTCTATGAAAAGACTGAGAAATATAGTGTGCTCAGAGCCCAAAGAGCGATTGAACGCTCCGATGTGGTGCTCGTTGTTTTAGATGGTGAAGAAGGGATTATTGAGCAGGATAAGAAAATTGCGGGCTATGCTCATGAAGCAGGCCGAGCGGTTATCATTGTCGTCAACAAATGGGATGCGGTTGAAAAAGACCACAAAACGATGGACGAGTTTAAGGAAAAAATTCGCGATGAGTTTCAATTCTTAAGCTATGCCCCGATTGTATTTCTTTCGGCTAAAACGAAGCAAAAGCTTCACCAATTGCTGCCTGTTATCGATCAAGTCGCAGAGAATCACAGTATGCGCATTCAGACGAGTCATTTAAACGATGTTATTTCCGATGCTACCGCGATGACACCGCCGCCGTCTGATAAAGGAAATCGTCTCAAAATTTTCTATGCGACACAGGTTAGTGTGAAGCCGCCGACCTTTGTAATTTTTGTCAATGATCCTGAGCTGATGCATTTTTCTTATCAGCGCTTTTTAGAAAATCGTATACGAGAAACATTCGGCTTTATCGGGACGCCAATTCGAATATATATTAGAAAAAGACAAGAAAACTAGGAGGGGAGACTATGACGACCTTCATTGCTTTTTTGGTCGCTTATCTCATCGGATCCATCAGTTTTAGTATTATTTTTACAAAGGCTATAAAGAAAGTGGATATTCGAAATTATGGAAGCGGAAATGCCGGGGCAACGAACACGATGCGTGTTTTGGGGAAAGGACCCGCAATTTTAGTTTTACTTTTGGACGCCATAAAAGGGATCGTGGCGATTCTGATTGCCAAACTGCTTCATCTTCCTGAATGGGCCGTCGATGTGACAGGATTGCTCGCCATGGTCGGTCATGTTTGGCCCGTTTATCATGGATTTAAAGGGGGAAAGGGTGTTGCGACGACCATTGGTATTTTTCTCGTACTGGCACCCATCCCTACTGTTATTACGGGTATTATCACCATCATCATTATTGCTGTGACTCGTTACGTCTCATTAGGATCACTCTTTTTAATTTTAGTGACGCCGCTTCTTTCATACTTTTTTGGGGCATCTGTGTCTTTTGTTATTGTGGGTCTCATTCTCTTCCTTCTATCGGCATACAAACACCGTGAAAACATCGTTCGTTTAATTCACGGGAATGAAAATAAATTAGGGGCCAAAAAAGCTTAATTAATAAGCAACTTTTATAACACCATGTAAAGTCGGAGTTTGGGGGAATCTAATATGTCAGAAGTAGCGGTAATTGGTGCAGGCAGCTGGGGGACAGCTTTGTCAATGGTTCTGGCTGACAATGGTCATCGAGTGCGTCTTTGGGCGAGAAGACAAGAACAGATCGATGAGTTGAACCAATTCCATACAAACAAACGATACCTTCCTGAAGTGAAGCTTTCACCTGAAATCATGGGCTATACGGACTTGGGGGAGGCGGTTCGAGACCTTGATACGATCGTTTTGGTCGTCCCCACTGTCAGTATCCGGTCGGTTCTCTCCGACTTAATTAAAGTCATGACAAGGCCTGCTGTCTTTATTCATGCCAGCAAAGGAATTGAGCCTAAGACGTCCAAACGCATTTCCGAGATGATTGAAGAAGAAGTGCCCGCGGAATTGACTAAAGGGGTCGTCGTCTTATCTGGGCCGAGTCATGCAGAAGAGGTTTGTCTAAGACAGCCGACAACAGTGGCCGTTTCATCTAAAAAACCAGAAGCCGCAGCGCTTGCTCAGGATTTGTTTATCAATCAGAACTTTAGAGTCTATACGAATGACGACATCATTGGTGTGGAATTAGGCGGTGCTCTAAAGAATGTCATCGCGCTAGGTGCGGGCATTTCAGATGGTTTGGGATATGGGGATAATGCGAAGGCGGCGCTTATTACGAGAGGATTGTCGGAAATATCTCGCCTCGGTATTAAAATGGGCGCTCACCCGCTCACCTTCACGGGTCTTGCTGGGATGGGAGACCTCATTGTCACGTGTACAAGTGTTCATAGCCGAAATTGGAAAGCCGGAAACCTTCTTGGGAAAGGTCGTTCCTTGCAGGAGACACTGGATACAATGGGAATGGTTGTTGAAGGGATTCGTACAACAGAAGCCACTTATTACCTCGCCCAGGAGCAAAAGGTGGACATGCCTATTACCTCCGCCATTTACTCCGTTATATTTCAAGGGAATTCACCGAAAAATGCGGTGGACCAATTGATGGGACGAGTGAAAACAACCGAGCATGGAAAGCTGAATGATCTTATAGAAGATCAATTTGGCTCATCATGACTACTGAATTACTGGATTCGATTAATTTTTGCCAAATAGCGTATTCTCGTTACACTTGTATGTTTTAGTGGTAACGGGGATACGCTATTTCCTATTTTAGAGGCTGATTTCAAGGATAGCGGTAACGAGGGTACGCTATTTCTTGAAATGAGTGCCGTTTTGGGCTGATTGACGATTCATAAGCGAATCCACGTTACGCCTAATTGCTCAAATGGCCTAATAGGAGGCGAATAGTGTATTCTGGTTGCGCTTTGTTCTTCAATTGGGCGGGTTTAAGCCAGATAGCGTGTTCTCGTTACGTCTCATGTTTTTCTGATGATCCGCAACGGTTCGTTAGCCGTTTTTGAAAGTTTTAAACTCAATTATTTATCGATCGCTTGCGTGAAAAAACTTTTGGGCAATTGGTTTTCACGTTTCCAAGTTCCCTCCCATATACTATTTTGAAAGCAAGTTAAAGAGGAGGGCTTTCATGGATCCAAATAATCCGTTTTTTGATCATATTGAGAAAAAAACCAATGTGAAAAAAGAGGATATTTTTTCACTCGCCAATTCAATTGCAAACGCCAACTTCCAGGATGAAGAAACGGTTCGCGGAATTGTGCATCGCGTTGCAAGAATGGCAAATGTCGAGGTTTCAAAAGATAAAGAGGACAAAATTGTAAAGGCAATTGTAAATAACAATATTCCTCTTAACTTTTCTTCCCTATCTAAAATGTTTAACCAAAAGTAATTCATATTAGGCAAACATCATCGACAAATTAGGGACGGATCGCATACGTTATATTGAATACACAATATTATTAAACTTAAGAAGAGCTGGCTGATTGGAAAGGTTTAGTCACTGCCGAAAGAAGGATATTTATCTTTCTTTCGGCTTTTTTTTGTTTTATACTTATCTTTATAGTTTGTTAAATAGAAATCATTTGAATTAACTAACTGTAAAGGCTGTAAGATCCTCTTTATACAAAAAATGGCTGAAATAAGGGGACATGCCGCGGTGTGGTTGGATAATCAAGGGCGCTAGCGCTTTTCTAATGCCGATCCCTTGAAACCGTTTTTTTTATACATATTTTAGCAAGACAGAAAACGAGCAGGGAAAAGTTTTAGAAATTAAGTAGCCAGGTGACCGCCTTCACCTAAAGGTTTGAAGGCACCCTCTATTTGTGACCCAAAGGTGTAGGAAGGTCACATAAGGCGTTCTTTAGGAAAAGCCAATTAAACTAGTAAAAAGGAGATCATCCATTATGTCACTCGGACTCGTTAAAATGTGGCTGTCCTTTGTGGCCATGGGGTTCATGATTGTGGCGAGCCTTCTCATCCTTCTCTCTCGGACGAAATTAAAAGGCATTTTTAGAGGGATCGTTTCATTTATTGCAACATGCCTTTTTATTTTTGGAGGACTGTTAATGGTACTCGTAATTTCTTCTGGACCCGGAACTTGAAGTGAAAAAGGAATGACGGATATGATGAAGCGAAGAACGGCAGCGATTGCACTCATTATTTTTACCACGATAATTCTTCAGGCTTGCGGCTATCCGGGTGACCCGAAAGCGACTAGCCATACTGCCTATAAGGCTCAAATCACGGAAGTTCAGCAGGCAGTGGATGATTACAAGAAAAAAACAGGTGTATTACCCATCAAGAACAGCACGCCTGAAACGCCTATTTTTGAACAAAATGCGATTGATTTTAAAAGGCTTGTCCCTGAATATCTTCCAGAAGCGCCTGTCAATGCCTATGAAGAGGGGGGATATTTTCAATACGTCATTGTCAATGCAGAGACCGATCCTACCGTTAAGGTTTATGATTTAACCATTATCAGTACCATTCAAGACATCGAAAATAAGATACAAGTTTTTCGTGAAAACAAAGGATTTTCACCGGTTGGTCAAATTTTGGCCGATGGACGCTACACGATTGATTATAAAGCGATTGGTTATAAAACAGCGCCAGAGGTGAAGAGTCCTTATTCGGGGCAGCCTCTCAGTTTGTTTATGGACAGCAAGTCTCAAGTTTACGTGAATTATTTGCCGGATATTTATAACGCAGTCAAGGCTTCAAAAGAAAAATTGCCAAAAGGAAAAGACTTGCGCTATTTATTATACGCAAAATCTCCTTATGTCCCAGTCGCGTCCGTCCCCTATGCCTTAAATGATAAAGGTGAAGTGAACTTCTTACTTAAAACGCCTTCTAAATAACTCGTTCAAAATAAATTTTAACAAAATTATAAGTCATGTTTTGACCTCTTCCAAAATACATTGATTGGGAGAGGTTTTCTTTCGAACAAATTCCTTTTGCCATTATTTTATTTATAGTTTTTTCCAGAAGGAAGTTTTGTTAGGGAAGAATGGCATATTTAGTGGACAAAGTCATAGTTATATAGTATTCGAGTTTGTTCTACGATAATGTGATCGGGAGGGTTTACATTGGAAAGAGTCGATATTTTTAAAGATATCGCCGAGCGCACGGGCGGTGATATTTATTTAGGCGTAGTTGGGGCGGTTCGAACAGGTAAATCGACCTTCATTAAGAAATTTATGGAGCTTGTCGTTCTTCCCAATATTGAAAACGAAGCCGAACGCGCACGTGCGCAAGACGAGTTGCCGCAGAGTGGGGCAGGGCGCCAAATCATGACAACAGAGCCTAAATTTGTCCCTAACAATGCGGTGTCCGTCAGCGTTGATGAAGGCTTAGATGTGAACATTCGTGTAGTAGATTGTGTCGGCTATGCTGTACCAGGAGCAAAGGGCTTTGAAGATGAAAACGGGCCGCGTATGGTGCATACACCTTGGTATGACGAGCCCATCCCATTTCAAGAAGCCGCTGAAATTGGAACGCGTAAGGTTATCCAAGAGCATTCAACATTAGGGGTTGTCATTACGACTGACGGGTCCATCGGCGATATTACGCGGCATGATTATTTGGTTGCAGAAGAGCGAGTTGTCGAGGAGCTTAAAGAAGTAGGCAAACCGTTTATTATGATCATCAATTCGACACACCCGCAGCACCCTGATACTCAGCAGTTGCGCTTAGAACTTACTGAGAAATATGATATTCCTGTTCTCGCACAGAGTGTTGAAAATATGACGGAGCACGACATTAATGTTGTGTTACGTGAAGCGTTATACGAATTCCCAGTGCTTGAAGTGAATGTGAATCTTCCAAGCTGGGTAATGGTTCTAAGGGAAGATCATTGGCTTCGTGAAAGCTATGAAGAGGCTGTAAAAAATACAGTCAAAGATATTCGCCGCTTGCGTGATGTCGACCGTGTTGTCGGTCATTTTGATGAGTTTGAATTCATTGAAAACGCCCAACTTGCCGGCATTGAGATGGGTCGGGGCATTGCCGAAATTGATCTTTATGCACCTGATGATCTTTATGATCAAGTTTTAAAAGAAGTGGTGGGAGTGGAGATTCGCGGTAAGGATCATCTCCTTCAACTCATGCAAGAGTTTTCTGAAGCTAAGCGCGAATATGACCAAGTGGCTGAAGCGCTTAAGATGGTGAAACAAACAGGTTATGGAATTGCGGCACCGGCTATTACGGATATGAGTTTAGATGAGCCGGAAATCATCCGCCAAGGCTCGCGTTTCGGTGTCCGGTTGAAGGCCGTAGCTCCATCCATTCATATGATTAAAGTGGATGTGGAATCCGAGTTTGCCCCAATTATTGGAACAGAAAAGCAAAGCGAAGAACTAGTCCGTTATCTCATGCAGGACTTTGAAGATGACCCGCTTTCAATTTGGAATTCCGATATTTTCGGCCGCTCACTTAATTCCATTGTTAGAGAAGGTATTTCTGCAAAACTTTCATTAATGCCTGAAAATGCCCGCTATAAATTAAAAGAAACCCTTGAGCGCATCATAAACGAAGGATCCGGCGGTCTAATCGCCATTATCCTCTAATCATATAGTTTGGCCAGACTCTCAATCATCGAGAGTCTTTTTTTTATTGTCAATTAAATACATTATTTTAAGTATTTGTGTTTAAAATCCAAAACTTTCGGTTATTATGAATCTAGTTGGATCAAGGAGATAAGGGTCTTAATAACTAAATGTGACCGGGATTTTAGCAAAATGTAGAAAAAGCTTGGATTTTAGCGGGAATTAGTTAAAAAGAGGCTTGAATTATTTTAAAGCATACATTAATATAGCGTTGAACCACGTTTTTCTAGTAGTTTTCCTGAAAAATGGTAACTTAGCAAAACGCTCCCCGAGAGGAGGTGAAGGCGTTGAATAAGACAGAATTGGTAAATGCTGTAGCTGAATCGACTCAACTTTCTAAAAAAGATGCAACCAAAGCTGTTGACTCCGTATTCTTAGCAATCACCGACGCATTAAAAGAAGGCGGTAAGGTCCAGTTAGTTGGATTTGGTAACTTCGAAGTTCGTGAACGTTCCGCGCGTAAAGGGCGTAATCCACAAACCGGTGAAGAAATTAGTATTGCTGCAAGCAAAGTGCCTGCTTTTAAACCAGGTAAAGCCCTTAAAGATGCGGTTAACTAATGTTAAATACATAACTTTTTAGGGCAAAACACCAAAAGGGTCACATTGAAGTGGCTCTTTTTCTTATTTATTCAAAAGGTTCCGTTAATGATGATGGATATAGCACAAGTAGAATGGGGAAATCCACTATTTTTGCACGCAGGTATGTGATATGCTAACATTCACTGTATAATAGAAAGATGGAGGACCATTTCATGAGTGTTGACCATGCAAAAATAGAAGAAGCAGTTAAGATGATTTTAGAAGCTATCGGAGAAGATCCGAGCCGTGAAGGCTTGTTAGATACGCCAAAACGAGTGGCACGGATGTATGAAGAAGTCTTTCAAGGCTTAAATCAAAATCCGGATGAGTATTTTGCGACTGTGTTTGGAGAAGATCACGAAGAACTCGTTCTTGTGAAGGATATTCCTTTTTATTCCATGTGTGAGCACCATCTTGTTCCGTTCTTTGGTGTTGCCCATGTTGGTTATATTCCGAAAGATGGAAAGGTGACAGGCTTAAGTAAGCTGGCCCGAGCTGTTGAGGCGGTTACGCGACGTCCTCAGCTTCAGGAACGCATTACAAGTACAATTGCTGATTCCATTGTCAAAACACTCTCTCCGCATGGCGTCATTGTGGTCATTGAAGCAGAACATATGTGCATGACGATGCGAGGGGTTAAGAAACCGGGCTCTAAGACGGTAACTTCAGCGGTAAGAGGCGTTTTTGAGAAAGATTCATCAGCACGTTCCGAAGCCATGATGCTTATTAAAGGCTGATTCATTTTGAGACTTAACCGGGGATTTCTAAAGGGGTTGGATAACTAGATGGCAAATGAAATCAATGATTTTTTTGTAATTAAGGCCAAAGAAAATGGAGTGAATGTCATAGGGCTGACCAGAGGGGCCGATACTCGATTTCATCACTCTGAAAAATTGGACAAGGGTGAAGTGATGCTTGCCCAATTTACTGAACATACGTCTGCGATTAAGGTGAGGGGAAAAGCGACCATCGTTACCAAGCATGGCACGATCGAATCAGGCGAGTAACCCTTGGCCGTCAACTTAATGCGACTAACATCCGCCGTTGGATGAGGGGAGGTTGAGGCAAGCCTTAGCCTCTTTTCTCTTGGCCTAATTGTCATAGGGTTGAAACAAAGAGAAAAGGAATAAACTTTTATCATGGTTCTTTCAATGCTATAATTAATAAAGGTTTTTATTATGGTAAATAATGCTTATAACTGAAATAACTTGGATGGAATTCTTGAAGCGGATGGTTTTGAATACTGTCTGCATAAAACCAACCCGAGTGCTGGGGGCTCAACTATGACCATTTTGGACAACTATGATTACATAGTCAATAAAATTGAAAAAGCGATTGATCATCCAACGCTTAATCGTTTTATTCAACGTCCTCAAATAGATTATGATCATATTTGGTTTCTTTGCGCGATGTTTGAGGAAAACGGGAGCTATTCAAATGTTGAAGACTATATCACATCAATTAGCCTCGTTCATCTCGCCCTAGAAACGCATGATCGGATTCTCATACACCCCTCAACTAATGATAAAGAACGGAAGCTCCGTCAATTGACGGCATTAGCAGGGGATTATTACAGCTCAAAATATTACCAATTATTAGCAGATCAATCCGATTTTTCCATGATTAAGCAAATTTCGGATGCGATTCAGAAAATAAACGAAGATAAGACCAGCTTTTTTAAGCTCGACCTTCCATATGGCCGCTTGTTTGAACTTATAAAACAAATTGAGTCAACTCTTTTATTAAATGTGGCCAATTATTTAAATTTGCCGAAATGGAAAGCGTTGATTACGGACTATTTTTATGTCGCACGCTTAATCAACGAAAAAGATCATTATTTCAATGGCAAATCGACGAAATTTCTTCACTCGATTCTTGAAGAAAAACCAGATTTGAAAAAGGGCTTTTTACAAACTATAGATGAAGCAGTGAAAGAAGGCAGTCAACGTCTTCTTAATATCGACATCAAACGCTATCCGTTTATCGAGCAATTATCTAAGTTTTCGCTTTTTAAGCCTGAGAAAATGGACTTGAGTTTGTTAGCGGAAGAAGGCTAAGGACATGACAGAAAGCAAGCACGAAAAAGTCCATCACGTATTTGAAACGATCTATGAAAAATATGACTTTATGAACTCCTTGATCAGCTTCAATCAACATATCGTATGGCGCAAGAAGGCAATGAAGCGCATGAACCCGCGACCAGGGATGTCAATTTTAGATGTGTGCACAGGAACTGGGGATTGGGCGCTGGCATTATCACAGGTAGTACTTCCGAACGGGACTGTAAAAGGCCTTGATTTTAGTCAAAATATGCTCTCAGTTGCCGAACACAAAAAGGAAATTAAAAAGTCTTCTAACGTTGAGTTTATTCATGGGGATGCCATGAATTTGCCTTTTGAAGCGAACACGTTTGATCAAGTGTCAATTGGCTTCGGTCTCCGAAATGTACCGGATTATCTGACCGTGCTTAAAGAAATCCATCGGGTCTTGAAGCCTGGTGGCACTTTAACTTGTCTAGAAACGTCACAGCCGACATTGATCGGGTATAAACAAATTTATTTCTTTTATTTTAGAAAGATCATGCCTTTACTTGGCAAATGGTTTGCCAATAAATACGATGAATATGCATGGCTGAACGAATCCACTCAAAACTTCCCTTCGAAAGAACGGTTAGCTGATCTGTTTAGAGAAGCTGGCTTTGAATCGGTTACCTTCATCTCGTTAACAGGTGGAATTGCAGCGATTCACCATGGCGTTAAACCAAAACAGCTCTAGTAAAGCAACCTCGGGAGAAAATGAATTAATGAAATGAAAAGGTGAGACAATGAGTTTAGCGGGTATCTATCGACAGTTTAAGCCCGATTTAAATCGTATCGAGAAACGACTCGAGGTAATCGTGTCGGCTGATCAACCGATCCTAAAGAAGGCAGGGAATCAGTTATTAAGAGCAGGTGGAAAACGGATTCGCCCCGTATTCGTCCTGCTGGCGTCACAGTTCGGCCAAGCAAAGCCTGGTGTGGTCACGAAGGTAGCTGTTTCATTAGAACTTATTCATATGGCCTCTCTTGTTCACGATGATGTGATTGATGATGCGGATCTTCGTCGAGGGAAGAAGACGGTTAAAGCAGAATGGGATAATCGAATTGCTATGTACACAGGAGATTTTATGTTTGCAAGAGCTCAGGAGGAAATGGCAAGTCTTGAAGTAAAAGCGGCCCATCAAGTCTTATCCAATGCGATTCATGAGATGACATTAGGGGAAATCATCCAGATACGTGATCAATATAATTGGCATCAGAATCTCAGAAGTTATTTACTCCGTATCAAACGTAAAACAGCCCTTTTGATGGCGGTCAGCTGTTACCTTGGGGCAAAGGCAGCTGAAGCAGACGAGACGATCTGCCGTCACCTTTATTACTTCGGTTATTTTATGGGAATGTCGTTTCAAATTACGGATGATATCTTAGATTTCGTTGGAACAGAAAAGCAGCTTGGCAAACCGGCAGCTAGTGATATCCGTCAGGGAAACTTAACGCTGCCGACCATTATGGCTTTTGAAGATCCTGAAATGAAAGAACAGCTTTTCGGCTATTTGTTGAGGAGTGACGAGCTTGACAATGAAGAATGGAACAAGGTGGTTCAACTAATTCGGGGTTCTGGTGGCATTGAAAAAGCTCAAGCCTTAAGCGATCGTTACCTGAAAAAAGCCTATCAGGTGATTGATCAATTGCCGCAGGACCGAAAAGCGGTCGAGCACCTTAAAGAAATTGCGGATTACATAGGCACGCGAAAATATTAAGCCGGGATACCCTTATATTTATCGTGGCACACCGCAATGGCTATCAAAAAGGGCTGCTAGTCTTTAAATAGAGAATGGGCAGCCTTGAAACGATGCTTTTTTGTGAATTGAAAAGCGTGGTCTGTCGCTTGCTTTTCTAACATCCCGGCTATAAACATGCTGATAGTGGCTTTAAAAGGGAGCGATTGTCTAGTTAAGGGAAACGGCAGTCAAACCTAAAAGCAACAGAAGGAAAGCCGATTTCTTGATCGAAATTTGTAAAAAGGGTCGGTTTTTTGATAGACTAGACTTGTCTTTTCTTTTAGAGACAAGCCGCTCCGTTTTGAGAGCGTAACCAAGTATTGAAAACGAGTTATTACATAGTTGAAGGTGAGGATTTTAGAATGGAAAGAACGTTTTTAATGGTTAAACCAGATGGTGTACAGCGCAATTTAATCGGTGAAGTGGTCACTCGCTTTGAGAAAAAAGGCTATAAGCTAGCAGGTGCCAAATTAATGGTGATTACACGGGAATTAGCTGAACAGCATTATGGTGAGCACAAAGAGCGCCCGTTCTTTGGAGAGCTGGTCAACTTTATTACATCGGGTCCTGTATTTGCGATGGTCTGGGAAGGCGATGGCGTTATTGCAACGGCTCGCAAAATGATGGGAGCAACGAATCCGCAAGAAGCCGCTCCTGGAACAATTCGCGGTGATTACGCGGTACAAATGAGCCAAAATATTATCCATGGTTCGGATTCCCCGGAAAGTGCGGCTCGCGAAATCAATTTATTTTTTAACGAAAATGAATTGGTAACTTATACGAAAAATGTGGATGCATGGGTTTAATCCAAGCCTTATCTAAAACAGTCGCCATAAGCGGCTGTTTTTTTTAGAAGGTATTTTTTCAGAAAAAATGATTAAATGACTTGAACAATCTCGAATACTTCGATACTTTAAAAGGGAAAAGAATTTATGTAAAATAGAATAAGATCAGCAGCCTATAACTTTCAAACGGCATTATCTGCGATCCAATCCTTTCTGAATCAGGGGGGGCGATCCGACTATGTGCTTAAAACAAAACGTGAGGATTCATTTGACAGAAGAGGCCAACTCTAAAAGCTATAAAAGTGATTGGACCTTAAGTGGTGGTTAACGGCTAGGCGTGCTTTAGCAACTCTTTATTGACTGCCGCCGCCATTTTCTGGATTCATAAACGTTTTTCTATGAAAAGAAAGGCTAGAACTAGGAGGCAATAAAATGCGCTATTTAACAGCAAGCGAATCACATGGACCCCAAGTTACAGCGATTATCGAAGGTGTTCCGGCTGGTTTAACTTTAACGGCAGAAGTCATTAATGAGGAATTAAGAAGAAGACAGGGCGGTTATGGCCGCGGCCGTCGCATGAAGATTGAGACGGATCAAATTCAATTTCTAAACGGGGTTCGCCACGGAAAGACAACGGGTGCTCCGATCACCCTTGTTGTTGAAAATAAAGACTGGAAAAATTGGGTGGATATTATGGGTCCAGATCCCGTAGATGACCCAACGGCTATTAAGAAACAAGTGACGCGGCCTCGTCCTGGTCATGCCGACTTAAACGGCGCGATTAAATACGGACACCGCGATATGCGAAATGTTCTTGAACGTTCTTCAGCTCGTGAAACAGCGGCTCGTGTTGCGGTGGGAGCGGTTGCGAAAGAACTATTAAAGGCAGTTGGAATCGAAGTGGGCGGCCGTGTGGTGAATATTGGCGGCGTTTGGGACCAAACAGAGGTTCCTGAGGATCTAGCTGTTCTTAGAGAAAAAACAGAAGCCTCAGAGGTTCGCTGTCTGGACCCAGAGGTAGAAGAAAAAATGAAGCAGGCGATCGATCAAGCGAAAGACAATGGAGATTCGGTAGGTGGAATTGTCGAAGTGATTGTGAAAGGCGCACCAATTGGATTGGGCAGCCATGTTCATTATGATCGCAAACTGGATGCACGAATGGCCCTTGCTGTTATGAGCATTAATGCTTTTAAAGGAGTCGAGTTTGGGGAAGGCTTCGAGATGGCTAATCTGCCAGGAAGTCAGGTGCATGATGAAATCATTTGGTCTAAAGAAGAGGGTTTCTCTCGTAAAACGAACCGTTTAGGCGGATTTGAAGGCGGTATGACCAATGGCATGCCGATCGTGGTACGCGGTGTCATGAAGCCTATTCCAACTCTGTACAAGCCGCTTCAAAGTGTCGACATTGATACAAAAGAAACGTTTGCAGCAAGTATTGAACGGACGGATAATTGTGCGGTTCCCGCAGCGAGTGTTGTCTGTGAGAGTGTGGTTGCCTGGGAGGTTGCCCGGGAATTAATGGAGACGTTCGGTGGAGACCGACTGGAAGAATTAGTCCAGCGGGTTCAGGAGCGCCGTGATTGGGCGCGTGAGTTTTAATGGAAACACTGTGGATTCGGGCGGCTAGTAAAACATATCCCATTTACTTAGGTGAAAACCTTCTGAATCAGCTTCAGGACATGGCATTAAAAACATACAGCTCTTATTTTATTATTACTGATGATGCGGTCGCTCCTTTATATTTAGATCAAGTTACAGAAGCTTTTTCCTCTTATGGTCCTGTCCATCATGCGGTCGTTCCATCAGGGGAGCCTTCCAAATCGTTTGCTGTTTACTCAAAACTGCTTGACCAACTGCTTGAGCTAAACCTTGATCGCAAGGCTTGTATTCTTGCATTAGGAGGCGGAGTAGTCGGTGATTTGGCCGGCTTTGTCGCAGCAACGTATTTGCGCGGTGTCAGCTGGATTCAGCTCCCAACAACCCTTCTTGCCCATGACAGCAGTGTCGGTGGGAAGGTCGGAATTAATCACGCGAAAGGTAAGAATTTAATTGGGGCATTTTATCACCCTGATGCGGTTATTTACAATACAACTTTCCTTGAGTCTTTGCCTCCTCGCGAGTGGCGGTCGGGTTTTAGCGAATTAATTAAGCATAGTCTTTTGGAGTCCTCGGCATTTTTTGAAGAACTAAGAGCAGCGATCCCTGATAAGTCGCATCTGAGCGTCTCCGCTGTAACGCCGTTTATTGGGCGCGGTATTCGGGTCAAAGCCGCTGTCGTGGACGCTGATGAGTTAGAACAGGGGCAGCGTGCCTTTTTGAATCTTGGACATACGCTTGGACATGCTTTGGAAAAGGTTTCGGGCTACGGGGTGTTAACACACGGGGAAGGTGTGGCAATTGGACTTCTCTTTGCCCTGCAGTTAAGTGAAGCTTGGTATGGAAATCAGCTGCCGACAGAAACGCTGCGGGAGTGGCTGAATGCCCTTGATTTGCCAGTTCGTGTGCCAGCTGATCTAGAAGTACCGGTCATTTTTGAAGCAATGAAACGGGATAAGAAGCGGCTGGGTAATCAGGTGAGGTTCGTGCTTTTAGAAGAGATCGGTAAGCCGGCGCTTGTTGAGATTCCGGAAGCTGATATTTTAGAACAATTGTCGAAATTTATGAAAAGCTCATAACTTCTCTTTGACACACACGCTATCATTCGATAAGATAAGTAAAGAGAGTCGCATTTATTTGTTAATTGAAACTGGGTTAGAAATGAACGAGAGCGTTCATAGACCCACTATTTTGAAATGAGTCTTTTGAGAAGAGTTGAGAGTGAGTGAAGCTGAGGCGAGCTGAGGGGATATTATAAATCCACCCATAGGCTGATTAGCCTATGGGTTTTTCTAATTTATAGGCCTCTATGTTCCTCATAATCACTCATTGCTCCAGATTGATCCAATGATCCAACAGGAGGAATGAGACGATGACACTATTAACCCCAAGTGAAGCTATTGAGAAAGGCTTCAAAACCTTCCCGGTCAGTCAAACGTTTTTTTCAGATCGCTTAACCCCTATTGATATAGCTGAGAAATTAGGCAACGAGCTCGTTTTTTTGCTTGAAAGCCGTGAACCGAGTCATTCCTGGTCACGCCATTCTTTTATTGGCATTCAAGCCTTCGCCAAATTATTTAAAGAACAGGAAAGTTTTATTTTTACTGAAGACCAATCAAATGTCCAACTAAAGGCTGATTCTTTAAAGGAATTGCTAGCGAAGGTAAATAAACACTTGCGTCCGGCACCCGCTCCTACAAGTCATGGGTTTCCTGGAGGAGCAGTTGGAGCCATTGCTTATGATGCGGTTTCTGATTTTGATCACATTCCGCCACATCAAGACAATGATCTCGGTACACCTCCGTACGCTTTTGTTTTCTGTGAAACCATCATTGCGTTTGATCATTATGAACAGACGATGACCTTTATATCGTTTGCAAGACATCAAGAAGGAGAATGTGCGGATGACTTGCAGAAAAAAATCGATGGCTTACTGGAGGAGCAGACTCGGCTTGCCAATCTCTTTTTTCAAGTAAATGGGACCGTTGAACTTGCTCGGCCTGCATTAATAGAGAAAGTGGCCGATTTCAATCAGGCGAAGTCTTCCATGTCCAAAGCAGCCTATGTTGCCGCTGTAGAGAAAATAAAAGATTACATTAAGGCGGGCGATATTTTTCAAGCGGTATTATCCAATCGCTACCATATCCCATTGAAGGTGACCCCATGGCAGCTCTACCGGGCTTTACGAATTATGAATCCATCGCCTTATCTTTTTTACATGAAATTAGGAGAATTTGAACTTGTCGGCTCTTCACCTGAACGATTGGTGAATATTGAGAACCAAGAAGTTGAAATACATCCAATTGCCGGAACACGAAAACGGGGAAGTTGTGCTGAAGAAGATCAAGCTTTAATGGAGGAGCTTTTGGCAGATGAGAAAGAACGGGCAGAACATATGATGCTCGTTGACCTTGCTCGAAACGATGTTGGTCGGGTGGCGGAATATGGCTCCGTTCACGTTCCGGTTCTTATGAAGGCTATTCCTTTTGCCCAAGTCATCCATCTCGTCTCGAAAGTAAGAGGAACGTTAAAAAAAGACGCAGAGCCAATCGATGCTCTAACATCAGCTTTCCCCGCTGGAACGTTGTCAGGAGCGCCAAAAATTAGAGCGATGGAAATCATTGCAGAGCTTGAGCCAGTTGCAAGAGGCTTTTATGGCGGGGCGGTTGGCTACATTGGTTATGATGGGACGATGGATACTTGCATCACCATTCGAACCTTTGTCTGCCACAAAGGTCAGGCGTATGTGCAAGCAGGAGCAGGGATTGTAGCGGATTCCATTCCGGAAAATGAGTGGGACGAAACGCGGAATAAAGCACGTGCCTTGTTTCAAGCTCTTTATTTAGCAGAACGGCTCTTTGAGAAAAAGGAGGTTGAAAACCATGTTTAAGTCCTTATTGTCTGAACTAATTGAAGGGAAAACCCTTTCTCGGAGTGAAGCCCGATCAATGATGGATACGATCATGACGGGCAAGGCAACACCAAGCCAAATATCGAGTTTTCTATCTGTCCTGCGTTTCCGGGGAGAAACTGTTGAGGAACTGACGGGCTTTGTTGAATCCATGAGAAGCCATGTGACCACTTTAGAGCATTCAGAAGATGCCTTGGATACTTGTGGAACAGGTGGTGACGGTTCAAGTACGTTTAATATATCAACAACGGTGGCGATCCTTCTCGCGTCGATCGGCGTCAAGGTCGCGAAACACGGCAATCGGGCCATGTCTTCAAAAAGCGGTAGTGCCGATGTCTTGGAGGCGCTTGGTTTGCCTGTCCAGAATAGCCCGGAAGAAGCGCTTCATGCTTTACAATCTACTAATCTATGTTTCTTATTTGCTCCGCTCTATCATGCATCCATGAAGCATGCGGTTGGACCAAGAAAGGAACTTGGCTTTCGAACTGTCTTTAATTTGCTCGGGCCGCTTGCGAACCCAGCTAATACGAAGCGGCAACTGATTGGCGTCTATGATTTTAATCAGGCGCGTAAAATGGCAAGTGCCCTGAGAGAATTAGGCGTCACGCGCACCATCCTCGTTACGGGAGAAGGGGGCCTTGATGAATTTTCGATAACCGGGCCGTCTCAGTATTTAATCGTTGATCGCCAATCGATTGAAGAGAGAACGCTGACACCAGAAGAAGTCGGATTGGAGAGGGGAAGCCTTTCAGATATCCAAGTTTCAAGCGTTGAAGAAAGCGCCTGTCTCATCCAACAAATTTTTGATGGGACGGCTAATTCGTCAGCGATGAACATCGTCTATTTAAATGCTGGAGCTGCTTTATATGCGGCGGGCAGATCGGCATCCATCACTGATGGTATCCAAGAGGCGAAACAAGCCATTTTATCGAAGGTTACCGCTGAGTATTATAAAAGCTTGTGCCAAGAATCTCTGCAGTCAATAAAAATAAATGGTTTTTAAGATTTTAAGGAGGTCCGATTCATGCTTGAAAAAATTTTGTTAACCAAAATAGAAGAGCTGGCAAATTTTCAAATGCCTGAGCGGGTGGAAGGATTAACGCGGGTCTCCTTCTATGAAGCTCTTTCACGGCCGCGTCGCCAACTGGGATTGATCGCGGAAGTGAAAAAGGCATCTCCATCTAAAGGGGTTTTTAAAGAAACGTTAGACCCTGAAGAGGTAGGGGGACACTATGAACGAGGCGGGGCGGATGCCATTTCGGTGTTAACCGATCGTTCTTATTTCCAAGGGTCACATGAGAATTTAATCCGTGTCAAAAAAACGGTTAAACGACCTGTCCTGCGAAAAGATTTTATTATTGATCAAAGACAGATTGAAGAGAGTGATCGGATTGGGGCAGACGCGATTTTATTAATTGCTGCCGCCCTTGAGCCTAACCAGCTTCATGAATTTTATCAAGAAGCGGTGGAAAGAGGCATGGATTCTTTAGTTGAAGTGCATAACGAAGAGGAGCTTGAATCCGTCTTAACTGTCTTTTCGCCAAAAATAATAGGGATTAATAATCGCAATCTCAAAACCTTTGAAACGAGCTTGAAGGTGACAGAACGGGTTTTACCGATGGTGCCTGATTCTTCACTAGTCATCAGTGAATCAGGTGTCTTAACGCCGGATGATGTTCAATTTCTAATCAGTAAACACGTAAACGGAGCTTTAGTCGGGGAAGCTCTCATGCGTGCAGAAACGCCAGAACTCGGGATTGAGCAGCTCTTTGGAGAAGTTACGGTCTCATGACGCTTTACTTAAAGTACTGTGGAAATCGGTCTTATGAGGATTATAAGCTTGTAAGCCAAAGCCGAGCGACCCATCTTGGATTTATTTTTGTCCCAACTAGCAAGCGATATGTAAGCCCTGAGCGGGTAGGGGAATGGCTTGCGCAAGCCTCCTCAACCAATCAGAAAATGGTCGGTGTTTTTGTCAATCCTAGTTTAGAAGAGTTGAACGAGCACCTTAGGGCGATCCACCTCGATGTGATACAGCTTCACGGCACAGAAACCCCTTGCTTTATAAAAGAATTGCGCGGCCTGTACAATGGCGAGGTGTGGAAAGTGATCCATCACGAAGAGGGTGCTTTGGAAAAGATGAAAGATTACGCGGGATGCGTAGACGCCTTTCTTGTGGATTCTAAGGTGGCAGGCGCTTTAGGAGGAACAGGGCAAGCGTTCGATTGGTCTTATGTCCCTGATTATCTAGAGGTGGCGCATCAGCTTGGCATGCCTTGCATGATTGCCGGTGGTGTGACGCCTGAAAATGTGGCAGCCCTTTTAGAGTATAAACCAGATGGCATAGATTTGGCCTCTGGCATTGAAGCGTCCGAGAAAAAATCACGATCACGAATCGAAGCATTAGAGAGAAAGGTTGTGTCAACATGACAGTTTATCCAGATGAACGAGGGCGTTTTGGGGAATTCGGCGGTCAATTTGTGCCTGAAACCTTAATGTTCGCTGTACAAGAGCTAGAGGCGGCCTTAAAAGAGGCGATGCAGGATGATGCTTTTATTGAAGCTTATCGCCGGACATTAAAAGACTATTCAGGACGTCCAACACCGCTCACGTTTGCTCCGCGCCTCACTGAACACATTGGCGGCGCCGAAATTTATTTGAAAAGAGAAGATTTGAACCATACGGGTGCTCATAAAATTAATAACGCTATCGGGCAAGGTCTCTTGGCCAAACGAATGGGCAAGCAAAAAATTGTGGCTGAAACAGGTGCCGGCCAGCATGGTGTTGCCTCCGCGACCATTGCCGCTTATCTTGGACTTGAATGCAAAGTGTTCATGGGGGCAAAAGACATTGAAAGACAAAAGCTTAATGTCTTTCGAATGGAATTGTTAGGGGCTGAAGTTGTGCCCGCTACAAGCGGCTCCCATACGCTCAAGGATGCCACTAACGAAGCGCTTCGCTATTGGGTTGAGCACGTGGAAGACACTTTTTATTTAATCGGTTCAGTTGTCGGCCCCCATCCTTATCCAATGATGGTTCGCGATTTCCAACGCGTTATTGGCGATGAAACAAGGGCACAATTTCTTGAACTAAAAGGGAAGCTGCCAGATGCAGTCGTAGCCTGTGTAGGAGGCGGAAGCAATGCGATCGGCATGTTCTATCCTTTCTTGGAAGATGATGTGAAGCTGTTTGGAGCTGAAGGAGCAGGTTTAGGCGTTGAGACTTCCGAACATGCGGCAACCCTGTCTAAGGGAAGAAAAGGTGTCATTCATGGTTCCTTAACCTATTTGATTCAGGATGAGGATGGGCAAATAATTGAACCTTACTCGATTTCTGCTGGTTTGGATTATCCAGGTATCGGGCCTGAGCATGCTTATTTATCCGATTCAGGTCGTGCCGTTTATGAACCAATCACGGATGAAGAAGCGATGGATGCCTTAAAGCTGCTCTCGCGTCTTGAAGGGATTATCCCGGCACTTGAAAGCGCTCATGCTCTTGCTCTTGCTTTCAAAAAGGCAAAAACAATGGGCAAAGATCAAGCCATTGTCGTGAACTTGTCAGGGCGCGGTGATAAAGACGTCGAACAAATTAAACGACGGATGGAAGCGGAGGGGCAAGCATGAGTCGACTAGCTAATGCTTTTACCAAAAGTGAATCGCCTGATTTTATTCCCTTTATAACAGCTGGAGACCCGGATATGAAAACGACTGTTGAACTCGCACTTGCCTTGCAGGAAATAGGCGCACGCGTCTTAGAACTGGGCATTCCTTATTCGGATCCGCTGGCAGATGGACCTGTTATCCAAAGGGCTTCCATTCGAGCTCTTGATGGCGGCATGACCCTTCTTAAGGCTATGGAACTTGTCCCTGTTATGCGTGAGAAGGGATTAACGATTCCAGTCATTTGTTTCACTTATTACAACTTACTGATGCAATTAGGAGAGGATCGTTTCATCGAACTTGCAGTTGAAAATGAACTCGATGGTGTTCTTGTTCCAGACCTGCCGTTTGAAGAAAGTGACGCTTTGCGTGCCAAATGTCGGGCTCATGGACTCGCCTTAATCTCACTCGTTGCCCCCACCACTTCAGATGCTCGCCTTGCTAAAATTGGAGCGGAAGCGGACGGTTTTCTTTACTGCGTGTCGTCTCTCGGGGTAACGGGTGTCCGCCAAACTTTTCGCAAGGATGTCTTTAACTTTCTAGAACGCGTCCGTGCGGCATCCCGCAGCCCCATTGCGGTTGGCTTTGGGATTTCTTCCAAAGAACATGTTGCAGAATTTAATAACTACTGTGATGCCTTTATTGTTGGAAGTGCCATCGTCCGTGAAATCGAATCTCGAGTTGAACCGCTGCAAGATGAAGCGACCCGTGCTGAATCGGTCCAAGAAATAAAACAAGTACTGAAACAAAAGTTTTTCTGAGTTTTTCATGACCTTTAATGGTAAAATCAAAAGGGAGGGGTAGACCCGTTGCTAAGGGCAATGGGGCGATCCGCTTCCCTTTTGACTTTTATGAGATACATAAGGATTTATGAGGGCGGGTTTACCGCGTCCGAAGAGAGCGAGTTGTGTGGTTACGCCTAATTGGTCTGACAAGCGATGGTCGCATTAAAATGGACAAGCGTTTCGCGAAAGACTAGCGGTGAAGCGAGATGAACTAGGGAATTTTTAATTGTCTATTTAAAGCGTTAAAGCATTGATGTATAATAAAAAAATAAATGGGATATAGGGGAGTGAACACACTCTCTGATTTTGAGGTGACTACATTGAAAAAACAATTAAAAGGACTTACAGCGTATAAGCCCGGAAAACAAACGGATGAAGTCAAAAGGGAGCTGGGCCTTTCGGAGATTACGAAACTAGCTTCCAATGAGAATCCTTTTGGTTGTTCACCGTTAGCGGTTGAAGGAATCCAATCAGTGCTTCATGAACTCCAGCTCTATCCGGATGGCTATGCAACGAATTTACGAAAAGCTATGAGTGAGCATCTAGGTGTAGCAGAAAATCAACTTATTTTTGGAAATGGGACAGATGAATTGATTCATTTGTTAAGCCGTGCCTTATTGGAAGCAGGGACAAACACGGTTTACCCATGGCCTACCTTCCCGCAGTACCGTCACAATGCCATTGTGGATGGAGCTGAAGTACGTCAAGTCCCGCTTATCGACGGACAGCAGGATTTAGAAGGAATGCTTGCCCAAATTGATGAGCAAACACGACTCGTCTGGGTTTGTAATCCTAATAACCCAACTGGAGTTTATATTCCTGAAGAAACGTTCGTTGCCTTTCTGGAGAGGGTTCCTGAAGATGTGATTGTTGTCAGTGATGAGGCTTACTATGAGTATGTAACGGCTTCAGACTACCCGCAAACCATTCCGTTGATTGAACGTTTCCCTAATCTAGTTGTCACGCGTACTTTTTCAAAAGCTTACGGGTTAGCGAGTTTAAGAGTAGGTTATGCCATTGGGGATGCGGATTTTATTGCTCAAATTGAACCGACTCGAGAGCCGTTTAATGTGTCTCGAATCGCGCAGGCGGCTACAACTGAAGCGCTAAAGGATCAGGCCTTTATCCAAGAGTCTGTTGAAAAGAATCGTGAAGGATTGGCTCAGTACTATGCTTTTTGTGAAAAAGAAGGGTTAAAGTACTATCCATCTGAATCGAATTTTATTCTTATCTATTTTAAAGCATCAGGTGATGAAGTATTCGATTTTCTTTTGAGAAGAGGCTTTATCGTCCGGTCAGGTGAAGCTTTAGGCTGCCCTAATTCCGTTCGAATCACGATTGGAACAAAAGAGCAGAACGCGGCCATTATACACTTGCTAGAGGAATTTGTTCATGAGCATTAATGTTTTTATCTGCGGGTTAGGTCTGATCGGGGGCTCGTTAATTAAAGCGATGCAAAACTCATCTGACCAATTCCGAGTCACCGCTTATGACGCCAATCCTCTAGCTGTTGAAAAAGGTAAGGAATTGGGGATAGTTCATGAAAAGGGCAGCTCCATTGAGGACGGTGCCAAGGATGCGGATATCATCATTCTTGCCTCACCTGTTGGGGCGATTTTGGAGGCAATCGATCGCTTGAGTCATGTTTCGTTAAAACCGAATGTCATTATCACAGATGTGGGCAGCACCAAAACCCAAATTGCTGAAAGAGCCAAAGCGCGTTTGTCTCATGTTGCTTTTATAGGTGGCCATCCAATGGCAGGTTCTCATAAAAGTGGTGTGGAGGCGGCGACACCTGATCTGTTTGAAAACGCCTATTATTTTTTAACACCGTTGGATCATGTGCCTGCAGAACGCCTTGAACAGTTAAAGGCCTGGCTCAGTGCGACGCGCGCCAAGCTTTTGGTGGTTGATCCAGAAAAGCATGACGAAATGGTGGGCGTCATCAGCCACTTTCCTCATATTGTGGCAGCGGCACTTGTCCATCATCTTAGGAACAGGCCAGAAGATGGATTTGATCTTCCGAGTTTTGCGGCGGGCGGATTTCGTGATATCACGCGGATTGCCTCCTCAGATCCCATTCTTTGGCAGGATATTACCTTAAATAATCGAGAGGTTTTACTATCCCTTTTTGAATCATGGGAAGAAGTCATGAATCAAGTTAAGATGGATTTATTAAATGAGGATAATCAAGGGATCAAAAGCTTTTTTGAAGTGGCGAAAGCCTTTCGTGACCAGTTTCCAGTTAAGAAAAAAGGTGCAATTCCTTCTTCAAACGACCTCTATCTGGATATAGCTGACCATCCAGGCGAGTTAGGAAGGGTCGCAACACTTGTTGGGGAAGCAGGACTTAACCTTATGAACTTAAATATTATTGAGCTGCGTGAAACGATTTCAGGTGTCCTTCACCTCTCGTTTCAAACCGAACGCGACCGCGATCTTGCCATTCCCCTCTTGGAAAGTAATGGCTACCACACATATCTAAATGATTAGGTGATAACAATGACGGATTACGTATTTGACAGTAAAGGTAAAACATTTACAGGAGAGATGACGGTTCCGGGTGATAAATCGATTTCGCATCGCTCGGTTATGCTCGGCTCTATTGCAGAAGGCACGACAACGGTTGAAGGCTTCCTGTTGGGGGAAGATTGCCTCTCAACAATTAGGTGTATGTCGGAGCTCGGAGTCACGATTGAACGCGATGGTGAACACGTGACGATCCATGGCAATGGACTAAAGGGACTAACCGAACCGAAAACGGTTTTGGATGTTGGCAATTCGGGAACAACCGCACGCTTAATCATTGGGTTGCTTTCGGGCCAGCCGTTTTATAGTGTCATTTCCGGTGACCGTTCTTTAAACAAACGTCCAATGGATCGCGTTACAAAACCTCTGAAAAATATGGGAGGTACCTTTTATGGACGTGAAAACGGTCGCTATGCGCCGCTTTCCATTGTTGGCGGCGCGTTAAAAGCGATTCATTACCAGTCACCTGTAGCAAGTGCTCAAGTGAAGTCATCACTTGTTCTAGCGGGTCTTCAGGCATCTGGTGAAACAACGATCGAGGAGCCGCATCTTTCAAGAGATCACACCGAACGGATGCTAAGGGCTTTTGGTGTTACGATTGAGACAGAAGGCACGACACACCGGGTAAAAGGCGGTCAAACACTGACCGCCACACATATCCGTGTGCCAGGCGATTTCTCGTCCGCTGCCTTTTTTATTGCCGCTGCTTTAATCACACCAGGCAGTGAACTAATCATTAAAAATGTTGGGATTAATCCAACTCGAACGGGCCTTCTCACCGTTTTAGAAAACATGGGTGCCTCCATTGAACTTCTTAATCAGAGAGAAGAGAATTTTGAGCCAGTGGCAGACTTGCATATCAAAGGGCAATCTTTAAAAGCCACGACAGTGTCCGGGGAAGTTATCCCACGTTTAATCGATGAAATTCCGATCCTCGCTTTGATTGCCAGTCAAGCTGAAGGGACTACTGTCATTAAGGATGCCGAAGAGCTTAGAGTGAAAGAAACCGACCGGATTCAAACGGTTTGTGAGGAACTGACGAAAATCGGTGTCCAAATTGAGCCGACACCAGACGGCATGATCATTCAGGGTCAGCCTCGTACCTCTTTAAAGGGAGGAAGGGTGAAAAGCCATGGCGATCATCGAATTGGGATGATGCTCGGAGTGGCAGCCGTACTGACAGACCAACCACTTATCTTAGAAGAAGGGGAAGCCATTGCCGTATCTTTCCCAGGCTTTTATGATTTCTTTACAAAAAATAAATAAAGTTAAATATTTTGAAAAATAGGATTGTTTTTTTAATTTATGTCCTTTATAATGTAATCAAATGGTTTCTCTCCACTCCATCCATATTTTTTGAACCCTGTTTAAAAGAAACCGGGTTCTTTTTTTCTTTATAAAGCCCCTTGCCAACCCCGATCTTGATAAGTAAGACTTAAAGTTGCGAAAATAGGCTTGTTTTCCAGTCGGGTAAGCGAGCGATCGGTTTTATGAAGGCTGTGCTTTATTTTTTATAAAAAGAAATGGCTCTTTTCTAAAAGAGTGTTCTAGTTGATAAAAAAATAGGTGGAAATAGGCGAGACTCCTGTGGGAATAGCAAGCCAGGTGAGACCCCGCAGGCGTATTTTGCCGAGGAGGCTCACGGATTGCCCGCGGAAAGCGAGCTTATTGGAGCCTAAAAAAAACAACAAAGTTTACGAAAACAGCCAAAGAAATAAACCTTAGACTTGATAGAGAATGGCGAGTCGTCTATCATAAAACTAAATATAGATTTACATAGTATGCAGCTGTATAGGAGTCGTGAGATGCAAACATTAGAACAACACTTACAAATCGCCATATCATATATTGAATCTGGACAGTATGAAGAGGGATTAGAGAAGCTTAAAACCGTCTTAAAACAAGCGGACGATCCATTGACTTATGAAATCGCTTTATTATACTTGGATTGGGGAATGTCAGAGGAAGCCTATAAGCTTCTTAAACACCTTCATTCGCGACATCCGGGTGATTCAAGTTATGCTTTATCGCTCTCAGAGGCTGCCATTGATCTTGATCTTGAGGATGAAGCCATCGATAGTCTAACGGATATTCATCCACTCGATGCTAATTATTTGAGTGCACAGGTTCTTCTTGCTGACCTTTATCAAGCGCAAGGTTTAGAAGAAGCGGCCGAACAGCGGCTTTTGCAGGCCCTCAAAACAAGTCCTGATGAGCCGATCTTAAGCTTCGCCCTCGCTGAATTCTACGCACAGATTGGGCGGGTATCGGAGGCTATTGAGCTTTATAAAAAAGTGCTTCATACGGAGGTTTTAGAACATGAAAACATCCCGTTGAAATTGGCAGAGGTATTAAGTCTTCGAGGTCAATTTGAAGAGGCATTAATCTATTATAATAAAGGAATTGAAAAAGGAGTTACTTTGGACGGGCTGTTTGGTTATGCTGTGACAGCTATGCAAGCAGGAAAGCCCCAGACGGCCATTACCCAGCTTGAAAAATTAAAAGAGCTTGATCCTTCCTACTCATCCCTTTACCCTATTTTGGCGGATGCCTATGAAGAAGAAGGGGCGGTTACGGAGGCGATTGAAGCGTTGACGATCGGGGTCAGGCAGGATGAGCATAATGAACGCTTGAAGATCAGGCTGGCCAAAGCTCTGATTAAGGCTGGGGAGCCAAAGAAAGCGATCGAGCAGATCACGGAGCTATTAGAAGAAGATTCGGAGCATGTTGAAGCGCTGAAGCTGCTGGTCGAAATTTATCGGGAAGAGAATGACTATGAAGCAATTATTAAGTTGTTTCAACCGATGGAGGATTTAGAAGATCCGGTTCTGACCTGGTATTATAGCAATGCCCTTTATCAGGATGATCAGCTTGAAGAGGCTTTTCCAATTTATGAATCGGTCTGCCCTTATTTTAGTGAAGATCCTGATTTTTTGAAGGAATTTGGGGAAATCTCATGGGAAATGGGAAATCGTACATTAGCGATTACAACATTGGAAAAGGCTGTTAGCTTAACACAAGATCAAGAGCTTATTGAATTCTTAGAACGGTTGTATGAACAGGAAGATAATAACTTTTAACGCCGTTTCAATGGGGATTGGATTCTATAAATAGTAAAGAAAGTAAAGGGGAAGATGACCATCGAACAGCTCATTTCAATTAATGAAAAGAGAAGTTTCCTGAAATGGTTCCTGGGTCGTTATGATTTAAAAGCAAAAGAGTGTATGTGGTTATTAAATTATATATTAAGTGACGATCATATCATCGGACTCCTGCGATTTGTGGATTCCATAGAGAAATGTCCCCGCGCTATGTTAATTGCTGATCGGCACTCCTCATCACCTGCTTTTTTGTATAGAAAAGAGAGAGTGGAGACGAATGAACCGGAAAAAGCGTTTCATGATATCCGTCTTTTTCAAGATGATCCTATATATATACAATTAGATTTTGAAGGGGCGTCACACGCGGCTCCCTATCTCTCCGTTTTAGAGGATCCGCCTTTTGCCGAGATGAATATAGAAGAGCGATATGGGCATGAGGCGTCTCGGATCCTTTTGAATTCTGAAAAAAGATTCACGTTGGATAAATTGACAAAAGCCATTGATGAAGCCCTGGCCAAACGTGACAAACAAGTCTTTCAAACCTTAACGAACCAACTGAAAGCCTTACAAAAAGAAATAGATGAAGATGGCAGTGACGAGAGTAATCCAATGTGAAGAAAGCGGGGGAGACTCATGAAGTGGACGGTTAAAGACATGGATGTGTCTGTCAAAGAGAAAGCATATATTGATACTGTACTTATTCCATTTGTTCCGATTGAATGGGGAAATGAAATGGGCAATGCGGTTGTTGAGGGGCACTACAGCCTTCTTCTAGGGGAAGAGACCGAACGGCAATTGAAAGGGCGAGTCATTTTAAGTCCACCTTTTACTTATTTAAAGAAGATCGATGAGGCGGAAAAGAAAGACCTCTTCCAGCCCTGGATTCAAGAAATAAAAGAAAGCGATTTCAAACACATCGTTTGTCTAGTGTCAGATCCAGATTTTAGCCGTACTCAAACAGACGAGCTGGGCGAGCATGTTCAAGTGGTGTGGATGCCTGCGATTCCGATTGAACACATGGATTCAACCTATAAGCAAGATTATTTAAACGAACAAGTTGCTCAAATCATGAAAAAAATTACTCAGGCTTGGTCACTGCAAAAGTGATCAAGCTTTTAAATTTAGCCTTTTTAACGCGAAAATAGAGAGACTGGAAACACTTGAAGCTCGGGTGTTTCTAAAGCGTTGCCAACTCTAGATTTTGCAAGGTCACACGAGGTAACCTGGCTCGGGGCGCCGCAGGTTCACTAGTAATTGGAAAGCAAGTCTATCGTTACTTGAGTCAAAAACAATCAAGCAGATGAAATAGAGTTCGAGTCGCCGTGCCCCATTTTCACCTATAATACGCATTAATCCGACATAATATTTTTAATAAATAAGAAAAATTTGTGAACATTTTCAAGTGTAAGAATGTCTGGTAATAAAAAACCATATGAAATCAAAGTAAAGCAAGTTAAGTGGGTGAAACAAATCTATTTAACTCAAAAGTGGCAGGAATGCGTTAAACGAGCGGGATAGGATGGATGCCCACAAAAAAACTCGCAAATTCAAAGAGAGAGATGTTTCCGATAACTGTGAAAATTTATTGACAGTTATCAGAAGATTGCGCTATCATGGGAATGTCCTAGTATTATGTGTGAACTTAATTTGTGTTCGAATTTCCGATAGAACAGGGGGGGAAATATGAGCAACAAAGAGCAAGATGTCACCAGACGCCAATTTCTCAACTACACGCTTATGGGTGTAGGCGGTTTCATGGGAGCTGCTATGATTGCGCCGATGGCACGCTTTGCTATTGATCCTTTGCTTCGTCCGAAAACGAAGGGATCGATGGTTCAGGTGGCTGATGTTAGTAAACTAACAAATGAGCCCCAGCGTTTCCAATTCAGCGTACACAGAGTAGATGGTTGGCATGAGTTTGATGAAATCAATCTCGCTTACATATTTAAGCAAGGTAACGACATTGTGGCGTTATCTCCAATTTGTACCCACCTAGGTTGCACTGTGGGGTGGAATTCAGACCCATCGTTTCCAAATCAGTTTCACTGCCCTTGTCATGGTGGACGTTATACTAAAATGGGTATCAATATTCCAGGAACACCCCCGCCGCTGCCGCTCCAAGTATTTGACGTACAAGTTAAAGACGGGAAAGTCTATCTTGGAAATGCTCATCAAAGAGAGGGGGCTTAATCATGATTCAGAAAATTTACGACTGGGTGGATGAACGGTTAGATATCACCCCGCTTTGGCGTGATATCGCTGATCACGAGGTGCCTGAACATGTCAACCCTGCCTATCACTTCTCTGCTTTTGTTTATTGTTTTGGTGGATTAACCTTTTTCACGATCGTGATCCAAATTCTTTCTGGTATGTTCTTAACAATGTATTATGTACCGGATATCAGCAACGCTTGGGATTCGGTTTACTACCTTCAGAACCAAGTGGCTTATGGTCAAATCGTTCGCGGGATGCACCACTGGGGAGCGAGTGTCACTATTGTAATGGTCTTCTTGCATACCCTGCGCGTGTTCTTTACAGGTGCTTATAAGAAACCTCGTGAGCTTAACTGGATTGTTGGGGTCCTTTTATTTTTCGTTATCCTTGGATTAGGTTTTACGGGTTATTTGTTACCGTGGGACATGAAAGCGCTCTTTGCAACAAAAGTAGGGTTGCAAATTGCGGCAGCCTTCCCGATTATTGGGAATTGGATTAAGATTTTGCTTCAGGGAAGCAGTGATATTGTTGGCGCACAGACACTCGCTCGCTTCTTTGCGATACACGTGTTTTTCTTACCAGCAGCACTCTTTGGCTTGTTAGCAGCCCACTTCCTCATGATTCGTAAGCAAGGGATTTCTGGTCCGCTTTAAGAACGTTTTTTATCTGGATCAACTCTATAAGACTAAAAAACATGAGAAGGAGGGATATTCATGCATCGTGGAAAAGGAATGAAATTTGTTGGTGATTCTCGCGTACCGGATCATGCTAAATTTGTGCCAGCCAAAGATTATTCGGAGTACCCGGGCAAAACAGAAGCGTTTTTGCCAAACTTTCTTTTAAAAGAGTGGATGGTTGGAGCTGTTTTTTTAATCGGTTTTCTGGTCTTAACCATGGCGGATCCGTCTCCTTTAGAGAAAGAGGCAGACCCGGCTGCTTCGGGCTATATTCCGCTACCTGACTGGTACTTCCTATTTTTGTATCAATTGCTTAAATACCCTTATGCATCTGGCCATTATAAACTTCTTGGAACGGTAATTATTCCTGGTATTGCCTTTCTTGCCCTCATCGTTGCCCCATGGCTGGACCGCGGTTTTGAACGCCGTCCGTTAAAACGTCCCATTTCTACTTTGATTATGCTACTTAGTCTAGTGATGATTATTTATCTCACGTGGGAATCATCCATGTCACATAACTGGGAACAATCCAAAACCCAAGGAGAAATTGTCAAACAAGTCTCGATTGACAAAAATTCAGCGGGTTATAAACTGTTCGCGCAGAACTGTTCCGGCTGTCATGGAAACAACCTTGATGGCGGAGTAGGGCCAGCATTAGTTGGCAAAAACCTCGCACCAGCAGTTGTTGAAAGCATGGCCACAAAGGGCGGCGGCCAAATGCCGGCTGGTGTCTTTAAAGGAAGTCAACAACAACTCAAAACACTTGCTAACTTCGTCTCAAGTGTCAGCAAGAAATAAGTCAGCCCACGGGCTGGCTTATTTTGTTTGGTGTAGAAATTGGAGGGAACTAACGAAGAAGCGTGGACCGACGGCGATGAGAGACAGAAAGCCGACAAAAAAGCAGCTTCAGATAAAAAGATACCAATACACTAAAACACGGCGTGACGGGAGCCCAAAGTGTGAGATGGCTCCAATAAACCAAACACGAGGCTTGAGTGGAGCCCAAAGTGTGAGAAGTGGTCTCCAATAAACCAAACACGAGGCTTGGGTGGAGCCCAAAGTATGAGAAGTGGTCTCCAATAAACCAAACACAAGGCTTGAGTGGAGCCCAAAGTATGAGAAGTGGTCTCCAATAAACCAAACACAAGGCTTGAGTGGAGCCCAAAGTGTGAGAAGTGGGCTCCAATAAACCAAACACGAGGCTTGAGTGGAGCCCAAAGTATGAGAAGTGGTCTCCAATAAACCAAACACAAGGCTTGAGTGGAGCCCAAAGTATGAGAAGTGGTCTCCAATAAACCAAACACAAGGCTTGAGTGGAGCCCAAAGTATGAGAAGTGGGCTCCAATAAACCAAAAAGCCGGTGCAGGGGTGAGGGCAGTTAAGAATGGCGTTCATCAAGGGGATGAACGCCAAAAAAGGGTTGAGAGCAGGCGAAAATGGCGTTCATCAAGGGGGTGAACGCCAAAAAAGGGTTGAGAGCAGGCGAAAATGGCGTTCATCGAGGGGATGAACGCCAAAATAAGTGGAAGAGGCAGCTGGAATGGCGTTCATCAAGGGGATGAACGCCAAAAAAGGGTTGAGAGTAGGCGAAAATGGCGTTCATCGAGGGGATGAACGCCAAAATAAGTGGAAGAGGCAGCTGGAAAGGCGTTCATCAAGGGGATGAACGCCAAAAAAAGGTTGAGGGCAGGCGAAAATGGCGTTCATCGAGGGGATGAACGCCAAAATAAGTGGAAGAGGCAGCTGGAAAGGCGTTCATCGAGGGGATGAACGCCAAAATAAGTGGAAGAGGCAGCTGGAAAGGCGTTCATCAAGGGGATGAACGCCAAAATAAGTGGAAGAGGCAGCTGGAAAGGCGTTCATCGAGGGAATGAACGCCAAAATAAGTGGAAGAGGCAGCTGGAATGGCGTTCATCAAGGGGATGAACGTCAAAATAAGTGGAAGAGACAGCTGGAATGGCGTTCAACAAGGGGATGAACGCCAAAAAAGGGTTGAGGGCAGGCGAAAATGGCGTTCATCGAGGGGATGAACGCCAAAATAAGTGGAAGAGGCAGCTGGAAAGGCGTTCAACAAGGGGATGAACGCCAAAAAAGGGTTGAGAGCAGGCGAAAATGGCGTTCATCAAGGGGATGAACGCCAAAAAAGGGTTGAGAGCAGGCGAAAATGGCGTTCATCAAGGGGATGAACGCCAAAATAAGTGGAAGAGGCAGCTGGAAAGGCGTTCATCGAGGGAATGAACGCCAAAATAAGTCGAAGAGGCAGCTGGAATGGCGTTCATCAAGGGGATGAACGTCAAAAAAAGGTTGAGGGCAGGCGAAAATGGCGTTCATCGAGGGGATGAACGCCAAAATAAGTGGAAGAGGCAGCTGGAATGGCGTTCATCAAGGGGATGAACGCCAAAATAAGTGGAAGAGGCAGCTGGAAAGGCGTTCAACAAGGGGATGAACGCCAAAATAAGTGGAAGAGGCAGCTGGAAAGGCGTTCATCAAGGGGATGAACGCCAAAATAAGTGGAAGAGGCAGCTGGAATAGCGTTCATCAAGGGGATGAACGCCAAAAAAGGGTTGAGAGCAGGCGAAAATGGCGTTCATCAAGGGGGTGAACGCCAAAAAAAGGTTGAGGGCAGGCGAAAATGGCGTTCATCGAGGGGATGAACGCCAAAATAAGTGGAAGATGCAGCTGGAAAGGCGTTCAACAAGGGGATGAACGCCAAAATAAGTGGAAGAGGCAGCTGGAATAGCGTTCATCAAGGGGAAGAACGCCAAAAAAGGGTTGAGGGCAGGCGAAAATGGCGTTCATCGAGGGAATGAACGCCAAAATAAGGTTGAGAGTAGGCGAAAATGGCGTTCATCGAGGGGATGAACGCCAAAATAAGTGGAAGAGGCAGCTGGAAAGGCGTTCATCAAGGGGATGAACGCCAAAATAAGTGGAAGAGGCAGCTGGAAAGGCGTTCAACAAGGGGATGAACGCCAAAATAAGTGGAAGAGCAGCTGGAAAGGCGTTCATCAAGGGGATGAACGTCAAAATAAGTGGAAGAGGCAGCTGGAAAGGCGTTCATCGAGGGGATGAACGCCAAAATAAGTGGAAGAGGCAGCTGGAATGGCGTTCATCAAGGGGATGAACGCCAAAAAAGGGTTGAGAGTAGGCGAAAATGGCGTTCATCGAGGTGATGAACGCCAAAATAAGTGGAAGAGGGAGCTGGAAAGGCGTTCATCAAGGGGATGAACGCCAAAAAAGGGTTGAGGGCAGGCAAGAATGGCGTTCATCGCGGCTTAACATTTGGTCCAAATAATGGCATAATAGGAAAGTCTAATCGGATTTTTAATCGGAGGCCGCGCGAATGACTTAAGACAAGCCTGCTAGACAAATAAGGTTAGGCTTGTTCAGCACAGCCTTTCCTGCCGTTGATACCATCACAACATTAAAGACTTTACAGACCACGATGAAGAAGGAATCCGTTTATGAATACGCTCGTACAATATACGCTAGGTAAGCGCTCGACGCTTGGGTTGCTGCTTGTGATCAATTTTTTAGGGACTATCTATGGGTATTATTGGTATCGTGATCAATTGAAAGCGACGCCGTTTCCGTTAAGTATTTTTGTGCCGGACAGCCCGACTGCCAGCTTGTTTTTTTGCTTAGTACTCGTTGCTTTTCTTTTTAAACGAAATTGGCCGCTAATGGAGGCACTGGCTGTCACATCGCTATTTAAATATGGGGTATGGGCGGTTGGGATGAACTTGGCTGCCGGTGCCATCGGTTATCCGCTCCAATTGGGCAATTGGATGCTAGTGGTTTCTCATGGCTCGATGGCGATTGAAGGCTTGCTCTATATCCCGTTTTATAAAATTCGTTCTTGGCACCTTGTAATGGCAGCTATTGTCCTTATAAATAATGAAATGATTGATTATGTGTTTCACGTTATGCCATGGTATCCGCCGCTTGAGCCGTACGAGCCTTATATTGGCTATATCACATTTTGGCTGAGTCTCTTTACCATTGGTTTGGTCTATTTCACTTGTGTGAAACCACGCTTTCCAAAGCGCTACTAGGTCGGCTAAGAGAAAATGCAACGATGTCACCTTTAAGAAAAAAGTTCAAAATGATCGTCATCAGCTTGTCTTTAGAGTAGGTCTAATTCTTGTCCCCTTTTCATATAATTTCGGTATACGAGGAGGGTTCCGGAGATGAGACCAAGATTCCTAGTAATCATTCTAATGGCAAGCTTTTTTATATTTCCTGGATATGGACAGGCTAAAAGTTCTCCAACCAGTGATCAGTGGTCGCATTTAACTGAATTAACAACTGATCTGTCACAAGCGGTTGACCAAAAGGATACAACGGCGAGTCTTACTTTTGTTCAGGATTTCTTGAAAACGTGGACAAAGCTTCAAAAAAGTGATGCTGCCAATTTAACGGATACAGATAGTCGAACGATGACGACGAGTTTAGATACATTGAAAATGGACTTAAACAACCAAGAGGATCCAGTTAAATTGAAACGGGATGTTGTGCAGTTGAGTTTGGTGGTCGATGCCTTATCTACAGACGGCACCCCTATGTGGATCAGTATGAGCGACCAAGTGATGAGTGCGTTAAATAATGTTCAGACAGACCTAGAAGCCAATAAAGATGAGGCGTTTCAGGTTGACCTTAATAAATTTCTCGATCTTTATCAAATGATTTATCCGGCAATGGTCATAAATGTGAGTCCGCAAAAAGTGAACCGCATAGAAGGAACGGTCCTTGTTATGACGAATAATCGGATGACCTATATCCAAAATCGTTCACAAAATATTGGACAACTCCATGCACTCGAATCCGATTTAAAGAGTGTCTTTAAAGTGCGCAGCCAGAGTGTTAATGCCCTTCCGGATGAATCGCTTCATTCTATGATGTTGGCAATGGGCGGATTAATTGGTTTGGTATTACTGTATGTCAGCTGGAAGAAGTATAGAGGCGGCGTCACCCCGACAAACTAATTCAGTCAAAGGTCTGTCACATTCGGTAAATGGTTTTTTTAAGACGTGGCCTTCAGTTGACAGAACAACCTTAGTTTGACTAAAATTGACCTTAGGAGATCGCCACAATCATTTCTTAATGGCATCTTGTTAAAAGGACAATGGAGGTAGAGATGATGGGTTACCTGATCTATTTTGTTCTCATCATGATCATTCCTTTTTGGGCTCAAATGAGAGTGAAGGGCACGTTTTCAAAATACGCGAGAGTAAGAAATAATAGAGGAATTACCGGTTATGAGGCGGCACGACGGATCTTAGATGCCAATGGGCTCTATCATATTGATATTGAGCTCATACCAGGTGAGCTCACGGATCATTATGATCCAAGAGGCAAGGTATTGAGACTGTCTGAGCAAAGCTACTACGGGGCTTCAGTAGCTGGAGTTGCGGTTGCCGCTCATGAAGTGGGGCATGCCATTCAAGATAAGAAGAACTATGCGCCGCTTCGCATGCGGCATGCGCTTGTTCCTGTCGCTAATATTGGATCAAGTCTTTCGTGGATTTTTATTTTAGCGGGTGTTTTTCTGCACCTTATGCAAGCTGCTTTAATTGGGGTTATTTTATTTGGAGCAGCGGTCTTGTTTCAAATTGTGACATTGCCTGTTGAGTTTAATGCTTCGCGCCGGGCTATGGTACAACTGCAGCAACTCGGTCTGATCGACCAAAGTGAGAAACGCCGTGCAAGATCGGTCTTAAGCGCAGCCGCTTTAACCTATGTTGCTGCCGCTTTAGTAGCCGTACTTGAGCTCTTAAGATTCGTTCTCATGTTAGTCGGTATGAATAATCGTGATAACAATTAAACCTCGGGAGATCTCCCGAGGTTTTTTAATGCAGAAATTAGAGCTGGTTCTTATTTTTTCTCAATGATCATAAAGCGGTTTTTTATTCTCATCCAATGTAAAGCCTTCACCCATAACGTCATGAATTTCGTGGACGGTGACAAAGGCGTGTGGGTCAACGCTTTGAATAAGTTGTTTTAGTCGGAACAGTTCACTTCGACTCACGACACAGTAGAGAACCTCAAGGGGGGTTTGGGAATAGCCGCCTTTACCGCTTAATAATGTAGCGCTTCGGTCGAGTTCTTTAATGATTCGATCGGCTATTTCCTCTGTGTGGAGAGAAATGATCATTAAGGCATTGGCAGCGTAAGCACCGGTCTGAATAAAATCAATGACACGTGCTGCAACGAAAACGGCAACCAATGTATACATCGCTTGTCGGAAATCTAAATAAATTAATGAAAGGACAATGACGAACGCATCCATCGCAAACATGGTTTTCCCAATCGTCAAACCGAAATAGCGATTTAATGAGCGGGCAATAATATCGGTTCCGCCTGTCGTTCCGCCAAAACGAAAGATGATGCCAAGACCAGAACCAATGAAAACACCTGCAAATAGAGCGGCAAGGGTCATGTCGCTTTTTAGAGAAAAATTAAAGGTTAACCAATACTCAAACACCCACAAAAATAAGGAAACGGCCGCTGTACTGATGAGCGTATAAACAAACACATTTTTTCCTAACAAGCGCCATCCCACAAAGAACAAAGGAATATTCAGAACAAGGTTAGAGATCCCGGGATCAATATGAAATAGGTTGTATAAAATCAAGGTAATCCCAGTGACACCGCCCTCAGCCAAATGGTTTTTAATATTAAAATTGACGAGACCAAATGAAAAGATGGCAGAGCCGAGAATCATAAAAAAGACGTTTTTAATTTTTATAGATAAGGGCATACACTCACTCCTTTAAACAACTTTTAAATTCAATATGCAAATTAGTATTCCCAAAAGATGGTACAGCATCATCCGAGATTAGTATAGATACAAAACGACTTTGTTTGCAAATAGTTCAAAGATTTGTCAAAACAGGTGATTTTTCGCTAAGATGATAAAAGAAGACGTTTATGGTTAGGATTTTACATGATTGATCTTATATAGGAGTGAATCCACTTGAGTCAAAAAACAATGGCGGAGATGCAAAAAGAAGTTGATAATTATATTGGCCAATTTAAAGAGGGCTATTTTTCACCGCTGGCATTAATGGCACGTTTGACAGAGGAACTCGGTGAACTTGCCCGGGAAATCAACCATTATTATGGTGAGAAACCGAAGAAAAAAACAGAAAAAGAAAACACAGTAGAAGAAGAGCTGGGAGATGTGTTATTTGTAGCGATCTGCTTAGCTAATTCACTTCATATTGATTTGACAACGTCATTTGATCATGTGATGCACAAATTTAATACAAGAGACAAAGGGCGCTGGACGTTAAAAACGGAAGGGCAGGCTGAAGATTAATGGCAGAACAAACAATTCGAATTGTGGTGGCAGGACCAAGAGGAAAAATGGGCAGTGAAACGATACATATGATACATAGAACGCCTCATTTTGAATTGGTCGGGGCAGTTGATACGAAAAACGAAGGGCTTGAAATTCGTGACTTAGAGGGACTTCCGGACATAAGTGCTCCGATCTATACCGATTTGGAAGCTTGTTTTTCAAATACGACTCCGGATGTTTTGATAGATTTTACACATCCTGAGGCAGGAAAGCAGCATATCCAAACCGCTTTGGCTTACAAAGTCCGCCCGGTGGTTGGAACATCAGGCTTCACAGAAGAAGAGGTTCAGCAATTTAAGGTGAAAGCTGATGCTTCTCAAGTAGGAGGAATTATCGCGCCTAACTTCGCTGTTGGAGCGGTTCTCATGATGAAATGGAGCCAAATGGCCGCTCGTTTCTTTCCAAATGTAGAGATTATTGAGCAGCATCATGACCAAAAGCGGGATGCGCCTTCTGGAACAGCGATTAAAACGGCGGAAATGATTCAAAAAGACCGTTCAACTGTCCGTCAAGGCCACCCTGATGAAGTGGAAACCATTCCAGGGGCGCGCGGTGCGAATGTTGATGGCTTTCGCATTCACAGTGTCAGACTTCCGGGGCTGATTGCTCACCAGCAAGTCTTATTTGGCGGAGAAGGGGAACTTTTAACGATACGCCATGACTCGATGAATCGCTTATCTTTCATGAATGGCGTCCAATTAGCCGTTGAAGAAGTGATGAAATTAGAAACTTTAGTTTATGGATTAGACACTATAATGTTTTAATCTTATTATAAAAATACAGAATTAAAAAAAGGGGTAGGATGAAATGAATATCGCACTTATAGCGCATGATTTGAAGAAACCGGATATTGTTCGGTTTGCCATTGCTTATGAGCCGATCTTAAAGCAGCACCATCTCTATGCAACAGGGACGACGGGGCAGCGCATTATGGAGGCGACAGGGCTTAGCATCCAGCGTTTTCAATCAGGACCGCTTGGCGGGGATCAGCAAATTGGAGCGATGATCGCTGATAATGAGATGGATATGGTGATCTTCTTTAGAGATCCTTTGACAGCACAGCCGCATGAGCCTGATATCAGTGCCTTGATGCGCTTAAGTGATGTTTACCAAATACCACTTGCAACGAATATGGCCAGTGCTGAACTTCTCATGCATGCTCTTGCCCGTGGAGAGCTTCATTGGCGTGATATTGTAAAGGATCGCGATACGGATGGTAAATAAAACGCCTATCTCCCTAGATCTATTGGCTTTTGGTGCTCATCCGGATGATGTGGAGATTGGAATGGGCGGAACGCTTTGCCTTTATGCAAGAAAAGGCTATAAAGTAGGCATTGTTGACTTAACGAAAGCAGAGCTCTCTTCTAATGGAACGGTAGAGCGCCGGCAAAAAGAGGCGCGAGAGGCGACGAAAGCCATAGGCCTTGCCTACCGTGAGTGTCTCGATTTTCCTGACAGAGGGCTGATGCAAGATCCGCAAGCGGTGATCAATACCATAGTCGACATTATTCGTTCGACAAAACCGAAGCTTGTCTTTGCTCCGTTTGAGCAGGATAGGCATCCCGACCATGGCCATTGCGGAACACTTGTTAAAGAAGCGGTTTTTTCAGCGGGTGTTGAGAAATATAAAGGGAATAAAGGGTGTTCCAGACATCGTGCAGATGACCTTTACTTTTATTTTATCAATGGCTTTCATAAGCCCGATTTCTTAGTGGATATTACGTCTGTACAAGAAGAGAAAATGAAGGCATTAAAGTCTTATAGGAGTCAGTTTGTCATTGAAGAAGGGGGCATTGAGACCCCTTTAACCAATGGTTATATAGAAACGGTCGAAAGCCGTGATCGTCTTTTTGGAAAGGAAGGCGGTCTGACTTTTGCTGAAGGATTTCGCACTTCAAAGCCGCTCGTCGTAAAATCATTGTTATAAGGCAAGCTGGTCAAACCATAACTCTTATAATGAATTCATTTTCCAAATACAAGTTAGAAGGTGGTCAAACTTGAAGACCTTAAAAATAGGTATTACGTGCTACCCGACTGTCGGGGGTTCTGGAGTTGTCGCCACAGAGCTTGGAAAAAAACTAGCGGACAGAGGTCATGAGGTACATTTCATAACATCGAGTATTCCCTTTCGGCTCGATACGTTTTCAAGAAATATCTTTTTTCACGAGGTGGAAGTGAATCAGTATGCCGTCTTTCGTTATCCTCCGTATGATCTCACATTAGCGAGTAAAATGGCAGAGGTTGCCGTGCGCGAAAAACTTGATATTTTGCATGTTCATTATGCCGTTCCTCATGCGGTCTGTGCCTTTTTGGCCAAACAAATGGTAGGGGATCATTTGAAAATCGTGACGACTTTGCATGGAACGGATATTACGGTATTAGGCTTTGATCCGACACTTAAAGCCATGATTCGCTTTGGGATTGAAAATTCGGATTGTGTGACCGCTGTTTCTCATGACTTGGTTGTTCAAACAAAAGAGTTGCTTGAAACAGAGCGAGAAATTGTGCCCATTCATAATTTTGTGGATGAATCCATCTACTTTAAACGGGAAGATAACGGTCTTAAGGAAGCGTATCACATTTCCCCGGAAGAAAAGGTGCTCACCCATATTTCGAATTTCCGAGAAGTGAAGCGGGTTCCAGATGTTGTGAAGACCTTTGCAAAAGTAAGGGAGAAATTGCCTGCGAAGCTCTTGTTGATAGGAGAAGGTCCTGAATTGCCCCGTGTCACACGTCTTGTGAAAGAGTTGGGACTCAGTCAGGATGTTCTGTTTTTAGGTCGGCAAGAAAATGTAGCGGAGATCTTGTCGATTAGTGATTTGGCCCTCTTGCTTTCATCAAAGGAAAGCTTTGGCCTCATTTTATTAGAAGCTGCTTCCTGCGGGGTACCGGCAATTGGCACCTATGCAGGGGGGATTCCTGAGGTGGTGAAGGACGGCTATACGGGTTATCTTGTCGAAATCGGCGATGTGGAAGCTGCCTCTCAAAAGGCCATTCATCTGCTGAGTCATCCAGAACTGCATGAACAGATGGGTTATAACGCTCTAAGTGTCGCAAGGAATGAGTTTCTTTCCTCTCGCATAGTCGAGCAATACGAGAAGGTCTATGAAGATGTCTTGAAGGATAAAAAGGCGGTTATAAGATGACCTCTCCGTTTGAAGAAGCGACCCCCATATTGGATCGCCTCATTCAAAATGGGGAATCCGCCTATATTGTCGGAGGGGCAGTTCGTGATTCACTGCTTAAAAGACCGATTCATGATATTGACATTGCAACGTCTGCTCTTCCTGAAAAGGTCCTCTCTCTTTTTGAAAATACCGTTCCTGTGGGGTTAAAGCATGGAACGGTTCTTGTCATTTGGGGAGGGAAACCTTATGAAGTGACGACCTACCGCTCAGAAGCAGGGTATTCGGATTATCGCCACCCGGACCAGGTGACGTTTGAAAAAGACATTATGGTTGATCTTTCGAGACGGGATTTTACGATGAATGCGATGGCGATCGACAGAAGCGGGAAGTTGATCGATCCTTTTAATGGCTGTAAGGACCTTTTAAATAGACAGCTTGTGACAGTCGGAGAGCCCTCTAAACGGTTTGAGGAAGACCCTCTCAGGATGCTTAGGGCTTGCCGGTTTGTCAGCCAATTGGACATGACACCATCAAATAAGCTCGTGGACGCGATGATCAAGAAAGCATCGCTGATTCAGAACATCTCCATCGAACGGGTTCGTGAGGAATTAAGCAAGTGTTTAGAAGGGCTTGTGCCTCATAAGGGCTTTGAACTGGTTGAGAAAACCCATTTATCACAGTATATACCGGGCCTAGAGCAACTTTCAGGAGCACTGGATCGAATTAAAAAGGTAAACTTTCATGGTTTGCAATCGGCTGCCGAGCGCTGGACGTTATTGTTTTACGCATTGGATAGAGAGGTTACTGCCGATTTGCTGCTTGCCTTCAAATTTTCTCGGCGCCTAACTCAGTCTATTCTTGATTTGTCTCGCTTTTTCAAGATCTATGAAAAGACTCGTCTCACCTTGTTTACCCTCTATCACTACGAGGAAGAATTGCTTTATGCAGCGGATCGACTTGGACAAGCCATAGGGAACGAGACTAGAAAGGGACAAATTGAAGCATTAAAAGAACAACTGCCTATCCAGTCACGCGATGATTTACTAATAACGGGGCGGGACTTACTCGAGTGGACGGGTCTGAAAGGCGGGCCTTGGGTAGGAGAACTTCTGTCCGAGATTGAAGATGAGATAATAAAGGGATCATTGGTTCATTCTTATGATGCTATACGAGAGTGGGTATTCGAGTGGATGAAAAGAAACAAGACATATTAAGAATGCTTTTAAAAAATCAAGATACACATATAAGCGGTCAGGCGATTTCCGAACAATTGGGCGTCTCTCGAACGGCGGTTTGGAAGCAAATTCAAGGATTAATCGAGTTAGGGTATGAAATCGAATCCGTTCAGAAGTTAGGCTATCGTCTTATCCGGACACCTGATGTTCTGACAGAGGCAGAGATTGAAGACCAGCTAGAGACTGAATTTCTTGGCAGATCTTTACATATTCATGAATCCATTCCTTCAACGCAGAAACTGGCTCACTATCTTGCTGAAGATAAAGCGGTTCACGGAACTGTTATATTAGCTGAGGAGCAAACCGGGGGCAGAGGGCGTCTTGGACGTACTTGGCATTCTCCAAAAGGGACAGGGATCTGGATGAGCCTCATTTTGCGACCGGATCTCCCCATCCACAAAACGCCTCAATTGACCTTGCTTGCTGCTGTCTGTGTAGCAAGAGCGGTTCAAAAAGTAACAGGGGTGACGCTTGAAATTAAATGGCCTAATGATTTGCTCTACAAGGAGCGCAAACTTGTCGGAATCCTGACCGAACTGCAGGCGGAGGAAGGGACAGTCAAGTCGGTCATTATTGGTATTGGGATGAATGTGAATACCACCCGCGACCAAGTCCCAGAAGACATCGCCTCTATTGCCACTTCTCTTAAGCAAATTCTGGGGCACTCTGTTTCACGTCCAGCATTAGTAGCGGCTATTTTAAATGAGTTAGAAAGCTTGTATACCGTTTATATTGAAGAAGGCTTCCACGTTATTAAATTACTTTGGGAAAGCTATGCGATTAGCCATGGCCGGCTCATGTATGCGCGAACCGTAAAAGGAACCGTCATAAAAGGCATGTCCAAAGGCATCACGGATGATGGGATTCTGCTTCTTGAAGACGAAGAAGGAAACACTCACCATATTTATTCAGCTGATATTGACCTGTCTAAAGAAGAGTGAACGGTCCAAAATCCGAGTTAAATAATGAAGTCAAGCCATTTAAGGTTAAAATGTGTTATAATTTGGTTCGGACGGTATCCGTAAAAGGAACTGTACCTGTTTGTTAGTAAAAAAATGTCTACAAAGGTCTGCCTTGATCCTAAGAAGGACATGGACAGAGGATGTCTTCTGCTGCCCTTCTTACTCATTTTGGTAAGGAGTTTTTCTAATGCAGAGAAGTACTTCCTCTAAGAAAAGGAGGAAGAAAGATGAAGAGTACGGCTGCTTTTAAGAAAATGAAGCTGGATAATGACAAAATTGCAATGCTTACCGCTTACGATTATCCCGCTGCGAAGATTGCACAAGACGCAGGAGTGGATCTGATCTTGGTGGGAGATTCTCTTGGTATGGTGGCATTGGGCTATGATTCCACAGTTCCCGTTACGCTTGAAGACATGCTGCTCCATTCAAAAGCCGTTCGTCGAGGAGCACCCAATACGTTTGTCGTGACCGATATGCCTTTTATGACGTATCACTCGAGCGTCAGTGAAACGTTAGCCAATGCAAGCAGGCTAATCCAAGAAGGCGGAACCAATGCGGTAAAGCTTGAGGGCGCTGGCATTGTTCTTGAGATGATTGACCGTCTAACAATGGCGGGTGTTCCGGTTGTCGCCCATTTAGGTCTTACCCCTCAATCAGTCGGCGTTCTAGGCGGATTCAAAGTTCAAGGAAAAGATATCGAGCAAGCGAAGCAGTTGTTAAGTGATGCGAAAGCCGCAGAGCAAGCCGGAGCCTTCATGCTGGTTCTTGAATGTGTTCCACAACAGCTCGCAGCCAAAGTTTCTGAAGCGCTTAACATTCCGGTTATCGGGATCGGTGCAGGTCATGAGACGGATGGACAAGTGCTTGTCTATCATGATGTCATTGGTTATGGAGGTCACCGTGCTCCAAAGTTCGTCAAGCAATATGCGAATATAACTGAAACGATTCAACAAGGCATTGAAGCCTATATTAAAGATGTCAAATCAGTGGCTTTTCCAGGTGAAGAGCATGCTTTTAATATAAAAGATGAAACCCTGCAGGCCTTATACGGAGGAAAATAACGTGAAAGTCATAAAGAATGCGCAAGAGATCCAGCGGTTCGTGTTAGAGCAAAAAGCAAAAGGGCACAAAATTGGATTTGTTCCGACAATGGGCTTCTTGCATGAAGGCCATTTAAGCTTAATGCGTGAGGCAAAACGGACAACGGACATTAATGTTGTCAGTGTTTTTGTGAATCCAGCCCAATTCGGCCCCAATGAGGATTTTGAAACGTATCCAAGGGATTTTGAACATGACAAACAATTGGTCGAGGCTGCCGGGATGGATGTCCTTTTTTATCCAAGTGTTGAGGAGATTTATTCGGATCAAGACCTCATTCAAATGACGGTAACCAAGCGAACGAATGTCTTATGCGGAACGAGCCGTCCAGGTCATTTTGACGGAGTGGTTACCGTCTTAACGAAGCTCTTTCATCTTGTCCAGCCCTCTGTCGCTTATTTTGGGATGAAGGACGCTCAGCAGGTTGCCGTTGTCCAAGGACTCATTGATACTTTAAAATTCCCAATTCGCATTCAACGGGTTCAAACGGTTAGAGAGTCGGATGGATTAGCGAAGAGCTCAAGGAATGTCCGATTAAGTACGGATGAGCGTCAAGAGGCGCCTGTTATTTATCAAACGCTTCAATGGGGACGCGATTTGATGAAGCAAGAAGGCCTATCCATGAGTGAGGCGGAAAAAAGAGTTCGTGAAAAGCTTGAAGCAAGTCTTAAGCTTGGAAAAGTGGATTATTTAACGATTTTATCTTATCCCGAATTAGAGCCTAAAGAAACATCTGGGGAAAAGATTTTGGCGACAGCCGTCTTTTATAAGAATGTCCGGCTTATTGACAATATCATTATTTCACATCAGGAGGATTAAGCATGCTGCGAACATTTATGACAGGAAAGCTGCACAAAGCAACGGTAACAGAAGCGAATCTTAATTATGTAGGCAGTATTACAATTGATGAGGACCTAATGGATGCGGTAGGCTGGCTTGAGAATGAAAAGGTGCAAATTGTTAATAACAATAATGGTGAACGGATTGAGACCTATATTATTAAAGGCGAGCGTGGTTCAGGTACGATCTGCTTGAATGGAGCAGCCGCGCGCCGCTGTCAAGTTGGAGATAAAGTTATTATCATTTCCTATGCCATGCTCTCACAAGAAGAGTGGCTCCATCATGCTCCAACCGTTGTTTTTGTCGATGAAAACAATAAAATTATAGAACGCCAAGTGGCCAGCGAAAAAGCGGGCGTATTGGTCTAACTCGTTTAAACATTGTCATGAAAAGTTAATGGATAACTTTCCCCAATCGTTGCAAACTAGTCAAAGATTGGGGGTTTTTTATGGCTGTTACAATCAAGTGGATGGTCTTAATGATGGCATTGCTTATTTTTAGCGTGCCTCTTAGTCCTGTTAATTCTGCAAAAGCAAAAATTGATTCCATTGATTTTGAATTAGATCCGGATGAAATTGCCATTACCTTCTTAAATGTTCCTGAGGGTGAAGCGGCGTTAGTTCAATCTCCAACGGATGCGGTGTTAATTGATACAGGTGGCCCTCATTCGTTTGATGCTCTTCTGGAGCAGCTAAAGCTCTACAGGGTTGCCCATATTCACACGTTAATTTTAACCAATCACCAAAAGGCATTTCGCAGTCATGTGCTTGCCTTAACTCGGCATTTTAAAGTGTCGTCCGTTATGACAAGCGGTTTAATTAAAAAAGATATTTTAATTCCAGATTTGCCCCTTTCAATATATGATGTTTGGACAGGAACAAAAGAACATGAAATTTTGCCAAATGTCTATATTCAAAAGCAAAGCGAGAGCCCTGAAGGCGATCTTAATTTTTATATCCGTTATGGGCAAAATCGATTACTCTATTTAAGTAATCAAGAAGCCTTTGAAAAATCACTTAGCAAAAAGCATAGCGCTGTTTCTGCACGAATCGTCAAACTATCAAACTTCGGCCAAAGAGCGTTCAAATCCCCTTTGACGCTTCAAAAAATGGATCCGGAAGTGGCTGTCCTATATAAAGGCAAGAATAAGACACTGAATGAAGAGCTTGTTGAAGAGTTGTCGAATGCTATGATTGAGACTTTTAATATTGCCCAGGTGGGAAATGTCACCTTTAAAATGTCAAGAGAGCATTATGAAATGATGACGATGACAGAAGCAGAAGAAAATGAATAAGTCAATTTATCCAAACAAACGTTTTTAATTTTTCTTGTCGAGTGCCGCTACTGTGAATGAAAAGTTGTGCTATAATAAAGCTTGTTTTGAAAAAAAAAAACGAAACCCTCTGCTTTAGAAGGCTTCGTTTTATAAAAAAGGTGTAGGTTAGAGAATGATCCCTTGGTTGGGTACCTATAGTTTCACCGTCTTTCGGTAAACTATGACTAACATATTTTGACCAACAAAATCATGAATAAAACGCCTTACATAGGGATGCTTTAGGGAAGTCAAAGAAGCGATCCTTCTCGTCCTTGTAACGTCAGTCGTATGAAAAAGCAGGGTTTGGAAATTTAAGGCTGTGGCATACAGCCATTTAATGTGAGTAAGTGAGTGATTGCAGTTGAAACGAATTGTCTATGGAGTGGTCCTTCTTATTATTATTTTGTTTATTTGGCAGTTGGTGGCGATCTTTCATCACATCGAAGCCACTAAGCAGCAAAAGGTAAACAAAGCCACACAAATCGTGAAAAAGCACTTCCATGTCAAAACCATTCTGTCGGTTTCAGAATATCGGGGAGATACTTCCTATGAGGTCGTCAAAACGGAACTGACCAACAAAGTCAAAGTTTGGGTGTTCGTCCAAGAACCTTTTAAAAAGAAAGTGCCGATGTCCGTCCCTGTTTCAGTCGGCTACTCAAAGAAGGAGATTCTCCAAGCCTTTATGAAACATGTCTCTTATAAAAAACTTGTATCCGCGAATTTAGGTCTTATCCATCGTTCAAGACCAGTTTGGGAACTTGTGTATGTAGAGCCGAACGGTGATTACGTTTTTAGCTATTTTGATTATTATTCAGGCAAATCGGTGGGAAACCCTATTGCTTTTAGTCATCTTCAATGATCAATTGAAGGAGAAGGCAAGTGAGAGAACTTTCGACACGTGTTCAATCGATCACCTCTTCATCGACCTTGGGATCACAGCAAAGACGGCTCGATTGAAACAAGAGGGGTGTGACGTCATTGGCTTAGGAGCGGGTGAACCAGTTTTTAATTCACCAAGCAATCCGACGGGAATGATTTACAAAGGGGACGAACTGCTTGACATTGGACGCTTTTGTGTAGAACATAAGATTTGAATTGTGTCAGATGAGATTTATAATAAACTGATTTATGACGGAGCTCAATCGATTTCCATCGCAGAGCTATCGCCTGAATTTAAGGATCAGACTCTCGTATTAATGGACTTTCAAAATCCCATGCCATGCCAGGGTGGCGGATTGGGTTTGCCGCTGGGCCGCTTGACGTTATTAAGGCTATGGCAACATTGCAAGCCAAAGCACGCCCAATCCAACGTCAATCGCGCAATACGGAGCCCTAGAAGCCGACAGAGGCCCAAATACATGTGTTGAGGAGATGCGTCAAGCCTTTGAGGCAAGACTTCATTATGCTTTTGGGCGGCGCATTAATATACCCGGTCTTACCTGTATTAAGCCAAAGGGAGCTTTCGATTTATTCCCGAATGCCAAAAAAGCCGCCCATATGACTGGATTTGGTTCTGTTGATGAATGGGTGGAAGCATTGCTTTTCTAGGAGAAGATAGGGCTTGTTCCTGGATCAGGTTTTGGGGCGCCGGATTATATTCGCTTGTCTTATGCCACCTCAATTGATCAACTGAAGGAAGCCTTAGATCGCCTGCATCGGTTTATGGAAAATCATCTAGCTTAATGGTCATCATCCTTCACAATTGATAAATTCAGATGACTTTTGAACATTTAACAGTCAGAGTAGGAGTGAAAGTTATGCAAAAAACAACAATTGCAGAAGTGAAGCATTATGTCGAACAAGATGTGAAAATTGGAGCATGGCTTGCTAATAAACGCTCAAGCGGAAAAATTCAATTTTTACAACTTCGCGATGGGACAGGCTTTATACAAGGTGTCGTTGTGAAAAGTGAAGTATCTGAAGAAGCATGGGAAAGGGCCAGTTCGTTAACTCAAGAAAGCTCTTTATACATAATAGGAACAGTGAGAGAAGATCATCGTTCACCATCTGGCTATGAATTAACGGTCAAAGACGTTGAAGTCATTCAACTTGCTCACGACTATCCCATTACACCAAAAGAGCATGGTATTGAATTTTTAATGGACCATCGTCATTTATGGCTCCGTTCCAGCCGTCAACATGCCATTTTAAAAATTCGTAATGAAGTCATTCGGGCAACTTATGAATTCTTTAACAATAATGGATTTACAAAGGTGGACCCGCCGATACTTACAGGAAGCTCAGCGGAAGGAACAACGGACCTGTTCCATACGAAATATTTTGATCGTGATGCTTATTTGTCACAAAGCGGTCAGCTTTATATGGAAGCAGCAGCTATGGCATTTGGAAAAGTCTTTTCATTCGGGCCGACTTTCAGAGCGGAAAAATCGAAAACGCGTCGCCACTTGATTGAATTTTGGATGATTGAACCAGAGATGGCTTTTACCGATCATGAAGAAAGCTTAGTCATTCAAGAAAATTATGTGAGCTATATCGTGCAGTCGGTTCTTAAGAATTGCCAAATGGAGCTTAAGGCACTTGATCGTGATGTTTCAAAACTTGAAGCCATCCAAGCTCCATTCCCGCGGATTTCTTACGATGACGCCATCCAATTGCTTAAAGATAAAGGCTTTGACGATATTGACTGGGGCGATGATTTTGGTGCACCTCATGAGACCGCGATTGCCGAAAGCTTCGATAAGCCGGTCTTTATAACCAATTATCCAACCTCTATTAAAGCTTTCTATATGAAGCCGGATCCAAATCGAGAAGAGGTCGTTCTCTGTGCGGACCTCATCGCACCAGAAGGCTATGGCGAAATCATTGGGGGAAGTCAGCGGATTGATGATCTTTCTCTTCTTGAAGAGCGTTACAAAGAGCATAATCTGACGGATCCAGCCTATGAGTGGTACCTTGAACTACGCCGCTACGGGTCAGTCCCTCACAGCGGATTTGGTCTTGGTCTTGAAAGAACCGTTGCCTGGATATCCGGCACCGAGCACGTGCGTGAAACGATCCCATTCCCACGCCTGCTCAACCGCCTATACCCTTGATCAAACCAATAACCATCGAATCCTGCCCCCCATCAAAACCACCCGTTCATACACTGACGGGTGGTTTTTTTGAAACGGGGGGACGGTTCTTCCGTTTCACTGAAAAAGCTGGATTAAAGGGAGAGGTCCCGGTCCAAGCTTTGAAGAACAGGATGGGATTTTAAGGAGCACCTGTTAGACACTTAAGTGTGCTATAATAAGCTAGAGGTGTCGAACTATGGAGAAAAAAATGGTAGTCAATTGGTTAATCAATGGGACAATTACACTCCCAAAATTATTATTAGAGCATTATGCGAGCATTGGACTGAATGAGGAGGAAACCTTTATTCTGATCCATTTGCATGCTTTCCTTCAAGAGGGAAAAACCTTCCCGACACCGGACGAGCTGGCAGAGAGGATGACCTTAACCCCTGCTCAATGCGCCAATCAATTAAGGAATCTCGTTCAACGCGGATTCTTAAAAATAGAACAAAAAGCAAATGATGAGATGTACTCTGAACACTATTCTTTAGAACTTCTTTGGGAGCGCCTTTTGGACGATCAGCTTCTAAAAGAAAAAGATGAAACAGAAAAAGAAGATGAAGAAGCACTCTATACCATCTTCGAAAAAGAGTTTGGCAGACCCCTTTCACCGATTGAATGCGAGACATTAGCAATGTGGGTCGACCAGGATCATCACACGCCCCAACTCATAGTAGGGGCTTTAAGAGAAGCGGTTATTTCCGGCAAACTTAATTTTCGATATATTGACCGCATCTTGTTCGATTGGGGACGCAACGGAATTAAAACGCTTGAACAGGCAAAAGCACATGGAGAACGGATAAGAGGTCAAAAACGACGTCCTGCAAGCCAAACAACTCAAGCAGAGGGCACAAGCCAAACGGTTAAGATGTACAATTGGCTCGAGAACGATTAACCCTTTCAAAGCAAGGAGGGAGAGCAAATGCCGGTAACAAAAAAGACCATGCATGTTATTCTGGAGACCTTAAAGGAAATGTTTCCAGATGCCCATTGTGAACTCACACACAGCAATCCGTTTGAATTAACCATTGCTGTGCTTTTGAGCGCTCAATGTACGGATAAACTAGTGAATACAGTTACGCCAAAGCTGTTTGCCAAATACAAAACACCGTGGGATTATGTGTCGGTTCCCGTCGAGGAATTAGAGAATGATATTCGGCGGATCGGTCTCTTCAGAAATAAGGCCAAAAATATTCAAAAACTTTGCCAAGCCCTTATAGATGAGTATCATGGCGAACTTCCAAGCAGCCATGAAGAATTGGTGAAGCTTGCCGGAGTAGGACGAAAAACAGCCAATGTGGTCGTCTCAAACGCTTTTGGTGTTCCGGCTATTGCGGTCGATACCCACGTGGAACGCGTTAGCAAACGACTCGGCATTTGCCGCCAAAAGGACAGCGTTTTGGAGGTTGAGAAAACATTACAGAAAATGGTGCCGATCGAGGAATGGACCGATACGCATCATCGCTTGATCTTTTTTGGCCGCTATCATTGCACAGCCAAGAATCCAAACTGTCCAGAATGCCCATTGCTTGGTGTCTGCCGTGAAGGACAGAAACGCTTGAAAAAAGGTGACGTGATTCCTGTCGCTAAGTAATGGAGCGCTTGTGACGGTCAAACGCTCGCAAGGCTAGACGTGCTGCCAAACACAAGTGTACAGATAAGCACCTGATCGGTTTGCTGAGAGGAGGGGATGTTGATGGGGAAGTTAAAGGTTCCATCCGCATTTTTCATCGCGCCGTTTTATAAGGCGGGTGCAGAAATAGACGTTGACAATGTGGTTGCGTTAAAAGAGACGCTTCCTTTTTATTTTGATATTTGTTATGCGCTCAACATAGAGCTAGAGCAAGAATGGCCATGGTCAAGTGAGAAGGGGGCCGACCAGTGCTTGACCTATTGGAACGAACAAGCCCCCATTATTGAAAGCTTTTTTAATAAAAGAAAGACAAAAGCAGCGGCTCCTTTCATGGTCAAGGCAGTGGAAGCCTTTATTTGCTATCTCTATTGGAGTGAAGGAATTCCTGTCGATTTTTCTCAAATTGGGTTAGATGCCCTAAAAGAACGAAAGCTTGCCCCCGTTAACGTTTTGGAAAGGGTCTCATTTATCTGTGAGTCACCGAACCATTATCATGCCTACATCCAACTCACTTCTCTTTTTGATGAAGCAAAGAAAAAAAGGGCTCTTTATAAAATAAAACAAAAAGGCTAATCACTCGATCCCGGTTTAGGCATAGGATATCAACATGATGACATCATGAGGAGGATGTGTACATGAATGTTCATGTTGTATCAAGCGGGGATTCTCTATATAGCCTTGCCCAGAAATACGGCGTGTCACCAGACTCGATCCTAAGTACAAATAAATTGGCTAATCCTAATCAGTTAGTTTTAGGGGAGACGCTCCTGATCCCGACCCAAAATCAATACACGGTGCGTGAAGGCGATACGCTTTATAGCATTGCAAAAAAGTTTAATCTGAGCTTTCAAGCCTTATCTCAGGCGAATCCATCCTTAGCCAACCGCCCCTTATCACCAGGTGATGTGGTAAAATTACCGCCAAAACAAAAACAAACCATTATTACGAATGGATTTATTGAGCCTTTTGTTTCTGATGCTGTGGAACATTTCCAAGAAGCGGCAGAAGGACTCACCTATCTAACGGTCTTTAGTTACCATGTTGATGAAAAAGGGGCTTTAACGCCACCGGATGATGCTGCACTTTTGGCTGCTATTAAACAAACGAACGTCCAGCCGTTAATGGCGATTACTAACTTAAAAGAGAGTCAATTCGACAAAGATGTGGGCGCAAAGGTCCTGAACTCAAGATCTGTGCAAGACACCTTGATTCAAAATGTCTTAACGGTGCTTCGTTCAAAAGGCTACAGAGGGGTAAATGTTGATTTTGAATATTTGGGATCTGATCTTCGTGAAGCCTATAACCGCTTTATCAAACGATTGGCTGACCGGCTTCACCAAGAAGGCTATATTATCTCATCATCACTAGCACCAAAGACAAGCGGCCAGCAAGTCGGTGCGTGGTATGAATCCCATGATTACCAATTTCATGGCAAGGTTTGCGATTTCGTTGTGCTCATGACTTATGAATGGGGATGGAGCGGCGGACCGCCGATGCCAGTAAGCCCTATAACTGAGGTGGAAAAGGTTCTTAATTATGCGCTCTCCGTGATGCCCGCAAGACGCATTGTGATGAGTGTTCCGCTGTATGGCTATGATTGGACATTGCCTTATCAAAAAGGCGGGGAATTTGCTAAGGCACTCCGGGAGCGCCAAGCCGTCGCGCTTGCGGCAAAGTATAATACGGCCATCTCATTTGATCCGAAAGAGGCAAGTCCTTATTTCAGATATACGGACGAAAATGGGAAGCAGCACATTGTCTATTTTCCAGATTTACGGATGATGGAAGCGATGTTTGCTTTATGCGATCGCCTGAACTTGTCAGGGATTAGTTTTTGGAATCTAGCCTTCCAATACCCGGCAGTTTGGCCGTTTATTCGTGATTATTTTAATGTCAGAAAACGTTGAACAGACACTCCGAAATTGAGTCAGATAAACAAAAAAATCGGGATTGATGTATGTCCATAGCTCCTATTGTTGGATTTAAGAAGACCGTTAAAGGATTCCTTGACGGTCTTTTTACATCCCAAAATTTTTTTGAAATCCTGAAATAGATGTTTGGGCTAACGTAAAATCGGGAAAGAGTTAGTGATATTTGACTATTTATTGTCTTATTTGAAACTTTTCCTTAATTCCCCAGTAATAAAAGTTACCCAAATGTAATATTTGAGTTATAATAGTTTAAGTGAGTCAAGAGGATTCAGTCACGATCTCTTTAGCACGGGTTATCAATGAATCCGGGTTATTAGAGAAGTTAGAGATATAAGGAAGTCGATGAAATTAGAAGATAGAAGCTAAGATTAGGAATGCTATCCAAATTGTTGTTGTAGATCTTGTTATAAATCCATCATTTTGAGTTTGTTTTTTTCGTTTTAGTCAATTGCGGCAAGAAAATGGAGGAGCCTGTCACAAAGGGATAAGATATCTTTTGGGTGCCGGGCTGGATTCATTTAAGTAAAAGGAGAGAGATGAATGGCCACCCTTCATTTATTAATCGGTCTCCCTGGAAAATGTAAGACTTCCTTTGGTCAAGATCTTGAGGCGAGATACGATGCGCTTCATCTAAATCCAGCAGATTGGCAGAATCGCCTATTGGGAAATGATCTTGGAGATCCCGCTTCAACATTAGAAGAAAACCAGGGACTGAGACCTGAAACGTTAAAATCTCTTGTTCTGGAAAAAGCATCAAGTGCTTTAAAGAATGGCAAGGATGTCATTATTGACTTAGAGTGTTTAACCTGTGAGCAAAAAGACGAGTTCCATCATTTTGCCGATGAACTTGGTGTTGAGCTAACCCTTCATTATGTTGATATTCCTGAAGAGTTAGTGATCAGCAGCCTGAAAACGGGATTTATTGTTAATCCAGAAGAAACCTTTTTAATACCTGAAAAGAAAGTCAAAAAATGGTTAGAAACCATCTGCTGATAAAGGCATTATTTTTAATTATTTCACAAAATCTAATAACTAAAAACGGCCTAATTCTACTAAAATTGTTATAGTGGAAATAGGCCGTTTTTTCATTCGGTAAATAAGACTAATGAAAGGGGAGATAGGGGAATGGGACAACTTGTTTATGCCTGTATGACGCCGCATGGGGACGAAATTATTCCTGAACTAGCAGGGCAATTTGAAGAGAGGATGGCACGGACGCGTACCGCTATGATCGAATTAGGAAGCCGTGTGAACAGATCACAGCCAGATGTCCTTCTTGTTATAACACCGCACGGTACGAGAATCGATGGCCAATTCTCGATATCGGGGAGTGAAGCAATGGAAGGCGTGTCAGCTATAAATGGTCTCACATATAAAATGAAAAAAGAAGTGGACCGCTCCCTTGCGCAACAAATAAAAGAAGCGGCTGAAACAGAGAAGCTTCCGGTTGGTTTACTAAATTATGGAACATCGGAAGGCCCTTTATCGATTCTTCAATTAGACTGGGGAGCTATTGTGCCGCTACGATTCATGCCAAATGTGCCTGTTGTTGTTCTAACACCGTCCCGATTAATAGGTTATGAAGAACACCTTGCAATGGGGAAGGCGATTCGCCGCGCCATAGATTCAAGTGGAAAACGGGTCGCTTTAATTGCAAGCTGTGATTGGTCACACACACACGATGCAACAGGCCCTTACGGATTCCATGAAGAGGCAAAACGAGTTGATCAGAAAATCGTCGAGTGGGTAAAACAGGGCGATCTCGAAGCCTTGACAACAATCTCTGTTAAAGAAATTGAGGAAGCCAAACCTGATGGAATATGGCAATCATTGATATTAGCAGGCACTCTTCCGAAAGAAGGAAGGAAGGCAGAAGTCCTCTGCTATGAAGCACCTACCTATTTTGGACTATTAACCGCTGAATTTTATAACTTAGAATCTTAAGTGAAGCCCCATCGTAACCAAAAGGCGAATAGCTTCCCATGGCGCGTTTTACGGTGCCACCACCAAATGAATGAAAATGGGGATCAGTGGACCTTCTCGGATAAAAGGTCCACCTTCTTGGATTTTTAGTAGACCTTCTCGGATTTTTCGCCAACCTTCTGGGTTAATTGGTAGACCTTCTTGGGATTTTGGCTAATCTGCCGTGGGTCAGTGGACCTTCTCGGATAAAAGGTCCACCTTCTTGGATTTTTAGCAGACCTTCTCGGATTTTTCGCCAACCTTCTGGGTTAATTGGTAGACCTTCTCGGATTTTTCGCCAAGCTTCTCGGATAATTGGTAGACCTTCTTGGGATTTTGGCTAATCTGCCGTGGGGCAGTGGACCTTCTCGGATATTCTGCAGACCATTCAAATAGCCGATTAGTCATTGTCATTTTGATAATAGGCACTAGCATATGAGCTCATTTCTTCATGAAAAGAGGCTGCCCTTATTGGGACAGCCTCTTTGACTTATTTTTGTTAACTATGGTCTATGGTCGGCGTGATTGATTCCGACTGGATCATTAGCAATGGATGAACTTTGGGTGGAGGTTCCTTGAGTCTGATTGGAAGTTCCTGTAGTCCCGGTTCCTGTAGTTCCGGTTCCTGTAGTGCCAGTACTGTTACTATCGCCAGTTCCCGTGCCAGAGTTCCCGTTTCCATTGCCATTGTTTTCATTTCCGTTGCTATTGTCATTGCCATTCCCATTGTTTCCATCGTTCCCATTTCCGTTCCCGTTGTTTCCGGTATCACCATTTCCATTGTTGCCATTGTCTCCATTGTTTCCTGGAGTTGGAGGTGTGGCGCCAGGGATGCTAATAGTGACTTTCACTGGATCACTCTTCTTGTTCTTAGAAGCGTCTGACGGGTCCGTGTAAATAGCGATAACCTGGAATTCATAGTCGGTACCCGGTTGCAAATTATTTACGGTAAAGGACGTCTGGTCAGATGTGCCAATAGGTTGGAATCCGCTGCTTGTATTTTGATCGATTTCATAGCTGATGTCTTGTTTACTATTGTAGCCCCAGTTAAGCTGAACCGTATTAGACTTATCATCATAGCTCGCTTTTAAACTGGAAACAGGGCTTAGCTTTTGATATTTAGTTGACACTTTAGATGGTTCTGTTCCTTTTACATAAAGGCCTGTTATGATATCACTCTTTGGTGTTGTGTCACTTGCCAGAAGGCCAGTGCTCTTTTCAACGGATGCCCGAACCACTGAATTTGGCATACTCCAGTAGGGGGTATTTTTGGATGTGACAGCTTTCATGACATCTCCAAACAGGACAGAAGCAATCTTTGTCGCATTATCTGTTAAAACAATTCCATCACTGGATGTTGGTTTGCTTGGCTTAACATACCCCGTCCAGACAGAGGTTGTGACAGTTGGTGAATACCCGGTAAACCATTCATCCACGTTCCCATGTTGGACCTCCCAGGAAGATAAATGATATTTCTTAGCCAAGTCATCGGATACGTTCGTTGATCCTGATTTTCCGACAATCGGATAACCAGCAAGACTTGGTCCTGAGTAAGTGGTTGGCGTTTGTGTCACATCTTTTAGCATATCTGTAATCATGTAGGCTGTATAATCGTGAACGGCTACATGCTCATCGTGATCTAATGTGACTTTGCGCCCATCTGGATAATCAATCGATGTTATCGCATGGGGGGCATTGTAGACGCCGTTATTCCCGTAAGTCGCATAAGCGCCGGCAATCTCTAATGGGTTGGCTGTAAAAGAACCAATCGCATAGGATTCGACATAAGTCTTTGGATTAAAATTAATACCAAGCTTTTTATCATAGGCAATAATTTTACTTTTACCAATTGTGTTATCTAACTCATTGAGCGTTTTAACAGCTGGAACGTTCCGTGAGTAAGCTAAGGCGCGTTCCATTGTCAAATTACCCCAATAGGTTCCATCCCATTCGCCAACGGTTAGATCGGTTCCCGCATATTTATAAGGCTCATCTTGAAGGGTATGGGTAGTCGGCCATTTTAAATATTCAATCGCTGGACCATAATCCACAAGAGGCTTGGCGGTTGACCCGACTTGATTGCCGGTTCCATTGTAAGTGTCACCAGCTAAAGCCCAGTTGGTGCCGTTCGTATAGTGACGTCCGCCGCCAATACCTAAAATGGCACCTGTTTTCGTGTCAATGGATGCGATGCCTGCTTGAATATTTTTCTTAGCAGATGAGAAGTTACTATCATCATTTAAAGCATTCTCAATTGTGTTTTGAACTTTTTTGTCAATCGTCGTATGAATGGCTAAACCGCCTTGATAGAAATCGGTTTCGCTGATTTGTTTTCCTTTACCTACATATTGGGACTCAATCAAATTCAGCACGGCATCGTAATTGCGTTGCTTCTTAGTCGTCGTGTTTGTCTTTAACATATCTTTGATTGAGACTTTCTTAGCCGCATCCGCTTGGTCCTGAGTAATCACTTTGTTCTTAACCATAAGATCGAGAACCAAGTCGCGGCGCTGCTTGGCGGCTGTTGGGTTGCTCGACGGGTCATAATAGCTTGGGGCTTTTGGCAATGCCGCAAGCATGGCCGCTTGTGCCAGCCCTTTACTTGTTTTATCCGATATTTTACTAACGGAAATCCCGTAATAGTTTTCTGAAGCCGTTCCGACCCCATAAGAGTGACTTCCAAGGAAAATGGTATTTAAGTACATTTCAAGAATTTGATCCTTGGAATACTTTTGTTCTAATCGAATGGCCAAATAGGCTTCTTGAACTTTACGTGTTAACGTTTTTTGGGAGGTCAAAATATCATTTTTGACGACCTGCTGGGTAATGGTACTTCCCCCTTGGGAGCCAAATCCGCCTTTAAAGTTGGCGAGGATAGCCCCTCCGATTCGATAGGGGTCAATCCCAAAGTGAGAGTAGAAACGAGTGTCCTCGGTTGAGATAAACGCTTCTCTTACAATGTTAGGAATTTGATTGATCGGCGCATAGACACGATCATCACTGCCTACTGTCGTCATTAAAGAGCCATCTTTGAAATAGATCTTTGACGCGACAGGTGTTTTTAATTCGGATGCCTTTAGTGGCGGGGCACCGTGAATCATGGCAGCGACAGCGATGATTCCAGAGATAATACATAAAATGAAAACAGCAAGGATGGACAGAAAGATTCGTTTAACGGTTTTTTTCTGATTCGACTTGCTTGAAGCTTGTTTTTTGTTATTATTCATCGCCCGCCGGCGTTCTGTCCGTGATTTGTAATCAGGCATTTTTACATCTACCTTTCTAAACAGACTCACTAAACCATTCGTTATCTAGTCAAAAATAAAGACGGTCAATGGCTTTTATGTAATCAAGTCTAGGATTGAGACCTATAGAAATAGGTTGTCCATTTGTGACAATCATTTTCTTAGGAATTGATTTTCGGCCACCTTTTTGTTGGTCCTTCCAAAATGCAATCACAAGATCGGCATCAAGTAAGTAAGGGGATTGATCGTCAGCGAATTTGACAATAATAAACGAGATACCTTGGTGTGCTTTCACTTGTTCCATGTGAGTCACTTGATGTTCATGAAAATTCTGTAACGGCAATGATGTTTTATTTTTCGTTTCCTTGGCTTCAAAGTCAATGTAATGTCCTCTATACACCCCATTGTAATCAGTAGTTGATGGTTTTTTAAAATAGGCCTCCGTGATCTTAGCAGCGCTTCGCTTCGGGTAGTCAACGTTGACAATTTGGACGGGGGTTGGTTTCTTATGTACCAGACAGATCCCTTGTTCCCTATAAAAAGCATTGGTTAAGTTAAGATCGTCCTCTAGAGTCATGCCACGGTTTCCGTAATTAACATTAGAGGATAGTTGATTCAAGAAGTCAACCTTTTTGCCATTTGGATATCGAATAGCCACGGGTGTCCTCCTTTAACAGTGATATCTCATTATACCTTATTTCAATAAAATAATTCTTAACAATTGATGACAATTGATACGCTTAATAGAAGTAACTCTCTTTTCTAGAGACGGTTTCGGGTTAGATAAGTTTCATTTCTTTTGAGCGAAAAAGGCAGGCCTAAAAAATGCCTTTTCTGTCAAATGAACTATTAAAAAAAGAAAAACGAGCACTTTCTTTGACGAATCAAAACTTGTTTTGTCGCTTGTGAAGGATGTCTCTAAATTAAAACGAATTATAAAAACTAATCTATTTTTTAGAGGAGGCTTTTCTCATGAATCAAGACTCTAATACAGGAATGTCGATTGAAATGTTTATGAATAGAATGGATTTGCTTGAATTAAAACTGGATCAAGTTGAACGAAAGCTCTCTAATAAGGCAGACGATGTTGTCAATATCCAGCTGCTGCAGCATCGTCGCGAATTAGAGGAGATCTACTCAACAGTTGAAAAAATTGAAGGGCATCTTAAGATCATCGATGCAGAACTAAGCCAATTAACGCAAGCTATGCCGGAAAAACAGTCGATGCAAAAGAACCATCGTTCCCGTCGAGTTAAGGCAGTCCTAACGTAAAAAAATAAATAACCGATAGCGGTTATAAAAAAAGTGAGATTTTAATAAGGATTTGATACACTCATAGTGGAGGTGCCGCTATGAATGATCAACAGCTCGCTCGTTTAAAGGCGATAACCGAAGAATTGAGGCAGATTGGCCGCGACTGCCATGATCAGTTTTTGAATCGGACAAGCGCAGCCGATTATAAGGTTGATTTTTTTGGAGAGGTCAAGCCATATGCCGAACATGTGACGGAGCTCCTTAAGGAATGGCAGCCTCTTGCTATGCAATGGATCCGTGAAGCCAAGCCCCGATACATCTTTGTGCCGCAATTATTAGATGCGGATGAAAATTTGACCATTGTATCGGTTACCGCTTTTCAAAAAGATACACGCAAAAAGCGTTTTTTAAATACGATCAGTGCGATTGAACACACGTTAACAACGATGCTTGACCAACTCGGGTCTTGAAATCGCCCTAAGAACAGGATCCTCTTCCGGAGTTTGATTAACTTTTGTCACGAAAGGACATATTAAACGGTGAGGTGATTTGGGGTGACGACTTATCAACAGCTCCTTCAGACGATTGGGCAGCTAAAAAGCATTGAGGCAAGCTTAGAGTTGTTCTCGATGGAAACACAAGATAAGCAGGCTGCCCAAATTTTTAAGGAGGCTTATGACGAAGCCACCAAGATTGTAGAAGCTCTTGAGGTTCGTCAGATGCAAATGGAAAAAGAAGAACCTCAATTTAAAACGTTTTAAACAAAAATGAAGCCGTCCAATGTGGAGGGCTTCATTTTTACTTTTTAGGGTGAATAAATGAGTTTAACTTGTGACTTTATGGCTGATATCCAAACAAGCGTTTGAGCTTTGTCGTGGGCCTTGACAGCGCCATTTAGTTTGGAAAGGTCACTCAACATAGGGTTATATTCGTTTTGATTAGAGAGAAGCTGATATTTCCATAAGCGGGCCTCACAATATTTTTTTAAAGCATGAGTGCGTGAGTTTGCTTCACTCCAGTTTTTCTGTTGGGTCGCCTGTTCGATAAGCTGAAGTTGTTTCATTTCATTAGCTTGACCTTTTGCAAAGGACGTGGTTTGGGGCAGCCAGAAACAAATACCTAAGAGAACACTGATACCCATTTTTACAAAAGCTAAACGGTTCATGGTTTTCCTCCTAAATTATTGTATCTTTTTTTTAGTATGTCCAAATACTAAAGATACAACAGGGCCTTTTGGAGTGAGCAGGGCCCTTGGAAAACTTGAATTTAGATGTTGGAGGAACACACATGCCTGACTATCTTTTGATTATCCTGCGCTGCGTGTTTGCTTTTTTCTTCCTTTTGTTGATCTGCAGGATCTTAGGGAAAAGGCAAATATCGCAGCTGACCTTTTTTGACTATGTAGTGGGTATTGCTATTGGCTCGATTACCGCAAATCTATCGGTTAATTTAGGGGTAAGCTGGTTGGATGGAGCCATTGGTTTGGCCACTTGGGGTATCCTTCCGTTCATTTTAGTTTTGCTATCCCTTCTCTTTAGACCGATACGTTATTTAGTTGAAGGAAAGCCAACGGTTCTTATCGAAAACGGTAAAATACAGGAGAAAAATCTGTTCAAATCTAAAATATCCCTGGATGAATTAATGCTTCAGCTTAGACAGCATAACGCTTTTAAGCTTTCCGATGTCGAGCTCGCTGTTTTTGAAACGAACGGTGCGATTAGCGTTATGAAGAAAACTATGGAGAGCCCTGTTACGCCCAATCAGCTTAATATGACCCTTGAAGCAGATAAGAAACCGGAAGTGGTGATCAGCCAAGGGAAAATCGTTCAAAAAGCATTGGATGATACAGGATTTACTAAGGAATGGCTCATAGGTGAACTGGGTAAGAAAGGCGTCTTAGATCTTAAGGATGTTTATGCTGCTCAAGTTGATTCAAAAGGTCAGCTCTACATCGATTTTGTCAATGACCAAAAGAACAACTCAGCTTCAAGTGAAAGACAGGCCGTAATGGCGAAATTGAAAAAGGTAGCGGCTGATTTGGACCTCTATGCACTCGATACGGATAATCAAGGGGCAAAAGAACTTTACAAAAATGAAGCAGCGAACATCAAATCCTTAAAATCTAAATTGGAGTCTTATCTTAAATAATTAATGCTTTGAGATAATGAATTGGATGAGCACAAACAAAAAATAAGGGATGCCAGCCATTAATAGAACCTTGTACATGAGATCCGTTAAAAGGTGAATCATTTCTTCCGGGGACAAGCTTTGAAAGTGAAGGAGCTTGTCCACCCATTTTTTTGCAGCTTTCTGACGAGTGGATGGTTTAGAATAAAACGATTTGATGGTCATTGGAGTCCCTCCTAGTAAAAAAATAGAATTAGTAAAACATATGAGAGTTAATAGAGTTTATTACTAGTTTTTTAATGATTGAAGAGACTAAGAAAAAAAGCTGCCACTTAAGGGGATGGATTCATTTCCCGTGTGACAGCTTTTTCTATGTAGCTTTTTGGGTTAAAGGCTTTTTTTTGATAAGCGCGCAAGGTTTGACCAAATTGCTTTAAGGTGAGCTGGTCGAGTTCGCCAAACCCTCCAGCGCCTTTTAGAGAGATCAGTCGATTATTGAAGACAGGATAAACGCTTTGCATCCCCGTTGTTAATTGAAAGAAGGGAGTCCCATCAATATTACGTAAGAAAAGAACATAATGACCTTCTGCAAATTCGCCTGGATACTCATTATTAAGAGGGGATTTGGCAGGCGGAAGCGGGTCTAAACCCGTTAAAAGGATACGGATCTTTGTCAAATTCTTTCCTTTCCAAACCTGCTTAATGGTGAAAAACTGCACCGTGTTAACGAATTCATAGCCATCTTTTACCTGATGTAATTTCCATTTTTCGTGTGCAGGATGGAAATTCCCTTCGACAATAAGATCCGATTGGGTCAATAAGTCACTGACAGTAGATGCGGGTTGATAGTTCAAGCTATCGCTCTTAGGGTCGAAGGCGAAGCTAGTCTGACACAGCCAGATACTTAGTAAAATAGAAAGCCCTAAAGTCTTTCTCCAGTTCACGGTAAAACTAAGCTTTTTAAAGAAAATAGGGGATTTACGCCGATTCACTGTGTTAATCCATTACTTTTCATCATATAAGTGGCCCGTTTAATAAACGCGCGTTCATCCTCGACAAGACCGCAAACCGCACATTGGACCTTTCTTTCAGGTCCTTTATAAGACATATGAAGGGGACTGAGAGTATCCTGCTCATATTCTTCAACAATATCCCCAGTTTGCGGGTCTAGTTTGACAGCATGAGGAACTTGATCAATTAAGTTAAATCGGGTTTTATTCGTTTTGCAATTTGGGCAGAGATACGGTTTACCCATATAGAACACCTCCATTTTTAGAATGCCTGAAATCTTTGTTTTTATGTATGCTGAGTTTAATGGGGGACATTATAAGGAGTAGTAGATGAGATGAAAGGAGGTTTCCCCGTGCCAAGACCAACGAACAACGTCCATGTTTTTAATTTCGGTCATTTTTATTTGCCGAGTTATATAGATCTGTATGAAGAGGACTATCGGGAAGAGGATTTGGATTCGGGAACGATGGTGTCTTGGGAAGGTCAGCTTGACCCGACCTACTCTGATCCTGAAAGCCATGATTACAAATGGCCTATCATTTAAGAAGAAGGGGGTATAGATGACAAATTCGTTATTTATATCCCTTTTCTACGGATTCGTATGCCTTTTCTAAATGGTTGCGAAAAAGAGAGAGGGTAAGTTACAGTATAACTATAAATGGAAACGCTTTAAGTTAGGGGAGGAGAGGTAGAGATGACGCAACCTGAACAATTGGGAGAAAAATTATTTATAATTGATACTTATGATTTAGGATTGCCAAGACGCACGGGCTGTTATGTTTTGCTCGGAGAAGATGGGGTGTATCTAGTTGAAACTTCTGCAAGTCCGTCCAAACCGTTGATCGAGAAAGGGTTATCTGAACTGGGCTTTGGACGAGAGGCAGTTAAGGCTATTCTTTTAACCCATATTCATTTGGATCATGCAGGCGGGGCCGGGTTGTTTGCAAGAGACTATCCGAACGCCTCTATCATTGTCCATCCAAGAGGGCTTAGGCATTTAGCGGACCCATCTCGCCTGATCGCGGGGGCACAAGCGGTCTATGGCGAGGACTTTGATCGGCTGTTCAACCCCATTCTCCCTATCCCTAAAAAACAACTGCGATCTCTAGAGGATGGTGAGCAGCTTGAGCTTAGCCCTGACCGTCACCTTACCTTTATTGATTCGCCGGGACACGCAAAACATCATTACTGTATCTTTGATTCTCTAACAAAAGGGATGTTTGTAGGAGATACGGTGGGGCTTCGTTATGCATCTCTTGAAGAGAAAGGAACGCCGCTTTTTTTGCCAACCACTTCGCCCAATCAATTTGACCCGGACGCCATGCGGAATTCTATCAAACGCGTCCAAGCTTTCCGACCCGAACGCCTCTATTTTGGCCATTACAGCTTCACTGAAAACGTGGAAGAGGTTTATCGACAAGTAAACGAGTGGCTGGATGTATTTCTGGAAATTAGCGAACCTATTTATAAAAGAGGGGGAGACTATTCAGAAATAGCAGCTTCATTAGAAAGACAGGTTATGGAAAAAAGTGCTGCGAATACGCTGCCCGATGATCATCCTGAAAGACAGATGATAACCATCGATCTGCAAGTGTCCAGCATGGGATTAGTCGACTATTTTCATCGCAAAGAAAAATGAAAAAAGAAAGGGACAGACCTCTGCACGGCTTTGCAGGGGTTTGTCCCTTTTTAACTAACGCTTTCGCAAGGGAGGTGCGGCTTTCTCTGATAGTGACTTTCTTAAAAGTCACATGAGGTAGGCAACTGCTGTTTGTGACCCCAACGCACGCTTTCGGCTCCGCACGCGCCACCTTTTTGTGTATTGGCGCCTTCAACGCACACTTTCGGCTCCGCGCGCGCCACCTTTTTGTGTATTGGCGCCTTCAACGCACACTTTTGTCTCCGCACCGGCCACCTTTTTGTGTATTGGAGCCTTCAACACACACTTTTGGCTCCGCGCGCGCCACCTTTTTGTGTATTGGAGTCTTCAACGCACACTTTCGGCTCCGCACGCGCCACCTTTTTGTGTATTGGCGCCTCCAACGCACACTTTTGTCTCCGCGCGCGCCACCTTTTTGTGTATTGGCGCCTTCAACGCACACTTTCGGCTCCGCACCGGCCACCTTTTTGTGTATTGGAGGCTCCAACGCACACTTTCGGCTCCGCACGCGCCACCTTTTTGTGTATTGGCGCCTCCAACGCACACTTTTGGCTCCGCTCAGGCCCCGATTTGGTGTATTGGGGGCTCCATCGCACACTTTCGGCTCCGCACCCGCCTCACTTTTGTGTATTGGCGCCTCCAACGCACACTTTTGGCTCCGCGCGCGCCACCTTTTTGTGTATTGGAGCCTTCAACGCACACTTTTGGCTCCGCGCGCGCCACCTTTTTGTGTATTGGCGCCTCCAACGCACACTTTTGGCTCTGCGCCCGCCTCAATCTGGTGTATTGAAGCCCCCAACGCACACTTTTGTCTCCGCGCGCGCCACCTTTTTGTGTATTGGCGCCTTCAACGCACACTTTTGGCTCCGCGCGTGCCACCTTTTTGTGTATTGGCGCCTCCAACGCACACTTTCGGCCCCGCGCGCGCCTCAATCTGGTGTATTGGCGCCTTCAACGCACACTTTTGGCTCCGCACGCGCCACCTTTTTGTGTATTGGCGCCTCCAACGCACACTTTTGGCTCCGCACCGGCCTCATTTTTGTGTATTGGAGCCTTCAACGCACACTTTCGGCTCCGCCTCCGCCTCACTTTTGTGTATTGGAGCCTCCAACGCACACTTTTGTCTCCGCACCGGCCACCTTTTTGTGTATTGGAGGCTTCAACGCACACTTTTGTCTCCGCGCTCGCCTCAATCTGGTGTATTGGAGCCTCCTAAATGAAGAAGGTCACATGAGGTGTCCTATTAGGGCCTGTCAAGTTTTTCTATAAAAGTTATTTTTATTAGTTTTAAGTTAACACTAGCTTTTTTGAGGGGAGTTTCTTAAAATGAGAATGAAGTCAAATGTGTTCTAGGCATACTAGAGATATAAGTCTAGATTGACGAACGGCTTCACTATTTCTTTATTGTGTGGTTTGGTTTTTCAAAAGATGGAGGGTTTTTTTAATGGCTTTATTATTGAATTATCCTTTAATTGCCGCTTTCGCTGCTATTTTGTTGGCGCAGGGCATTAAAATTCCAATTAATATGATTAAAAATCAATCCCTAGAATGGCGATTAGCAGTCAGCACGGGAGGCATGCCAAGCTCTCATTCAGCTGCAGTGGCTTCTTTATCCACAGGAATTGGGATTGAAGAAGGCATGGGCTCCACACTTTTTGCAGTCAGTGTCATTTTCAGTGTGATCATCATGTTTGATGCAGCGGGTGTCAGGCGCCATGCGGGTGAGCAAGCGATGTATTTAAATCGATTAATTGAAGAATTTGATGAAGTTTTTCGGGAAATGGTTTCGCTGAAAAAGATGTCATCTAAAAATAAAAAGGTGTTAAAGGAGCTTCTAGGTCATCGTCCTGTCGAAGTTTTTGTCGGTGCCCTTTTTGGAATCGGACTTAGTCTTGCAATTTATTTCATTTTTTATTATTAAATGTTAAGAGATGGAAAGGGAAAACGGTGTGGGATCAAGTTTTCTTTTTTTATTTGAGGACAAGGACTCATTTTTTAAAATAAAGGTGAACGCCTAGCAAGACAGGAAACAGGCCCAACATTCGTATGGGGGCCTGTTTTAATTTATTTAAAAGTTATATATGAGGACAAGTTGGCATACCGTTGAGATAGGAAGATGTCTCTCGGGAGGAGGCCAAGAAAATCATGGCCAAACAAAGGATTTGTTGGTTAGTAAGCGGTGGCTTATTAGGCTTATATCTGGGGGGCTGTTGGCTGTCGACTTTTTACATAAATTGGGTAGAGAAGTTCAATGAAAAAGGAGCCCCTTTATTTATTCGGCTTGGGAGTTCCTCTTTTCAATCTCTATGGAGCGGATTGAATCATATTGGCGATTTCTCGTTTAGCCTTCTGATCTCCTGTGTAATGGGAATCGTGTTAGCCTTCTTTAAGAGAGGGATAACGGGTTTGTTTTTAGTTCTAGGGGTCATTGTCAGCCGATTGATTCATGATTTGTTTTGGAACCTGTTTGCCGAACCGGATGTTCCAATCTTTCATGGGCAAGTTTCAATTGGCGTTTGGCCAAGTGAAGAAATGATGATTACCGTTGTTTTTTATGGCTTCTTAATGGGGTTGCTTGTTTATTTTTTATGGATCAATAAAAATTGGATGGTAGTCATTTGGGCAAGTATCGGTCTTTTGGTTTTTTATATCCTTCAGGGCTTCGCTCTCTTACTGTTGGGTGAAGATTCGATTCTGCAGATTTTATCAGGTGCCATCCTTGGATGGATTCAATTGGGTGTCTGGTTTGGTCTGCTTGGATGGTTAGGAAGAGGAAAATGGCGGTAATCAAAGGCTCGCGATAAGCGGGAAACTCACTTTGAAGGGCTCATGATCCATCATTAAAGTGAATCGAAATGGGTCAGAAAAACGAGCCAAATGTAGTGGTTGCAAAAAAATAAAAATGAAAAGAGGATTAAAAAATCAATTTTCTGTTCAAAATATAACGGAAGGACGACTAAGAATCGGATTCACAACTTATAAAGGGTTGTCATGTCTAAAGATCTGGTCCTTCTTTATAATGTGTGAATATTATTTACGGCTCGAGTAAATAAGATTGACATGTTTAACATTAGTTGGAGGTATGTATACATGAGTCAAGGTACAGTAAAATGGTTTAATGCAGACAAAGGATTTGGATTTATTGAAGTTGAAGGCGGCGACGACGTTTTTGTTCATTATAGCGCCATCCAAGGGGAAGGCTTTAAAACCCTTGAAGAAGGTCAGCGTGTTGAATTCAACATTGTTGAAGGAAACCGTGGCCCGCAAGCCGAAAATGTAACGAAACTTTAATTTCTAGCATTCCAATCCAAGGATGAGACACACTTAGTGACTCATCCTTTTTAAGTTAGAAAGTGAAAAGGAGAGACAAGTCATGACGGACAAACAAAACAAGCGCTACACAATCGTTGGAACGGACATTGATGAGGTGAAAGAAAAGAACGCTCATTCAGGTTTATCGTACAATGAGGTCAAAGCACTGATTGCCCGTGAGAAATTGGGATTCGAGCCATCCAAACACAGTGACACAGACTCTTAACCATAAAAACAAATAAGTTTTGATCAACGGCGCCTTCACTTGAGGGTGGCGTTTTTTCGTCGTGCGAATCAGTTGTTTTAAAAAAGACCTTGTTTTCCCGCTTTACTTTTTACAGCGAAATCGTTTACAATTTTCTTTAGAAAACGTTTAACAGTCTTACAATTAAATCCCTTTTTGATCTCTTTACTCTTTCCAAATTAAGGAGATGACCGCTACAGCCGTCATTAATTAAAGGGGTTAACAAGATGACTAGAAATCAATTTTTTAATGCCCATCATTCTCCAATCGGTGCCTTTTCAAGCTTTACTTTAGGGTTTCCGGGAGCGGGCGGTGGCCTTGATCTGGAACTTGGCCGTTCTCCCAAAAAGAATGTCTATATTGGTGTGGAGTCTAAGGACCAAGCAGGCCGCTTCGAAGCTTTGCCATTCTTTCATTATAGTGATGAGGATGAGAGCAAGCGTTATGATATTGAGAATCCAGACCCTAATCCGGACAAGCCAAAAATCATCTTTCCATTTAATCAAGAAAACGTAGAGCGGAAATTTCAATTAGGGACAGACACATGGGCAGCTGGCGATTTGTCATTTACCATTTATTCTCAAGCCGTGTCCGTACCAGAGCCGAAATCAGCTCAATCTGATGAGTTGAAGCTTGCGATTGTACCGGCTGTGATTGCCGAATTAACCATTGATAATACAGAGGGGCAACGTCCGCGCCGCGCCTTTTTCGGGTATGAAGGCAGTGATGTCTACAGTTCAATGCGCCGTTTGGATGACACAATGGCGGGTGCCAAGGGAGTCGGTCAAGGTCGGTTGACGGCGATTACCTCATTGGATCCCGATGTGAAATCGGCTCTTCAGTTCAGTCTTGAGAATATCCTGACGAATGAGATAGAAGCCAATTGGACATTCGGTCTCGGTCCAATCGGGGCGATGATTATGGACGTCCCAGCAGGAGAAAAGAAGACCTATCAGTTTGCGATCAGCTTTTATCGAAATGGTCTTGTTACAGCAGGCCTTGATGCGTCGTATTACTATACAAACTATTTTAAAGATATTGAAGAGGTCTCGTTCTTTACGCTGACTCATTTTGAAGAAATAAAAAGAAGAGCGCTTCAATCCAATGAACTATTAAACGCAGCTCATCTTTCAGAGGATCAAACCTTCATGATGGCCCATGCCATTCGCAGCTATTATGGGTCAACACAGCTGTTGGACGTAGACGGGGAGCCGTTTTGGAACGTCAATGAAGGGGAGTATCGGATGATGAACACATTCGATCTCACTGTCGATCAGCTCTTCTTTGAATTGAAAATGAATCCTTGGACAGTTAAAAATGAACTGGATATGTTTGTTAAGCGTTTCAGCTATCAGGATACGGTTCGCTTTCCAAATGACGCAACAGAATATCCTGGCGGCATCAGCTTTACGCATGATATGGGCGTGGCAAATACCATTTCGCGTCCCGGGTATTCCTCTTATGAGATGTATGGGCTTGATGGCTGCTTTTCGCATATGACGCATGAACAATTGGTTAACTGGGTGTTAACGGCAACGGTTTATGCTGAGCAGACCGGCGATCAAGACTGGGTCAGAGCAAATCTAGATATCTTTACTCAATGTTTAGAAAGCCTCGTCAACCGTGATCATCCTGTTCCGGAAAAACGAAATGGAATTATGGGGCTAGATTCCTCGCGTGTTATGGGCGGTGCTGAAATTACAACGTATGACAGCTTAGATGTGTCTTTGGGACAGGCCCGGAATAATATTTATCTGGCCGGTAAGTCTTGGGCTTCTTATGTCGCGTTAGAAAAGCTGTTTGCAGATTTCGGCTATAAAGAGGAATCGAAGCTTGCGGGCGAGCAGGCAGATAAATGTGCGGCAACAATCGCTAGCTTTGTAACACCTGAAGGCTATATCCCAGCTGTTGTGGGTGAGGGGAATGATTCGAAAATTATCCCAGCGATTGAAGGACTTCTATTTCCTTATTTTACAAATACAAAAGAAGCCTTAGATCCAGAAGGTCGTTTTGCTTCCTATATTCAAGTTTTAAAACAGCATCTGAAGACCGTCTTAGTAGAAGGCGTTTGTTTGTTTGAAGATGGCGGCTGGAAGATTTCGTCTACAAGCAATAATTCCTGGTTAAGCAAGATCTATCTATGCCAGTTTATTGCTCGGCAAATCCTTGGTCTATCTTGGGATGAGAGCGGAGCGAGAGCTGACGCCGCCCATGTCAAATGGCTGACTCATCCAACCTTGTCGATCTGGAGCTGGAGCGATCAAATTATCTCTGGTGAAATTACAGGAAGTAAATATTATCCGCGCGGTGTCACAAGCATTCTATGGCTTGAAGAACATCCAGAAAACTTCCCATTAAACTCACAGGCAACCAAAACTTCAACTTATTAATCCAATAAGAAAAGCGTGCGAATCCTCGCACGCTTTTTCTAATACTTGTTTAGTTGTGAAACCGAATAAGCCTAAAGTAAGTGACCTCACCTATTTTTATTCCGTCTTAAACAAACCCTCAATAAAAGATTCATTCACAAAGGCGGAAGCTCCGAGTGCAGAAGACAGAGAGGAAAGCTCCGAGAAGCAAATATCCACATTGTCTTCGTTGTGGGAAAGGGCGCGTTCTTTTACAAGTCTTTGGATAGAAGGTTCGAGCCATTGACTTGCTTGAGCTAGCCGGTTTCCAATGATGATCTTCCTAGGGTTAAAACTATTAATAATGCTAACAATACCAATTCCTAGAAAGGTTCCGATTTTGTCAAAAAGTGACCGGACTTCTGGATTATGTTGCTCGGCTTGCTCAATGAGGGCTTCAAACGTCAGATCTTTTAACTCAGAAGCATTGAGTGTGCTTAATCCGTTTTTCGCTTCTGATAATAAGGCATTTTCTGAAGCATAGAGCTCTAGGCAACCGTAATTGCCGCAGCTGCATTTCCTGCCATTCATATCAATCGTGATATGGCCCATTTCACCTGAAAATCCGGAAGTCCCGCGGTAAAGATTACCGTCGATGATAATGCCTGTCCCTATCCCGATCCCAGCACTGAGATAGATAAGGTCATTCACATTCTTCCCTGCCCCGTAAAGCATTTCACCATAAGCCCCAGCGTTCGCTTCGTTTTCAATAATGACAGGAATGTTAAACCACTGTTCAACCGCCTTTTTCAGGTCCATCCGCTCCCAACCGAGGTTAGGCGTGATCAGGACCTCACTGCTATTCGTTACGACCCCAGGCACGCCGATCCCAATGCCAATAATTCCGTAAGGGCTTTCAGGTGCGCTTTGAATAAGTTCACCAATCATGCCGCGCAGCAGTGCCGCAATGGATTCAAAATCAGTGTGTTCGTGAGAGATGATTTCTTTTTTATAAATGGTTCCGACTAAATCAGAGACGACCCCTAATAAATAGTTGACGCCAATATCAATCCCGATGGAAAAACCAGCACGCCGGTTAAAATGAAGAAGAACCGGCCGTCTACCGCCACTGGACTCTCCTGGGCCGCTTTCATAAACGAGGGAATCCTCCAAAAGCTCACTGACCAATGAGGAAACCGTTCCCTTATTGAGTCCGGTGTTTTGGGCAATGTCTGCTCTTGAAAGAGGCTCTAATTCTGAAATGCGATTAAAAACGATCGCTTTGTTCATTTGTTTAACAAATTGTAGATTACCAGTTTTCATATGATGTCCCCCGAATATAAAACTATTTTTCTATTATAAACTATTATTAATATAGAGATAAAAAAATTTACATTAATCTTTGTACATTGAATAGACAAACTAAGTATACCGTGTTATGATGATGTTGGAAAGAGAATAAAGGATCAATTAAAAGGGAACAATTAGATGTTTGGAAAGCGATTACTGATACCGCTTTCTATTGAAAACTCAATTATTTTTAGGGGGACACTCTCATGGTTTATTTTTCCGATGTTAACAAAATTACTTTTGAAGGCAAAGCCTCAACGAATCCACTCGCCTTTAAATATTATAATCCAACTCAAAAAATTGGCGATAAAACAATGGAAGAGCATCTTCGCTTTGCAGTGGCTTACTGGCATACGTTTACTGCCAACGGGACTGATCCATTTGGTACACCAACGATGTTCCGTTCATGGGATCGATTAAAAGGAATGGATCTTGCTAAAGCTCGTCTTGAAGCAGCATTTGAATTCTTTGAAAAGCTTGATGTGCCTTACTTCTGCTTCCACGATGTGGATATTTCCCCAGAAGGAGATACATTAAGAGAAACGAACAAAAACCTAGATGAAATCATTGGTCTAACAAAAGAATATATGAAAACAAGCAAAGTGAAGCTTCTTTGGAACACAGCTAACATGTTCAGTCATCCTCGCTTCCTTCATGGTGCTGCAACTTCAAGCAATGCAGATGTATTCGCTTATTCAGCAGCAAAGGTTAAAAAGGGACTTGAAGTCGCTAAAGAACTAGGCGCAGAAAACTATGTATTCTGGGGCGGCCGTGAAGGTTATGAAACGCTCTTAAATACGGATATGGGTCTTGAACTTGATAACCTTGGACGTTTCATGCACATGGCAGTGGATTATGCGAAGGAAATTGGTTTTGATGGCCAATTCTTGATCGAGCCTAAGCCAAAAGAACCAACGACTCACCAATACGATACAGATGTAGCCACTGGCCTTGCCTTCTTGCATAAATACGGACTTACTGAACATTTCAAATTCAACATTGAAGCAAACCATGCTACACTTGCCGGACATACGTTCCAGCATGAACTTCATACCGCTCGTATTAACGGCATGCTTGGTTCCGTCGATGCCAACCAAGGCGATCCATTGCTTGGATGGGATACTGATGAGTTCCCAACGGACCTTTATTCCACAACACTTGCTATGTATGAAATTCTTAAAAATGGCGGTTTAGGAAAAGGCGGATTAAACTTTGATGCGAAAGTTCGTCGTCCATCATTTGAAGATGCTGATTTGTTCTACGCTCACATCGCCGGAATGGATGCTTTTGCTCGCGGCTTACAAGTGGCTCACAAGCTTCTTGAAGACGGCGTCCTTGAAAACTTTATCGACGATCGCTACAGCAGCTTTAAAGAAGGCATTGGCGCTGACATCGTATCTGGTAAAGCCGATTTCCATTCTCTCGAAGCCTATGCTCTTGAAAACGACCAAATCACTAACAAATCTGGCCGTACCGAACTCTTAAAAGCAACACTCAATCAATACCTAATCGAAGCATAAGAGTACTAAAAAAAACTAGCGGAGGCGCACGCGTCTCCGCTATACTTGTTCTGAAACGCGGGTGAAACGCGGGGACGGTTCTCTCGTTCCATTTGTAAAACACAGGGACGGTTCTCTCGTTCCATCAACGTTAACGAGGAACCGTTGCCAAACTTTCCCACTATTTTTTAAGGATCAGGATGTGGTTAATAATGCGTTATGTGATTGGAATTGACCTTGGTACAAGCTCAGTTAAAGCGCTTTTGGTCTCCCAAGCAGGGGATGTTGTGGACGAGGCGTCAAAAAGCTATCCACTCAATCAGCCTCAATCAGGTTATAGTGAACAAAACCCTGAAGATTGGGTGACAGAAACGCTTGCTGCAGTCTCAACCTTAGTAAAGTCATCTGGTGTTTCACCAACTGATATTGAGGGCATCAGTTTTTCAGGACAAATGCACGGTCTGGTTCTCCTTGATGAAGCGGGAGCCGTCATTCGTCCTGCCATCCTTTGGAATGATACACGTACAACAGAAGAGTGCCGTTTTATCGAACAACAGTTGGGTGATGAGTTGATCCAAATTACGAAAAATCCGGCATTAGAAGGCTTTACTCTACCAAAAATTTTATGGGTTAAGAAGCATGAACCAGAGAACTATGAAAAAGCAACAACCTTTGTTTTGCCAAAGGATTATCTCCGCTATCGATTGACCGGCGCCCTTCATATGGAGCTCTCGGACGCTGCGGGCACGTTGATGTTAGATGTAGCAGCAAAAAACTGGAGTCAAACCGTTTTAGAAAAAGTTGGTGTCAGTGCCAAGCTTTGCCCACCGCTGATCGAGTCGCATGAATGTGTGGGAACCCTATTGCCGGAAATGGCAGAGCAAGCTTCTTTAACTCCAGATACAAAAGTATTTGGCGGTGGAGCTGATAACGCGTGCGGGGCCCTCGGTGCTGGCGTGTTGTCTGAAGGGAAAACCATGTGCAGCATTGGAACTTCCGGCGTTGTTCTTTCCTATGAAGCAACCGGAACACAGGACTTTAATGGAAAAGTCCATTATTTTAACCACGCTGCTCCAGGCAGCTTTTATGCGATGGGTGTTACCCTTTCGGCAGGTGACAGCTTTAGCTGGTTTAAAAATGTGTTTGCAAAAGATGAGCCGTTTGAAAAACTCGTGGCTGATGCCGAACAAGCAGGAGTCGGAAGCGGCGGTCTCTTATTTACGCCTTACTTAGTAGGGGAGAGAACACCGCATGCAGATGCAGATATTCGGGCAAGCTTTATCGGCGTTGACCGGTCCCATTCTAAAAAACATTTTGTCAGAGCCGTTCTTGAAGGCATTACTTTTTCACTAAAGGAATCCGTTCAAATTTTTAGAGAAAATGGAAAAGACATTCCGTCCCTTATCTCGATCGGCGGCGGTGCCAAAAGTGATTTCTGGCTCCAGCTTCAAGCGGACATCTTCAACGCGACTATCTACAAACTGGAAAACGAGCAAGGTCCCGGCCTCGGAGCAGCCATGCTTGCGGCCTATGGTTGCGGTTGGTATTCTGACCTTGAAACATGCAGCGAAGCCTTCACCAAAATCGCAGGCACCTATGAACCAAACCCAGAAAACGCAGCCGCCTATGAAAAACTATTTGCCATCTATCGATCCGTCTATACCGCAACAAAAGACCTAAATGTCCGACTAAAAGACTTTAGATAATATTATCTCAAGGAGTCCCTTAATATGAGGGGCTCCTTTCTATTTATTTAAAAAGGCAGGAAGATAATTTATCAAAGAGGAGGCAAAAATCCCAGAAGGTTTGGTGGGAATCCAAGAAGCTCAACCTCCCACACCCCAGAAGTGTTGCCAATCCGAGAAGGTTGAGCAAAAATCCCAAAAGGTCAGCGAAAAATGCGAGAAGCTGGCTCTAAAATCCAAGAAGGTCAGTGAAAAATCCAAGAACCTCAACCCCCACACCCCAGAAGTGTTGCCAATCCGAGAAGGTTGAGCAAAAATCCCAAAAGGTTAGCGAAAAATGCGAGAAGCTCATTCCAAAATCCCAGAAGGTCAGCGAAAAATGCGAGAAGCCCAACCCCCACACCCCAGAAGTGTTGCCAATCCGAGAAGGTTGAGCAAAAATCCAAGAAGGTTAGCGAAAAATGCGAGAAGCCGGCTCTAAAATCCAAGAAGGTCAGTGAAAAATCCAAGAACCTCTAAGCCAAACGTGTCAGAAACGAGTCCCATCCTAAAAGGTTTAATAAAAATCCCAGAAGGTCAGCCAAACATCCGAGAAGTTCCACCGAAAATCCAAGAAGGTCAGCCAAAAATCCCAGAACCTCTAAGCCAAACATGCCAGAAACGAGTCCCATCCTATAAGGTTTAATAAAAATCCAAGAAGGTTAGCCAAACATCCGAGAAGTTCCACCGAAAATCCAAGAAGGTCAGCCAAAAATCCCAGAACCTCTAAGCCAAACATGCCAGAAACGAGTCCCATCCTATAAGGTTTAATAAAAATCCAAGAAGGTTAGCCAAACATCCGAGAAGCTTGTTCAAAAATCCAAGAAGGTCAGAGAAAAATCGAAGAAGCTCGACCCCAACAGTCTAAAAGTTGAGCAGATCCCAGAAGGTTTGCTAAATATCCTAAAAGGTTAGCCAAACATCCGAGAAGCTCATTCCAAAATCCGAGAAGGTCATCGAAAAATCCGAGAAGCTCAATCCCCATACCCCAGAAGTGTTGCCAATCCGAGAAGGTTGAGCAAAAATCCAAGAAGGTCAGCCAAACATCCGAGAAGTTCCATCGAAAATCCCAGAAGGTCAGCCAAACCTCCCAGAACTGCTGGGCCAAACCTCCCAGCACAGGCCGAACACGCCAGAAGCTAAAGCCAAGCATCCCACACCCCAATCCCCCCAAAAATTTTTCTATGAGATGGACTCTCACATTTTTTGTGAGGGTCTTGACGTTTTTTGGCTATACTTGTTATAGGTTTTAGTTTTACATGGGGAGGCAATTTCGGATGAATTGTCTAAATGTTATAATTTAATAGATTATAATTTGGGTGGGTCGTTTTAGTAGACAGGAGATTGGGGGCATTTTGTATTTAAGGTTCTCAGTTTTTGACCATATAAAGGTTTTTATTAATGAGTTAGGGGAGGTATGACGGTGTTACCTTATGTAAAGAGGTTAAGAAGCATTTGTGAGGCGCATCCTTTAGAAGAAAAAATTCTAATCGTGGATGCTTTTGCTAGCGGTGAGCAAATTTTGCAGGCTTATTTAGAGGAAGGCTATCATACCATTCATCTAAAACCGATGACCGTGTATGAGGCGGCGCGCAACATTATCATGGAAAAGGCTCTTGAGTGGGTTGAGCCTATTGAGCCAAGCGTTGGCATTCAACTTGTCTATCAGCTTTTAAATTCGTTAAAGGAAAAAGGTGATTTAATCTACTTTAACGAGATGAAGGTCACGCCATCCTTCAGTCAGGCGATCTATCAAACTCTGGAGACTCTAAGGCTAGCTGGATTTACGAGTAAAACACTTGATTCAAAAACTTTTATATCAGTGGAAAAAGGAGAAGATCTGCTGCAGCTACTTTCGGCTTATGAAGAGCTTCTTGCAGCCTATCAATTAAAAGATGAGGCTGACTTATATAGAGCGGCGATACAAGCCGCCCGGCCAAGGGAGACCGGGGCGATTGTCATCCTGCTGTCCAATCTTTCTTTTACCAATCTTGAAAAGCAGTTTCTAGACAAATGGCTGCCCAAAAACGTGTATAAACTCCCGCTCGCACCCGTGTATGGCCTCCAAGCCCCTCAGTCTGACATGGAATGGGGGGAGCCGACTCCGTTTAGTTATTTGTATCAATTAGAACAAGTGACGGAAAAACCAAAGCTGACCATGTTTACAGCCCAATCAGAGGAAGCTGAGCTTAAGCAGGTTCTAAACACGATAAAATCAGCTTCTGCACGACTCGATGATTGCGTGATCTACTATACGAATCCCGATCCTTATCTGACAACCGCACATCTTTTAGCGGAGAAGTTAACGATCCCGATCACGTTTGGTGAAGGATTGCCGATTACCTTTAGCCGGCCAGGAAGACTCGTTATGGGGTTTCTCCAATGGGTGAAGGACCATTACAGCGTCCAACGCTTGATTGACTTGCTGGGAGAAGGGGTGCTGCAGCTTGGCGAAGGCGCGCCAACAAAGGCGATGACCTCAAGACTTCTTCGCGATGCAAGGATTGGCTGGGGAAAGGAGCGCTATGCAGCCCAGCTTGAAAAATTAGCCCAGAGATTAGCTAAAGACATTGAGGAAACAGAACAAAACGTTGAGAAACGTGACTACCTTGAAATGAGATTAGGACAAGTACAATGGCTGAAGACGTGGTTTCAACATCTCTTTAAGCAGCTCCCTGATTCCGATCAAGACATCCGTTATCAAGGCATGTTGGAAGGCATTCAATATCTACTAAAGAATCATGCGAAAACGGCGTCAGCCACAGATGAGGAGGCCAAATCGGCTCTATTAGAGAAAATCAAATTAGTTATGCCCATTGCGAATGACGTTTTACAGCCTTTTGATGCCTATGAAAAAGTACATGATCTGTTGCTTGAGATTCGCATTCAGAGTTCACGTCCAAAGCCTGGGCATCTTCACATGACGTCTTTTAAAAATGGGGTGTATCAAACACGCAGTCATGTGTTCATTGTGGGACTGGATCAACGAAAATTTCCTGGGCAATCCATTGTAGACCCGCTGCTTCTTGAACAGGAAAGAGTGCAGTTGGGGCACCAAATAAGGCTACTTGGAGAGAAAGCGAAAGACAACTTATATACAATGGTCCAGATGCTCGCTCATACGGCTGGCCCGGTTTCATTGAGCTACTGCCATTTCTCTCTCCAGGAAAATCGAGAGGTCAATCCGTCCCATCTTTTTTTACAAAGTTATCGATTAATGTCTGGTCACCATCAAGCGGAATATAAGGCCCTTCAAACACTCCCAACCGTCCAAGAAGGTTGGGAACCGCTGGAAGTCAAGGATTATTGGAATGAACTTTTACTCAAAAATGAGCCATGTGATCTGGATGATAACATGTTGACCGAGCACCGTCATTTGGTTTATGGATTAGAAGCTGAAGCGGCTAGGCAAGAGGAGGGGCTAACGGCTTACGATGGGTTGGTAGAAGTCGATCTGAATCGCTATGATCCAACCGTAAACGCGGCCCTCCATATGTCCGCGAACCGGCTTCAGACGCTTGCCCAATGCCCCTATTCTTACTTTCTGACAGAGGTATTGAACGTTCGACCGATTGAGGACATCGCCTACAACCCAAATGTTTGGTTAGATGTCTTGTCACGAGGAAGTCTTCTCCATAGCATTTTTGAAACATTTTATAAAACCATTAAGGACCGCCATGAAAAACCGACGCTTACGGCACATGAGGCACTGATTATAAAAATTGCCCATGACAAGATTGCAGAGCAAAAAGAGATGGCTCCGCCGCCTAATGAGCGGGTGTTTGAGCGGGAGGTTGAGGACGTCATCCACTGCTGTCTCATTTTCCTGAAAGAGGAAGAGATTCATGGTGAGCGCTATGAAGCCCTGCATTTTGAATACCCATTTGGAATCAATGGCATTGAGCCTGCCGTTGTCACATTGCCGTCCGGTCATTCCATTCGGGTGTCCGGTATTGTCGACCGGGTCGACCAATCCGCAGATGGACATTATCACATTATTGATTACAAAACGGGTAAAACGACGATGTATAGCGGAAACGGCTATTTCAGAGGCGGACGCCAGCTGCAGCATTTTATCTATGCACTGGCGATTGAACAGCATCTGCAGCTAGAAGAGGGGGCCGTTAAAGCGAGCTCGTATTACTTTCCTTCTACAAAAGGGAAGGGAGAGCGCTATGTCCGATGGCAGAATGAAACGACGCGAACAAATGGGATGGACATTCTAGAGAGACTCATTGAGACCATAAGCACGGGAACATTTACGATGACGGATGACGAAAAGGATTGTAAGTATTGTGAGTTTAAAGCCGTCTGCAGGCGCCATACTTATACGAAAGAGATCTTGGACAATAAGCAATCCGCTGCCACTGTTCAAGTTTTTAAGGGGATTAGAGCCTATGAGTAAATCAATTGTGGATCAAAGAGAACGGGATTTAATCAAAAGCTGCTTGAATACGAACATGCTCGTTGAAGCGGGAGCAGGCTCCGGAAAAACGACGAGTCTAGTAGAGCGCATGGTGAATTTGATCCGAACCGGCACCTGTCAAATTGATCAGATGGTCGCCATAACTTTTACAAAAAAAGCTGCCGATGAGCTAAAAATTCGTTTTCAGACGGGGCTTGAAGCCAATTGGCTGAACGCTGAAAAACATGAAGAACGGCTTCGTTTAGGTGTGGCCATGCAGAATATGGATCAATGCTTCCTAGGGATGATACATGCTTTTTGTTCACGCCTTCTTAGAGAACGCCCGATTGAAGCGGGACTCGATCTTGCCTTTTCAGAACTTGAGGAGGAAGAGGATAACGAACTATTGGAAGAGGGATGGCAACTCTTTCTTCATACCCTTCATGAAGAACAGCCTGAACGAATGAATGAGATGAGTGAATTAGCCGTTCCGATTGACTCTTTATTTGAAAGTGTCAAAGAAATGAGGCAATACCCGGATGTCAACTTTTACACTGAAGAGGTAGAAAAGCCTGATCTTGAGCTCGCCTATCATGAATGGATGAATGTTTTAAAGGAAGCGCGCCTATCCATACCAGAGGAAGAACCTCAAGGCGGCTACGATCCTCTTCAGAAGCTTATCCGTGATGCCATTCGGAAAAATAGCCATTTGCAAACCTACTCAGACAAGGCAGCGGTTGAGATTTTTGAAAGCTTTAACAAGAAATTGTCTATAACCCAGAAAAAATGGACAACCAAAGAGGATGCAAAGTATTATAAGGAGAAAATTTCTGTTCAAGTTGAATCCGTAATACAGCCTCTTCTGCTCTCGTGGAAGGAATATTGCCATTCCAAGATTATCGCAGTCATTCAGGACGCCCTGAGTTATTATGAGCAATTAAAGAAGGAACGCTCTCTGTTAAACTTTCAAGATTTATTGATGAAAACAGCCCAGCTTCTAAAAGAAAATGCAGAAGTTCGGCGTTATTTCCAGCAAAAATACAGTTGCTTGCTGGTCGATGAATTTCAAGATACAGACCCGATTCAAGCCGAAATCATGTTTTTCTTGACGAGCCAGCAAGCAAATGAACAGGATTGGACAAAATGTGTCCCAAAACCAGGCTCGCTTTTTGTCGTCGGAGATCCGAAGCAAGCGATCTATCGATTTCGCCGGGCAGATATGGATACTTATAATCGCGTAAAAGCGTTAATAGAAGCCAATGGCGGGTGGATTCTGCATCTCACTATGAACTTCCGATCGGTAAATATGGTGACAGAGGCGTTAAATAGTGTGTTTGAGAAGCAATTTCCGCACGAAGAATCAAGTTTCCAAGCAGCTTACCGGCCTCTCATTGCTTATAAGGAAAGTCAAGATGAAGCGGAGCCAGCGATCGGTTGTTTGACGGTTCCGGCGGATTATTCGAATAAAGAGCAGGTGCTTGAGGCCGATGCTGAGCAGATTGCTCGTTATATCACAGACCGGATTCAAAACGGAGCTAGAGCCAATGACTTCATGATTTTAACCCGTTATACGGAAGGAAATGTGACCTATGCAGAAAAATTGGAGCAGCTCGGGATCCCTGTGAGTGTCATTGGGAACGCTGTGATCGGTGAAATGCGTTTATTTCAGGAAATGCTTCTTTTACTAACGACATTTGTGGATTCAACGGATGAAGTCGCCTTTACTGCAACCGTTCGCGGGCCCTTCTTTGGTATGAGTGACCAAGACCTTTATGATTGGAAGGAAGCGGGCGGCAGGTTTTCGCTTTATAGTGCCGTTCCTGATGGGTTGACTACAGTCATCCAATTAAAATGGAAGGGTGTTTTGGATAAGCTTGTAACTTATGACAAGTGGACCCGGCAATATTCACCAACTGTTGCCATTGAAAAAATCTTTGAGGACGTGGGATTTTACCCGCTTTTGATGAAGCATCAGCTTGGAAAAAGGGCGTATAAAGCGCTCCTTCAGCTTATTGAACAGCTTAGCCGGCAAGAGCAAAATGGCCACACCGCTTTCAAGGACGCCGTGACTTTTTTAACTAACTTGATCCATGAAAAAACGGTTGTAGCGAACTTGGAAGGGGAGGAGGATACCGTTCGTGTGATGAACGTTCATCAGGCTAAAGGATTAGAGGCACCCGTCGTATTCCTTGCTCATCCTAAGAAAAAGGTCAATATGAAAGATCGTGTCTCTTACCATATTAAACGCGAAGGTCAAACCTCGACGGGCTATTTTGCTTTTAGCAGTAAAACAAGTTCGTTCTCTTCCCGATTATTGGCCTGCCCTCCAAATTGGGAAGCCTTAAAACAAGAAGAGCTAACCTACCAGCTAGAGGAAGAAAAGCGGATTGTGTATGTCGCTGCCACCCGTGCAGAAAGGCAACTGGTCATCAGTTCAAGCGCTAAATCCAATGATAACAATCCGTGGCATAATCTCTTGTCCATTGAAGGAATCGAGGAGATCAGTGTACCGGATGAGGTCGCCACTCAGGAAAATCAGCCCTATCTGCTCACTTTTTCAGACTACCAGGCAAAGCTCTCTCAGCGATTGGATTGGCTTCTGGAAAGTCGAGAAAAAACCTATGATACATGGAGCCCAACGGAAGATAAGGATTTTAGTAAGGTAGTGGATCTTGATAGAGAAGCAGGAGGAGGCCTCGCATGGGGAACGATCATTCATGCCATTTTTGAAAAAGTGGTGAAGGGTGAACCGATTGCTCAGTTGGCAAAAAATTTATTAAAAGCAAACGGACTTGAAGAAACGCGATATGACGAAATCGTGGACATGGTTAACCTCTTTAGGCAGTCCGAAATATGGCAAGAGCTCCAAGCTGCAGATAAAGTGCTCACAGAGGTCCCTATTACGTTCATGCTCGACCCTGCCGACCGTCTTTACGCACACATTCAGGAGGGGCAAAAATCAGACCACTTTATTATCGTCAAAGGGGTTATTGATCTCGCTTATAAAATCAACAATGCCTGGCATCTGGTCGATTACAAAACCGATCGTGTCAAAAACGAGGCAATCCCGCTCCTTCGTGATTTCTATAAAAGCCAAGTCGAGTTCTACCGGTCTGCCTGGGAAGAACTCACAGGCGAGACCGTCGAAACAGCCAGACTCTTCTTCTGCTGGAATAGCGACGCCCTCCAAGACCGGATACAGAGGGTGTAAAAAAGCGAATCTGCGTTACGCCTAAATTTTATAGGCATAAACGAGGCCACAACTATTTCGAGAAATTACTAGACTCGACAACTATTTATGTTCATTTAAATGGTGGAGATGTTCCCACCTTTCCAATGGTTTTGCCGCATATAAGGTAATACTATTATCGAAAATTATGAGGCGAATGAAATTGTTTATTTATAAATTCAAAAAGGAGAATGTGAATGGGGTGTCTTTTGGGATTATTATTTGGAATCGTAGGATTTGTGATCCATCTTGTCATTAAATGGGTATTGCTTTTTGTCATTTTTATATTAATCCTTATTTTTCTTATAGTTGGCTTGATTCGGAAGTTGTTTAGGAGGTTTTGACAGCTTTATAAAAAGAAGACGGGATGAGGTCCGTCTTCTTTTTGGGGCTAATTAATCTAATGCGGCGAATTCGTCGACTAAACCGCTGAAAATGGCAAGGGCATTTTGAATGGGCTCAGGTGTGGTCAGGTCAACGCCGGTCGCTTTTAATAGTTCAAGCGGATAATCGGAGCTGCCGCTTTTTAAGAAATTCAAGTAATTTTTGAGCGTTTCTTGATCGCCTTCGAGAATTTTGTCAGCGATATGAATGGCGGACGTATAGCCGGTTGCGTACTTATATACATAAAAAGGGCGATAAAAGTGCGGAATCCGTGTCCAACTGTATTTGATTTCGTCGTCTAATACGACTTCCGGGCCGTTGTAGTCATGATATATTTTTTCATAAATAGCATTAAAGACATCGGTGTTCAGCGGCTCATCCTTCTCCGCTTTTTCATGGGCCAGTTTCTCAAATTCAGCAAACATGACTTGTGTGAAAAAGGTCCCTTTAAAACTGTCAATAAAGTGATTGAGCAGGTGCTTTTTCAGGAGCTTATCTTCGGTTGTTTTGAGCAAGTAGCGGATTAATAAAACCTCGTTTACTGTTGAGGCAACCTCGGCAACAAAAATAGTATAACTCGCTGTGATTTGCGGCTGGTAGGTTGTACTGAAATAAGAGTGCATTCCGTGACCGCATTCATGGGCTAGTGTAAAAAGACTGTCCAGATCATCACGGTGATTGAGCAGAATAAACGGATGAACACCGTAAAGTCCCATATTATAGGCACCGGACCGTTTTCCTGGTGTTTCGCGGACATCAATATAGTGTTTGTCTTTGAAGGTTGAAAGAATCGAAATATATTCCTCGCCGAGCGGTGCGAGACCCTTCAGCATGATGTCAAACGCCTCTTCAAAAGAAATAGTCTGCTTAGCGCCTTGCACAAGAGGGACGCTCAAATCATATTGGTGGAGCTCATCCAAGCCCATTTGCTCTTTACGAATGGACATATATCGGTGCAAAGGGGCAATGTTGTCTTTCGTTGCTTTGATGAGATGATCATAGACTTCTTTTGGTACATTATCGGCAAAAAGCGCTTTTTCAAGGGCAGACGGATAGTGGCGGAGACGTGATACCGCTACATTGTTTTTGACGGCAGAAGCATAGGTGGTTCCAATCGTATTTTTAAGATGGAGATAGGGCTGGTAATAGGCTTTAAACGCTTCAATCCGTTTTTCACGATCCTCTGACTCTAAGATTTTGGCATACATCCCGCGGGTTAGTTCGACTTTTTCATCGTCCTCATTGGTAACGTCGCCAAACTTGATATCAGCGTTATTGATCATGCCAAAAATGCTTTGCGGAGCACTGAGCGCGGTGCTCATCTGTGACAGAACATCCTCTTGTTCTTTACTCAGAACATGTTTTTTATAACGATAGACCTCAAACAGATCCTCTTCGAAATACGTTAGCTCCGGAAGTTGTTCTATGTACCCTTTTAAAGTTGATTCGTCCAAGCTTAATAAATAGGGCCTGAAAAAGGCGGTCGCACTGCCTGCTTTTTGACCAATTTGTCTCGCTTGATCCATCAAAGCTTGTGAGGCGGATACTCGTGTATCACTATCCACTTTAAACATGGCATAAGCATAGACCTTTCGATAAATAAAGCTGAGCTCTTCTTCTAATTTTAAAAAGTTATAAAGCGCTTGAGCGTCATGAATATTCCCATCAAACGCTTTTAACTCCTCAGCCAATTTCAGAACAGACTTTGCGTCCTGTTCCCAAGCCTCTGTTGTGGAATAGATGTCCTCTAAACGCCACTTCTCATGTGCAGGTACGTCGTCTCGTGTTTGATAACTTTTCATATCTATAGGCCCCCTAACATTTCGGATATCGAAAAAAACTTGTTTGATAGAATTGTATCATATATTGACGGACCAAAACGATAGCTAGCAAGGACTTTCAATCGACATAAACTAACAAATCATCTTCGTAAATGCGCGGAAATGAAAATAAAGGATTTCGAGAGGAGAGTGGTGAATGTTGTTAATAGTGCTTGACTAGAAGGCAGATAGGGGGAAACCAATCATGACAAAGGTACTTGTATTAGGCGGGACGCGCTTTTTTGGAAAAAAATTAGTTGAGAAATTTATCCAAGAAGGTGCGGATGTGACGATTTTGACAAGAGGAAAGACTGACGATGACTTCGGTGATGCCGTTTCGCGACTCAAGGCAGATCGCACCGATTCGGAAGCGCTCAAGAAAGCGTTAGGAGACGCTTCTTTTGATCTCGTCTATGATAATATTTGCTTTGGACCGCAGGAGGCCGCTGCTATTATAGAACTCTTAAGGGGCCGTGTGAAAAAATACATCGTAACGTCTTCCATGAGTGTTTATGAGGTTGGCGGCGCTCCAAAAGATGAAGGCTCATTTAATCCCTACAGTTATCCGGTTTCTAATCCCTATCCAACAGACTATGATTATGGCGAGGGCAAACGATTAGTTGAAGCCGTTACGTTTCAAAAAGGTCTGATACCAAGTGTTGCCGTTCGTTTTCCGATCGTACTAGGTCATGATGACTATACCCACCGTCTTCATTTCCATATTGAACATGTGCAAAAGGGCATACCGATTGGTCTTCCTAACCCTGCGGCGGAGATGTCGTTTATTCTATCTGATGAGGCGGCCACTTTCTTGTACTGGCTTGGGCAAACGGACATAGAAGGTCCATATAACGCGAGTTCAACAGGCGCTTTCACCTTATCTCACATCCTAGATTTAGTTGAAAAAGCAGCAGGGAAGCCTGCTGTTATTGAAGCTAAAACAGAAGAGGCTGCCAACATGTCGCCATTTGGTGTGCCGGACAGCTGGTATATGGCGGTTACCAAAGCGACAAAAGCAGGGTTTACGTTTAGTGTGCTCGAATCCTGGCTGCCTCAACTGATTAACGAAATCGCGGCCGGAACAAAAGAATAAAATGAGACGCCCCTTTAATCGATGTTAGAGGGGTTTTTAATGCGAGCGGCCGCCAACCTACCAAAAATGCCATAGGGTGCGCAAGAGGGGCAAGCGCACGAAATTGGTCGTGGCAGAAAACAAAATGGAGCGCAACTGGAGAGGCACACGAAATTAGCCGTGGCGACATCCAAAATGGTGGGTAAGAAGAGCTTGCCCACGAAAATGGATGAGATGAGAGCCAAAATGGTGGGTAAGAAGAGGTTGCCCACGAAAAGTCGGCGAGTGAACCATTTCCACTCATGAGTGAGTGGATGGGCGGAGTAAAAATTGTTATCAATTTGTCACACACATTTGTCAATGCCCCAAATACATATAAATAAAGGGGGAGATTGCAGGTGATAATTATTACCCTAAACAGTGGTAAGGAATTTAAGCTGGATGACCTCAAAATTGATGATTTTTATTTTTTTCTCAAAAATCGATTAGATGCGTATGGTTTTCTTGACCTTGAAAAAGGGTTAGTGATTAGACCGGACAGCATTTCAAGTATAGAAGAATATGAGGACAATAATCGTCAGCGTCCTTAGGGATGCTATTTTTATGGAGGGGCTTTCCCTCTTTTTGAAAAATTTATGGCAACGGTTATTACCAATAGGATGAATATTTGGCAGCCAAGTTAGGCATTTTACATAGAGAACTTTAATTAGCTGAGCAGGAGGGGGCTATTTCATGGATCATGAGGCAAAAAATTACGATGAAAAATTAACAGAACAAATTGCTTATGCGGAGCGTAATACGAGTGATAATATTCCGACCGATAATGGCTTGAATCGTGAGGAAGGGAAAAAAAAGAAAAATCAAATCGACAGTTGACCTTGAAAGACGGCCTTATAATAGGCCGTCTTCTGCATTATACGTTTCATTAATGGTCAATTTAGGTGTGCCTATTGTCGTTGTATATAGCGGGATTCAGAGAGTTTTTTACAAATTTTAAGCGGAATTTTTAAATTTTGTATTGAAATTGTAAGCGATTTCAATTATAATAAATTTAGGTTGGATGACACTAGTGGTCATCAAGGTATTTAGCGTAGGCGGGGCTGATACCACGTATAAGTCATTTAATACTTTAATTTTAAAGCATCCATTTGAGGTGCTTTGAGGTTAGGATTAGTCAAAATAGTCTCTTATGGCGCATTTTACGGGTGCCATCACCAAATGAATGGATAACCTTAATGACCTAGACATCCCAATTAAGCTTATCTTTCAGGGGCTTAAAATTTTTACAAAGAAAAGCAATTGGTTGTGGATGAAGTTGGTCCATTCCTTAATCAAGGCAAGATTCTTGAGACAGTTAAATCCTAACCTCTTTTCATTTAAAAAAATTTGTTGTCAAAATGGAATCCATCTTTTAGAACAGACATATTTGAGTTGTCTGTTCGATTTTGACATTTTCCTGTTCTAGCTTCCCTTCATTTTCCTTACCTATAATCCCCACAAAAAACTAGCAACCATCATTTGAATGGCGGAGTAGAAACGTTAGCTCATGTAAGACAAGCTTAAGTCCAGTATTGCAATGTATTTAATCGCGCATCGCTCCAGCTTCTCGAGACGTCATCGCGCCTTCTCCTTCGTTAATATCTTTTTTAATTTGCTTTTTTACCTTTTGGGCATTCGTCCCAGCATATTCAGGATTCATCATAGAACCGGGATTACCTTTAGCTTGTTTATTTTGCGGCATACAAACCCTCCTCATCATTTTTGGTTTCTTAACATTATTATCTACAAAAGATCTCGCAGTATGAATGACAAAGAGGTCAGTATTGGAGGGATTTTAATGGAGATAAGAAAAGTAACGCTTATGACACATAAACTCAAAGAAATGAAAGAATTTTACCTGAATGGCTTAGGCTTTAAGCTAGTGAGTGATGACGTTTCTGCGTTTACCATTCAGGCAGGAAAGAGTGAGTTGACCTTTATAAACGAACAAGGAGTTAGAAAGCCTTTTTATCACTTTGCTTTTACAATTCCGGCTGAATTGTTTTTGTCTGCCAAAAAATGGGCCGAAAAAAGGGTGAAGTTGAATCGGGACAAAGGGGCGGATGAAGTTACTTTTAACCGAGGAAGATCGATTTACTTTGAGGACCCAGCTGGTAATATTGTGGAGTTTTATGCTCGAAATTGTTTTCACGCAGAGGCTGACGCGTTCTCAATTGATGAAATTATTGAAATTAGTGAGATCAATCTTACAGTAAATCAGGTTGTTCGAACGGGAGGGGTACTCGTGAATTTAGGTTTTACCCACATAGATGAAGGGCCATTAAGCGAGACCTCCTTAAATTTTATCGGCAGTCCTGATGTCTACTTCCTTGTTGGACCAATTGGGCGCGTTTGGTTCTTTTCTGATAAAAAAGCTGAAAGTCATCCTGTACGAGTTGAACTTGTGGATCGAACAGTGGTGTCAGTGGATGAGAAAGGCGACATGGTTGCAACCAAATATTAATGCAGGTTAGCAGATCAAAAAATGATGTCATTTTTTTTGCGTGGATTTCATTCAGGTGATTATACTAAAGGAACAGTGTAAGAGATTTGTCAGAAGAGGCTATCTTCCTATTGTTAATGGAGAACAATGGTGCTAGGCATGATTCGCTTAACGCTGAAAAAGAGGCGTGAAAAGCTATTGTATGAATTTGTAGGATTTTGATAGAAAAAGGTGAGAGAACGTGTGTTTGTTTTGTGGAAGTTTATGGGTATAATAGAATAGATAAGCGAACTGAATAGGGTGGTCGGCTAACCCCTCTTTCGAAAGGGGGTGAGGCCCACTGAGTATGTATGAGGTTTTGACGTTGCTGTCTAGTTTCGGCACGCTCCTGATTGCAATGCTCGCGTTGATCACATCCATGATCAATAAAAAATAGACCCCCCTATTGCCCTCAACAAGTAAATTAGGGTGAGGTCTATTCTCTCGGATAGCCGACCCCCTGGGGGAATCGCTTATCAGTGAGGCCACAGTTCCCGCTGTGGCCTTATTTAATTTACTCAAATTTTTATATTATTATACCATCCTCGAAATAACGGAACAAGTGAAACGCGGGGGGACGCGGGGGGAACGCGGGGACGGTTCTCCTGTTTCATTTTTCCCCAGAATCAAGGTTGTTCTCACCCTTATGAAATATATATGGCTAATTAGGCAAGATCCTTTTTAACTTTGCCGATAAAGGGTGAAACGCGAGAACCGTCCCTGTGTTTCAGAGGAATGAAACGAAAGAACCGTCCCTGTGTTTCAAAGTTTCGTGGTAAAATAGTCTGCAGGTGATGATTCAATGGAGAAGAAGCGATTTTTTTGTAGGCCAATGGGGGCGCCCGGGAGTGTGGTTCCGCGCGCGGAGTTGGCGGATAGTCAGACGAGCAGGCAGTTGGTTAGTGAGTCTGAATGGGATGCTGTTTATTTTCGATCTCTTGAGGAGACAGGTATCTTTTTAAACAAGCCTCAAATTGAAGCGGTTCGGCATTATGAGGGACCGCTGTTAACGTTAGCGGGGGCAGGAACGGGGAAAACCTCTGTACTGGTGTGTCGGACAGGCTATTTAATGGCGATCCATAATGTGGACCCGCGGAATATATTGCTTGTCACCTTTACATCGAAAGCAGCAGGGGAGATGAAGGAGAGGATTGCGAAACTGCCAGGGTTAACCAGACAAAAGGCAACTCAGGTTGAGGCAAGAACCTTCCATTCCTTTTTCTTGAAGATAATTCGAAGCAGAGGCTTTAATCAAAAGATATTAAGCAATGAGCGTGTTAAGCAGATTACGATTAAGCAAATTTTGAAAAAAATGGGTGTTGAGGATACTTATCAGCCTGAGACACTGATTTCGATATTGTCTTCTTATAAAATGAACATCTTGACCGTCGAGGATTTGCCAAGTCGGACTGATGAGGAAAAAGAAGTGAAGCGAATTCTCTCCGCTTATGAATCGTGGAAGCGAGAGACCGATCAAATTGATTTTGATGATATTTTAACAGAGGCTTATCGCCTTTTGAAGGAAACACCTTCCTTATTAAAAATGCTGCAGGCCCGGTTTCGCTATATTATGGTCGATGAATTTCAGGATACCAATCCACTGCAGTATGAACTCGTCAAAATGCTTGCTTATCCTCGGCATAATCTTTTCGTGGTTGGCGATGATGATCAAACCATTTTTTCGTTTAATGGAGCTAATAATGGCATTATTTTAAACTTTGATAAGGCGTTTCCTGAAGCCAAAACAGTGACGCTTGATATTAATTACCGCTCACCAAACGGCATTGTCGGGCTGGGAAATACAGTCATTCAACATAATAAAGAAAGAAAACTGAAAACCCTGAAGTCAACAAAGGAAGAGGCACTCACACCGCAATTTTTGCGGCCGGTGGATACAGACCAAGAGGCGGAGTGGGTGATTGAGGCTATTAAGGAAAAGGTGTTAGAAGGGAAGAGTCAGTATCGGGATATCGCGATTCTTCATCGGACGGCAAGCAGCAGCCGGGCGATATTTGAGCAACTGACTCTTGATGGGATTCCATTCGTTTCTTATGGCGCAACCGATCAAACCTTTTATGAGCAGTGGCCGGTTAAAATGGTTGTCAGCTATTTAAGGCTTGCCGTTGATCATCACCATTTTGAGGCAATGGAAGATCTATTACCCACTCTCTTCATCAATCGAGATCAAGGCATGAGGGTCATCCGTGAGAATGAAGCTATACAGCCAAAAAAATACCCTCTGATTCATTTGACTGCCATTCATACGCTTAAAGGCTTTCAGAAGGACGCGATTCGCGATCGAATTAAGCTCATTAAAGGGTTGAAAGATTTAGAGCCAGTGACGGCAATTAAGCAGATCAGAAGTCAATTTTATGATAAATACTTAGAAGCAAATGATCGACAAACCCCTACCGTTAATAAGGAAACGCTAAAGGAAGCCTTGGACGAATTAGAGACTTCAGCGAAACGGTTTAAGAAAATTTCAACCTTCGTAGAGTTGATAGATGATATGATCAGGAAAAATCAGGAAATGGTGAAGTTGAGGTCGGACGTTCAAGCGGATGCCGTGTCTCTCATGACGATCCATCGTTCGAAAGGCTTGGAATTCCCAGTGGTTTATCTTATCGGAGCGTCCGACGGGATTCTTCCGCATAGTACAGCCCTTGAAGCAAACAAGATGGAGGAGCGGGCGGTTAGAGATGATAAAAAGAACACTGTCCATCAAGCCACTGAAGAAGAACGGCGACTGTGCTATGTAGCGATTACAAGAGCCCAAGAAGAGCTTTATATTAGTTCACCAAAGGTTTATAGAGGGAAAAAAGCGGACGTCTCAACCTTTTTATTGCAGGCATACCCCGGTGAGAACCAAGATAAGACGGTGGGAGTCAAGGAAAAAGAGCGGAGGACGAGTCAGGCGTCAGGGACTAAATTAGGGAAACCGGACTCTACTGAGCGACCGAAAAAAACGTTTTTGGCCTGGCTGTGCACCAGTGACTCGTGTCATATATGGCAAAAAATCATCACGTATGAAGATACAGAGCTCGAACATAAGGATTGCCCGCTTTGCCAAAGCAAGATGGTTAAAGGGATAAAAACGTTTTAAAATACAAAAGACGTCTTGTTCGCTTTCGATGAAGAAGCGGACAAAACGTCTTTTTGCTTAAAGGGTTTTCGTAAAACAAGAGACTTGCTTTTTGAGCGAACCGCGTGGCGCGTCTAAGTGTGGCGCCGCTTCCAGGGCAAGAGAGCGCAATCCTAAAAGGTCGGCAAAAAATCCAAGAAGGTTGGTCAAAGATCCAAGAAGATTAGCTCAAAATCCGAGAAGGTTGACCAAAAATCCGAGAAGGTGTGGGACTGGGCCGAAACAAGAGAGCGCAATTCTAAAAGGTCAACAAAAAATCCAAGAAGGCTAGTCCAAAATCCAAGAAGGTTAGCCCAAAATCATAGAAGGTCGACCAAAAATCCGAGAAGGTGTGAGACTGCGCCCAGACAAGAGTGCGCAATCCTAAAAGGTCGACAAAAAATCCAAGAAGGTTAGCTCAAAATCATAGAAGGTCGACCAAAAATCCGAGAAGGTGTGGGACTGGGCCGAGACAAGAGTGCGCAATCCTAAAAGGTCGGCAAAAAATCCAAGAAGGTTAGCTCAAAATCCAAGAAGGTCGACCAAAAATCCGAGAAGGTGTGGGACTGGGCCGAAACAAGAGAGCGCAATCCTAAAAGGTCGACAAAAAATCCAAGAAGGTTAGCTCAAAATCATAGAAGGTCGACCAAAAATCCGAGAAGGTGTGGGACTGGGCCGAAACAAGAGAGCGCAATCCTAAAAGGTCAACAAAAAATCCAAGAAGGCTAGTCCAAAATCCAAGAAGGTTAGCCCAAAATCCTAGAAGGTCGACCAAAAATCCGAGAAGGTGTGGGACTGGGCCCAGACAAGAGTGCACAATCTTAAAAGGTCGGCAAAAGATCCAAGAAGGTTAGCTCAAAATCCTAGAAGGTCGACCAAAAATCCGAGAAGGTGTGAGACTGCGCCCAGACAAGAGTGCGCAATCCTAAAAGGTCAACAAAAAATCCAAGAAGGTTGGTCAAAGATCCAAGAAGGTTATCTCAAAATCCTAGAAGGTCGACCAAAAATCCGAGAAGGTGTGGGACTGGGCCGAGACAAGAGTGCGCAATCCTAAAAGGTCGGCAAAAAATCCAAGAAGGTTAGTCCAAAATCCAAGAAGGTTAGCTCAAAATCCTAGAAGGCCGACCAAAAATCCGAGAAGGTGTGGGACTTGGCCCAGACAAGAGTGCACAATCTTAAAAGGTCGGCAAAAGATCCAAGAAGGTTAGCTCAAAATCATAGAAGGCCGACCAAAAATCCGAGAAGGTGTGGGACTGGGCCGAGACAAGAGTGCGCAATCCTAAAAGGTCAACAAAAAATCCAAGAAGGTTGGTCAAAGATCCAAGAAGATTAGCTTAAAATCCTAGAAGGTTGACCGAAAATCCGAGAAGGTGTGGGACTGGGCCTAGACAAGAGAGCGCAATCCTAAAAGGTCGGCAAAAAATCCAAGAAGGCTAGTCCAAAATCCAAGAAGGCTAGTCCAAAATCCAAGAAGGCTAGTCCAAAATCCAAGAAGGTTAGCTCAAAATCATAGAAGGTGTGGGACTGCGCCCAGACAAGAGTGCGCAATCCTAAAAGGTCAACAAAAAATCCAAGAAGGTTGGTCGGAAAATCCAAGAAGGTTAGCTCAAAATCCTAGAAGGTTGACCGAAAATCCGAGAAGGTGTGTCACAATAGTCACTTGAAACGGGAGAACCGTCCCCGCGTTCCACCCACGTCCCACTGTCCCCGCGTTCCACACCCCAGCGTTTCATCCAATAAATTGTTCGCGGAGTTTGGCTTTCATGAATTTGCCGGTTGAGGTCCGGGGGATTTCGTCTATAAAGACAATGGTGTCAGGTAGATACCATTTTGGAAATTGTGGTGCGAGAAAGGCTAATAGATCTTCTGGGCTAACGGTTTGGCCAGGTTTTAGAACGACTGCTGCTAATGGCCGTTCCTGCCATTTCGGATGGGGAATGGCAATGACCGCGGCTTCTGCGACGGCTGGATGGCCCATGATGGCATTCTCTAAGTCAACGGAACTGATCCATTCGCCGCCTGACTTGATTAGATCCTTTGTCCGGTCCGTTATTTTAATGTAACCTTCTTCGTCAATCGTGGCTATATCACCTGTTCGGAGCCAGCCATCCTTAGAAAAACTCGAAGCAGTTTCGGGCTGCCGATAGTAGCTGCTGGTGATCCATGGGCCGCGAACTTCAAGTTCTCCCATGGCTTTACCATCCCATGCCGCTTCACCTTCTTCTCGCATAATACGTGCTTCAACAAATGGGACGGCAATTCCTTGTTTGGTCTTAAGCTTAATTTTCTCATCCTCAGTGAGATCGTTCATAGTCTTCTTTAAAAAATTGGTACTGGCGAGTGGCGTTGTTTCGGTCATGCCCCATGCATGCAGAACGTGACATCCGTTTGCTTCGAGCTTACGAATCGTGCCTTCAGGAATGGCGGCGCCTCCTGATACAACGCGTGTGCCCTTTATGTTCCATCTTTTAGGAAAACATTCTAAGGCTTCAGCGACACCTAACCAAATCGTTGGCACACCGCCTGTTACGGTAACCCCTTCACGATCTATCAATTCGAGCAGGCTCTCTGGGTCCAAATGAGGGCCTGGATAAACTTGCTTCGCTCCAACCATGGCTCCGGCATAAGGGAATCCCCATCCATTAACGTGAAACATAGGGACTAGTGGAAGAATGGCATCTTGGTTCGAAAGGTTAAGCGCATCCGGCGTCACCTCCATGAGCGTGTGCAAGACAAGGGCACGATGGGAGTAGACAACACCTTTTGGACGACCGGTTGTCCCTGATGTGTAACACATAGCAGCGGCTTCATTTTCGTCGATTGAAGGAGCAAGGAAGCGTCCAGTCGCTGTCGCAAGAAAATCCTCGTAGCTTTCATAGCGTGTAGGGTTAACGGGCTGGCCGGTAAGAGGCACTACAAAAATACGTTCAAACGAGACTTGATCGCGGAACTGTTCAAGGAGAGGTAACAGGACGTCGTCAATAATTAAAAAGCGGTCTTCGGCATGATTAATAATGTAAGCGATATCATTTGGAGGAAGACGAAGATTTAAAGTATGAAGGACCCCTCCTGTTGCTGGAATACCAAAATAAGCTTCGGCATGAGCGTAATGATTCCACATCAGGGTGGCAACGCGATCACCCGGGTTCAGTCCTGCTCTTAGAAGGGATTCAGCAAGCTGTTTCGCACGCTTGGCGAATGCTGCATAAGTATACCGATGGATTGAGCGATCTGGCAAGCGTGAAACAATCTCTGTTTTAGCATAATAGCGCTCTGCCCGGTCTAGAAAATGTGTCAAGGTCAATGGAAAAGACATCATCGTCGATTGAATCATCCGAATCCTCCTTAGAGTCCAAGGTTTTGCTTTTTAATTCTTGTTACTTATAATATACAGTAAAAAAATCTCGCAAGTATGTCGAAAATTAGCGAGAGTGGCTTAAAATAATAAATTTTTTCTTTATACTGGTAAGAAAAGAAGTGGATTTTTCACAGGCTAACACGATGAATTTCAAGGAGGAGGCCCACTAAAATTATGAAAGCAAATCCTGAAAAATAGCAGCCCATCGTGATTGGGGAGGGGAGATTTTAGTTATTAAGCCAATAGAGAAGGCTATTAAAGGAGAAGCGAGAGAAATGATGACACCAGTAAAAAAAGAGGCAGGGGTCACCCTTGATTTTTATAAAGAAATCTACAAAAGAGACCTGTATGACTATCATTTATCTGAAGAACACAGCCAATATACCTCATTGCCAGTAAATGCCTTGAAGCTCTGTGAAGAGGATCCCAGCAGATATCCCATTGTGATCTTATATAATGGAGCAGTAGCCGGCTTTTTTGTCCTTCATGGCTGGGAAGGCGTTCAGGCTTATTGCGATCACCAATCAGCTATTCTAATAAGAGGTTACTCGGTTAAGCCGAGCTATCAAGGAAAAGGCATTGCAACTAAGTCGTTAAAGCTATTAACCCCCTTTATAAAACAGCATTTTCCGGATAAAAATGAAATCATCTTAGCCGTCAATCATAACAATGTCATTGCCCAGCATGTGTATAAGAAAAGTGGTTTTATCGATAAAGGGAAAAGAGTTCTAGGAAGAAAAGGGGAGCTCTATATTTTTCATAAAGATTTATGAGGAGCGAAGAGGCATGCGGTTACCTGCATTTAAAAGCGGAAACAGCATGCCTTTATTTTGTATTCAGGTTGAGTTTAGCAAAGGCCTCTCTAGAAATACGGAACCTCATCCCTCTGTTGCTAGGAGGGGACTTGAGAATGGAATAATTTCGAAAACGTTAGCATCCGTTTGTTTAGTGAGCCTTTCTTTCAGAAGTATTAATGGATCGATTTAACAGGTTCTGTTTCGTGGATATTTCGAAAAAAACACACAATGGTCTTGGACAAGCTGAGATTATGTTTTACTTAATATAGAACCAAGTCGCAATAATAAGAAAAATAAGTGTCGCCTTAGTTTTTACTTAGATAGGAAAGTGGTTCAATAAGGCCACTGAATGCAGGGTATTACGAAATACAATGAATGGAATTCGAATATTCAAGTTGATCCACCAGTCACTGTCATACCTTGGTTCATAACAGATAAAGAGAGGGGAATCAGATATGGAAAAGAAAATAAAAGATCTGTATGAGCGTTTCCCAAATGAACATAAGGATCTTGCGCTGTTCGCTCAGCACTTAATCGATTCACTGAACCAGTTTAAAGAGAATCGACTGAAGGTTTATACATCTGGAAATGATAAAGAGGACAGCTTGCTGAATCTAGCCTTCTTTAAAAGTGTCTATCGATCACAAGAAATCATTTTCAATGAGCTTAAATGGGCAAGTGAGCACACCGAACAAATCGAAGCGCGGTACCAAGACTATCTGCAAATACCAGAACTTCAAGCATTTAAAGAGGCGGTTCCAGTTAGTTACAGGGGCCTCGCTATATTCGTTGAAGAATTAATGGCGTGCTTCGACGATTTAAAAACAGATACACTCTATCAAGTCGGAATGAAAGTGCTTAAAGATGATAAAAGCGACTTTCATGAAGAAAAAGTGCTCCTAGAAGTCATCGATGAAGTCAAACGAGACATGATCAATGAACTGGAAAAAACCAAAGAAGACATCAAAAACAACGGCAAACCAGGCTACATCCAACACTACAAAGATGGCGTACATTAAAGTGAAACGCGGGGACGGTTCTCGCGTTTCACTTTTTTCTGTTCAAAGCTCCAATGGTCTTATTAAATAGGATAGGCGGCTGTTCCCACCCAAGAAGCGAGAAGTGGGGGCTTCCATCACCCCAAGAAGGCGTCCCCCCCCCGCGGCGTGTTAGGAGGCTATTGCCCATCCTAAAGAGGTGTGCCGACTGAAGTCCGCTGCGAGCAATAAGCCTCCTGTTCGTCTTAAAGCGAGGTGCTGGAGAGCCCGCGATTGTCCTTTTTCGCTTGTAAACGGGAGGTTTTAGTGTCACTTCTTTAGACTCTCTTTTCAACTTAACTCTTTACAAGTTAAGTCTGAGGATATATGATTAAAGTAACTGTATTGTAATGATTTTGTAATATAGTTTGTGTGTCAGCCAATCGACCGTGATGAGATGGACTCATTTCATTCTAATTGAATACATACATAAAAGTAAGCATTTTGGAGGAGTCTGTCACCATGGGACATTTATGTCCAGGTGGCGGGCTCCTTTTTCTATACATCGTGAATCTTTTACCGATAGAGACCGTGGACTTGTCTAAAAATTTAACCCACGAGAACTGGAAAAGGTAAAGGAATGACCTTTTAAAGCAGACTTGTCTATTTATCAAAAACAAGTTCAAACTATATAAAAGGAAATTTTAATGAAAGGAATCAAAAAAAGATGAATGCTTTCCTAATGACGGTTCAACCCAGCCTTTCTGCGCACGGGTTCAACGATATGATGATTCAATTAATGATCCTCCTGACGGTTAGTGTAGGGGTGGCGGTATTTGCGTATTATAAGAAAACGCCTTATAGCATTCCATTAGTCATAGTCGGACTCATATTAGGTATGTTGAATGTCCCAATTGTGGATGAATCCAAGCGTTTTATAACAGACTCAGAAGTGTTTCAAATCTTTGTTATTTCCATTTTCTTACCAGCATTATTAGGAGAAGCGACCTTAAAATTACCGTTTAGTCACTTAAGAGAAAACAAATCACCTATTTTGTCATTGGCAATTGGCGGAACGCTGGTTACTTATGTGATCGTGGGCTTTGCCAGTCATTATCTACTTGGATTAAACCTCATTGTCGCTTTTACATTTGCCGCGCTAATGAGTCCAACCGACCCTATAAGTGTCCTGCAAATCTTCAAGCCATTAGGCGTTAACAAGAAGATGAACGCCATCATTGAAGGTGAAAGCTTATTTAATGATGGCGTCGGAGTCGTTTTATTTAAAATATCCTCCATTTATCTGATTGCTTATATGCAAATGGGAGCTGCCGGCTTTGGACAAGGCTTAATCTTATTTTTGAAGTTTGCTATCGGCGGCACCCTTATAGGTCTTCTGTTTGGCTATTTAGGTTCTATTTCTATTAAAAGGATTGACAGCTACCCGCTGGAAATCACCATTTCGATTATAGTCTTTTTTGGTTCCTATTTGACTGGCGAGCAATTTCACGTCAGCGGTGTGATTGCCGTGGTGGTGGCAGGGTTACTTTTTGGGAATTATGGGGGGAAGATTGGCATGTCTCCCGTAACGAAACTGAACATCCACAATTTTTATGATGTTATTGCTTTTATTGCCAATGCCGTAATCTTCCTTATGATTGGTTTGGAAATCTCTCAAATTAATATTGGGGGCCGCTGGGGAATGATCGCTCTTGGAATCGTGATTGTTCTTGTCGGCCGCAGTATTGCTGTTTATGGAGCTCTATCATGGTTAAAAGATATACCGGCAAGATGGAAACATATTTTAAATTACGGTGGACTAAAAGGAAGTTTGTCCATTGCATTAGCGCTTAGTTTGCCAAGAACTTTCCCTGGACGAGATGATATTATCGTCTTAACGTTCAGCGTTGTCATCTTTTCTCTATTAGTTCAAGGATTGACGATTAAACCGCTGATCTCGAAATTGAAAATTATTGAAAATCAAGACCATATATGGGAATACGAAGAGGTCATTTCAAGGATTAATCGGAGCAAAACGTCAATTTTGGCTTGGACAGATATGAAAAATAAGGCTCTTCTTATGGAGAGCGATTTCAACGAATTAGTTGCTCAGCAAAATGAGCTGTTAAATAAGGACTATCAGCTTTTAGCATCACTTTATGAATCCTATCCTGAAATTCGGGAGGAACAATTAAAGGATGCGAAGCGAAAAGCGTATTACCATCAATATCAAACACTCAATTACTTGGGTTCAAATGAAGTCATTTCACAAAATACACTGGAAGAGCAGCAAAAAGAGATATTAGAAAAAATTCAAGAGCTCTCATAAAAAAGGGGGGCAGATTACCATTGATCTGCCCATTCCCCCACACTAGTTAAAGACTTGATAATAGGATGTGAAATCATGCATGAAGAAACATTATATAAACGATTGTTTGCACCATTTATCTTATTAGTACTTGCCTATGAATGGATCGCTTCTGGGATCGACAAACTCTTCAATCACCAATTTCCGCAAGAATTGAACCGAGGATTGAGTGTTAGCATTAATAAATTACCGCGTTCGGTTGTCGCGAATTTTCTAAATAGACTAACGATGGCGCATCCCGTTTTATTTGCTGTGGTATTGGAGGTTGGCGAACTTTGTTTAGGTATTTGTTTCTTCGTGATCGCCATGTCCTTATTCAGAAACAAATTAACTAAACTGATTCGAATCATTGGCATATGGGCGGGGATTATTTCTTCTATTATGGCGATTAATTTCCCGTTTTTAAAAGGAGAAGACCTCTTTCTTGATATCACTTCGAACAATAGAGGACTTTCAATGGATTTCTTACTCTTTCTTGTACAGATTTGGGTGGCGATTTTCTTCTTCACATTAGACCGTAAACAAGTGTCAGAGGAATTATACCCCGATGAATACAATCAATAAGAAGAGAGCGGTATACTCGTAAACTATTAATGGAGATATCCAGACGAGAAGGCTCTATCGAAAAATAGGTGACGATCAACTATAGACTTCAACAGTTATGTTGAGGTCTTTTTCTAGCAAAGACCTCTGCTGAAAAATTGACTGCTTGACAAAAACTGTCCCCACGGATTATGGAGGAAAGGGATTTTTCGCAAGCAAGCAAGATACTTATTCGAGATAGTCAATTCATGGTGGTGCTTCAAGCAGTAAGTTTGTTGTTAAAAGATGAAATGTTTAAACAAATAAGCGATAATAAAGGAATCCATTAGATGGGTTGAAGTGGTTTTGCGAAATTTTAGCCAATCAACAGAGCCTTTAAGGTTCAGAAAAAAGGTTGAGGTATTAGAGTTTTTGGTTCGAGCGAAAGTTAATCGTTCGATTCATTGACTAAAGAGGCGAGACGGGTTGCGAATGTAGTCATCATGTATTAATAATGGGGGAGTTTTTTTGTTTAGCAGAATTCAAGGAAATGCGAGGGGCTGTCTAATTTATGAGCCGCTTTTTATTTTGCCTAATAGTATGCTCACGATGTATGTGTCGGTTTATATGCTGCAGCTCGGAACCAATGAAAAGCAGATTGGATACATTACCTCAATTGGACTGGTGATTCAGATTCTGACTTCTTTTATAAGCGGGTATTTGACAGACAGGATGGGACGGAAGCGGGCCCTTTTGTATTTCGATCTAATTGCTTGGACCGCAGCCGGTCTTATTTGGGCAATTTCCCAAAACTTCTGGTACTTTTTGATTGCCGCGGTCTGTAACAGTTTTCAAAGAGTTCCAACCACCGCTTGGTATTGTCTCTTGGTTGAGGATACGGATGCAAAGGACCGTTCCATTGTTTTTAGAGTGCTGCAGCTGATCAGTGTGATCGGCGGGTTGTTCGCACCGCTTGGAGGGTTGCTCGTTCATCACTTTTCGCTTGTACCGGCGATGCGGATCATGTACCTCATTTTTGCGGTCTGTGTGACCATTATGAACTACACGCGAAATGCCGCAACTCATGAAACGGAGATCGGTATTCGAAAACGGAATGAAAGCCAATCCCTAAAATTAAAAAGTACATTGCTTGAATATATTCAAGTGATGAAAGCTCTTTTGTCCAATCCTTTGTTAGTCATCGTATTTGGCATTTATATTTTGTTTAATTTCCAAATGACTTTACAAAATACGTATCTATCCATCTACTTGGTCGAGGCGCTACATATTAATGCCGCCCTTATTGCCATTTTTCCAGCGGTGTCTTCAATCGCGATGCTCGGGCTGCTCTTCTTCGTCATTCCGCGGTTTGTTGAGGCAAAAGCCAATCAATATATCGTGTGGGGCTTTGCCTTGGCGATCCTTGCTAATGGCATTCTCATTTCCATTAATACGGGTCAACTCCTGCTCGTTATCCTTAGCACCATCTTGAGTGCGGCCGGTAGTTTTATTGCCAGTCCTTACTTAGAAGCGATTGTCCAGAATGTGATGGAAGACGACCAGAGGGCTAAGATGTTTTCGATCCTTCAAGTCTTAATTCTATTATTTATTTCTCCAGCAGGGATAATTGGTGGCTGGACCTATACCATTAACCCCAAATTGCCGTTTGTCCTTATCATTCTTTCTTTTGTCGCCGGCATCCTGTTATTAATAAGCTTAATCTATAAGGAAGGGAAAGTCCGGCAAGCAGAAAGTATGGGATCGAAATAATGGCCAAACACGTGTCGACCAGTTACACGAAAAAACAATAGGCATAATGATACGTTAAGCCGCGGAATTACGAGGTATATCTGAAGAAAAGGTAACGAGGATACGCTAGCTATGACTCAAAAACGAAAGGTTATAGCGAAACCACGTTACCTCTATTCTTGTTTTAAAATCAGTAATAGAGAATCGTCGTTACACGAAAAAAACAATAGGTGTAAGAAGGATTCGTTATGCCCCGAAATCATGCCATCCACAAGCCTGCGTTTTTATTCCTCATTAGTCTGCCGGTTTATTAGCCGCTAAATAAAATTACCAGTATCTCCCCACTAGTATACTAGCATGATCGCCTTTATAATTCTAAATGTGCGATAGAAACCCAACTTACAAGAAAGTGGTGGTTAGGATAAATAAGAGACTATTAAACTGTTTAACTGGTACAGTTTTATCTGCTTCAATTATTGCGACGTCACTTACTAGTCTGTCACATCATGCTGAAGCTGCAACAACCACCAACTCTGCCAAGTTTAATATGTCTTATCTTTTTTTCGGGAATTATTCGACCGAAGTCGCTGAGACAAACGGGGCACTTAATGCAGTGTCGCCCGATTACTTTGAAATCAATAGTGATGGCACATTAAAGGTGACATCTAAATATAGCAAGGCCTTTGTTGATGAAATGCATCAAGAAGGAATGAAAGTAACGCCTTATTTAAGTAATAACTGGGATCAAAAAATTGGACGAGCAGGCTTACAGAATCGAGAGGTGCTCGCTCAAGAGGTTGCTGATGAAGTAAAGGCGTTAAATCTAGACGGTGTGGATATTGATATCGAAGGTTTGACCGAAGCCGATCGAGCCAATTATACCGATTTTGTTAAACGTCTTAACAGCCTGATTCCAGATAAAGATATATCCGTTGCCGTGGCGGCCAATCCAAGTAATTGGTCGACGGGCTGGCAAGGCTCCTATGATTACAAGGCCTTAGCAGAAAACAGTGATTACCTTATGCTGATGGCGTATGATGAAAGTTGGTCAGGTGAAACGACTCCTGGGCCAGTAGCAGGATTACCATGGGTAGAAAAATCCATACAGTATGCGCTCAATCAAGGTGTTTCTCCTGATCATTTAGTTCTCGGAATGCCTTTTTACGGTCGACTTTGGAAAACAGACGGCACGACATCAAATGGTACAAATGTTTATGGCGTAGCCGTTTCTCAAAAAAATATCGACGCCATTGTTCAAAAGTACAACGGAACCGTTGCTTATGATGCAACACAGGGCAGCGAGAAAGCAACTTTTACGATTAAATCCACCGATCCAACAATAGTTGTCGGCGGCATTACGCTAACAGCGGGGAATTATACGCTATGGTATGACGATCAGAAGAGCATTGATGAAAAAATTAATTTAGTGAATAAATATAATCTTAAAGGAACAGGTAGTTGGGCATTAGGACATGAAGATCCATCCATTTGGGATAATTTCCAAAACCTCTTAAATGGAGCGACCTCTTCAAGTCAAGCAGAATCAACTGGACTTAATCCAATCACTTATAATGTTGTTTCAGGCGATACGCTTACCAAAATTGCTTTAAAGTATAATACAACGGTTCAAGCAATTAAGGATGCAAACAACTTAACATCAGACACGATTAGGATAGGTCAGATTCTCAATATCCCATCTAGTTCAGAGGTAACAGCAGCACCGACTACAACTGCACCGGTTCAGTCAACGCCAACTACAGTCGCACCAACACCTGCTCCTGCAGCAAAGGCTCCTGCACCAAAGCCAGTCACTAAAACGGTCACTGTCACTAAAACGGTCACTTACAAAGTGGTGAAAGGCGATTCTCTTTCAAAAATCGCGAAGAAGTATCATACGACTGTAACTAAGATTAAAAACGATAACAAGCTTCACTCAAACACCATCAAAGTAGGTCAGAAGTTAAAAATCAAGACGACTACAACTCAAAAAGTAACAGTGGGTGCAAGCTCTAGTTCTATAACAGTTCAAGCAGCCGCTAAACCAGCAGCTAAGAAAGTGACATATAAAGTGGTCAAGGGAGATTGTCTCTCCAAGATCGCGAAGAAATATAAAACGACCGTTGCAGCTATAGAAAAAGCCAGTGGACTTAAATCAACGACAATTCATGTCGGCCAAGTTTTAACGATAAAATAAGAATAAAAATAGGGGATACTAATCGCTTTAAGATTAGTATCCCTTTTTGATTGATGGATTATCCCGAATGACTTCTTGGCAGCCCATTTCATTTAACGTTGAATTCAAGTGATGGACATAGGGGAAAAATAAGTTCAAATTACCATTCTAAAAGGTGCCGACTAATTAAAATGATTCTTTTCATTGTGTCCTTAATCGTTTTTAATTCCATTGTTATAGTTATGAAAAAACAGTTGACCAAAAATCAAATCTTTCATGTTTGGAAATTTAGCATGATTCTAGAAATGGTGTTTGATTTATTTATTGACGAGAAATTAAATGGGTACAGCTATTTTGACAAGGGGATTGATGGAATTAATATCATCGTCTATGCACTGCTTATCCCACCGGTCAATATTATGATTTTGAACGGGTATCTCTTTTATTCCCGAATTCCAAAAAAACTCATTTATCTACTGGGTTGGCTGATTTTTGTAATAGGATACGAGTATCTTGCCTTACTGCCTGAACCGTGGGGATTTTTCCATTATGGTTGGTGGAAAATTTACTATTCCATGATACTTGACCCGATTCTTTTAATGATTTTGTTAGGGTACTTTAAGTGGGTCACCTATATTGAAAAACGTTAAGCTTGAGATAAATAGGCCGAGGCTTCCTCACGCAAATCCTAGAAGTAAAGGCTCAATGACTCGCATAAGTTTTAATAAAGAAGACTTATGGAGGAACTTATGTCTAGGGGATTTTTCAAGCAAAAAAAAGTTAAAAAGCTAACGGCATTGTTTTTGTTTTATATGAACGTCATTATCTTTTTTGCGATCATTTATTGGTTACTCGATTGGACAAAACTAGGGACAATTGTCGATCATTTTTCTACCTCATCTCATCAGGAAACGTTACTTGACAGTCTATTAAGAGCATTTTACATGAGCTCACTAACGCTCTTATCAGTCGGTTATGGCGATTTGACCCCATTCGGTCTTTCAAGAGGAGTCGCCGTGATTGAAGCCATGGTCGGCTATATACTCCCGGCAGCCTTAGTGATCCAATCTTTCTCGAATCCTGAAGCGGACTAGCTGTGGCAGGGGAGTTTGGACCGACTTTCTTGGAAAAATAGTCCACCTTTTAGGATTTCTCCAGAACAGAGGGCGGTGAGGGTCGACCTTCTCGGATATTTGAGGTACCTTCTCAGATTTTTAACAAACCTTTTAGGATAAATGGTCGACCTTCTTGGAAAAATAGTCCACCTTCTAGGATTTCTCCAGAACAGAAGGCGGTGCAGGATGAGCTTCTCGGATTTTTGAATCACCTTCTCAGATTTTTAACAAACCTTTTAGGATAAATGGCCGACTTTCTCGGAAAAATAGTCCATCTTTTAGGATTTCTCCAGAACAGGGGACGGTGCAGGATGAGCTTCTCGGATATTTGAGGTACCTTCTCAGATTTTTAACAAACCTTTTAGGATAAATGGTCGACCTTCTTGGAAAAATAGTCCACCTTTTAGGATTTCTCCAGAACAGGGGACGGTGCAGGATGAGCTTCTCGGATTTTTGAATCACCTTCTTAGGTTTTTCACAAACCTTTTAGGATAAATGGTCGACCTTCTTGGAAAAATGGTCCACCTTTTAGGATTTCTCCAGAACAGAGGATGGTAGCGGGTAGCCAGGTGTTGACATTTTTAAAGATTCATCATATAATTATCTCGAATTCGAGATAAATAGAAAGGGTGAATGTCTTTGGAACATCGTGAAGATTCGGAGTTATCCTTAAAGTTATTTATTGTTTTGACGCGAGCGATGGAGTCGATTACTAAGCGTGTGGAAGAAGACATCAAAAGCTATGGGCTTAACACGACTGAGTTTGCTGTGTTAGAGCTTTTGTATAATAAAGGTGATCAGCCGATTCAAAAAATAGGTGAAAAGGTGTTGCTAGCGAGCAGCAGTATCACTTATGTGGTGGATAAATTAGAGAAGAAAAAACTCATTAGACGCAAGCCCTGTCCGGATGACCGCCGCGTGACATTTGCCGTTATCACGGAAGAGGGGCAAGAACTAATGAGTACGATTTTTCCAAAACATAAAGAAGCGATTCAAGCGATCTTTGGCGGATTAAATGCCGAGGAGAAAGTACAGATAATTGACCAATTAAAAAGGTTAGGTAAGTATGCGCAACAAATCTAATCTTTTTTACCTAAATATCTCGAATTCGTAATATATTAATTGATTATATCTGAAAATGAGATTATAATGGGCTTAGGCTTATTAGGTATCACGCTTGAAGTTACCGAGTGTGAGCAGGGCCAACAGTTAGTGTTATAACAGTGATGTATTCGTTTCAAAAATATCTCGAATTAAGAATTCTTTATTTAAATATTTATGTGAGTTTAAATGGAAAAGGAGTGAATAGAGGCATGAAGCAAACAATGGGGATTCACCACATTACAGCGATCGTGGGCCATCCGCAAGAAAATGTTGATTTTTATGCAGGTGTTCTGGGGCTTCGTTTAGTGAAGAAAACGGTCAATTTTGATGATCCTGGTACTTATCATTTTTATTTTGGTAATGAAGGTGGAAATCCAGGCACCATTATTACTTTCTTTCCATGGGCAAATTCGGCAAAAGGGACGATTGGAGACGGCCAGGTCGGCGTCACATCTTATGTCGTTCCAACAGGGGCTCTAACTTTTTGGGAGAAACGATTTGAAAAATTTCAGATCCCTTTTACAAAGACGGAGCGCTTCGGTGAGACCTATTTAGCTTTCGACGATCCACATGGGCTTCACTTGGAAATAGTGGAAAGAGAAGAAGGGGAACTCAACACCTGGGAATTTGGCGGTGTGACAAAAGAAGTTGCCATTAAAGGGTTTGGCGGGGCCACTCTTTATTCGGCTCGACCTGAATTAACAGCCGGTTTACTCGGAACTTTAATGGGTCTCGACTTAGTGGGAAAAGAAGGAAACTTTGTTCGTTATCGTTCTATAGGAGATATCGGCAATGTGATTGATATCAAGTTAACACCTGCGGGCAGCGGACAAATGGGAGTTGGAACCGTCCATCACATCGCATGGCGCGCCACTGACGACCAAGATCAACTCGATTGGAAGAGCTACCTTGAACAATATGGTTATGGGGTCACACCTGTTCGGGACCGTCAATATTTTAACGCCATTTATTTCAGAGAGTATGGGGAGATCCTATTTGAAATTGCGACGGATCCTCCTGGCTTTGCCTATGATGAATCCCATGAAACAATGGGAGAAAAATTAATGCTGCCTGAGCAGTACGAACAGCACAGAAGTCAGCTGAATCAAACGTTAATTCCAATCGAAGTAAAAGAACTGGATTAATTTTATTAGAAAAATAGGGTGGGAGGAAAAAACTATGGGTATTTTATCCAGGTTATTTGGGAAATCAATAAAAAAGGAGACTGAAAGGATGTCAAATGTTAAAGTAGCTGTCGTCTATTACAGCATGGGAGGAACAAATTATCAGCTTGCAAAATGGGCTGAAGAAGGTGCCAAAGAAGCGGGCGCAGAGGTAAAAGTATTAAAAGTTCAGGAATTAGCTCCTCAATCGGTTATTGATAGCAACGAAGGCTGGAAAGCTCACGTTGAAGCAACTAAGCATGTTCCGGAAGCCACTTCAGCAGACCTTGAATGGGCCGATGCTATTATCTTCAGTGTGCCAACTCGCTTTGGTGGCGTGCCATCTCAAGTGAAGCAATTCCTTGATATTCAAGGCGGACTTTGGGCAACTGGTAAAACCGTTAACAAGGTTGTAAGTGCCATGACTTCCGCTCAAAATCCTCATGGCGGACAAGAAGCTACCTTGCTTTCATTGTATACGTCCATGATGCACTGGGGTGCGATCATTGCAACACCTGGGTATACCGATCCTGTTCTATTTGCAGCAGGCGGAAACCCATACGGAACAAGCGTTACTGTAGGCCAAGACGGTAAAATGATTGAAGACGTTCAAGCGGCTGTCAAACACCAAGCGAAACGCACTGTTCAAGTTGCTGAATGGGTGAAAAAAGGAAATCAATAAGACTCGTATTAAAATGGAGGCTGGCCGATTCGTTCGGTTAGCCTCTTTTTTTGGGGGGGAACAGACCTCTGCTGAAAAATGACTGCTTAAAGAGGTCTGTCTCCACCGTTTGTAGAAAAAGCCTTGGGCTGCCCGCCATTTTTAAATATATTTCAATCCTTATTGTATCGAGTTCGCCTTATTCGTCTGTTATAGTAAGAGTTTTCACCATCAAATCGATCACCTGAATTTTCCGGCTCCCGGTCAGCGATATAGTTGAGTTCTCTTTGATAAATATCGTTTGGCTTAATCGTATAGTTGTCGTCTTGAGGATAAATCGGTTTTGTTTTGCCGCGCGGCTGTTCGATTTCTTTTGCCGCTCGCGTTTCTTGTCCGGTAAAGCCTGTCGCAATGACGGTTACAATAATTTCATCTTTTAAATGCTCATTAATGACAGCGCCGAAGATCATGTTCAACTCTTCGTGAGAGTGTTCGGAGACGAGGGCAGCTGCTTCTTGGACTTCAAAAAGGCTGAGATTGCTTCCGCCTGTGATGTTCATAATGATTCCTTGTGCCCCATTAATAGACGTTTCGAGCAGGGGACTATTAATCGCCATTTGAGCGGCTTGAGCGGCTCGATTCTCTCCTGTCGCGATCCCAATCCCCATAATAGCAGTTCCTTTATGAGACATGACGGTTTTTACATCGGAGAAATCGAGATTGATGAGCCCCGGAACAGAGATCAAGTCAGAGATGCCTTGAACACCAAGGCGGAGAACGCTGTCCGCTTCACGGAACGCATCGAGAATGTTTGTCTTTTTATCAATCACTTCGAGCAATCGGTCGTTAGGAATTATAATTAAGGTATCCACCGATTCCTTCATGCGATCGATCCCTTTTGAAGCGTTGGCTGCACGCCTCGAGCCTTCAAATTTGAAAGGGCGCGTGACGACTCCAATCGTCAGAGCTCCAAGCCTGCGAGAGATCTCAGCAATGGCGGGCGCAGCACCGGTTCCTGTACCACCACCCATTCCCGCTGTAATAAAAACCATATCCGCACCTTGGATTACGTCTTGAATCTCTTGGGCACTTTCTTCAACGGCTTTTCGCCCAATTTCGGGGTTGGCACCTGCTCCGAGTCCCCTCGTCAGCTTTTGCCCGATCTGAATCCGAATCTCCGCCTTTGATTGATGGAGGGCTTGTCCATCCGTGTTCACCGCGATAAATTCAACCCCCTCAATCCCGTCCTCAATCATCCGATTCACCGCATTATTGCCACCGCCGCCAACCCCAATGACTTTAATCCTAGCAAATTGATCTATATTAATATCATTATCAAACAAAAATAAAACCTCCCTTAAATCTCTTTTTATCTCACGTCTCGAACTATGTATCTATAATTATAAAAAGCTCTATATACTATTCGTCAAGACTTGTCCCTATCAATGGGTTTGAAAGATGATTGTAACGTAGATGAAAAATTGTAATGAAGCAAGGCTTGTATCATCAAGAATATTAAAATTAGTTGTTTTTTTAGTTGATAGATTTCTGTAATGATATAAAAACTTAAATTTATAGTTTGCCTGAATTAATTTATAGATTTTTGGTCATTATTCTAATTAAAAGGAGATGACTTTCAAATGGGAATTGTTTTGACCGTAATCATTCTTGGCGGATTATTTGGCTTTTATTATCGTCGTTTAAGAATTGATAATGAGAATCTAAAAAGTGTCACGACTAGTTTAATTGAAACCGAAGAAGAAATGAAGCTCTCCCTTTTGCTGGGAGTGTATCACCGATATAAAAAAGAAGTGAATTCAGAGAAAGAGGAAAATCCTTTGATGTTCGAGCGTTTCGTTGCGAGAGTTTTAGAGAATTATTACTCTGGAGAAACCTATGTCACCCGAAGCTCAGGGGATTATGGAGTGGATATAGAACATGAAAGGCAGGATGGGCTCCACTTAGGACAAGTTAAATGTTACGCGCCGAATCAGGCAGTGAATTATGAACCGATTGCGATTATTCATTCGCAAATGGTTAAGCAAAATGCAGGGGGTGGGTTTGTTGTGACGACAAGCCGTTTTACTGAGAATGCGGTTAGCTATGCAAAAGAGCTTCAGATTGAATTAATTGATGGGATGAAACTGATAGAAATGTGGACAGAGGGTACTAAAACTCGGTATCGTCCATTTTTACAGGATGTCCAGGATATTAAGGCTAACTCAAATGCTTAGATGCTTCTCAAGAGAACCGAGTTATTGCCTCAAAAAAATGAGGCAACCTTCAATCACTTAGTTTGCGATTTTAGAGTTATCCTCATTTGTTGATCAAATAGCCGAATGAAGTTGGGTAAGAAAGAGGCTGAGTTACTGAGCGTTTCGTGTAATAAAAGCATGTCTAATTCCTAGTTTTTTGATGGCGTCCAGCTGAGTCAATGCCTCTTTTCTTTGAGTAAATGGCCCTGCTTGTACACTATAATAGGTCTGGTTATCTAGATGTAAAGTCGCGATGCGGGAATGGATATGACGGCTTTTGAGTAGCTCGAAACGCTTTTTGGCACTAGCCTTATTAGGGGTCGTTTCAATCATGACGGTATAGGCATTCATAGAAGATCCTCCTTAAAAAGGTTTGTACCTATTTTATTCATATTTCGAGTAAATGCTTGGTTAAACAACATGGCAAATTCGGAAATAAAGAAAGAACCTAAAAGAAGAGGAGACTAAGCATTCTTAGAAAAAGACTCTTTTCTAAAAGAGTGTTGCTATTTGATAAAAATAGGTGGAAATAGGCAAGACTCCTGCGGGAATAGCAAGCCAGGTGAGACCCCGCAGGCGTATTTTGCCGAGGAGGCTCACGGATTGTCCGCGGAAAGTGAGCTTATTGGAGCCTAAAAAACAATAAAGTTTACGAAAACAGCCTAGAGGACAGCCCAATGGTGTGGAAGGCGCCCTTGCCCACGAAATTTGGCGGTGCTGGAATGAAAATGGTGGGCAAACATGGCGTGTGCAGGGCCAAAAGCGTGTGATGGCGGCTCCAATACACCAAAATGTGGCGGGAGCGGGGCCAAAAGTGTGCGATGGAGCCCCCAATACACCAAAACAGAGCATGTGCAGGGCCAAAAGTGTGCGATGGGGGTAGCGTCCAATACACCAAAATGTGGCGGGAGCGGGGCCAAAAGTGTGCGATGGAGCCCCCAATACACCAAAACAGAGCGTGTGCAGAGCCCAAAGTGTGCGTTGAAGCCTCCAATACACCAAAATGTGGCGGGAGCGGGGCCAAAAGTGTGCGATGGGGGCTCCAATACACCAAAATGTGGCGGGAGCGGGGCCAAAAGTGTGCGATGGAGCCCCCAATACACCAAAACAGAGCGTGTGCAGAGCCAAAAGTGAGCGTTGAAGCCTCCAATACACCAAAACGCGGTGGGTGTGGCAACAAAAATGGTGAGCAAGCTGGCCTTTCCCACGAAAATGGGCGTCGCGGTAGCCAAAATGGTGGGTAGGCTATCTTAGGTAGTTTTTACTCGTCTAAAACAATTCCATTTGAATATGGTTTTTTGTGGTGTTGGTATTGTCATTAGCCATTTGATAACCTAATGATTGATAACCTTTTAATCTTTTTTCAAACATTTTTTGAAGCATAGGTTCTTTGTGATCGACGTAGTCATAAACCTTTACTTTGGATTTGTTTTCGTGAAGTCGATGTAATCTTCCTACATATTGCTCCAAAGTGCCTTTCCAAGATAACGGCATGGTCAAAAATAAGGAATCCAATCGAGCGTGGTCAAAGCCTTCTCCGATATATTTGCCGGTTGCGATAATGAGATGTTCTTCATGATCTAAAGAGGCTAATTGCCTTAATCGTTCTTTTTCCTCAGACTTCTTCATTCCACCTTTTAAGACAATAATGTTTTTGGCAAATCCTTTAAATCGCTTTACAAGATCCTCTATATGTTCGATTCTTTCCGTTAAGATCAAAGGAGTAGAACCATTATCCAACTCCTTAAGAACATCATCAAAAATTAAATCATTACGATTCTTATTTTTAATTAACTCATTGTACAACTCTTGTATGCTCGATTCTTTATTTTTACTTTTAAATTGTGTATACCTTGGAATTAAGATGTGCTCAAAAGGTCTAATTTTTGCTTGTTTTTTGGCTTTAACTCTATATCTTATTGAACCTAGTTGCATCTGCATTATGGGATGAAGTCCATCTTTTCGTGTAGGAGTTGCGGTTAACCCAACTACAAACTGAGCTTCGACCTTTTTTAATACTTTTTCAAAACTATAGGCCGAAATATGGTGGCATTCATCAACAATGACCTGACCATAATTTTTCACAAAATCTTTAACTTCATCATGGCGATTGAGACTTTGAATGGTCGCAACATCTATGATCCCAGTTGGTTTTTGCTTACCTCCGCCAATTTGGCCAATTTGCTTTTCATCAATACTTAAAAACTGTGTTAAGCTCTTTTTCCATTGATCAATTAGGGGTTTGCGGTGTACAAGAACTAGCGTATTGGTCTGTCTTTGAGCAATAAGTGCCGATGCAATGACGGTTTTACCAAATCCCGTTGTAGCAGACAAGATACCAATGGGATTTGCAAGCAGAGATTTCAGCGCTTCATCTTGCTGTGGATGAAGATTGCCCTCAAAATTCAGAGTTAAAGGCTGCCCCTTAAATAATTGATCTTCAATCTCCAATTGAATAGCTTGTTTTTTTAACAAGTTCTTAATATCTTCTAAACAACCGCGCGGTAAGATAAGATTGTCATTTTCTTCCTCTGAACAATCAATTTTTCTCGGAATAGTGTTAGTTGAAAATCGTTGGGCTTTCGCTTTAAAGTAATTTGGATTATTGAATATAGCTAATTCCTTAATTTGCTGTAACAAAGGAAGTGGCAATTGATCTTTTTTGATTAAAATCCCGTTTTTGTGAATGAGTTTTAAAGTAGTAATCGATTCAACTGGTTCATGATTGTTTAGTTTATCTTGGGTTTCCGTTTCCTTTATCCAGGATATAATCGGTTCTTGAAAGGTTTTTTGACTCACAATTTTTTCAAGATCGCTTTTTGACATTCTTTTGATGGTAGATAGATAACGCCACTGATCAGGGAACGGAGTGAAGTGCTCATCAACAAACACACTATTATTTTGGTTTTTCGAAGACCCTTGTAAGGGAAGGGCTATTAAGTTTCCGAACTTCCCTTTAGTTAAAAGATCTTGGTTCGGAAACAGACGATCATATGATGCCAGTTGAAGTTTAGTTTCATATCGAGTTTTTGTTATTAGATAGTGCCCAAATTTTCTTGCTAGAGATGCAGATACCGCTTGATTAAAGAAAATCCACACATGACCGCCGTTGCCAGAACGGGAGCGCTCTAGATAAGCATGAACACCCAATCTTTTACAAGTATTAATAAAAGCTATAGATTCTATTTGCCAATCCTTTTTATCAAAATCGATTGCTAAGAACCAACACGTTTCATCCTTTAATAAAGGATAGAGTCCGATAGTTTTTTTTCCGCTTAAATGTTCAAAAATGACATGATCAGTCAAAGGGAGAAGACGGCGATTTTCACATTCTGAACATTTGATTGCTGGTTTATTGCAAAGGTTAGCTTGCCATTCATTTTGACATGCTGGTGCATAACCAGACTTTCCGTTTTTGGCTTCCCAGCGAACTGCGTAGGTATCCGATCGACCATGAAAAAGTGATTTAAATAGATATATGGCGTCTTTAATTTTTTCATCTCTAAGTTTTGAAGTCTCACTAACAGTTGAGGCAGGGATAGAATTCGTTATAGAAATATTATTAGTTCCTAAGAGTTCTCTTAATTTTTGATTTTCATCCCTAAGACGTTCACACTCTAAAATAAGATGACGTAATCGTTTTTCACTTATTTGCATAGGTGACTCCTTAGAAAGTAGTTTACAAGTATTATGTCATTATTAAAAAAGTCGTATACAAATAAAGTACATGATATGAGACAATTTGGCGACAGTTTTAAAGAATTTGGAGTTGATTAGTAGGAATTCCATATTATAACAGCGTCTACGCCCAACTAAGTATACAAAAAAATTAATAGAAAATCTTAAAGGGATATAGGGAATAACTTGTAGATATTAAGGTAAATTTCTATTAAAACATCAAGCCGTCCTTTCCCACGAAAATGGGCGTCACGGCAGCCAAAATGGTGTGCAAGCGGTCCTTTCCCCCACTAATGTCCGTAACTCATTGCCTCCGAGATTAAATGCTTGACCGGTACCGGCAGAGGCCCTTACGATTGCCCGTTTATATTGAAAAGTAGAGGGGGTTCTACTCAAGTTTGAGAATGTTTCTCTGCTTCGATTGCCAAAAAGAGCCCTGAATAAATAGAATCTACGTGTTTTACATGGAAGAGGGGGCTTGCTTCGATTAGGCCAAGTGTGTCACGGTTTAGGTGACAGCCGTCACAGAGCGGCTTCCAAATGGGAGTGAGGAGTTGTTGAGAGGCTTTTAATAGAGACTGTTTCATTTGAACGTGTTCAAAGAGGAGCAGCTTTCCTCCTGGTTTTAGGACGCGGTAAATGTCCTTAAGGGCGCTTTCTGGATGTGGAATCGTACAAAACACGAGTGTTGCGACCACTGTATCAAAAGAGTGATCCGGAAAAGGCAGTTCTTCTGCACGTGCTATCTGAATTTCAAGGGGAACAAGAGCAATTTTTGCTTTCTCTTGAGCTTTTTTGACCATTTCCGGGTTAGGGTCGGTCGCCACCACTAATGACGTGTCATGGGTATATGAAGAGAAATTAATGCCCGTTCCAGCACCAATTTCGAGCACTTTTCCAGAAGCCCGTTCGATGAGGTGTTTCCTTTTGTTCTTGAAGGAAACCTTTTTCTCCAAAGGGGACATTAGTGTATCGTAAAGACGAGGAAACCATTTACTCATAATAACCTCCAACATGCTTATCTCAAAGTGAAGCATTCTCCTCTTAGTTAAAAAGAAAGGGGAGTCTGTCAATTTAGTCGCGTTTGCCGCCTTTATGTATCTGGTTGACCCTTTAACCAATCGCACTTAGGATGCCTTGCTTTTCCCGCCAATTCAGGAATTTCACCTTTTAATAAAGAGTTAGATAAAATTTAATGGGCATAAATAGAACATCTCGTTTCTTTATGTGGAACATTTTCCTTTATCATAGTAGTATTAAGCATGAGCATCAAGAGAAAAATAAACAGAGAAATGATGAGGGAGTACATAAAGTTGGATACAAAATATTTGGATTTACTTGCACGTAAATTTGATAGTGAAGAAAAAGTAGTGACAGAGCTGATTAATCTTGAGGCGATCCTCAATTTGCCGAAAGGAACCGAGCATTTTGTCAGCGATTTGCACGGGGAGTTTAAAGCCTTCCAACACGTGTTAAGAAATGGGTCAGGAAGAGTAAAGGAAAAAATCAAAGACCTTTTTCGAGATGAATTAACGGTATCAGAGCTGAATGATTTTGCAACATTGGTCTATTATCCTGAAGAAAAATTAAAGCTGATTCGGCATCGGTTTGACAATGAACATGAATTGCATCAGTGGTACGAAGAGACCATTGACCGGATGATTAAGCTGATTTCATATGCTTCCTCTAAATACACACGGTCGAAATTGCGCAAAGCGCTGCCGGAACAATTTGTTTATATAATCGAAGAACTTCTCTATAAAACGGACGAGTCCGCCAATAAGAAACCTTATTATACGATGATTGTTGAGCAAATAATTTCACTTGGACAAGCCGATAAGCTCATTACAGGTCTTGCTTATACGACGCAGCGTCTAGTGGTGGACCATCTTCATGTGGTCGGCGATATTTATGATCGCGGACCGGAACCAGATAAAATTATGGAAACGCTCATTAATCATCACTCCGTCGATATTCAGTGGGGGAATCATGACGTCCTCTGGATCGGAGCTTTTGCCGGTTCAAAGGTTTGTCTCGCTAATATTATTCGGATATGTGCCCGATACAATAATTTGAATATCATAGAAGATGTCTACGGGATTAACCTGATCCCGCTTCTTAACTTGGCGGAAAAGTACTATGATGACAACCTTGCCTTTAGACCAAAAGGAAATACAGAAAACAAGCTGTCTGAGCATGAAATTTTACAAATCACGAAAATCCATCAAGCGATTGCCATGATCCAGTTCAAACTTGAAATTCCGATTATCAAGAGGCGCCCTTATTTTAATATGTCAGAGCGGCTATTACTTGAGAAAATTAATTATGACACAGAAGAAATCACTCTCAATGGGAAAACCTATCCTTTAGAAAACACGTGTTTTTCCACGATTAACCCAGAAAATCCGGCTGAATTATTAGAAGAAGAAAAGGACGTACTGGACAAGCTGTTGTTTTCCGTCCAACATTCGGAGAAATTGGCGAGACATATGAACTTTCTGATGAAAAAGGGTAGTCTTTATCTGAAATATAATGGCAATTTGCTAATACACGGCTGCATTCCAATAAATGAAGATGGCACTATGGAAAAAATGACGATCGGCAATCAGTCATATGCTGGTCGGGATTTATTGGATGTGTTTGAACACTATTTATGGGAAGCCTTTCTTCACCCTGAAAAAAATGATGATCTCGCAACGGATATGGCGTGGTATTTGTGGACTGGCGAATACTCATCTCTCTTTGGGAAAAGGGCTATGACGACATTTGAAAGGTATTTTATTAAGGACAAAGAAACGCATGAAGAGACGAAGAACCCTTATTATTATTTACGCGAGGAAGAGAGCGTCTGCCGGAAAATTTTAGCAGAATTTGATCTGAACCCGGATGAAGGACATATTATCAACGGTCACACACCGGTAAAGGAAATTAAAGGGGAAAATCCAATAAAAGCCAATGGTAAAATGATCGTCATCGATGGCGGCTTTTCCAAGGCGTATCAATCCACAACCGGAATTGCGGGATACACTTTATTATATAATTCCTATGGGATGCAGTTAGTCGCCCATGAAAAATTTAATTCGATGGAAGATGTTCTCTTAAAAGGATCCGACGTCTTATCAGTCAAGCGATTGGTAGATGAAGAACTCGAAAGGAAAAAAGTTCGAGAAACCAATGAAGGAGAGCACCTATTACAGCAAATCGCAGTACTAAAAAGCCTCATGGAGTACCGCTATGGAGCAAGACAAACCGTTCCAAACATTCCAAGCTTAGTGTGACTCCTTATTCACCAAGGGATGATTCGCTGTTTAATGGCAACGGACCGCGAACTTAAAAAGCACCGTTCCGGATGAGAAGTTTTGGGAAAAAGCGCCGTTGCGTGTAATATGAAAAGGGCATCCATTTAATGGGGTGCTCTTTTTCATTATTGAAACTTGGTTCGGTTAACGTTTTAAAAAATAAACGGAGGAATTCCGTTTAAATTGGGAAATACTCCTATTTCCCAAAAAATAAGGGGAGTTTTTCCGCTTAGAGGAATCAAAAGCCTTGGATTTGGTCTGATTTAGGGTCGTTAAGCGGAAATTCTCCGCTTATATAGGGTTACTGAAGGCTCCAAAATGACATTAAGCGGAAATTCTCCGCTTATATAGGGTTACTGAAGGCTCCAAAATGACATTAAGCGGAAATTCTCCGCTTATATAGGGTTACTGAAGGCTCCAAAATGACATTAAGCGGAAATTCTCCGCTTATATAGGGTTACTGAAGGCTCCAAAATGACATTAAGCGGAAATTCTCCGCTTATATAGGGTTACTGAAGGCTCCAAAATGATATTAAGCGGAATTTCTCCGCCTATGAATCCCGCCCGCGTACCTTACCTACACGATCACCAACAGAGCCAACAAGACGATCATTCATGGTGAGCCTCAAAATGGCTTCCAATTAATGAAAACAGACCATTCCGCTTAGGCGAAATGGTCTGTCAGCTTTTTTACTATCATTATGGGCTTGAGACTTCGTATGAGAGTTTTTTCGGGTTGGCTTGCGCAAAAAACCACTTTTAACTAACGTGTCAGTGTGCGTGTTATTCTTTTGGTTCACCAGCGGTTCCATTCTCTTCAAAGTATTCTTTGCCTTTTAATTTGACTTCCGGCAAGAAGAAGGTCCCGATAAAGCAAAGAATCGCGAAAACTAACCCGACTCTAAATAAGTGCTGAACCCCGTAGGTAAGGGATAGTTTGACAACATCCATAAGTTGAAGATACATCTTATGACCCACTGCCCCGTATTTACTAAATTCAGATGAGATCGACTTCTGTGCCTGCGCGGTTAGAAGCGATTGCGGGTTGATTCCCGAAAGCTTGCTTTCAAATTGCTTTAATGAAGCAGGGAGTGAATGATTTAGTTTATAGCTGAATGATTTATTTAAAATCGAGCCAAATATAGGTGACGCGATGACACCACCGAGTGAACTGACAAATTGCTGTGTAGAGTTAACGGTCCCCATCATTTTATATGGGAATGCGTTTTGCACGACCATGTTCATAAGCGGCATTAATGAACCGATACCGAGTCCGATCACAACCATATTGATGACAACGGTCACCCAGGTCGTATGGACATCCATCTGATTCAGTAAGACCGACCCAAGTACAATAATAGCCCCGCTAAACCATGCCAGATATCTGTAACGACCAGTCTTAGACATCACTTGGCCGGACACTATACTGCCGACAATAAATCCGATCATCATCGGGGTCATGACCCAACCGCTGCTTTGGGCGTTAAGTCCGATGACTCCTTGAACAAAGATAGGTAAGAACATCAGACTGCCAAACATAGTCATCCCAACTAATATGCCCAAAATAAGAGAGGTCGTAAAAATTCGATTTTTAAATAAGCTCGGTGTGAGTACAGGGTCCGATGCTTTACGTTCCCACAGAACAAAAAGGATCAGCAGGATGACACCGCCTATGAAAAGTGACAATTCAATAGGGGATCCCCAAGCGTATTTCGAGCCTGCCCATGTAAACCCAAGCAAGATCGGAACTAACCCGATTACTAAAATGAGTGAGCCTAACCAGTCGACTTTCACACGGTGTTCAGCGCGCACTTTCGGTAACGTAACAGTCACGCCAATAATTGCAAGTACAGCAAACGGTAAGTTAATATAGAAAACCCAGCGCCAAGAGAAAGAATCTGTAATCCAACCGCCAAGCGCGGGTCCAACGATACTGGAGATACCAAATACCGCCATCATAACGCCCATCCATTTGGCACGTTCCTTTGGCGAGAAAATGTCACCAACAGTGGCGCGCGGCATACTCATCATTGCTCCGGCACCAATTCCTTGGAAAGCACGTGCCCAGACAAGTTCAATCATCGAATGCGCCTGGCCGGATACGGCAGACCCAATACCGAACATGATTAAACCAAATAAGTAAAATGGCTTTCGTCCGAATACATCAGACAATTTCCCATAAATTGGAACGGTTACAGAAGAAGCCATCATATAGGCCGTGAAGACCCAAGCATAGAGATTAAATCCTTTTAAATCGCCAATAATGGTTGGCATAGCCGTTGAGACAACGGTTTGGTCCATAGAAGAGAAGAACATCGTCAAGAGAACGGTCGCGAAGGCCCACCATTTTCTTTGACCTGTAATTTGATTGGTTGTTTGTATTGCTGCTGATTCAGCCATTCATTGATTCCCCCATATTTAATTTTTTTGTAAGATTGTTTGACAGCTTTGCCATTAGAAGCCGCTCATAATTGGCGGTGAGGAAACGTGTGCATCACGGTTTCCCCAATTGGCGCCACTTGGATCCTCTTTGCTAGTTTTGACCCACCTTCTGGCATTTAATTCTTAAAGTAAGACCAGATTTGGCGATGAGCTAAACTGTTTTTTTATCAAAAAGCTCAGGTAGTTTCAGCAAAGTCATATTCTGGTGGCTTGATCCTGAAGCCTTTTGTCAGCAAGAGTAGGTAAACGAAACCGATGAATAACCAAGATAATCCAAAAATAAGGGCTAGAAGATCTAAACTCATCCAAAGGTAAATGATAAATGACAGTCCAATTAAAGGACTAATGAGATAGCCAAAGACATTTAACTTGATCGTCCGTCTGTTTTTAAGATAATACGCGATGACGGATAGATTAACGAAGGAGAAGGTTGTAAAGGCACCAAAATTGATCATGGAGGTAGCTGTGACCAAATCTAGAAATAGGGCACTAAGCGACAAGATGCCAATAAAAACAATATTGAAAACAGGCTGAAGCAATTTGGGATGCAGCGAACCGAACCATCTTTTCGGAATCACACCATCTCTCCCCATTGAAAAAAGCAATCGGGAGGCACTGGTCTGAGCGGCAAGTCCTGAAGCTAAGACAGAGATCAATGCACCGCTTGTGAAGAGCGATTGAAACAAGATTCCGCCAATATGCCTAGCGATCTCCGGCGAGGCTCCGTCAATATTTTTCAGAACGGAAACATCAGGGTAGAGCGTTTGCATAAAGTAGGTGACAAGAATAAAAAAGAGCCCGCCAATTAAGGCGATCAGGAAGATGCCTTTTGGAATCGTTTTTTCAGGGGTAATCGTCTCTTCGGCTAAGGTTGTAACCGCATCAAAACCTAAAAAGGAAAGAGCGAGAATCGAGGCGCCAGAGAACAAGAGACTCGTACTCATATCTTTTGAAAAAAATGGGAAGGTAGTAAATCCGCTGCTGTCATTACCGCTTAAAATGGAATGAACCGTCAAACTAACAAAGATAATCGCCACTAATAATTGGAAAAGAACAAAGAGAGCATTAACGGAGACGGCAATTTTAATACCGGTAAGATTCATCAGTGTCATAACGATAATCAATCCGACCACCCAGACCCAGGTTGGTATTTCGGGAAAGCTGGCCGATAAATAGATGCCGGCAAGAACCGCATTAATCATCGGCAAAAAGAGATAATCTAAAAGTGCTGACCAGCCGACCAGAAAACCGAGTTGTGCACTCATGGTTTTCTTTGTATATGTATAAGCTGATCCTGCATCAGGAAAGAGCTTGACCATTTTCCCATAGCTTAAAGCGGTAAACAAAATCGCAATTGTGATTAATATGTAGGAAGCCGGGACATGGCCATTTGTTTCTTGAGATACGACCCCAAATGTATCAAAAACAGCAAATGGCGACATGTAAGCCAAGCCCAAAAAGACAATGGGTGCAACGCCAAGAGTGCGTCGTAACCTATTGTGAGACGTTACCAATATTAAATTCCTCCTATATTCGACTATTCGACGTAAATTCCATTTTAAATGATTTCATAGTCGTTGTGAATACTCGTTTTCAATTTTTTCGTGGATGAACCAAGAGGGCGTCAAGTTAGGGCACGCTTTTGATTGGACGGTTGGAAGCTTAATTGCAAATTTAGACAAAAGTCGATATTAGGACTTGCATCATGATACTATTGGAGTAAGGGTGGGTGCCGGGTGGGTGCCGCTCGCTGCGCAGACGAAGAAGTCATAAGCAGTTATTTAAAAAAAGGAGGGTTCATATGGAATCAGCCGTTTTGCAGATTCATCACTTATATAAGCGGATTGGTCGTCATGACATTCTTAAAGATATTTCTCTAACCATTCAAAGGGGTGAGATTCTTGGTCTAATCGGTCCTAATGGGTCGGGAAAAACCACGCTGATTCGGACGATTGCCGGACTGATAAAAGCCAATAGTGGAAAAGTTGAAATCTGTGGAAAAAACATTCAGTCCCATTTTAAAGAAGCGATAAAAGAAATTGGCGCGATTATTGAAAATCCTGAGTTCTATCCGTATTTGACGGGTTATCAAAATCTCAGACTGTGGGCCAATATGTATAAAGGGATTGGACAAGCGCGAATTGAAGAGGTTGTCTCGCTTGTTCAACTTCAAGGCAGTATTCATGAAAAAGTGTCCACGTATTCATTGGGGATGAGGCAGCGCTTAGGTGTTGCTCAAGCTATTTTACATAAGCCAAAACTGCTCTTATTAGATGAACCAACTAATGGGTTAGACCCTTCTGGAATGATTGAACTTCGGACGTATCTAAAAAGGCTGAGTGAAAAAGAAGGGGTCGCTGTCCTCATTTCTTCGCATTTGTTGCATGAGATTGAAACGATTTGTCAGCGGACAACGATTATCAAGGATGGGACCATTATAGGCAATCAGTCAATTGAACATTTCTCAGACGCTAAACAGCAGGATGTCTTTTATGAAGTGGATGATCTTGATCGAGCCATACAGGTGTTGAATGCGGAGGACGGCACTTTAGAAGTTGAGCGAGTGGATGCGACGAAAATCAGGGTCAGGCTAAGGAGAGACGAGATGCCGCTTATCCTCAAACGCTTAGTTGACAGTGAGATTTCAGTTTTTGAAGTGAAAGTTGATCGGTCAAGCCTTGAGGACGCCTTCTTAGCGGTAACGATGGCAAGGCCCGATAAGACGCGCAGCCAAATGGCTTCAGGGCAGCGCTACCGTTCTAAAAAGTAGACAGGCAATGGGAGGACACTATGATCAGTTTGATTAAAAATGAACAGATAAAGTTATTCAATCGAAGAACTACTAAGGCAGCATTCCTTGGGATTGTGATTTTAAATCTCTTAATCGCGCTCGTCATCAAACGGCTGTTTGGTTCAGAAACGGATAATTTCTTAGTCGGAACGGCGAGTGCGGCAAGCTTTTTAATGATTCTTTCCTTTGTAATTACCGGATTTGCCGGGGCAATCCTCTCCACTGAATATGAGCTCGGAACTATAAAATTTTTATTAATCAGGCCGACCTCAAGAGTGGAATTGCTGCTTGCTAAATTTCTCGGGATTCAATTGGTTAATCTTTATTTTCTAATCGCATTTCTTCTTTCATCCATGCTGTTTAGTGTCATTTTCTTTGGTTTCCACCATCTTGACCAGAACAACATGCACTTGATCATACAAACCGTGATGAAATACGTCGATGAATTTATGGATTGTTTGATGATCTCGACACTTGCGATAGCTTTTTCTACCGTCTTTAAAAATAGTGCGATTGCCGTGGGATCCGTTTTTGCGATCACTATTATAGGCAAAACGGTCGTCGAGCTGCTCAGAGAAAGCCAGTTAAATTGGGGGAAATATGTTCTCTTTTCAAATACTAATTTCTCGCAATATTTAAGTGGTGAACACGCCGTATTTAATGGCATGACACCTCTCTTTTCAGTTGGGATGCTGGCGGGTTATTTCATTGTATTTATGGCTCTCTCACTCGTCGTGTTTGCTAAAAGCGACGTGACGGTGTAACACAAGGCCATTTTGGGTGGCGGAATGTCTGCTTGTAATTATATAGGTAAGAGTTCGTTGAGCGCCTGTCTTTTATTGGGAGGCGCTTTTGTGATGCGCCAACGCACACAAAGTGGTCCTGCCCCGCCTTGAATTTGTGTAATGGAGCGCCCAACGCACAAAAAGAGGTCCACCCATGCCTTGAAATTGTGTAATGGAGCGCCCAACGCACACAAAGAGGTCTGCCCCGCCTTAAATTTGTGTAATGGAGCGCCCAACGCACACAAAGAGGTCCTGCCCCGCCTCGAATTTGTGTAATGGAGCGCCCAACGCACACAAAGAGGTCCACGCATGCCTTGAAATTGTGTAATGGAGCGCCCAACGCACAAAAAGAGGTCCACCTATGCCTTGAAATTGTGTAATGGAGCGCCCAACGCACAAAAAGAGGTCCACGCATGCCTTGAAATTGTGTAATGGAGCGCCCAACGCACACAAAGAGGGCCATCCATGCCTTGAAATTGTGTAATGGAGCGCCCAACGCACACAAAGAGGTCCTGCCCCGCCTTGAAATTGTGTAATGGAGCGTCCAACGCACACAAAGAGGGCCACGCATGCCCTGAAATTGTGTAATGGAGCGCCCAACGCACACAAAGAGGTCCACGCATGCCTTAAATTTGTGTAATGGGGCGCCCAACGCACACAAAGAGGTCCTGCCCCGCCTTGAATTTGTGTAATGGAGCGCCCAACGCACACAAAGAGGGCCATCCATGCCTTGAATTTGTGTAATGGAGCGCCCAATGCACACAAAGAGGTCCACGCATGCCTTGAAATTGTGTAATGGAGCGCCCAACGCACAAAGAGGGGGCCACCCATGCCTTAAATTTGTGTAATGGAGCGCCCAACGCACACAAAGAGGTCCACGCATGCCTTAAATTTGTGTAATGGAGCGCCTAACGCACACAAAGAGGTCCACCTATGCCTTGAAATTGTGTAATGGAGCGCCTAACGCACACAAAGAGGTCCTGCCCCGCCTTGAATTTGTGTAATGGACCACGCAATGCTATCGACTCACGTTTGATTTTTTTGCGGATGGGGTGGGAGATGTGATAAGGAGAGAGGATGCAACTCTACGGAGGGTTGATTGATTTGAAGGCGATCGGTAGCTATCATGGATAGAGAGGTGAGCGGATGGATACAAGTAAAGTTGGCAAACTCCTGTTAACGCTTCGAAAAGAAAAGAAAATGACGCAAAAAGAGGTCGCAAGTACAATGGGAATCAGCGACAAGACCATTTCGAAATGGGAACGTGGTTTAGGCTGTCCTGATGTGTCATTGCTTGGTGATCTTTCTAACATATTAGGAGTTAATATTGAAAAAATTTTATTGGGAGATTTAGAGCCCAACGATGCTGATGGAGGGAATATGAGACGTATTAAATTTTTTGTGTGCTCCAATTGTGGAAGTGTTATGACGAGCTTAGGGGAAGCAGAGATCTCTTGCTGTGGAAGAAAGCTAACGCCATTACTTGCAAAGCCTGAGGATGACGAACATGCAGCAATGATTGAGACGATTGATCAAGAGTATTACATCACTTTTCAGCATGACATGACGAAAAACCATTTCATTTCATTTGTTGCCTATGTTTCTTACGATCGGGTCCTCATCGTTAAGTTATATCCAGAACAGAATGCGGAACTGCGAATTCCGAAAATGTCCGGGGGCACATTGTACACTTATTGCAATCAGCATGGGCTATGGGTGAAAGAAAAAAAGGGACGGTATTATTGATTTAATTATTCCTTGAAATTTGGACTCGTGGATCACTTGCCCTTTAATGCGAAAAGAACCTCGCTTTCCGTGGGCACGGCCGTTCGTCCGCAGCAAGCGAGAGAATTGTCGCTACACTTAAAACGATTAGGCGTAACCAGAATGGCTATCCCTCTCCCAATAGGTTATTGGAGTAGTTAGGCGTAACGAGGTTTCTCTGTTTAATTCGGACAGGCCTATATTCCGGAAATAAGGAATCGTCGTTACACTAAAAGTCAAGCCTATAGTATTGTGTAAAAGTAATTACAATGAGTAACCACTATAAATGGAATTTAGAAGTAGACACTAATTAGGACCTGCCACCAAGGACAGGTCCCTTTTTTGCTTTATATAAAATTAGGAATTAGATAACCCAAGTGATTGTGCTACTTTTTCAGGATCATCCAAGCCGACAATGAGTGCGTTATAGCTTTCACCGCTCAACTTGATTTTTACGCCGCGTTTGTTTTGGTGATGCACGATCACAAATGTTTTGCCTTCGCGGGAAATAAAAGTACCCATTGCGAAGACGCCAGGCAAACGGCTGCCAGGGAACTTCATCCCGTGTACGGCATGGATGACATCATCAAGAATTGTTATATCTTTGACGGAGGTGAAGGGGACGCGGATATCTCCGTGAACGCCTTCTACCTTTTCTAATGTAGACAATTTTAGAACTAGGGTTTCGTCTTCTCTAATTAGTTCGGCCATATCATGATCTCCCTTTTATTTTTTGGCATAGAAGTAGGAAGCAACGATTGAAATGAATGCCCATAAAAGAATCGGGATGACAATCGCCGTTCTCATTGTTAACTCAGTAGGTAAAGCCCAGGCTAAGATGCTAATAAGCATTCCCACTGGAATACCTAACCATCCGCCTTAACGACGGGTGCGAAACCAACTTTCTTCACTCGAAATCGTCCATGGTGTGCGGATGCCGACCCACCAATTTGGCTGAAGGCGAGGGGAGAAAGTGGCAATCAGCATGAACATTATACCGACAACAGTAGGAATGAAGTGAATGGATAAAAAGTTTAATGCATGACCAAGAATCGTCAGGTAGATTAAACTGATCGCCGCAACAATAACCCCGCCAATATAGCGTTAGTTGGCCAGAAGTTCGGATAGTTGCATTTCTTCGGATCCATTCTCCATAAGACATGCTACAAGAAAATCACAACAAGCGCAATGACAGGAGGAGAGTGATGAGCGGGTTGGATTCTGTGTGAAGGGACTCGGAAACAACCGAGGCAGGGGGGAAGAAACGTGTTCAATGCTAAGTTGATTTAACTTTAGAACTTTTTGAGAAAAGTGGAACGAGAGAACCGTCCCCGCGTTCCAAACAAAAAAAGTGAAACGGGAGAACCGTCCCCGCGTTTCACTGCTTAGTTGTTTCTTAGTATGACGATGTTGACTCTTCGGTTGGCTTGGCGGTGTTTGTTTGTGTCGTTTTTGTATAAGGGTTTGAATTGGCCATAGCCAGTAAATTGCATTCTTTGGTCGGCAATGTTTTTGGATTCAAAGAAGTGGAGGACACTTGCTGCTCTAGCGGCGGATAACTCCCAGTTGGATTTGAATTCCGAATTTTTAATGGGGACATTATCGGTGTGTCCTTCAATACTGATCGGATTGGAAACGGTGTTAAGCAGGCCGACTATGGCAGATAAGGTTTTATAGGAACTAGGTTTTAAATTCGCTTTTCCTGAATCGAATAGAATGTAGTCTTTTAATGTGACTTCAACCCCTCGTTGTGTATCTCCGAGAGTGATCACGGCCTGTAAATGGTTTTTCTTTATATAGGTTTCAAGTTTTTGTTTTAAGTTTTCAAGATCCTGGTCATTATTAGCCGATTTAGGAGGAGCTGATTTCGGATGAGTAACCGGTTGTTTTGGCGGTTGCTTTTGGCTTTTCTGAGTGTTCTTCACGGTAAGACCAGCTGTTTTGGTATCCACCTTTGTTCCTGTTAATTCAGATTTCAGTGATTTCATTATCGCATTATATTTAGAAATATTAATACTACTAGAAGCAAATAAGACAATAAACAAGGCTAATAATAGTGTCAGGATATCCGCATAGGGGATTAGCCACGATTCATCAATGTGCTCTTCCTGTTCGTCTTCTTCTAATTTCTTAAGCCGTCTGATCATGAGTCTCTACCTTATTTTTCTTTTCATTCTTTAATCTTTCCTTCGGCGGTATGTAAATCGATAATTTTTTCTCCAAAGCAGTAGGCGAAAGGCCTTGATAGATGCTGATTAAGCCTTCAATAATAAGGAGTTTCGCTTCTTGTTCCTGCTTAGAGATCCGCTTTAATCGATTGGCAATCGGATGCCAAAGAACGTAACCAGAAAAAATCCCTAATAAAGTGGCAATAAAGGCAGCTGAAATGGAATGGCCAAGCTTTGTCACATTATTTAAATTTCCAAGCGATGCAATGAGACCAATAACGGCACCTAGAACACCGAGGGTCGGTGCATAAGTTCCAGCTTGAGAGAAGATGAGTGCTCCTGTCTTATGTCTCTTGTCAATCGCAGCCACTTCATCCAACAAAACTTCTTCAATAAATTCGATATCATTGCCGTCAATTATGAGTTCAAGTCCGTTTTTAAAAAACGGGTCTTCCGTCGTATTGGCGATCTCCTCTAGAGCGAGAAGCCCTTCCTTTTTGGCCACTTCAGCACATTGAACTAAACTTGTAATTTGGTTAGCTTTTGAAGGTAATTTGGGTTGAAATAAGGCAATTTTGATTAATGCCGGAAACTTTTTGATTTCATTGAAAGGAAAAGCAATCAGGACAGCGGCAGCAGTACCACCGAAAATAATAATATAAGCAGCAGGATTGTATAAGGCGGATAAGGAGGCCCCTTTTAATACCATGGCTAAACCGACTGCTAATAGTGCTAACAAAATTCCAAGTATACTAGACATTAATTTCTCCTTTTATTGCAATTTATCTCCTGTAAGGCTATTTTACGTCAATTGACAAGAGTCGACAATATTCTTTTTGATTTAGACTGGAAAATAGTCAAAAAGTCCAAAGTATTAAGTTGATGGCCGAGTGATGAATTGCAAAATGCAATTGACCAAATACAGATTTTCGTTTAATTTTGATCATGAGGATGGGAAGTTTGAAGAAATTTATCACTTTTTGTTGAATTTTTTATCTTTGGATTTAAAAATAGGAGCTTATTATACAAATAAAGGGAAAGAGGTGATGGGTGTGAGAGATGAAGGATTAGAGAAATTAAGTGACATGATTTATGACTATTGCGGACTTGTTTTCATCGATCGCCTGGACACCTTAAGGGATAAACTTGGGAAGAGATTAATTGAACTTGAGCTTACGGCTTGGGAGTATGGTGATTTTTTAATGCATAATTCTCCTGAATGGGACGTTCTCGTTGAATTATTGACGATAAATGAATCGTATTTCTATCGTGAAGAAAATCAATTGAATGAGTGCTGTTCGATTGTGTTGCCTCAGTTGAAAGAGATCAATAAATATCGGCCAATTCGGATTTGGAGTGCCGCCTGTTCGACCGGAGAGGAACCCTACACCTTGTCTATGTTAATTCATGAGTCGGGGCAGATCCTCCCAGGAAATGTTGAAATTATGGCGACTGACATTAATAAAAAAGTGCTTGAAAAGGCTAAAAAGGGCTGGTATAAAGATGGTTCACTTGCCTTTCGACGAATACCCAAACATCTATTAGAAAATTATTTTACTGAAGAAGAGGGCGGCTACCAGATTAAACCCTACATACAAAAAATGGTAACCTTTCGCCATTTAAATCTGCTCGATGATAAGAAAATAGATGAAGAAATAGGAAAAGTGGATATCATTCTTTGCCGTAATGTTTTGATTTATTTTGATCAACTTATGATCAACAAGGTGATTGAAAGTTTATATCGGGTGTTAACGCCAGGCGGCTTTTTATTTCTAGGCCATGCTGAATCTATTAAGGACTCAGGACTGGGGCTTAAGAAAGTGAACACCCATCGCACCTTCTACTATCGAAAGGAAACGACGCAACATGAAGAAGTTCAGAATACTCGTAGTTGATGATTCTGCTTTTATAAGAAGAGCTATTCGCCATCTGCTGCAAACAGACCCGCAGTTTCAAGTGGTAGGAATTGCGAGAAATGGCATGGAGGCTATTGAAAAAGTAGAGACATTGAAACCGGATTTGGTGACATTAGATGTTGAAATGCCTGTATTGAACGGTTTCGAGGCACTTAAGAAAATAATGGAGGGCACAACTGCGCCACTTGTTGTCTTATTAAGCTCGCGAAATGAAGCGGAAGCAAGAGAAATGTTGGACGCACTGGAATTGGGTGCCATTGATTTCTTTCAAAAAGAAAACCTCTTTACTCAATCTGGTGAAGCGTCTCAAGGCAAAGACTTTCTCATGCGTCTAAAAGGCATTTTAGAAAAAACAAAACGATCGCCAAAAGAAATCAAAAAACCGATTCAAGAGATCAGTCATAGTGTGAGTGTGAGGCATAACCATCACATGGACTTGATTTTTATCGGCTGCTCAACAGGGGGGCCATCCGCCTTACAAAAAATTCTCCCTTTATTCCCAAAGGATTTTTCCATACCAATCGTGGTCGCTCAGCATATGCCGCCTGGATTTACTCAACCGCTAGCAGAAAGACTGGATATGAAGTGCCCGCTTAAAGTAAAAGAAGCAGAAGCGGGGGAGCGGGTTCAAGCAGGCACCATCTATATCGCGCCATCCGGCTATCAAACGACTTTTATTCGGAATGAGTCGGGCGACATCTTCTTTGAAGTCACTGAGAAGGGCCATGAGAAAACCTTATATAGACCTTCCGTTGATGTATCCCTAAGTTCCGCTGCTCCTATTTATAAAGAAAAATTGTTAGCCGTCATTTTGACAGGGATGGGAACAGATGGGGAATTGGGCGCAGGTTTAGTGAAAAAGTGTCAAGGCACTGTTTTTGTCGAAGCGGAAGAATCCTGTATTGTATACGGAATGCCTAAAGCCGTCCTAAAAGCGGGTCATGCGGATGGGCAATTTGAACTATCCGCGATGTATGATGAAATCGTTTCGACGATCTAAAAAGGTATCAATACAAAGACGGGGATTTTTAGAGAATGTCTGTCCTGGTTACGCTTAGGAGGATTTTCAACCGGGTAACCCTTGTGAAAAACAATCAAACTATCAATGACGAAAAAGCGGGAAATAAATCGAAAATAGTCGGAATATACCATGACGAAGGTAAGTCAATAAGCTATAATGATGATAATAGAATGTTTTTGATAGGATGAGAGGAAGCCGTTTGTATGGATGTGACTCAAATTAGTGTCAAAATAAATCAAACACCACTGCCGAAAGAAAGCAGTTCAAGTGTGCAAGATAAATCAGAAACGGTTTTGAATAGCTTTGATCAGATCTTATCTATGTTTAGCTCTTCAGGGCAAACGACGCAAGAAAGTGCTATGGACAAGAAGGATGCTGGAACAACGAATTTGAAGCTGATGGATGATGACAAAGAGAAAGAGCCTTCATCCCATGATCTGGATACCGATGATTGGCAGGAGCTCGATTCCTTATTAACGTCGATCCTTGCTGGCATTCAATCATCACCATCGCTAGCAAATTTAGTCAATCAAGACACAACGTCCACAACTTTAAATCCTTCTATTGAAACGGCTTTTAGTAAGATGGATGGCGCGACCTCCAACGTTTCCCAGTTAATTCTTAATAAATTGGGCGCGGGCGATGGTACATATAACGGGCAAGAGATCCAAGCGGCAATGAAACAACTGTTAGCGGCCTTGAAGCAAACACAAGGCGGATCGACTGCAGCGCTACAAGTAGACTCATCAGCAGTAAAGGGGAGCCAGCCATTGTCGGAAGGAAGCCTATCTCCTAAGCTTCAAAAAGAACTGATTGATAAATTGAATGAAGTAATCGAACTCTTCAAACCGGATTCAGCTGATAAGACGGATTCCAACAAGGGCTTAAAGGTGGGAAACGGTATCCATTTAATAAAGGTTGCCATCAAACCAGATTCAGTGAGCAGCGCTTCACCATTGGGTTCTGAGAAGGCGACTCCTGCCACTAACAATGCCTTAGGGAATAACACAGCGAACATGAATTTAATTAAGCATTCGCTCCAACCGGATTCAGCGAACAGCACCTCGCCATTGGGTTCTGAGAAGGCGACTCCTGCCACTAACAATGCCTTAGGGAATAACGCAACGAACATGAATTTAATTAAGCATTCGCTCCAACCGGATTCAGCGAACAGCACCTCGCCGTTAGATTCTGAGAAGACGGGTTCCATCCAAGCTTTAAGTCTGGATAAACACCAGATCAATCAACCCATTATCCAGAATCAAGATCAACGCGCGGTGAACAATACGGCTACGCAAGCGCCGGCTTCTTCACAAGAAAAAGGGGACGCGTCGCCAGTGAATTTGGCTATTAATCTAGTTAGTTCAAATCAAGAGTCCGCTAACTTAACGGGATCGAGTTCAGCTGAGCCGGCTGTGATTCCTGTATCAGATTTTGTGCCTGAAATCACGAACTGGATGAGCCGCATGGCAAATAGCTCTATGAATCATGCCGAAGCAAAATTTTCATTGTATCCAGAACATCTAGGTCCCATTGAAATAAAAATAGCTTCACAAGATGGACAAATAACGGCTCAAATCCTGACTGATAACTCGGCCGCTAAGGATGCGCTGAATGATCAGCTGCAGCATTTGAAACAGGCGATTGAGCAGCATGGGATAGTTGTTCAAAAACTAGATATTGTTCAACAGCCGGCCATTTCAATGGGGGATGCAAGTCAATCCGCCTTTTCCCAAAATGGGTCTGGGTCACAACGACAGAGGCTCTATGATGGCGATCAAGACTTAGGGAAGAAACAAAAGGGCTTTGATCTGAATGAAACGATTATAGAATCCTTGCCGACTTCATATGGAGGAATGCCGCCATCTTCTTCAACCATTGATTTTACGGCATGATAAGGAGCGAAAGTCATGACAAATAGTGTTGATATTACCAATAATGTTTCAACTAGTAATACTTTAATGAGTGGAAATTCTTCTGAAGACCAAAGCGTACTAGGAAAAGATGATTTTTTAAAAATTTTGGTCACGCAATTGTCCAATCAAGACCCGTCCAATCCTCTACAAGACCAAGACTTTATCGGCCAAATGGCTAACTTTAGTTCCTTGGAACAAATGACGAACCTGAATGATTCCTTTGATAAATTTGCGAATTTGCAAATGAGCCAGTACTCCTCTGCCATTGGTAAGGAGATTACATGGACACCTGAGGGAGGGGACAGCTCATCTTCAGGTGTTGTGACAGGAGTCGCCACTCAAGATGGAAGCTATTATTATCTGGTAGGTAATCAAAAAGTCCCTATGGAAAACGTTACAGAAATCGATCAAGTTTCAAGCGATTCTAATCAATAAATAATGGATAAAAATTAAGGGGGAACACACATGTTAAAGTCATTATATTCCGGAGTTTCAGGGATGAAAGGTTTCCAAACACAACTCGATACAATCGGTAATAATATTGCCAATGTCAATACCGTTGGGTTTAAAAAAAGCAGAGTAGAGTTTCAAGATATAGTTAACCAAAACCTATCGGGAGCAACCGCCCCTAATGGCCAGACAGGCGGGATCAATCCCCAACAAGTCGGTTTAGGATCAAAAATAGCGGCTATTGATACCATTCATACTCCAGGAAGTCCTATGACTACCAACGTGGGAACGGATTTAGCCATTGATGGGGATGGTTATTTTGTCGTGAACAATGGTACGCAAGACTATTTAACAAAAGCCGGTAATTTTAATCGGGATGCGAATGGGACATTAGTCAATTCAAACGGTTATAAGGTTGTCGGTGTAACTGGAACAGCAACAAATCCACAAGAAGTTAATATTTCGATTAATCAAGATGACAAGACGGGTCAAAAATTTACATCCTTTTCCATTGATGCGGATGGGCATATCAATGTGGTGAGCGAGGACGGAACGAGCGGGGAACTCGCCTATGATTCCCAAAATCAACAATACTATTTAAACGATGGCACAAATGATGGAACAAACAATCCTGATGACATCATTTCCATAGGAACGGCTGTTGTCAACAACCCAGAAGGTTTAACAAAGGCTGGAGATACCTTGTTTGAAACGTCACCCAATTCTGGAGCAGCAACGGCTGAACGAAGTGAAAACAATAACGCTGGTCAAATCGAGTCTGGCGTATTAGAAATGTCTAACGTTGACTTAACTGAAGAATTCACTGAAATGATCGTGGCTCAGCGCGGGTTCCAGGCAAACGCGAGAACGATCACCACGTCTGATACGATTTTACAAGAATTGATTGATTTGAAACGAAATTAATCGCTTATTGAGTTTGTTTCATCGGTTCCTCATTCGATCAGCTGCGGCATGAATCTGTATAGGGATTGGTTTTCTATAGAAATTGCTGCTTTGGCGATGTGAACGAGGAATAAAAATGAGTTGAATGGCAACATCTTTCATCAAGGTTGAAAATCATTTTTAACTCATGGAAGAGTTGGGAGGATGCCGAGTGGCAGATGTCTTATCGCAACAAGAAATCGATGCACTGCTATCGGCGTTAAATAACGGCGAACTGCAAGCATCCGATGTCACAGAGAAGAATGATAAAGTCAGAGTCTATGATTTTAAACGGGCGATGCGGTATTCAAAGGAACAGTTAAGAAGCATTACGAGAATTCATGAGAATTTTACGAGATTATTGACTTCCTATTTATCTGCACAGCTTAGGACGTATGTCCATATTGATATTGATTTAGTCGATCAAGTTAACTACCAAGAATTTCTCGCGTCTATACCGTCAAAAACGATTTTGAATGTCTTTGATGTCAAACCAATGGATGGCAAGCTGTTAATTGAACTGAATCCATCCATCGCCTATGCCGTTATCGAACGGCTTCTAGGTGGACAAGGGGATTCGAATAATCGCAAGGATACTTTAACGGATATTGAAACCGTCCTTTTGCAGAAAATCTTTTTCCGTACAGGTGTCATGTATGAAGAGGCTTGGGAGAATATTGGGGATATAAAGGTGCGATGGGAAGCGATTGAGTCTAATCCGCAATTCATTCAAATTGCTCCGCAGAACGATACGGTCATTGTCATTTCCCTTCGTATAACAATAGGAGAAGTCGAAGGAAGAATGACACTCTGCATACCGCATATCATTGTCGAACCGGTGATGCACAAATTGTCTACCCATCAGTGGCTGTCCTCTATGACGAAAGCCAATGTTCCGCAGCAAGACAAATTAAAGCAGAACCTTGATAATGTGCGGATGCCGCTAATAGCCGAACTAGGAAGAGGCTCATTACCTGTGTCTGAATTGCTGCATCTCCAAGTTGGGGATGTCATTGGTCTTGAGACGGTGAAGCTTCATGTTAAAGTCGGGCAGCTGACGAGATTTTATGGTAATCCAGGAGTTAAAAAAGGACGATTTGCTGTTCAAATTGAGGAAGTTATCCACACGGAAGGAGATGATCTATAATGAGCGATGGTTCACTGTCTCAAGATGAGATCAATGCACTGTTCAATCAGTCAGAAGAGAAGCAAACCTATACAATCACAGATTTTTTAACACCGATGGAACAAGATGCATTAGGAGAGATAGGCAATATATCATTAGGCAGCTCGACAACAGCTCTCTCTACTCTTTTAAATCAACGAGTGGAAATAACGACACCTATTTTAACCATCGTAGAGCAAGATGATTTAGAGAGAGTCATTAGTGAAAACCACGTTGCCGTACATGTCGATTACACAGAGGGAATTCGCGGGAAGAACCTTCTGATGATCAAAGAAGAGGATGCGAAAATCATCGCGAATCTCATGATGGGCGGAGATGGTACGAATTTGGAAGCGGAATTAACCGACTTCCATTTAAGTGCTGTCCAAGAGGCCATGAATCAAATGATGGGTTCTGCTGCAACGTCGATGTCGACTATTTTTAATCAAAAAGTAGACATCTCACCGCCGACGATCGATGTCCTTGGGTTCCCTCCGAAGAAGCTTGAACAGCTTGGAGATGAATTTATTATTGAAGTTTCTTTCCGTCTTAAGGTAGGGGAGTTGATTGATTCCAATATGATTCAGTTCATTCCTTTAGCGTTCGGAAAGGAAATGATTCATAAAATCCTTTACAGTGAGGAAGCGGCTGCAACCAGTCAAGTTCTTGAAAAAGAGGTGGCCCCCCCTGTCCAGCCGGTTCAAGCTCAACAACAGAGGAGGCCGACCCAACAAGCACCAGCAGCCCATGTCGATCTTAACAACAAACCAACAGCTAATGTTCAAAAGGTTGAGTATTCGACTTTTACAGATACAGGAGCACCAACGAATGCCGCTTCTGGCAACTTGGATTTGCTGTACGATATCCCATTAGAGATTACCGTTGAACTCGGCCGAACTGAATTGCCTATCCGAAAAATTTTGGAATTAGGTCCAGGTGCGGTCATCGAACTTGATAAGCTGGCTGGTGAACCCGTCGATATTTTAGCGAATCATAAGTTAATCGCTAAAGGGGAAGTCGTCGTCATAGAAGAAAACTTCGGGGTACGAATTACGGATATTATCAGTCCGATCGATCGCCTCACAAAAATGACGAATTAATAAACTTAATATAGAGGAGACGATTAAGAATGGGAAAGATTTTAATTGTTGATGATGCTGCATTTATGCGGATGATGCTTACCGATATATTGACAAAAAATGGTATGGAAGTGGTTGGCGAAGCTGTTAATGGCGCTGACGCCGTTGAAAAATTTAAGGAATTGCGTCCGGATGTTGTCACCATGGATATTACCATGCCTGAGATGGACGGCATTAGTGCCTTGAAAGAAATTCGGGCGATGGAACCGCAAGCTAAAGTGATCATGTGCTCGGCAATGGGACAACAGCCGATGGTACTTGAGGCCATCCAAGCGGGTGCCAAGGATTTTATTGTGAAACCTTTTCAAGCGGACCGAGTAATGGAATCAATCAATAAAGTATTGGGAAGTTAAGGGCATTAAGTAAGCTACCAAAATCAAATCTTTTAAGTAGAGGGAAGAATTATGGCACAGCTCGGGAATTGTCCAAAATGCCGAAAGCTTTATTTGAAAATAAGAGAGATATGTGATGAGTGCTATCAAAAGCAAGAAGAGGATTTCCATAAAGTGGCCATGCATTTAAGGGAAATGCCAGGGGATACGATCCAAGAAGTGAGTGAGGCAACAGGAGTGTCTGTTTCTCAGATCATCCATTTCATTGCTACTGGCCGGCTGCAAATCGGACATTTCCCTAATCTTACTTACCCGTGCCAAATCTGTGGCACATCCATTCGCTCAGGAAAGGTTTGTAAGACTTGTATGGATTCCTTGTCGCAGCAAACCAATGCGAATCGGGATAACAAAATGGTTGATGACCGCAATAATAAATATGGTGGGTATATTACTAAATATTTATGACGGAAAAGCGGGCGTGCGGGAACTTATCACTCTCGCTTTTTCCATGTGGAAATTGGGGGGACAGACCTCAAGTTGAAAGCATAATTGCTTGCAAGTGTTGTCTCCATTCATTATAGTGGCAAGCCAAGTTTTCCTAATGCTACTAGCGAGGGGAATCAAAATGGATTTAAACGATTATATTGATATGTTTTTGGAGGAGTCAAAGGAACATTTGCTCTCCATTAATGAAGAGTTATTAAAGCTGGAGTCTGAACCGGGAAATACAGTGATCGTTAACGAGATTTTCCGTTCAGCCCATACGCTTAAAGGGATGGCAGCGTCAATGGGGTTTGAGGACCTCGCTTCGCTCACCCATCAAATGGAAAATGTGTTAGATCTTCTTAGAAATGAGAAGTTAGCGGTAACTCCGCAAATCATGGACGTGATCTTTAGCTGCGTCGACCTTATTGAGAAGATGGTCCAATCCATCGAAAATGGCGGAGATGGGAAAGAAAATGTTTCCGATGTGATTGCTCAATTAAATAGGATTCAAGATCCCTCCGCGGCTCCAGATCCTACTCTAGGTGGTGCTGCGAAGGAAGTGGCCGCAACCGCCGCACCTGAACTCGTGATGGATGAGTTCCAATTATCCTTGGTTCAAGAGGCCGAAAAGTCTGGCATGCATGTCTATCAAATCAAGGTAAGAATTGCGGAAAGCTGTGTGATGAAGTCGATCCGAGCCTATTTGGTTTTCCAAACTGCTGAGGAGTTAGGTGAGATCATTCAAACGTATCCGACGGTTGAAGAGATTGAAAACGACCAATTTGGTGATCACTTTCAACTTCTCCTTTTAACGGATCGCGATTCAGAGCAAGTAAAATCGCATTTGCTTAATGTGGCAGAGGTGGTGGATGTTCAAGTCACTGAAGGAATGAGCTCCGAGCCCTCCCAAAGTAAAGCCGTAGAGCCAGATCCAGCTATTCCTGAAACTGAGGTCAAAAAAGAGAAGACAGCGGAACCGGCGAATTCGTCAAAAAAGAAGCCACGTTCGAAGTCAATCCGTGTCGATACCGAGAAACTCGATCATTTAATGAATCTTATTAGTGAACTCATTATTGATAGAGGGAGACTGGAGCAGATTGCGAGAGATTCGCAACTGATGGAGCTGACTGAAACAACGGAACATCTGTCTCTTCTATCGAAAAATCTACAAGAGGTTATTCTGAAGATGCGGATGGTTCCGATCGAGCAGGTCTTTAATCGGTTTCCTAGGATGATCCGGGATCTTGCTAAAGAATTGAATAAGAAAGTCCAATTAATCGTTGAAGGGGAAGAGACCGAATTAGATCGGACAGTGATCGATGAGATTGGTGATCCATTAGTCCACCTTTTGCGTAATGCTTTGGATCATGGTCTTGAAACAACGGAAGAGAGAATCGAAAGTAACAAGAAAGAAGAAGGCATGATCGCGTTAAAGGCCTTTTATAGCGGCAACCATGTGTTTATTGAAGTGGCCGATGATGGGAAAGGGATTGACCGCGATAAAGTCTTGAGTAAAGCCATTGAACGACAGGTTGTCCGAAGAAAAGAGGCTGCCTCCTTAAGTGACCAAGAAGTTTATGCCTTACTCTTTTCTTCAGGGTTCAGCACGGCGGATAAAATTTCTGATATTTCGGGCAGAGGCGTTGGGCTGGATGTCGTGAAATCGAAAATTGAATCGATCGGCGGAGCGATTACCATTAACTCTACTCCGGGACGCGGGTCTACCTTTCGAATTCAGCTTCCTTTATCCCTCTCAATCATCATGGCTATGTTAATTGAAATAGGAGAAGAATCTTATTTCATCCCGCTTAATTCGATCGCCGAAATTACGTCGATCGTACCAGAGAGCATTATAACGCTTCATGGACAAAAAGTTTTTCAATTACGGGATCAGATTGTGCCATTAATTTATTTAGAAGAGGTCTTTGGGACTTCCAAGACGGACAAGAAGTCGGTTCTTCTAGATGAGGTGCAGATCGTCATTATCCGTAATGGAAATCAAATAAAAGGCTTAGTCGTGGATGCTGTATTAGGACAGCACGAGGTCGTATTGAAATCATTAGGCCACTATTTAACGCGTCTACATGCGATTTCCGGGGCAACGATTCTTGGAAGCGGTGAAGTCGCACTCATCGTCGATACCCAGCCATTTTTTGATTAGAAAGGGGGAGTGAAAGCTTTGCGATCTTTTAGAATCATTGCTTTTAAATTAGGTGACGAGGCGTATGGGATTAAGATCGAACAGGTCTTGTCCGTTGAAAGGCAGTTACCAATTACGAGAGTTCCAAATGCTCCACTTCATGTGAAGGGGGTTATTAATTTAAGGGGGACGATCATTCCGGTTATCGACCTTCAAGAAAAACTTGGATTAGGAACAACACCTGTCACTCGCTCCACTCAGATCATGATGACGACCTTCAATGAGATTGAATTAGGGTTATTGGTTGACCAAACGACCAATGTGATGGAGTGTTTTCCGGAAGCTGTGGAATCAGCTGCCTCCGCGGGACTTTCGAATGATCATTTTGAAGGCATTTATAAAGTGGATGGCCATTTCATCATCCTGTTGAACATGGAAGAGTTAACTCGAACAGCAAACTTGGAAGAAAACCAGGCAGGCTAACTAGAAACGAAGGAAGGGAGGGGAGTTTTGGTGAGTCAGGAGCCGATTAAATGTCTCATTTTTAAAGCAGGTCATGAAGAATATGGGATTCCAATTGACAAAATTTCTTCAATTGAACGCACGCAAGGTTTGACTATTTCGGCCTATCCGAATCGCGAGCCGCATGTTTTGGGGTTTTCCACGATCCGAAATCGGATTATTCCGGTTGTTGATATGTGTTCAACCTTTAATTTGGATACAGAGAACTCAATAGAAGCCACTAGGCTCATCATCGTTAAGGTTCAGGAGAAAGAGATTGGCCTTTCTGTTGAAAAAGCGTCAGAATTTTTGGATGTATCCCCTGAAAGCATTCAGCATCCTAGGGTGATGGGAACAGAGAATGCCCAATACATACAAGGGGTTACGAAGTTCGAGCAGCGCCTGATTATCTTGTTAGATATTGAGCGATTACTTGAAAACACGGTTAATTTAGAGGAATTAAAAGCAATGATTGCGGCTTTAACAGAGGAACAAGAATCGATTGAGACTGAATGAGGAGTGTAAAGACACATGAAAAAAGCGAAACGCACACCATCAGATGTAATGTCGTTAACCATGAAGTTATCGAATAAAGTGTCAATGTCGGTAAAATTATGGGGCGGATACATTATTATTTTGTTATTCTTAGCCTTTATTTCGATTAATAGTTACATGAATCTAAATGTTTTAAGCAACGATGTGAATTATACAGGCCAAACCGAGCTGTCAATGGTTCAAATCACCGGTAATTTAAAGGAAGAAATGACGCACATTCAACTCTATACATATAAGCAAGTGAGCTCAAAAGATGATGATCAATCCCAGTACATAAATAAAGAGATTGCGAGTGTAAGAACCAATATTACAGAGTTGAAAAAGCTGCCTTTGTCTCAGCAAGAGAAAAAACTATTAGCGAATTTCAATGATAATTTTAATTTCTATGTTAAAACCATCCCTACCTTATTCCAAGAAGATAATGCCAATATTCTTAGCATTAGGATGGATGATTTAGAGAAGATGAGTGATCAAGCTAATGGGTCTCTTGATACGTTAGCCAAAAATATCTCTAAAGATTCTAAGGCGGTCACTATTCAAGCTAACCATGATTCATCGAGAGCAAAGATTGAAATTTTGATTGCCTCCATTATTGCCATGTTCTTTAGTATTTTGGTTGCGTTTATCATCCAAAGAGTGATTAATCATTCCGTTTCACGAGTCGTTAAAAATGTAGACATGACGACCAATTCGGTTAATGAAATTAAAAAATCGATTGATCAAACGGCTGTCAGTGCACAGCAACTGGACTCATCTATGAGCAAAGCCAATCATTCGATCACAGAATTAGTCCAATCGATTAGTCGGGTGGCGGGGAACACGAACACCGCTTCCGCAAGTGTTGACGAAATCTCAGCAGCGATCGAAGAAATGAGCGCCACAATCAATATGGTTGCAACCAGCGCTGACCAATTATCGACTTCAGCAGAGGATACGTCTTCAGCGATCCAAGAAATGATGGCTTCGATCGAACAAGTAGCAGGGAATACAGGATACGTTCACACTAACGTGGAGGAAGTGTCCGCAGCCATTGAGGAAATGAGTAAGTCGATTAAAACGGTTAGTGAAAGTGCTGTGGAATTAACGGTAACAGCTACTCAAACTTCCGATACCGTGGAAGAAATGATCTCATCGATTGCGAAGGTCGCAGAAAGTGCCAGAACGGTCAATGATCTTAGTATGCTAGTTAAAGAAGATGCGCTTGAAGGAACGAATTCTTTAAAAGAAACCTTAAATGGGATGAATGAAATTTCTCAAGTGATTAACCAAGCAAGTGATGTCATGGAGAGATTAGGAAAAAGCTCGAAGGAAATTGGCAGCATCATTCAAGTGATTGATGACATTGCGGACCAAACGAATCTATTAGCGCTTAACGCGGCCATTGAGGCAGCACGTGCAGGCGAACATGGTAAAGGCTTTGCCGTTGTCGCCGATGAAGTTCGAAAACTCGCAGAGCGATCTGCCAATGCAACAAAAGAAATTACTCATCTAATTAATGGTATCCAAGAAGAAACAACGGTCGCCATTTCCTCTATTAATGAAGGGGCAAATAAAGTCAAGATTGGGAATGAATTGGCTGATAAGACAAATAAAGCCATCTTGAAGATAACCGATGGCATTACTAAAGTAACAGAGGAAATGGACCAAATCGCGAAAGCAACTGAGGAACAAACGAAAAACAGTGAATTCATTACGAAAGCCGTTGAGAATGTCACGAAGCAAGCAGAAGAAATGACCAACTCGACAAAAGAACAAACCATCTCCGCAGATACCATAGTTAAAGGGATCTTAAATACGAAAGATCAAATTGAACAAATATCGATTGCAACAACCGAGCAAGCGAAAGGCTCGAATGCCATTGTTTCCGCCGTTGAAAATGTATCGAATCAATGTGGTTCTGTCACGAACGCAACAAGGGAACAAGCACTGACGGCTGAAGAAATCTTGCGTAACATTAATAGCATAAGAGAAAAAGTTCAGCAAATGACGACCGCAACCAATGATCAAGCCAAATATGGCCAAGATATATCAGAAGAGGTTGACAAGGTCCGCCGCCAAACTGAAGAGCTGAACTCAAGCATTGACATGCAAACAAGAGAAGTCGAGGAAGTCGTTACAGCGATCACCGATGTTAATCAACAAATTGTCAAACTAAAATAATAGAACGGGGGCTCTTGCCTAGAGGTGAGAGCCCTTTTATTAAACTCTATAAAAAATGAAAACAATGCGATATAATAAATAGGACATTTCGACTTTTTTTGATTGTTAGTTTGATACATTAAAGGAATGAGAGCCTTTTGAAAATCGTCGACCCAATAAGAGTGAATCTAAGTGATGCTCGCCCTATCACGAATGAGAAGGGCTCATCCGACAACGCCTCTTTTCAAAACATTATGAATGCCTACTCCAAGGATTTAACCCAAGATAAACTGCAGAAGCTCCTGCAAGATATCGATCAGCAAGGGAAGCAGTTGAATGAAAACCCGACCTTTACCCAGTTACGAAAATATAAGGACTTAGTGAAACAATTTATGGGAGAGGTGAGCAAAAACGGGGTAGGTTTAGAGCAATCGCAGAGCTATGACCTATATGGTGGCAGCAAAACCCTTAAAACCGTGAAAGTGCTAGATCAAAAATTAATGGAGTTAACGGATCATGTTCTCAAACAGCAAAGTTCGGGGATTTCATTAATGGACAGGATCGGAGAAATAAAGGGGTTACTCATTAATTTGTATACGTAAAGAAATGGCTAGGGGAGATCGAACTGCTCCTTTTAGCTTTCCGGACAAAACAAAATAAGATAAGAAAGGGTGATACAGCATGCTAAGAGGTTTAGATACCGCTTCTTCAGGAATGATTGCATTAGAGCGAAGACAGGAAACATTAGCTGATAATCTAGCGAATGTTCAGACACCCGGCTATAAGAAGGATGACGCGGTCATGCGTGCCTTTCCGAAACTGCTCATGTCGAGAATTCAAGATTATAATGATCAAGCATCGGGCACGAGTTCGACCGCTCTTCCGGGACAGCAGGTACCAATTGGCTCCATGTATAATGGCGTGTATGTGCAGGAACGGATCCCTAATTTTTCAGAAGGGGATTTGGTGCAAACCGGTGAGCCATTAGACGTCGCGATTGAGGATCAGAATATCCCGACACAAACGGTTAATGGGAATCAAGTCAAGCCGGATGCTTTCTTTGCGGTCCAGCTTCCAGATGGTACGGTCGGTTACACACGAGACGGGAAATGGGATTTGGATGCAAATGGCAACCTTGTGACCGCTGACGGCTATAAAGTGCTTGGAGCAGATCATAAACCGATCCAAATCACAGGGAGCATTGATAAGTCCAACATGCAAATCAATAAAGATGGGCAGATCCTATTAAATGCGAATGATCCGGCACAAATGAAAACCGCTGGCCAAGTGGGGATCGCGCTCGTTCAAAACCCAGATGATCTTCAGCGCCTTGGGGGAAATGTCTACCAAGCGACGAATCCACAACCGTTTATTCAAGATGGCGGCGGGACTAATCCAGGAGTCACGCTGAATCAAGGCTATCTGGAACAATCCAATGTCGATGAGGGGCAAACGATGACCGATATGATGACAACGGTTCGCGGCTATGAAGCCAATCAAAAGGTCATCAGTGCTTATGATTCCTCTTTACAGCAGCTTTACACGGTCGCTAAACTGGACGGATAAAACTAGAAACGGGTGAAAAGTGAATGAATACGTCTCTCTATATATCGGCAGGTGCCCTCCAGGCATTTCAACAAAAAATTGATACGACGGGTAACAATATTGCGAACGTTGATACAACGGGATTTAAGCGGAAAGACCAAAGCTTCTCTGAAATTCTCGCCAATCAAATCAATAACCAAAGCACGAACGGGAATGATGTGGGGCGATCCACACCAGCTGGCATTCGTGTTGGCTATGGGGCGCGTCCAGGAATGACCCAGCTTGATATGGACCAGGGCCAAGCCCTTGAAACAGATAATCCTTATGATCTCATGATTCAAGGGAACGGTTTTTTTCAAGTCTCCTATCCATCTGCCACTGCCGGTGGACAAAATGAAGTCAGATTCACGCGTGATGGCAGCTTCCATTTAAGTCCCGATCCTAATAATCCGGGCAGTAATCATTTAGTGACCTCAGACGGCGGGTACGTGCTCGATCAAAATGGGAATCCGGTAGAGATCGGCAGCCAGTATGATGTAAAAATCGGAACAAAGGGTCAAATTCAACTTACCAATAAAAATGGTCAAGGAACCGCCTTTAATTCCCAACAGCGAATTGGACTCGCCGATATTCAAAATCCCCATCTCTTAAAGAGTTTAGGGAATAACGAGTATGCGATTGATACGACCGCCTTGCCAAACGGCACAACGGCGGCTAATTATGTCAGAGCGATGCAGCCTGGTGAGTCGCAAATCACTTCAGGCTACTTAGAAGGTTCAAACGTTGATCTCACCCAAGAAATGACGGATCTTATGACGTCGCAAAGAAGCTTTCAATTGAATTCCGAAGCGGTTTCCTATGCGGATCAGATGATGGGAATCGCGAATGATATTATGAAGTAAACTTAAATTTAAGACCCTATTTAATTAGTAAGGGTCTTTTTACATAATAATAGAATTTAACTAATATCAAGTTTATCCGATAATAGATTTAAACGGTTTTGAAAGGAGTGCGTTTAAGTGGCTACTAGTAGTACTAGTTTGTCTAATGTTAATTTAACAACCCATCTCACCGGCTTGGCCTCTGGTTTGGATACCCAATCCATGGTTGATAGTTTGATGCAGGCAAGCCAAGGTCCATTGGACAAGCTCAACCAAGATAAAATCATTAATGAATGGAAGACGGAAGCCTATCAAGATCTCAATACACAAATTGCCGCTTTCAGAGATTCGATGCAAGATTTGCGACTTCAGGGGACGTTTAATTCACAAACAGTAACGTCCAATTCGTCAAGCGTCGGTGTGTCCATGTCGGGGACCGCTTCCCAAATGAACTATACGATTTCGGAAGCGACCTTAGCAACACCCGCTACAAGCGGTTCGGTAAGCTTTGATACGCAATTTCCAAGTGGGTCGACAGTTATCAACCAAAATGATCCTTCTGCAGGTGATGCTACCTTCACATTAAATGGTGTCGCTATTACCATACCGAAAACGAGTACGTTCGACCAAGCGATCGCCACCATCAATTCAAGCAGCGATCAGACTCATGTAAAAGCAGCGAATGTTGGTGGATCGTTAGTGTTTACAACGACTGGCATGGGTTCGGGTAATTCGATCACCATTACAGGATCTAATGCGGATGCTACGAGTCTACTAAACATTGAAGATGGTACAACCAATACCTCGAGTGATGCTGCTCAAACAAGTTCACCGCCGTCATCCCTTTTTGCGGATGCTTCGTACACAGACGGGGCAGATGGTTCTAATGGCTATGTGGTCATCAACGGCTTGAAAGTCAATATTTCCAGTAATACGTTTAATTACGATGGCGTCCAATTCACGTTAAATAATAGTATTCCTACTGGTAGCAGTGTGGGGGTGAGTGTTGCTCCGGACACCGATACGATTTTTGATAAAATTAAATCATTTGTGGACAATTACAATACGTTAATCCAGACGATTAATTCCAAGATCTCTGAAACCAAAGATAGTGATTATCCGCCTCTTACCGATGATCAAAAGAAAGATATGAGCGACGATGAAATCACGCAATGGACTGATAAGGCGAAAACGGGAATTTTAAGTAATGACTCAACCTTACAGCAATTTCTCACCCAAATGCGGACGAGTTTATCGGATGTTGTTCAGAGCAGCGGCATTAATACTTCCTTTGATACCTTATCCGAAATTGGGATTACCACGAGTACGGATTACAAGGATAATGGAAAGTTAGTACTCGATGAAACAAAGCTAAAATCCGTACTGAATACGAACTTGAGTGATGTACAGAATTTATTTTCAGCAAGATACAGCACAGGGAATAGTTCTGACACAACCCTGACCAATTCTACAGATTATAAAAACAGCGGCTTGGGTGTTCGCGTCTATGATTCGATTAACAATGCTTTATCCCAGTTAGCGCTCATTGCGGGCTCACCAGGTACGGTTTCAACGAGCAGCAATTTGGCGCAACAGGCCGCAAGTCTAAATGATCAAATAAGCCAAGAACAAGACCGACTCGACCAGTATGAAAATTCTCTATGGACGAAGTTCGATAATATGGAGACAGCTTTATCGCAATTAAATAGCCAAAGCTCATGGCTCACCAGCATGCTGAGCGGCTCATCTTCTTAAAGATCGCAACCACAATCGGATCCTCTGATTGTGGTTTTTCTTTTTGGAAAAAAATTTGGAATAACACTAAACAAAACTTTTTGATGACCGATAATAGTAATATCAAAATGAAATTAACTTTTTGATGACACTAAACTAATAGTTAGTGTGTCCGATAATAAAATTAGAAAGAATTTAGGTGACTGAATTTCTTTCGGCGGTGGGGGGCATATGTTAATCATTGGCAGAGAAGTTGGGCAGTCCGTCATCATAGCCGATGACATTAAAGTAACCGTCCAAAAAGATGAGTTTAATCTCAAACTAGAAATTAAAGCTCCCAAGGACACTCGAATTACTAAAATCAAAGAAACAGAAATGAAGCAAGGGATTTTTAGGAAAACCGATCGAAAAATAGGTGACACGATTTTAATTGGAGACAACATTCTAATCACTCTGCTCAAAACTAAAAATGGGTTGTTGCGATTTGCCATCGATGCTCCAAAAGAGATCAGTGTTTATCGAGAAGAAATCTATGAAAAATTCGCTTAAACTTAACTTTGGTAATAACCCATTGCGGGTATTATAAAAAATTTAGAATGGGATGACCCATTCTATCCCATGACTACATAGGAGGACGAAATCATGCAAATTAACACTAACATTACGGCAATGAACACGCTTCGTCTATTGAACAACGCGTCACAAGCTCAATCCAAATCAATGGCGAAATTATCTTCAGGTCTTCGTATTAACAGTGCTGCTGATGATGCAGCAGGCCTATCAATCTCTGAAAAAATGAAAGGTCAAATCCGTGGATTAGACCAAGCGAGCCGTAACGCTCAAGACGGTATCTCAATGACGCAAACAGCTGAAGGTGCCTTAAACGAAACAACAGACATCCTTCAACGTATGCGTGAATTAGCTACACAATCTGCGAACGACACCAACACCGATCAAGACCGTAGCGCGATCCAAGATGAAATGAACCAATTAACGGATGAAGTAAACCGTATTGGTAATACAACTGAGTTTAACACTCAGAAGTTGTTGAATGGTGGTAATGCTGGTCCTGTACAAAATGTGCAAGCAGATTCAGCATTTACAAACGCTGCAGTAACAGGTGCAAGTGGATTGACTGGTGATACAGATCATACAATTGCTATTACTTATAATGCAGGAACTTCTGCAACAACAATAGCAGCAAGTACTTCATTAACCAAAGCTGGCACAGGAACAGCAACTGGAACTATTAGCGGAACATATACTGGTACATCTGATATTTCATCTATTACTGTAGCAAAGGATTCAACTACAGGTGATTGGACTGTTAATGGTGATACAGTAACTCCTTCAACTAATGATTTAAGCTGGAATGGTTTAACTATTAGCTTTGATGATATTAGTAATACAGCTAATGGTGATACTTTTACTTATACAGGTGATGTAAATGCCGAAGTTGCTGCTGGTTATACTGCAACAATTGATGATAGTGCTGTAACAGGAACCGTTTCTTCGGGTGCTGGTTCTCAAACTTATACAACTGCTGATGGCAAATCTGTAACAGCTGATCTTGGTACATTCGATTTTGCCGCTGATGGCGACGGCACAACAAATAATATTACATTTGACCAAACCCAAGGTGGAACAGGCTTCAGTGCTACACTACAAATTGGTGCTAATACTGGACAAAGTATGACACTTAATATTAGTGATATGCGTGCTGCAGCTCTTGGTTTATCCTCTGCAACTGGCGGAACTGAAGATGTAACAGATAGTGATGGCAATACTGTTACGGCATCTTTTACAGCGACTCAGCAAGTTACCGATGGAACTAACAATGACAACACTGAATATGCTCTAGACTTATCATCTTCAGATAAAGCATCTGCTGCCATTTCTGTAATTGATAATGCGATCAACACTGTTTCATCTGAGCGTTCTAAATTGGGTGCTTACGAGAACCGTTTAGATCACACGATTAACAACTTGAACACTTCTAGCCAAAACATCACGGAAGCTTCATCACGTATCACTGATGTAGATATGGCGAGTGAAATGAGTGAGCAAACGAAAGATTCTATTCTTTCTCAGGCTGCTCAAGCTATGCTTGCTCAAGCTAACCAACAACCACAACAAGTTCTTCAATTACTTCGTGGTTAATTTCTCTAACAGGAGACCTCAGCGTGTCTGGGGTCTCTTTTTATATACCTCTTTTTTCTTGTGTTTATTTTGATCGTAAAAGTAAATAGACGAAGTAAGAGGGTAGGGAAAGATGAGCATGAATATTAATGGGGATTTTGTTTTTAAAAAGGAAGTAAGTCTCCAGTTGCTAGCTATCAATCCTATCGATGTGATGACTCAACCAGATGCCGCAAATGCAATCGATCAAATTGATGAGGCCATTGAAACGGTCTCAAGTGAACGGTCTAGGTTTGGTGCTTTGCAAAACCGATTGGAGTATTCCTTGAACAATGCTTCGAACTATGAAACGAACATCACCGCATCTGAATCCCGTATTTCTGCCGCAGATATGGCTTCCGAAATGATGAATCAATCTAAATATAGTATTCTTTCACAGGTAGCAGAAGCCATGCTTGCACAAGCTAATCAACAATCGCAACAAGTCCTTCAATTACTTCGTGGTTGATTGTAAATGATTTGAAAGAGGTTCTCGATTTCTAGTAACAAGTTCTTTTTCTGGGGAGTTTCGAGCTGCGGTATTTTGCAATTCAATGAATATAATCTTAAAAAGGGGTGGTCTTTTTCCATCTGTCTAAACTCGGTTTTGCTTGTTCTGAATGTTGATTTAACCGAGTTTGAAAGATAAACGGAGAAATTCCGGCTAAATTGGGAAATAGCCTTATTTCCTTAAAAATAAGAGGAGTTTTTCCGTTTATAGGTATCCAAAGCCTTGGAATTAGTCTGATTGGGAGTGGTTAATCGGAAAATCTCCGCTTATATCAGTCACTTAATTGTTCTCTTTAGACATTAACCGGAAATGTTCCGCCTAAATTCTCATACCTATACTAAAACCGTTACTCCTATTTTTTACCAACGCTATATTCTTATAAAAAACTTAGAAACAGCTTCTTTCAATCAAATAGATCATTCCGAGTAGCGAATAGGTGAGCGATTCTTTCTATATTAGTTGGGGTAACCCCATCTGGTAGAGAACCGGTTCGTTTTCTAGAGCACTTTTTTATATACTAGTTGTCCCTTATCAATAAAACTAGAAATCCCTAAACATTCCCGCAACTTTTCCGATAAAGGTGATAAGTTGTCAAAAGAGGGGGGAACGTTATGTTCAATAAAATTACTGGTTCCAAGGGTCAGAGTCCTGTAACGGATAGTCAAGTGAAACCGGTTGAAGGCGTTTCGAAAGTAAAGAAGTATTCGGAAGACCAACACGATCAACCCCAGACACAGCAAGAAAACTCGACAAAAGAAAAAACGGAAAAAGTGATTGATACCATGAATGGGTTCTTTAAGGAATCCAATACCCACTTGGAATATAAGTATCATGACGAATTGAAAAAGTACTATGTCGCAATTGTTGATGACCAAACAAATGATGTCGTTAAGGAAATTCCATCTAAGAAACTTTTAGATATCTATGCAGCTATGAACGATTATTTAGGTCTTCTTATGGATAAAAGGGCATAAGAGACAACTATAAGGTGGTCACATATTATGCAAATTCCACAAATTCGCTTGCAGCAAACTTACGCACAAATTGGCTTACGCATTACCCAGCCGGTAATGGAAATCGAGCAGCAACCCGCTGATTTGTCGATCAAACAAACCCCTGCGCAAATGGACATCACGAAGACACCGTCACACCTCGAGATTGATCAGGAGGAGGCTTGGGAGCAATTAGGGTTTAAGCCATTGAGTGTCTTAACGAGGGATGCCGCGGAAGACGCGAAGCAAGCCGCTGTTGAAGCGGTAGGTGAGATCGCCCAAGAAGGGGATCAACTGGCGCACATCGAAAATAAGTCGAACACGGTAGCGGCCATTGTCTCATCGAAGGCGAATCCCGCTCCGTCAGACTCCGGAAATGGCTTCATTCCAACTTCTGAATTAGTGAAGATCAACTATACCCCAAGCGAACTTCATATCAACTGGAAACTCGGTGAAACAGAAATTAACGTCACCCCACATCTCGTCAAAATCAACTATACAGCGGGAAAAACAGAAGTCTATCTGCGCCAACAACCACAGCTGAAAACAGATTTCACCGAGATCAATATCAACGTCTAACGCATCAAAACAGCGGCAGTCAAAAACTGCCGCTGTTTTTTTCTCATTCCTTAGCAAATCATGAAAATTTCGACTTGAAGATAACTCGACATTACAATACCGCTTTAAAATGCGAAAATAACCTCGCTTTCCGCGGGCACGGTTCCTATTTGGAAAACTTCATGAACTCGCTACCTAGAATTTACATCGTGCTGCCTTGCGTAAAATTCTGAAATTAGAAGAATTTTACGCAAAACCATGTGTAGTAAATCAAAGGTGATGTAGCAAGCGGCAGAGTCAAGTAGTCGTTTTGCAATTCTCGCCGGACTTTAGTCTATACTTCTCTGAGTACGAGGCGCTCACGAAACACCCCTTTTTTTGAAATAGGTCCCAAACAATGATAGAAAACATCCAAACGATTTTAAATCATTGCCACATTAATAGTGTGCTTTAGCTTTAACTCATAATCTAAAATGAACAGCGAGTGGAAATCTCGAGACGCCTGCGGAATAACGGGCGGCAGAGACCCCGCAACCCCTAAAACAAGTGAGGAGGCTCGGCCGTTCGTCCACGGCAAGCGAGAGAATTTCCACATTGGTTAGACAAACACCCAATTTTGTTAAACGTTTAAACATAAAAACAGTGTCAAGAAAAACTCGTGGGCTAAGTCTATACATGGGAAGAAGAGAGTCGCGGGTTTAGCAATTTTGTTCTATTCAAGAGGCTAATGAAATATCTCATTGAGTTTGATAGAATTAAATCATGAGTTTTTCTTTTGAAATCACTAAACTTATGATGAAGGCTGCCGATATAAATAAAGAAGGATTAGGAGGGAACGGATTATGCGTATTAATGACAGCAATTATGGAGCTTACTTCTATCAAAATCAACAAAAACAGTCAAATACAACAAATAAAACGAAACCGACTCAGAGCAGTGCGTCTGACGTTCAAATATCATCACGCGGCCGGGAATTGTCTCAAGCGGCCTTGTCCGAGCAAACCCAACGGAAAAGTCGCGTCGATGAATTAAAACAACAAATTTCGAACGGAACTTATCAGGTGGATAGCCGAAAAATCGCGGATAAGATGATTAATTTCTGGAATGGTTCTTCCAACTAGGAGACAGATAAATGGATACTTTAAAAAGATTGCTTCTAACATTAAATGCGATGGTCGATGCTCACACCCGAGTTCTTGAATTAGCTCAAGAAAAAAGAGCGCTTCTTATTCAAGGGCCCATTCAAGATCTTCAAGATTTGATCGTTAAAGAAAATAACTGTGTTGTAGACATTCAGAATCTAGAGCAGGAAAGACAACTATTGGTTCAAGAGTATATGGAACAAAACCGATTGTCCTCTCTTACTTACACGCTTGAGGATTTGCTGAAACACCTCAAACAACAAAATGTCAAAGACACTTTTGTTACGCTTGCGAAGCAGCTCCGCCACTTAATTAAGGAAATTACCCATTTAAACGAAAGTAATCAACAATTACTTCAAACCTCTCTTTCCTATATTCATTATTCGATTGGGATTCTTGCTCGGAGGGAGCCAGCGATTACGTATGGCCCTCAAAGCACGAACGGTTATTCAAGTCTTTTGGATGCCAAGGTTTAAGTCGTTTTTATAAGAAAGGGGGACATCTGATGACATCGACCTTTTTAGGTTTAGAGATCGGTAAACGAGGACTCGCCGCTCAACAAGCCGCTCTGACGACGACCGGTCATAATATTGCTAATGCGAATACACCGGGGTATACGAGACAGAGTGCTGTCTTTCAAGCGACGAATGCAATACCTGTAGCGGGATTAAGCAGTGATACGACGACGGGGCAATTAGGAACGGGCGTAGAAGTTGCCCAAATTACTCGTCTGAGAGACAGCTTTTTAGATACCCAATACCGGAATGAGAATACAGATCTAGGCTACTGGACCGCCAAAAGTGATACCTACACCAAAATTGAAGATGCAATAAATGAGCCTTCTGATCAGGGGCTTGCAGCGACCATGGACACTTTTTTCGAAAGCTGGCAGGAACTCGCTAATGACCCGGACAGTTCTTCAACTCGCGCTGTTGTACGCCAAGATGCGGTCGCGGTTACGGATTCCTTTAATGCGATATCCAGTTCATTGGATCAAATGCAATCAGACCTTCACAATGTAATTACCACCAATACAGATGATGTGAATTCCTTAGCGACTCAAATTGCGAATTTAAATGATCAAATCTCACGCTTAGTTCCGAATGATTATCAACCGAATGATTTATATGATCAGCGGGATAACTTAATTGATCAATTATCGAATTTAGTGGACGTCCAAGTGACACCAGGGGACAGCGGCATGGTTAATATTTCAGTCGGAAGTGGCTCACTTGTTTCTGGTAAAACCTCAAACACGCTTTCGGTTGGTTTTGATTCGGATAGTGGACTCGTCGACCCAGACCAAATTGAAATTGGCGGAAATAAGGTGACCTTGCAATCTGGTGAATTATTAGGAGACATGGAGTCTTATGGAATACTTGGTCAAGAAGATCAATCGATCATACCAAGTATGAAAGCCAAAATAAATAGCCTTGCAACGACGTTTGCGGATGCGGTCAACACCGCCCATAAGAATGGCTTAAATTTAGATAATATTAATGGGGTTTCCGATGAGAAAGTCGACTTTTTTGTTGGAACGTCAGCGGGCGATATGCAGGTCAATCCGGAAATTATGAATTCATTAAACTTGATTGCCGCTGCGAAAGTGGAATCAGATGGCCAATCTTCAACGGGGAATGGGCAAAATGCGATGGATATTTATAATATTAAATCGACTAATTTAAATTTCCCTGGTACTACGACTAACGTGGATGATTATTACCAAAATATTGTTGGACAACTGGGGATTGATTCACAAGAGTCCCAGCGCATGGAAGACAATGCACAGACGATTGTCCAACAGGTCGACAATCGCAGACAATCGGTTTCAGGCGTCTCTTTGGATGAAGAAATGACCAATATGATTCGTTTCCAACAGGCCTATAATTCATCCGCCAGAATGGTTTCAGTCATGAACGACTGTTTGGATAAAATCATTAACGGAATGGGTCAAGTCTGAGCATAAGGAGGGACTAACATGAGCACCCGTGTTACTCAAGGCATGATGAGTCAAACGATGCTGTATAATTTACAGCAGAACAATTCATTAATGAATAAATTACAACAGCAGGCGGCTACTGGTGAAAAAATTTCGCGGCCTTCGGATGATCCTGTTGTCGCTGTCAGAGGGATGTATTATCAATCGACCTTAACAGATATCGATCAATATAAGAAAAATGCGGATGATGGGTATTCCTGGATGTCCTCGACGGATGACGCGCTTGATCAGGTCAATCAAGTTCTGCAGCGGGTTAGGGAACTCACCGTCCAGGGGCAAAATGGAACGAATACTCAAAGTGATAAGGAAGCCATTGCCCAAGAAGTGGACCAGCTTAAGGATCAATTGGGTGAGATTGCGAATTCGCAAATCGCCGGGAGATATATCTTTGCCGGGACCGATACGAGCACGGCACCTTATGGGACGGATCCTAATAACCCTGATTCAGAAGCAACGTTTTTAAGCGATAATGAACAGCAACTTCAAGTACAGGTCGGACAGAACACGCCGATTCCAATCAATGTATCTGGGAAAGATGTGTTTAACAACAACGGTCAAGGCGGCGTGTTTCAAGTGCTTTCTGACATTGTGTCTGATTTCTCCTCTTCAGATGGAAGTACAACAAGTGATCACTTAGCGGATTTGGATAGTCAAATCGATAATGTCCTCCAATTGCGTTCTGACCTCGGGGCGCGGATGAACCGGATGCAGTTGAGTCAATCCCGATTGGACGGACTTGAGACGTCAACAACCGATTTGCTTTCCAAAAATTCCGATGTCGACATGGCTAGCGTATACACCGATTTAAAATCACAAGAAACGGTTCAGTCAGCAGCACTCGAGATTGGGGCTCGAATTATACAACCAACCTTGGCTGACTTCTTGAAATAGATGGTGAACGTTGTTTAATAGAATCCCTTTATGTTGGCAATTTAAACATAAAGGGATTCTTTGTAGCCAACACTTTTAAGTGATTTTCTATTATGATAGAATTAGAGGTATCTGGCAATTATGTCAATAACAGGAGGATAATATGTATCCCAAAGTAAACCAAAATGTCCTAATAGAAACCGATTCCGATCATTCCTGTCGTTCGGTTATTAGTGGAATAGAAGATAATGAGCTCTCGATCATGCTTTTGGACCGAGACATGATTGGACTGTTGACTGAAGGAGAAAAGCTTGCGATTACCTATATTTTAGAGACGAATAAATATCAATTTAAGTCAACGATCTTGGGTAGAAAGCTCGGTCCGATTCCTTTAATACGATTAACTCGACCTCACGAGAAAGACATTATTAAAATCCAGCAAAGGGAGAATTTCCGTGTATCGGCGGCTCTGACGATAGACTTAAAGGATCAGGAAGTAGCGATTACGAATATCAGTGCCGGCGGTTTATTGGTAACAGCTCCTATTGATTTTCCAATCGAAACAGACGAAATGGTGACAGGGTCTTTCCTGCTTCCTTTGCCTAATAAGAATCAAGCGGAACAGATTTCCTTTGACGGACAAGTCAAACGGATAGCAGTCCAAGAGAAACTCGAAGATAAGAAGCAAGCAGGAATTGAATTTATAAAAATCAGCCAGCGGGATCAAACAAAGATCATGCAATATTGCTTTGAAAAACAAAGACAAAATCGACTGAAAGAAAAACAAATCAGATAAAGAAGCACCTCCCTTACCGACAAAGGGAGGTGTTTTTATATATAAGTAAAAGGCTCTTTTCTAAAAGAGTGTTGCTAGTTGATAAAAATAGGTGGAAATAGGCGAGACTCCCGCGGAAAGCGAGCTTATTGGAGTCTAAAAAAAACAACAAAGTTTACGAAAACAGCCAAATAAAAAAATGTTGACATACTTACATCATCCAAAAAATTACACATTAGAACAAAATGACAAGACGATCAGTTAAACTAATAAAATATTAGCATCAAATAATGTCATCTAAGTTCAATCATTTAACATTAAGACCAACTTACTATATGATAAATTAAACTGTTAATCTTATGACTAAAGTACTATAATATAGGAATAAATAGTTAATTAGTACAACTATTATTGTTATGAGCTCCCCCCAAAAAAGAACAAGAACCATCGAACATATTTAACAAAGCTTCCAGTTTGAAAAGATTTTGGAAACAAGTTAATGAATTTGATCCTGTTTGACCGGTCAAAGGTGGTAACTTGTTATCAGTAGGAGGTATTCACTTGTCTTTAAAAAAAGCGCTCTTTGAGATGAAAGAATCAATCCAAAGTCAAAATATAGCTCAATCAAAAGAAGACATTCTTATAGAATTAGAAAATAAATATGAGGTTCCAACTGAAACGTTGCGGTTTTACTACGATCATTTCGTCTTTCTTCAGACGCTTATGGAAAATCAAGCCGAAGCCCAAGAGCATTCCAAGAAAATGAATCGAAAATGGACGGAAAATGAAATCGAATTGATGTTTCGCTATATTCCTGAGCGCCAGGCAGAAGGGGCTTTGAATATCACTGAAATATTAGAGGAAGTCGCCTATCTCTTTAATCGAGGCTACCAATCCGTTAATTATAAGTATTATACGTTACTTAAGAATAAGGAAAAAGACTCATTCGAGAAACCCGTCTTTAGTACTATTTCTGAAGTGGACGTTCCGGTGCTTTCGGTAGCGGAGCTTTCGACTGTGCCATCAAATACTAACAATGTGGACTTTTTGGAAATCATATCCGGATTAATCTCGAACGTGGAACAGCTTCCGGGAATTAACCTTGTTGATTTGTTAGGCAGTCTGTATCAGTTGACCACGCTGGCCCTTCAAAATCAGCAGGTAACCAAACAGATTGAGCATGTTAAGGAAACGAGCAAGCAAGAACAAGAGACACTTCGTCAAACCTTGCTACAGAAGGAACGCTTATTAGTCGAAGAGAAGAAACGAAATGATCAACTGCAAAAGGAAGTAGCGAAATTAGCAAAAGAGATAGCTGCTTTTAACAAGCTCGGCGATACGGCGAAAATTAAAAATTTGAAGTCGTATAATCAACGTTTAAGCTATCTCATTGACACGTTTGATCAAGATATGCAAATGGGCAGCTAATTTTTATCAGATCATCTCTTTACTAATCGGAACTTTGTCCGATAATAATTAGAAGGTAGTATATTAGTAAAGGGGAAATGACGGATGGGCATGAATAATCCTTATCAAACCTATCAAAGACAAGCCGTTACGACATCGAAGCCTGAAGAGTTAACGCTTATGTTATATCAAGGAATGGTTAAATTCATTCGATTAGCCAAACTTGCTATGGAAAAACAGACGATCGAAGAGGCTCATCATAACAATTTGAAAGCTCAAGATATTCTAAGCGAGCTTATGATTACATTAAAAGATGGTTATCCCATTTCAGACTCTCTCTTGGCCTTATATGATTACATGAAACGTCGATTAGTTGAGGCGAATCGGACGAAGCGTGTTGAAATTTTGGAAGAAGTAGAAGGGTTTGCGGTTGATTTAGCGGACACCTGGTCCACGGCAATAAAAGAAATGAAAACAAAAGGTTAGGCACGTGATGCAATGGAACGGTTAATCGAGGAAATCTACGAAATTACAAAAAAAATGAATCAAACCATCAAGCTGGAAGATTATCAGGGGTATCACTTATTATTACAAGATCGCCAAGCGAGAATGGAGGAAGTGGACCGGCAAAAAGCGGAACTGCTCAACTTCCAACCCACCAAAAATCTTAAGCTTTTATTAAAAGAAATCTTAGACCTTGATCATGAAATGAAAAGCCTCCTAGAGAAATCGATACAGGAAAATCAGAGGTCGATCCAGCAGGTAAAAAGAGTTAAAAAGTTTACTAAGGGGTATCAGCCAAGAATTCAACAAACAAACGGGGTATTTTTTGATAGGAAAAAATGACTATTTTTTAGGTGCAGGTAGGCGAGAAGTCGCGTACTTGCGCCTTTTTTTTGTTATCCAAAAAAGTAGAAATAGTCAGATGCGAACAATTTATTGAAATAATTGTCGAATCGTGTAAGATTAACTTAGGTCTTGTTTTATTATTTTGGATCCTGTTTTAATCAAAGGTCAATTGCGAGGGATAAGTTATGATTCATCAAAAAGTAACGAATAATGAACAAAAGAATGGGAGAGTTTATTATTTTGTCGATTTTCAAAAGAAAAAACCATTCTTTTTGAGACCCGTGAAAATGACTGTTGGAGACCCATTGAATCATACTTATCTTTTGGTAAAAAATGTCGTCTTCCAAGAGAAACAGATCCTCGCTTTAAAAAATGAACAGTCTCCTGAAACTATTGTTCTAGTCGAAGCGCATATTGAAGAGGGACAATTAAAATATATATCTAAACTCTCAAATGAAGTGATGGTTAATGTTAGTCAGTTACTGATGAAGACAAACAGCTTAGACAAGACAGCTTCGTGGCGTGACCTGTAAGGAAAAGGCACGCGTCTTTTTTCGTCCAAATGACAGATTTAAAATGGCAAATTGAAAGGGTGTTACTAAATGAGTGTTGGGGATGGGTTAGGCAGTGCAACGTCACTCAGTACATTGGGAGGAACGCAAAGTATACAAACACAACAACAACAGCAACCAGCGAGTTCGACTAGTTCGATCAATTCTCTTTTTGCGACATTGTTGACTGAAATGCTTGTTAATCAAGAAACTCAAGTTTCTTCGTCAGACGCTTCTGAAGATACAGGATCACTGGACTTGTCCGATGACAGCATTAGTGGAAGTAATTCTTTACTTACTCAAAGTTCCGATAATCCGATGATGACGATTTTACCACTTTTGTTAAGTGAAATGCTTGCTAGTCAAGGCACGCAAACCTTTACTCCGCAATCTTTACAAAATACAGGATCATCGTACGATTATCTAGACAGCGCAAGTCAAATGGATCCAGAAAGTACGCTTGGTCTTGCCAATTCAAGTGTGCCTAACCCCTATTTGACGAACTACAGTCAAATGGTTTCTGGAATGACCCAAAGTCTAAACAATACAGGATCCGTTAATCCCTATATGACGAGTCTGAATCAGACGGTCACGGGAACGAATCCAGGATATGGGGCGACCACGTCGACTTCTAATCAATCATTGGCCTTTCAACCAAGTGATCCAGGGAAGATGAATCAACTTCTTGACGGGAAATTGGCAGGAATGGGTGCAGTCTTTGTTCAAGCCGGTCAAACCTATAATGTTGATCCGGCTTTACTTATGGCCATTTCGCAGCATGAAACAGGAAATGGTACCTCAAATGCCGCGAAGGAAAAAAATAATGTGGCAGGCATGATGGGAAGTAATGGTTTGAAATCCTACTCGTCTGTTTCGGATAGCATTATGGATATGGCCCAAAATTTAAGCAGTAATTACCTTGGTAAAGGCTTGACCAGTATTGGCCAAATTGGAGCCAAGTATGCCCCAGTTGGTGCGAGTAATGATCCAACTGGCTTGAACAATTATTGGGTAACAGATGTGACCAAAAACTATCAAACTATTAAAGGGGCAATCCTTTAAGTTAAAGGAGGTTATAGATCTTGAATTCTATTAATGTCTTACAAAAGGCCTTAGATGCCTCAAGCTTACGTCAACAAGTCATTTCGAATAATATTGCAAACGCCGATACCCCAGGCTATAAGTCGCAAAGTGTTTCCTTTGAGAATATTCTCAAACAACATTTAGCCGGTCAAACCAGCTTGTCTGGAACGCGTACGGACCCTAAGCATTTTGTCATCGGCGATTCGACGGGTTTGCCGAATCCGCAAATCGTTGAGAATTCGGATACGACGCTTCAAAATAACGGCAACAATGTGGATATTGATCAAGAAATGACAAACATGAGTAAGAATTCCCTTTGGTATTATTCTTTGACTAATCAAATTAATAATCAGTTTCAAGAACTTTCAATTGCCATTACAGGAAGGAGATCCTAGTCATGTTTGATTCCTTAAATACAAGTGCTTCCGCTCTCACAGCACAGCGTCTGCGGATGGATGTTGTGTCATCTAATATTGCCAATGCTCAAACGACGAGGGGAACCTATGTGAATGGTAAATGGGAGCCTTATCGCCGCAAAATGGTTGAAATGGAACCGATCAAGACTTCCTCGTTTAACCAAGTCCTTCAAGGGCAGTTGCAAAATCAGGTTCAGTCATCTGATCAAGGAGTAAAAGTGACAGGGATTGTGGATGACCCAACCCCATTTAATACAGTCTATGACCCGAGCAACCCCGATGCGGATGCCAGTGGTTATGTCCAGATGCCGAATGTCGACTTGTCTAAGGAAATGGTTGACTTGCTTTCTTCTTCAAGGTCTTATGATGCAAACGTAACAGCCTTTAATACGGGTAAATCCCTTTATTTGAAGGCTTTACAAATTGGTGAATAGGAGAACTGAACAATGAACATATCAAGTGTTGCAAATAGCGCCATCAAAATTAATCAAAATCCTTTTCAAAATACGACGGTGGACAAATCACAGAATTCCTTTTCCAATGTTTTAAAGGGCTATTTAAATAATGTTGAGCAATCCGTGAACCAGGCCTCTGATTTATCTGCGCAAGTGGCTACTGGGGATATTGATAATATTGAGGACGTCAGCATCGCCTCCGAAAAGGCAAAACTCGGCTTGGAATTAACGACGACCGTTAGAGATAAAGCGGTAGAGGCCTATCAAAATATAATGCAAATGCAAATATAACAAGATAGAAAGCTAGGCAGGGTGTTAAATGAATCGATCATGGATGGATCAACTTAAAAAAACAAGAGAACAAATGAGTCAATATTGGGGTGCCCGGAGTAAGAAACAAAAGGGGCTTTTTATTGGCACGTTTCTATTTCTAGTCGCTGCTTTGTCTACTTTTATTATTATTACGTCTCACCCGCAATACGTTCCTTTGTATTCAGGGCAACTTTCCGAGCAAGAAGTTGGCGATATTAAAGCAGAATTGGACAAAGAAGGATTCTCGAAGTACAAACTTTCGGATGCTGGAACGATGATCATGGTTCCGAAGAAAGATGCACCTAATTTAGTCGTGACGCTCGCATCAAAGGGCTATCCCAAAGATAACAGCATCAATTATGACGTATTTGGTTCGAATCTTTCATTCGGGGCGAGCGATCGTCAATATGACATCCTTCAACAACAGGCGATGCAAACTCAGGTGGCAGATATTATTAAGAATGTTGACGGGATCCAAGATGCCCAAGTCATCCTGACATTGCCTCAGGATTCCGTGTTTGTTAAAACAGACGACCAACCGAAAGCCAGTGCTTCGGTTATGGTAGACGTCGCACCAGGGGTAAAACTTGATTCTTCACAGATTCGAGCCCTTTATACACTTGTTGCACACAGTGTCCCTAATTTACCGATGGATAACATCACGATTATGAATCAATATAGTGAAACGCTTGCGCTTCAAGATGCGAGTGATGATCAAGCACTTGATAAATATGATGAACAACGCAAAGTTCAGCAAGAAGTTCAGCAGGACATCCAACAAAACCTGCAAAGTTTATTGGGAACGGTCCTTGGAACGGATAAAGTCTACGTTCAAACCTATGTGAAAATGAATTTTGATAAAGAGAAAACGGAAGAAAAATTAGTCAAGCCTACTGATAACAATAACGACGGAATTATTATCAGTTCACAAAAAGATACGAAATCATCAAGCGGTTCAGGCTCAAGCGCTGGCGGTGTGACGGGAACTGGAAGTACAGATGTTCCGGGCTATACAGGAAGTGATGATTCTGGTAACAGCAGTTCTGATGAAGAGCAAAGTACCATCAATTATGAAGTCAATCGAATTAATAATGAAATTACTAAGAGTCCTTACCAAATCGAGGATATTACAATCAATGTCGGAGTCCAGCCAAGTGCGGCTAATTCCAACAAGGTATCGAAAGCCATTCAAGCGAGTGTTCGAAACATTGCATCCAATGTGGTCCTGACGGCTCTCGGGCATCCTAATTTGAGTCAGCAGCAAATTAATCAGCGGATTACAATTTTTCCGCATAAATTTGCAACGCCTGCCTTCCAAGATACAAGTGCGAAGAAATCAAATTGGCCATGGATAGCGGTATCGATCATTGCTGGATTACTCCTGCTAGGTGGGATCATCTGGTTCATTTTGAGAAGACGAGCAAGCGAGAGAGAAGACATGGAATTTTCAAAAGACATGTCTGTCCCGGTCCAAGATCCCGATTATTTTGCTGAAGAAGAATTAAGTGTTGAAAATCAAATTAAGAAATTGTTGGCGCAGCGGCCGGACGATTTTTCGAAGGTGATTCGAACTTGGTTAAATGAGGAGGAGACTTAATTCCTATGGCGACCGCATTAAGATTGACGGGCAAACAAAAAGCAGCGATTTTG